>PLYI01000063.1 GCA_003151735.1 Candidatus Bathyarchaeota archaeon | reverse complement strand
ATTGCGTACCCTCCGTCATTTGTTTTTATAAGCATTCCAAGGGCATTTACTCCTGTAAAAGCTTGATTCCATTGAGTATTTCCTAAAGAGTCAATCTTAACTATAGAGTTTCCTTCTGATAACAAAAAGCCGTTATCGTTTGTCTGTACAAATGAGTTAACATCGGTCGAGTAAGTTATGTTCCATTGGATATTCCCGATTGAATCAAGCTTAACTATGCCGTTCGGAGAAGTGTAAAAAGTTGGATCACTAAGAGTGGCAAATCCGCCATCGCTGGTGGATATAAGATCAGAAAAGGCCCCGATGCCTGAGTATGTTCTATTCCAAATTTCATTTCCTGATGAATCCGTTTTTATTAGCAAAGCTTGAGTTCCATTAAGTTCTCCCGATAACATGAATCCTCCATCGCTAGTCTGCACAAGGCTATTCAAACGGGATGACGATTGATTTGCATCTGTATAACCATATATTCTGCTCCAAAGTTGGTTACCTGACGAATCAACCTTATTTAGCCAAATATAATTTGAATGTGTATAATCTAGGTAAACTGTATATCCACATAAAACAAATCCTCCATCAGTACATTGAACAAAAGAACTAGCTAAATTGTAAACAAGATCGTACGTCCAAAGTTGATTTCCAGCTGAATTGGTCTTAATTAAATGTAACGCAAATGATTGTGGAACGCCCGCGTCGTAACCAAATACATAGCCATTATCGAGCGTTTGTATTGCTCCGAAGGAACCTACTCCCCGATATGTCGAGACTGCGATACTATGAGTCCACAACAAACTACCGATCGAGTTAGTCCTAACAGCCAGCCCCTCAGATGTTAATAAAGGAATATTATATGCGTAAGAATAATTCGTGCAGGCTAATGCAAATCCTCCGTCGGTTGTTTGGGTTAAGGCACCTGCGGTTTGATTGGCAGGAACTCCATATGTATTGGTCCATTGTATGGTGAGTGGACTGGTTGCCTTCGCCCATTGTGAATTGAAAACCAAAATTAATGACCCTGCCATGAGCAGAATAAGCAAAAATGCTACTCCTTTCTTCAAAATTCCTCGCTTCCTTAGTTGCCAAATAGCAACTTAGCTCTAATAACATTTTGTGTCTTGTCATGTTACTTGGGACTTGTTTCTCAAATCAATGAAAATGAATAGAACGCATTTGACGCCTAAACCTTTTATGAAAGCAATTGACGACAAGTAGTCAATTTTTCATAGGTCAAGTAAACCTAGCATTAAAGTCACAATCCCAAAAGAAATCTGTGGTTAACCTATTTGAAAACCTGTGTTTTGCTTGCGGAGAATGGTTGGTGGCGGATTTGTTAGGATTAACTATTTGTCGCACAAATTGAAATAAATTGAAAAATAAGCGCTCAGGAATCATCAATTGTTTTATTTGTGCCAAAATAAATTTCATTAACTCATTAAATTAAAACCTAAAGGCACTCACAATGACCTGAAACTAACCTCACTTACCGCTCTTAGCTCCAAAACCTAAACTCACTTAACGCACTTAGACCCAATTTCCAAACCACACTAACGACTCTAATTAAGACACATCTTTAAAAGACTCATAAAAGGCACTAATTGCCATACTATAAAATAGAAATGAATCATAGACTAGCATGTTTTTTGTGTTCAATATACAATAAGCCATAATTGAAGGATAAGCTGGGAGCAGGAACCACTAATCAAAGATAAACCAATTTCATTACCTCATTAAATTAAAAGACCATGTGCGGAAAATGTGCGCTAGACTAGACTAGATTAACCCATCATAGGCTGAAATCGCGAACCATAACATTAATTAGTGTGTATTAATACTTAATACAGCATCTCTTCGAGACTCGACTAACACCTGTCTCTCAATCCAAACTTCTACCAAACTTTTAAGCTACTAAGAGCTAAAAAACACTAATTTTAAGCTAACTTATACGATGAGACTGAGTGATACCATCAGGATATTGCTTTTAAGTATGAAATCGTAATACATAAGTGGATTTGAGAGACAATGAAAGAAGAAAGAAGAGATAAGAATGAGCACACTTTTAAGTGAACAACTAACTAGTCTAGACTCCACACTTTTAACTAAATCAACTAGCGGAGAGACAAGCACTTACAGCGAGAAGCACAAACGGTATTATAACAAAAACCAAGCCACAATTAACCCAAACAGACGACTAGACTATAAGAAAACTAGACCACACTATAGCATCACATCACTCAGCACACAGAACACACTAACCAAATACAAAACTAACACTAACACACTAAAATTTAACACCATACTAGACAAGCCCAATGACATAAAAAGTAATATTTTAGGTACTATTAGCCCAGTTATAGAAGGGGAAAATAGCCAATCTAAGCCTATAATGAGCCTAGATGACCTACTAAGGTATGCTCTAGAGAACCTAACTCCCAGAGGCGAAGGCATCCTCCCTCACCCGATGAACGCCGCGTTTTTCGTATTACCTGACATATTGAATGATATTCTTCAAGCTGGGTATCTTGGCTTTAACTGGATACCCATTGAACTCTATGGAATAACCAAACGTCAACTAAAGCGCCACCTGCAACTTTTGGTTAATCTACGCTGGATATTAAGGCGCGGCAAAAGTAACCTTGCTGTCTACTACATTAACCCGATGTTGAAAGTGCTAGTTGACAGGTACGGAACAAAGTATCTAGGTTTGCTGTATTATGCACAGCTTAAAATAGACTTTTTTGACTTGTTGAATATGCCCTTAGTTAGTGCTTTAAAATCAAATCAGAAAATAACCAAGTCCACGGTCAAGTTTATTGAATTTGGCTTACATCAAGAACAATGGATTAAGGCGTTGCTGGAAGGCTATTGCTGGATTCAACTTGAAGCGGAAAAGGGCGATATTTATCAAACTTATTTACCTGTTAACCTTCATGCTGGTTCAAAAATAAAATGGTTCACTGCATCCGATGGCTCAAAAGTCAGAGAGTCAAATGACCTAGGCTTTCCACATCACACAATACCGCTTAGCTGGGCTTTGTTTGACATAATAGAAGGAAGAGATTACAGCAAAAAAGGACGTTTAAGCCGCTGGGATAAGAACGTTGGAGAGTGTGAATACATCCATTTCGACACTAGCTTCAAGATACTACACTATCAAGACCAAGCAAGATATCTAGCTTTCAACAAACCATTTCAATATGCATTGGAAAAATGGAACGGTAAACCCAATGAATGGGTCGAATTCAGCACTATTGATTTACTATTAAGACTTATCAATTATAGATTTGTAGAAGGCAAACGCCGCACAGAACTATTCCAAGCCTTAAACTTACGCTTCATACCCACAACAAAGAAACCAATTGAAAAATATACCGCCTAGTTTGCATTCAAAAAACGCAGCACATTTCCGGCATTATTATTTTACCATCTAGACTGTTAATATTTAAATTCTACGTGAAATAAAATCTATTAGACTTTATTGCATTAGGTAATTAAATGAAAACTAAATTCGGGAATTGGAAAAGGTTAAGCCGCACACAGTAGATATTGAAAGTGAATCAAACTTTAAAATATATATTTCAAATGCAAAAATTATAATCACAGTTTGGCTCATATAGAAAGGCATAGGCAGGGGTAGGGACTAGATTAAAAAAACAATGACGCAGTGTCTTATTTAGTAATACTTAATAGTCTGGGCGGCTGAACGGCTAAACCATCGTTTAAGCGCAAAGTTCCCAGCAAGAATACAATACTCAAACACTTGATATTTATGAGTATCAATAGCGACACACCATAGAGAGCCAAACATCCACATTATAACGCCGTTATGACCTCCGTACGTATCCTGAGTATTATGATATAATATAACCAGCTCTACTAGTAGGTTTGCTTGGCTTGTAATGGTTGAATCCTATAGGTTAAATGGGGTCTAAAAGCAGTAAAAGGTCGTCAACCTCATTTGATTCACTCTCTTCATCGGCTTCTTTAGCTTGCTCGGTGGGTTTAGCTTCTACTATCTCAAAAGGTGCTGCGTTTTTCCTTTTATCATGTCGGTTAAAAGTGATTAAAACGTGAAGTAAAATTAAAAAGCAGATTCCAGCCATGATTAAGCCCACTGTGCCGAAAAGCAAGCCGCAAACAGAACCAAAAAGAATAAGGAACCCAGTTTTAAGCTCCAGCTCTAAAAACTCAGCTTGATTCGGCATGTTTAGCCCTCTTGCTTAAAGTCCGCTTGCTTTTCTAAATAGCCGAGAATTAATGACATCCTTTCATTTATTTTATCAATGGCTTTTTCAAGTGGTTCCTTAATGGCTCTTAAATCGTCTATTGTGATGTCGGGGTGCTTAAGTTTTAAATCATCTATCGCCGCACCTAAACCGCCTAGGCAATCGTTTATTTCCGTCATTTTGCAATCTAATTTTTCAATTTTTTTAGCCTGTGAAACTATTGTCTCGGTTAATTCCGATTTTATGTTTGTTAGCTCTTTTTTAGTATCCGCCAGCCCAATAATTGGTGAAATGTTGAGGTGCTCATCATAAACCGTCGGATATTTTTCTTCTATTTCTGCTTGCAAAGTTTGAAGGTAAGTTGAATCTGATAGACCGATTGATTTACCCATTAAAAACTTAATTTGGAATTGATTAAAACCGCACCGTGAAAGCCTAGACATCAGCCACTTTCTAATATTATGAAAGCGTAAATTCCCAGTCTTTTTAAGCCCTGACTGTTCAGCCAGTCGGTAAAGCATTTTTTGAACCCCATCTTGAGTGATGTCGAAAAGCAAAGGGCTGTTATCCTTTCTCACAGCTAGGTATTTTGAAAGCCACTGAATCGCCAGCGGGTTCAAAACGCAAAACCGCGCCACACCAGTTTTTTGACGTGTGTTATTGAAGAAAATGAACTTGTCGCCGTTTTGTACAGCGTGGGCTAAACGGCTCTCAACGACTTTTCGGTCTTGCTCTAGAAAACTTGATATTTCCCAACCTTGAGAAACAGCGGTAGAAAGTAAAGCTTTTTCAAAAGTACTAGCCACATCGAACATTAATTTTAAATCGCCATTCACGAAAATATGAGAGCTATTATCTGCTTCCAAATTCACCAATTGACCTTTCCGAAAATCAACGGTTTTATCAATGCTGATTAAGTAACTTCTAATCGCTGTTATAATACTGAGAACGCCGTTGTTTTTTGTGCCTTTTTCTACTTCTTTCCGTTGGAAATTCAAAAACAGCGTTTTTATTTCTTTAACGTCCATCCGTTTTAAATCCGCAATGGTTGTATGTGTAGCTTGCAAAAATCTAACGATTCGACTCTCATACTGGGTCTTTGTGCTGGCTTTAGCAAATTCATTAAGCCAAGCCACGACTGACGGCTCATCTAATATTTTCATTTCTTCAATGCCAAATTGTTTGCGAATCATGTTTTCAGTCTTCCTTACCAGAAGACAATAAGCTGGGGTTCATATAAAGGTTGCAGATTTCAATAGCTACAATATTAGCACTTAAAAATTTAGTATATTTTTTTGTTTTGCAATGTTTAGGGTTTGATTCTTTTCGTGACACGAATCATGTATTTGTTTTCGTCGATGGTTTTTGTGCGGCTGTCAATAAGCCCTTGTTTTTTTGCTTCAGTTAAAGCTTGGTTGAATGAAACGGGTTGTGGGTTAGCTGCCTTCTTCTTAGTTATAACTACCCAAATTTCGTGATAGGTATCTTTGTTTTCCCCAAAAAACCGCTTAAGCTCAGACACGTTTTGGGGTTCAAAAATCGCCGATTCAATCATAACGGTCACTTTGCTTTTTGTGGGCTATTTGTCTCCATCTGAGAGTCGGTTTAAGCTCGATAAATTTCACTGTGAATTAATCTATATCCAAGCGGTTTTAATTTCTTTTATCTGCTGAAAATGGGGGTCATCGGAAAAGCAAACAGCTTTTAACATAATTGCTGTTGTAGTTATCATACTGTCGCCCATTGAAAGTTTGTACTTCACTCTTAGATCCGCGGACATTTGAGCGAGCTGTTCATCAACTGGAATAACCTGGAACTCCTCCCTCATGAGGGCGACTCTTAGTTTGGCAGTATCTCGGCCTTCTCGCAAAATTGAAAATTTGTGTACTTCATGAATGACAATTGCTGAAATATATTTGTTCTTTTGTTTTTTCAGTTCTTTAAGTCTGCTGATAACTTCTTTATCCTTAGTGTAAAAAAATTCAATAAAAAATCTGGAATCGTAAACTGTCTTATTCATCTTCTGCCCTTGACTCATCAAGTAATTTTTTCATTTCCTCGGGAGTGGCGAACTTGGAGCCTGAACCTATTAAGTCCCATATTGACATTTTAGGCTTAAGCAGTATTCCTTCTCCGGTGTCTAGCACCGCAAGGCGGGTTCCTTCTTCTATTTTGTATTTTTTGCGGAGGCGAACGGGGATTGTGGTCTGCCCTTTTTTTGTCACTACAACTTAGTTTTCCAACTTTAATTCTAGTATTACTTAATTAAAGTCTTACTTTCTTAAATACTTACAGCTTTTTGGATCAACTTTTCACTGTAAAAGTCTAAAAAACAAGTTTTTTGCGGGCTGTTTGTCTCCCACGTAACCAAACACTTAACCTCATAGCTGAGCGTCGCTGTAAGCTTGGCTAAGCTCTCTCGGCATGGGACTTTCGCCCGGTGCCTCACCTGTTCCATAATTGGGTAGAACTCTATCGTCATAGGTGCAAGATTTGTGTTTCTTACGTTCCTCTGTTGAGTCCGTCGTTATGGGTGCTCATTTTTGGTGAGGCAGATAAATAAGATTGGGGGTATTGGTTAAATGTTGTTATCCTCGATGTTGTGTTTTAAGGCATTGCGGAGGGTTTTGAATGAAAACACGGATAGCTTTTTGTTCAAGCGCAACCCCAAAAGCATAACTTAATCCAAACGGTTGTATAGTGCAATCAAATTACCACTTGTTATCCATAACCATATTAGGCTAAACATAGAACACCCAAACAATTCCATCCCATAGAAAATCCTACGCACTCCTCATCGGTGCAATGGCTCTCTTAATTATCTCGGCAACATTTGCTGAGCAAGCAACAACTAACCATCCTCTGCAAGTCTCAAAAAGAGCAACCTTACAAAGCACCGTCGACATTATTGCTTTAAATGATGAACCCAAAAGCTTCAGTCGCTATAATACCAACGGCACCCCATCATACCTGAACAGTACCTCGGCAATCTTTTACGGCAGCAACAGAACCAACATGTACTCTGACATGATATCGCACAACAATGTAAAAGCCGACATATCCCTAGTTTTAGAGCACAAATAACTGCGAATGTAACCAATTTCTCGATTGGGGAAGATCAGTTTGCAGTCTTCGCTACAGACGACATTATTAACTTCAGCTCCGACGAATTCGGCTTCGTGCTACCAGAAATGGGAAACACTTGGTACGCTTACATCCAATCACCCAGATAAACGGTTCTTTCGTTTGGAAACCCCTGATCCCGCTAATCCGACCGAGCAGCATAGTTTCAAAGCAGTCTACTCAAACAATGTCTCAAGTCAAAAGGTAGCTTTTTACGTTGATGGCAAACTTCTTTGGAATCAGATGTGTCCCGACATTTCAGGAAAGGATTTTCACATGGTCTTAACATCACATAAAGTAAGCGCTAAAAACATCGATATAAGCCAAAACCGAATGGAAGTTAAAAACGCAGTGTTCAGTGATGGAACAGAAAGCGATCAGAGTTTCGACAACCAAAATTTTGCCTCATCTGCTGGAATGCCACTTTTATGGCCACTTGAAAAAAGCATTTGGCTGCTGCCCTGAGCAACATAAACCAAAAATTGTTCGGTGGGGCCGGGGCCGAGATTTGAACTCGGGCGAAAGGCTCCACAGGCCTCTATGCTACCAAGCTACACCACCCCGGCCACTTTTTGGAAGTCTCCGCCTACTGGAGATGCTTGGCTTGGTTATCATTTTCGCTTCCTCAGGAATATTAACGTATCTTTTTGACAAACGTATTCGAACCCAGCTTCTAGCAGTTCTTTGATTTCTTCAGGTTTTTCAGCGATTCTGACAGTAAATTGTTCGTTTGCGCCTGCTTCAAAAAGTGTATGTTCAATGTTTATGTATATCTCTGTGGATTTTAGCGATTTGTGGCCTAAGAATCGTTGTACGTAGTATGGGTCTTTAGTTTGATGGTATAGTGTTGTGGCTTTCCAATGTCTGAGGGTGTGAAAGTGGATTTTCATTAACCGTGGATTTTGGAGGTTAATTGACAAACGTTTGCGTGTCTTTGAAAATGTTGTTTTCATTGACTTTAATGAACCAGGAAACACTTGCTCGCTTTTCTTTGGCAACGTATTAAGCATCTCAATCAATGTAGCGCTGACTTTCCACATTCGCGGATTCGAGTTTTTTTCAGGTTCGTTGAGCGTTATTATGTTTCTTTCGCAATCGATCTCTAGCCATTTTAGCCGCTTTGCCTCCCCAGAACGCATTGCAGTTTCTTTAAGCACTTGAAGGAACGTAGCGTTTTTCTTTCCTGACGCAGCGATAAAATCATCAATTTCCTTTTCTGTTGGAATAAAAGGAAACTTTGTAGTTACCAGGCATTTAGGTTTGTTCCAGGTTTTATCTGCAAACTTCAGCAGCAGAGTATAGGCGTTAATTACATTGCGCTTTCGATTCTGACTCCATCTTAATTCTTTTGATAATACTTCTTTAACGCTTTCAGGATCAGCCAAGTCAGCTCCTCGTAATACCAGTGCCCGTAAACAGCCGCTATTGCCTCGAATAGTTTCTTTGTCGTAACCTTCTTTTTGCATTTTCCAAGAGTATTCAACGAGTTTTCCAGCGATATCTATCCTTCTTTCCGGAACTTGTTGTATTATTTGCTCCGGACCCAAATTTTTCGTCTCCTTATCGCATATTTGGTAAGAAGTAACTAAGTCAGTTGCCATTTTTATTTCATTGCTTAACTGCGTTCTGGCCTCTTTTTCATGGCTGCTCCAGCTGTTTTTCATGTCCTGGGGGTCTGAAAATCTTAAACTACAATCTCGACAAAGCCACCTTTGAATTTTGTCACCATAAACTGAGTAGCGCTGACCATCTCTCCAGACTTTTTTGGAGTTGCATTGTGGGCATGGTGGGCTGAGACAGGAAGAGTTCAAAGTTAGCTCGGACTTACAGGAATTGCAATCGGGTTTAGTATCAAATATGCAATCCCCTGCAGGGATGACAAGTCCAGCTTGTCCTTGCCCATCAACCACTATTGTGAAGCCCCCTTTTTGATCGCTGCATGCTTCTTATCTGGGCGTTCGATTACCATGGGTTTAACCTTAACCAGAACAACAGGGTGCCCATCAAGGCGTGAACCTTCAAATCGATAACCTTCTTCTATAAACATAAGGATCCAATCAAGGTCAAGCTGCTCTCCTGGAATTGCTATGCAATCGCCCAAGTCTTCAACGGGTAAAACAGCAAACTTTTGTTTGAGATCATCAATTGTATTCATGGGGAGACGACTCCGCGCAAAGCAAAACCCTTGGAAATCTTTTTCCCCAAGAACACTAACCTCTTAGCTTGCTGAAAGTTGGTATTTTTCTGATAGTCTTCTTAATGCGTCTTTTAGAACATCGGCTCTGCTTGAATAGCCGTGAGTTCCAACTAGAGGATCGAGAGTTTCGTTGACTATGTTGCAGGGCAGTTTTATGGTAACATATTCGTGTGTCATTTACTCACCTATTATTAATTGGTTCATATCAGTCATATTGAATTTAAGGGTTTATTGTAACCTATTAGTAATCTATGGCATCTTGATGAGTAGTAAATTGCCAAAAATACTTAAACAAGTACGTTACTAATACATTACTAAAGGGTAAAAATTGCCAAGAAAAATAGAAAAAGAACCGATTGAAGGCGACTACACAACAATAAAACTCCCAAACGACCTAGTCACCTCAATGGATAAATTAATCGGCACATACGGATTCAAAAGCCGCGCAGAAATCGTCAAAGAAGCCCTACGCGAACTCCTAAACAAATACAAACCCCCACTGCCACGCTATGACCACTTCAACATGGGCGTTCACGGCGTAAGAATCACCGACCGCCAACTCCACAGAATAGCAGACATACGCTTTAAACCCGAAGGAATATACTGCGAACTAGACGAGAGTGAGAGTTGCGGACACATAGAATTTGCATTAACTGTTCCAGAAATCAAAGAAATAATCCGAAATAAAAGAAAAGAAGGCTGGAAACTTCCAGACATCTAAGATCTTAGATAACCCCTGGCCTCTCGCAGTTTTGTATTTTTTTATTTAGCAAAATCACTGGTAGACGCTTTTTCTTGGACCTATGGCTATAACATAGACAACTTTGGCTTTCTCAGAAACTGCATATATTAATCGTAGTTTTCCAACACGCAAACTAAAGTTCTCTTTTAAGTCTCCGTGAAGCCTCTTACCAGCATACGCATCCTCTTCTAAACTAATCAAGCACTCTCGAACGTTTGATTTGTCTTTTCCCTCTAACTTCTTAAAGAAACGCTCAGTTTGCCTTGATAAAACAACAGTGAACTTAGGCTTCAACGTGCTCTTCCTTCAGAAGGGAACGCAAATCCTTGACTCTTCCAGCCTTAATGTCATCTTGACCTTGCTTGATAGCTTTCATCATTTCTGGATCACTTAAAACATCGATGGTTTCCATAAGTTCATTCATCAGCTTAGTAGCTTCATCTAGCTTTTGTTTGGTTTCAAAAAGAAGTTTACGGTCTTCTTCATCTAAATACGCAGTTTTAGCCATCAAACCCACCGAACTACTTAGATAATACTGATGCAACTGAGACTAATAAATTTGAAAAAGCCTACTGCTTAGTGTCTGTATAGTTTTTACCCTTTTTTTAGTTGGAGGTCTGCTTTTTTGATGAGTCGTTTTAGCTCTCTTTTTTCTTTGCTATCATAGAAGAGGTCAATGATTTCATCCCTTCCTTTCTCCGTTAACTTCAACAAAACATCTGAGCCACCCTTAGGGTCATTAACAACACTCCAAGAGCCATCCTTCTGCAACTCCTTAAGCATGGTTTCACGGTCCACTTGAGAATCCAAATCATCGAACAGAGAAGAGAACATAATTCCACTATGAACTGCAAGTGTATATTTGACAGCGTCACTGTAAATCGGAGGTTTCTTCGCAAGAAGCTCCAGTAGCGCTTGTTTTGGACCTTTTGCTTTGTCAACATTACTTCTTTTCATTTTGGGTTACCTCATAGACCTTGAGTTTGTAGCCTATTCTTATTTTCCTAAACTGTAGTTTAACCATTCAATTCACGCTCTTTTTGGCAGTATCCCAAAAGATAGTTTTGATTTTGCCCCGTAACTGTTTCATAGACCGATTGGGTTGTGTAGCCTGCGAAGCTAAGCAAATTTGCAGCTGAGGCATAGAGTAAAGACAAGTACCTCTTAGTGTCTGGGTTAGTTCCTTCCACTATTAGTTGAGCTGCTTTGACTCTGCGTTCATGCCGTTTATCCTCTGAGTGGGTGAAAACAAACTTTACACTGTTACCCGCATGGACTTCGGAACCTTCTTTGATTAGCTGCTCTGCAGCGATAACTTGGCTTACATGTTGCTTGTAGTGCTCAGGGTTTTTTGAGAGATGCTTAGAAATAATTAAATCGCCAATGGGCACATCACCATCAATTAACTTTTGACGATAAGCCTTCACTACATCAAGTGCCTGGGGAATCTTTTGCATAAACTCACGTGAATTATTAGCTGTTGAGAATACGTTGATCATGTCCATTTGGGCGTTGTAAACAAATTTCGGTGTATCACGTTTGCGTACTTCCAATCCTCTGACTTTGAGTTTTCCACTTTCCATAACCCCATAGTAACGATTTAAGACGCCGATGTTTGGATGCAGCTTGGAGGGCAAAAACACAATCCATTTGTAGCGTCCCTCAAAATTTAGCGGAACCCCAATATCCTCACTTACTTGCTTGCAAAGAGCGCCGTATTCTTCGAGGGTGGCGTCTTCTTTTTTCAGCCACAACGAATCAACTATTCCATGAAGCACCTCAAACCCTCTACCCTCAGAAATCCGAGCAGCCCTAAGAAACGCATCTCGCCCGAATGCACACACCCCAATGTGCCCATCAACCGTTCCAAACTTTGCGTTTCTATAACCCAAATAGCCAAAGCACGTAACCAGAATCCACTTCAAAGCGGTCTGTCTATTATCGAACATCTCCTTAAGTTTGGGATCCTTGGCTTCATCTCTTAACCTCATAGAGCAAGCGTTTGGAAACAACAAGCTTCAACGCTCTAGGAACAACACCCTCCCGTTTCTCGCATATGTTGTAGTTTANNGAAAAATCCACTTCCCCCGTGTTGTCATGAATGCCTACTTTTGGCTCATAAACAAAACCGCCTCGGTCAGCAACGAGGAGTTCATAGGCTGACTTGAAGGCTTCAGGTATGCTTTTGTTTCTTGGGATCAGGATTTCTTGTTTAAAGGCTTGGTAGAACTGCAGAGAAGACATGCTTGATCCAATTGAGGATCGAGAGGACGTGTGCAAGGGTGCTCTGCAGGTTCTTGCTATTTCAAATAGGCCATGGAAACTGGCTTCATTCAAAATGAAGGTGTTGCCTGCATCGATGTGGACTCGTCCATAAAGCCGAACGGTTGCTGCTTTGTAGAATGTGCGTCCATAGGAAAAGAAGGTCTTCCCCTGCGCTGCTTTAGGAACAAAAGACACCTCATCCCTGCTTAAAATAAACTTGTCAGACACCTCACTAACGATTGCCCGTTGGAGCAAATAAGAGAAAAGGTACGAGTCCCCACCGTTGGTCACTATTAAATCTGGGTCAAGATCCTTCACAAATTTACTAAGCTGCAGGAGTTTTTCGCCTTCATCGCCAGAGTCTATGGTAATTTGTTTTTCGTCTTGGTTCAAAATTATGCTTGCGATTGGGTCTTGGAGATTTGCGATTTTACCTGATTTAGCAATTTCAACCTTCAACTGCATTTTTCGCAGCGGTGGAATCGAGTAGTTTATGCTTTCAACGGAATCTTGAAGAGTGTATTTTAGGCCTGTCTTTGAGGGTTCAACCTCTAAGAAAGCAAGTGGAAAAAGATCATGAACAAAAAAGTATGTTCGGTCGCCACGCAGATCGCTGTTATGAACTTCATAGGTCAGGTAATCGCCTAATTTGAGGATTTGATTGGTTAAGGATGAAACCTTTCTGCAATCTTTGAGCGTTATCTCTAAAACTCTTGATTTTTCTGCATCCATAGGGTTCGCATATTTGTAAACAAAACTCCAATTAGCGATGTTTTCGTTTGAATAGATGCGCCCTACGAGTTTTTCTACATCTTCTTTCTTGCCTGAAACGTAGATCTTTTGTTGGAACTTGTCTGTTAATCTGATTCTTTGCCCGTTTTCACTTATGATCCAAACTGCCATTTCTCCAACGTTAGTTGGGTAAACGTCGAATATCCAACCTCGAATTTTAGGGCTGCCGCTTGTTTGCATCCAAAGCCTTCTCTAATCGGCAAATCTTTACTTGCTGGGAAAGTAAAATGGACATGACCATGGGTTCAAAAAGAATTGGATTTGTGGCATTGCTTCCTGCTGAGGCATAACTTCTGCAAGCATCCATTAACGCGTCGAAGGCTGCTTTATCCTCAATTCTGAGAGCTTTTCCAAAGCCACTCCAACGGGTTATTTCATCTTCGATGGCCATACGGTAGGATTCAACAGTTTTACCCATTACGCATTAGCCTCCGCAAAATCTGCCAACGTCAAGTCTTCCAGGGGCAACTCAGCAACTTTTGAGGGTAGATAGGGATGTTTTTCTAAAACAAATTGCCTGGAATAACTGGTTCTTCTAAGAGAAAGAACAACGTTTGCTTTGGCATTAGTTACTGCGTGGAGGAAGCTGTTTCTTGGGGTTTGGGCGTGTTGGGGATAGATTGCAATTACTATTGTTTGAGTTTCTCTAGCAAAGTTTGATAGGAAAGTTGTGACTTGGCTGAATATTCGTTGGGCTTCATCTTCCGGGATGTCTTTATCTAAGAAGAATCCGGCGATATCTGAGATTATGACCAGTTTAGCGTTGTATTTTTTGATGGCTTCCTTAAGATGGTGCATAATTAGTGAGGTTGCTTGGTAGGCTGTGAAGGCTCTTGAAAGGTAAATGTTGCCTAAGACCTGTTTGGGATTCAGATGATAAAGCTGTGCAAATCGGGCTATTTGATAGAGCTCAAACGTATTGCCGCCATCAATGAAGACAACATTGCTTTGTAATCCGCCTAATTGAGTCGGAAGTTGAGATTTTACGCACAACAATGATGTTAAAGACAAAACTGACGAGCCTTGCAGAACTGCAAAATCACCCAATGCAAATCCTGGAAAAATCTCATTTACGTTTCTTAAGTTCAGTGAAAAAATCGGTTGAGATAGCGCAGGCTTAACAATTGCATTTTGAATCAAATCACCAATTCTCCTACATGTTGAAGGATAGCAAAAAGCAGTTTTGAGCTTTTAAGCCATGAGTCCAAAAGACCCTTCTGCACAGAGGAGACTTAAGTGAAAGTGAAGCGAAATTCAAGCTAATTCTGAGAAAGTGAAAATCAATTATATCTTTGAAATTAGCCAAAAGCACCTTAAAGAACATACTATTCGACACGGCAAAAGAGCGAACTTCACGGTTTTTGAGCTGAAAGAACAAGGTCTTGACAAGTCTAACATAACTATCCCTGAGACTTGAAATTCCAATAAAAAGCGAACGGTGAAGAGAACTTTCAATGCAGAAGAGAGTTAAGTCAGTGATTTCAGGATTTAGTGCCATTCTATTTGTCGAATAAACCTATTTATCCTGTATTCATAAAATTTAATAGCGTACTAATATCTTAAAATCAATTAGTGATTTGATTGTTGAGAACAGATATCCACGTACACTATACGACTGAGAGCAAGAAATACGGTACTTTTGTAAAATGTGATTTATGTAACGGTTCAGGAAAGGACTACACAACCGCTCGCATGGGAGTCAGATGCGGTGCTTGCAACGGAACAGGGTGTGTCGAGTTTAGTGAAAAACTTGGGACACTTTTGCCACATCGCTTGAAAATATAACTTTCTGCTGCCATTGGAAGCATATTAGTATTTGCTAATGTATTCCGAATTCACAATATTTCCCCTATGGCCTCGCAGAGAGATATGCAGTTGTTAGCTTTTTGCTTTGCGACGAAGCACGCTTCTAAAGCCATCCTATAAGACTCAACAGTTTTACCCACAATGATCAACTCACTCTAGTTGGGAGACCAAGAGTTGACCAAAAACTGCTTTTAAGCTATCTATGAAGCGACTACCCAACCTAGTGGAGAGGGTTTACTAAAAGTGAATGGAATTTGTTGAAGCTTTTTTCATCTTCAAGCGTTTTTCAATTTTCTTGATTGCTGCAAAATCTAAAATAATCAAAAGTCAAGTATTGTGAGTTATGTTTGGTGCAAGCAACTTAAAGAGTGAAATAAAAGTCACAGAAATCTCTGTTGAATGTCCAGTTAGAGGCTGCAAAACTGTTGTACCAAGACAAAGAGGGACATTCAAATGTTAGCGATATCTTATAATAAAATCATAGGATAATTTCAGAAGACGTACATTTCTATAAGACATACATTTCCTAAAGGTTTGGCTTGATGAAGTGGTAGTCGATGATTGCCAGTTTTGGGGGATTAGTATTAAATCTAACCCTATTGAAAGCCAGTAATTTTTATTGTGCGTCCGCATTTGCCACAAGCGATGACTAATTCAACAAGTTCTTCGTTGACGACTTTGGTGTCTTTGACTTTATAATTTTCCTCTGTCTCGTCTTCGGGTGATATTGTCATTCCGCACTTTGGGCATGGAAAAGAGCCGCTGCCTTCAATAGTGACTAAATTTATTCTGAATGCCGAATCTTTCTCTTCTACATTTTTCATCATCATTAGTGTTCACCATTTTTTCTTGAAGTTTTCAATACTTGCCTTTGTTAATTAACAATTATGAATTAGTAGTCAGTAAATAGGAAGGCGCTAACTCAACTGGAAGCGCACTCCAATCCTGCTTAGAGCCTTCAAAAGAAACCCAAGAAGACAAACGCAAACCAAACCAATCACTCTTAAAGTAACTCATACTTAATCAGAAGCATATTTTCATATTTTACTTAATGAGTATTCTTTTTTTCTATTTTCTTCAAAGCCTATCTGAGCTTATCAGACTTTTCTGTCTATACGACGCTGATAAACTTCAGACTAAAGCCTTTCACGAAATAGAGGGCATAGGTTAAGTCAAGCCAGAAATAATGTTATCCATTTTATATGTTCTGATGATAAGGTAAAACCCGGAAAGCCTTTCCTACTATACCCCCAGATTTTGGGAAACCTTGGAGAAGTCAAGTGGAAATGCTATAGCATTAGCCCCTATTGTCGATGGGTTAAAGAGTAATAAAACATGGCATTCTGTTGCTTGATAAATAGAGGTTTGTTGAGGTTCTGGAGTAAATTAGGATAAAACAGCGAATGCAAACGCTCTATGGCTACAGTTGTGAATTTTAACCAGAGCCTACTCAGCCACCGTTTTTTCTCCAATACATTTTTTTAGACTAAAAAAGGGGAAAGCTTGTTGATTTATTGTTGTTTTATGGTCGTTTCTTTACTACCAGTAACGCCAAAACGACGCCAACTAATAGAGTTGCTACGATTATAGCGATTATTCCGGGTAGTAGATAGGTATCAGCTGCTGACTGTTGAAGTAATTGGGTTGGCGCGGGGGTTGGTACTGCTGGATCAACTGCGAAGGAAGTTATGGCATGCGATGGCCAATAAGCCGCTGAACCACCAAACGAAGCATAAACAGTGTATTGACCTTCGATGTCTGGCTTCCAATTCAAACTGTAGAAACCATCAGAGTTGCTTGTAACCGAACCGATTTGTCTAAAATTACCGTTTGAGTCAACTACATTGATTGCCACTGGAACACCTGTAACATTGGTTGGCCTAGGTTTCTGCATGTAAACGTGTTCCATCCAAGCACTTTGGCTTTCATCTGAAACTGCTGGAACACCATATGGAAACCGCGCAGCCTGCTCATTCTCCTTTGTACCTGCAGCAATATCCGTAACCAAACCGCTAATAACTAAAGATCTACCTAGCTCTATTGCTGCTTTTGGCGCCTCAACTGTAAGAGCACTGGGTCCTTTTCCTACGCTGTATACTTGCATGTCGTAATGGTTGAGATAAACTAAGAAGCCGTCAGCAACAGCAAAACCTTCGCGTCTATGATGACCACCCCAGCCTGTCAGCGTCCATATTTCTTTCCCAGTTGAAGCATTAATAGCTCGCACAAGTGAATCTTTGTACAATGGCGGCTGAGCGCTGTGTTCACCGGTGTCCAAGTAGAGTACTCCATCAACTATTGGACCTGGATATATGGGATACCTTCCGTAAGCTAAGCCAGTACCAGAATAAGTTGTGTTGCCTGGACCACCATTGCCGTAAGTCCACTCTAATTTTCCAGTCGTGACGTTGAAAGCATGCATTATTCCGCCGTAGCCACCAAAGTAAACTAGTCCGTAAGCAGTTTGCATACCGATAGCGCCTAAGTAGCTGTAGAGAATAAAGTCAGAAGAGTCTGTTGGAAGAGTTGTTGCCCATAGTTGTTCTCCGGTGTCAATGCTAAAGCCAACAAGCTGCGATACTTCTTTGTCGTACGCAATGAAGACGCGGTTCTCAACGTTCACAAGTTTTCCAGGGTAAGACCGTGTAACTGCTGGAGGATCATAGTTCTTCATCCACAGAATGGTTCCTCTGTCTGCAGGTTTAAGGCTTATAGCCCAGACTGTATATGGACTGTGAGATGCAGGTGTAGGCAAAGTACCGTTTCTAATGAGCATAACGTCGTCTAATACAGTGTAGATAATAGCTGCACCTGTTTGCAATGCAGGTACTGTTATGTTCCAGTCATAGCGTGGATTTATTTGTGTTGCTTGTGCGGAAGGCACTAGAACCCATGCGGTACCATTCCAGTTATAAGCTTGTCCTGCTGGTGCTCCTGTTGGCCGTACTGGAGTTATTGGCACACTTGCATCTACAACCGTCGCTATTGTCGGGGTTGTTCCCCATATCCACAGCTTAGATGAGTTCCATTGAGCTATCCACTTGCCCCCCGCATTCATTTGGTAAAGCAGTATCGTTCCATCGTCACTCAGCGCTTCTGTACCTACACTTGTTGTGGGGCTGATAGATCGAGTAACAGGTATGTTGGTAACGTTAAACATTGGGTTTCCTGTTCGTGCGTCAAATGCACGTGCAAAGTCAGCGGTGAAAAGTATTCCTGGCCATGTTCCATGCATGTTAGGGTTATCGCCTGAAGTATAGACGTAGCCAAATTGGAATATGTTGCTGGTGCCTAGGATTCTTTGAGACCACACTTCTTGTCCGGTTCGAATGTCTATTGCTCTGGTTATTCCGCCTGCACCGTTAGTTGTAACAGGGATACTTTCTGGTTCTGTGTAGTATAGTATGCCGTACATGATTATTGGGTTGTTGAATCGTCGGTTGTATGTAGTTCCAATGTAGTAGCCTTCACCTGGAACGAAATTGTTGGTTCCTCCGACAACGCCACCTTCTTGAATTGGTTTTGTCCACATAACATGAGGAGTCATAGACGCTGCTCCGTCGTCAGGATTTCTAAGTCGCTCTTCTGCGAGTTGGGGTGATTGCCTGCCCAGCCAGTTTGACGCAAGTGTCCACCAGTCAGTGTTTTGTCCTTCTATTGGGCGTGTCCAGTATTCTGTTGGCATAGGATAACTTGTTGGGGGTGAATAAACTGGTTCTTCTTGCACTGTAACAGACACTAATTTGCTGGTGCTGGCTAGATATGTATCATTTTCGTAAGCTGCGTTTGCTGCTATAAGCCCAGGGGTATTTACTTGGTTCCAGCGGTATACTTGCCCAGGATATGTGAATTTGAATGTGTAATTACCAGCTATCTCTGGGTAATACAAGAAGGGCTGTGATGACGTCGTGTCGGTAACGATTGGGTAATCTTTTATTTCTGTGCTTCCATCAGGCTTTGTGATTGTGAGTTTGAATCCGATAACTCTGATGTCGTTTTCCACGGCTGCTCCGGGTAATACGGCGTCAAGCCACATCACAATGAACAGGCGCTGTCCAACGCCTATAGGATTGGGTGCAACGCTGAGATAAGCATAAGTAGGAATCTCCCATTTGGGGCTGTGGGCTTCAGCTGTTGGCAAAGCAATAAGTGTAGCAGCAATTGATAACAGCAGTATTAAAGTCATGAAAATACTCATTGATTTATTTTGTAAAGTTTTCATTTTCTTTTTTTCCTATAATTTATATTGGGCATTTTTCATTAAGACATAACAATATTTAACGTGCACTCACGATATGTGAGTGAAGGCAAATAGGAAGAAAATTACTAGAAAAAGGGTATACTCATGGATTATGCTGCTTTCATCATGGAAGTGGTGTCGGCGATCGTCTGCGCAATTCTAGTGTGGTTCATGATAAAGCCTTATCGCGTTACTGGAGAGAACAGGTATCTTGGTTTGCCTTTGGGGTTTGCTTTCTTAAGCATGTCGTATGTCCTGTTGGCGAGCACGTTTTATTTTGAGTCATTTCGGTTTTTGGGAGAAGTTACATGGCTTCAGCTTTTTACTCAAACTTATGCGTATAGTTTTCTTGCTGCGACTTACTTTTTTTCGAACAAGCCTTCCAAGTATTCACGTTTGTGGTGGAACCTTACCTACGCAATGATAGCTCTCGTCGCGGTCATTTCTTATCTGGTTATCATTGAACCTTTGATTTTTAGTCTTGGGTTGCCGAGCTACGATAAAGCTAATCAATATTTACTTGTTTTCAACATCGTCTGCCTGGCTTACATTTCTATCCACACACTGAGAAGTCATGCCTTAAAACCTGATCCTAAAACAATTTGGATTCCTCTGAGCTACCTTTTGATCGGGTTTGGTCAGTATTCTCTACTAATTTGGGCTATCGATTCAAGTCTAACGGCATATTTTGGCGCGCAATTCTTGAGGTTGATAGGGTTGCTTGTTTTGCTGTTTGTGTCTTATCAGACTTTTTACTCGGCGCAGGAATTGCACAAAGAGGGCAGCAATTATGAGGAAGATTCCCCGTAGAGACATATTGAAGATTTATGGGGATCTTCTTCTCATTCTCTTCAATGAATCGAGAAAAAAAAGTATAGTTCTTACTCATATTCAACGGCAATCAAACGTTCCATTTGATCGTTTAACAACTTATCTTGCTGAACTCAGAGAACTGGGTTTGATTGAGGAAAAACCCTCGCTGAGGCTTACGGATAAAGGTAAAGCATACATCAAGGAATATGAGATGGTTCTTGATTTTATGAAGCGCATGGGTTTGACTTATCGATAGCAGGTCTCATGTTTTGACCAAGTCAACCAAATTCTGGGCCTCAATTGGGCAAACGTAACTTATTCTTCATTCACTATACGTGAGTGCCGCTTAAGTACGGATTCTAGCTGTCTTTATAATTGTAAGAAGTGGTCAAAATGAATTATTTTAGAAAGCTCGCAATAGTTGTGGGAGTATTATTTATCATTTATACGAGTGGAGATATCCTAAGCTTCCTATTCCTGGGGCCTGTGTCGGCTCCGGATTATCTTGTTAGTGTTTCTGAAAATGCAGGACTAGTAGGAACAGGAGCCCTTCTTTTGTTCATCGGTGGTGTTTGCGCTTCTGGTATTGTAATTTCGCTCTATCCAGTGCTAAAAAAATTCAATGCAGGTCTAGCTCTTGGAGCTGTTGGTTTCAGGATTTCTGAGGGAGTGTTACGTTTTGTTTCTGTGTGTGGCTATCTATTACTAATAACCTTAAGTCAGCAATTTGTACAAGCTGGAGCTCCGGATTCATCGTATTTCCAAACCTTAGGCGCATTGGTATATGCAGGAAATCGTTGGGTGGGTAATGTTGGGTCGCTGCTGGCTTTTTCCATAGGTGCTCTACTGTATTACATCATATTTTATCGAACAAAACTAGTTCCTCGATGGATATCGGTCTGGGGTCTTGTTGCTGCCATATTGGGAATGTTATCATGCGTGTTAGTCTTGGTCGGTCTCATCGCTCCTTTTGGTACGGAACAAGTCCTTATAGCTATTCCAATGCTCCCGCAAGAATTGGTTCTTGCAGTATGGCTGATAGTCAAAGGATTCAATCCATCCGTCATTGCCTCCAAGTCTCCTCAAGTGGATAGTTAAACAACCATGGAAACCCAAGCCACAAATCGAAGTAAGCAACAGACGTCATCCGAGTTCTACAAGAAGCTATTCAAACTGACTATTGGGGGAGGATTAGCATTCTGGGCAATTACCATCGCAATTTCCCTGACTCCCATCAGAGCGGAGTTCAGAGCAGCCTTTTCAATGGATTATGTTCAATCGGTTCTTGTTGAAGGTTTGCTTGGTAGTCTGATTATAGGCTTCTTCGTCAGCTATTTCTTGCTTCGTTTTTTTGACAAAGTTCCAACAAAGAATCCAATTCTAAAATCCGTGATACTAAGCTTCGTCCCCTACGTCATAAACTTAATCTTGCTCGGAGTTGCCGCAAGTCGTACGAGTGATGCCCAGTATATCTTCCTCATCGGCGCAGCGCTTAACGTGCCAACGTATTTCATTCTTGGAATAGTTATTGGCTATCTATACAAAAGGCTGTACGGACCAGCCTAATTTTTGTCTGGTTTTGAACCCGTTCCAGACTGTGTAAAAACTCAAATTGAGCTCAAAAATTTGCTCCAAATGAATATTGAATCGTTTTTTAAGCCAGCATTATTTGCATAAAGTCAGCAATTTTCTGAAATTAAAATTAGTTTTTACACAGTCTCGTTCAGGTATGAGGACGGGCAGCTTCAAAACTTGGGCCAAAAACTACGAAAATGGCCTTTGACAGTAAATTTTAGTGTAGGGACTCATACCGTGTAGGGGTTAAGTCCGGTACGACCTGCCCCTGTTTTTTAGATAATGTTGTAACGACGGTTTAAACGACGGTGTGAAGCTAGCCCTCGGCACCAAATAACCACTAAATAAGATTATTTTAAGAAATTGGGCAATTTGCAAGCATATTATTGGGAAGCTCTAAAGAATTTTTGTTTTCTCGGGGTAGAAGCCGTCTATTACTGCGGGAATGCTTCGAGAACAACTGCAAATCCTGAAAAATGAAGGTTCATAACAACTGCTCCGAGACCCTTGAAACCCTCTTCAGAAACGTAGACGTAAGTTTGGCTAAAGCGTCAGTGCAACGTTGTTTTCACATGATTGAGTCTGACTTTAAAATTCTTGGCTTACGCATTTCTTCACTCCAGCTCAGTCTTCAACCCTCATTCAAAATATGCTTAACACATAATATCGGGACAAGGCAGCCCGTCTCCACGTGCGCTAGGGTTCAAGAAAACCCTGGTCTAGAATTAGGAAAATAGCCTTATTCAATAAGCCTTACCTTAGGGACTCATACCGTGTAGGGGTTAAGTCCGGTAGAGACCCAAACCGTTTCAGGCTCGAATCCGATTTATTTCTTTAAAAAGTCAACTAACTTGCTCCAAACAGAATCGCTGAAACGACAGCTGCAACGTAACCCCAATGATGAGACCTTGCTTAACCTAAATCTGCTCGGTGGCTTTTAGTTTTTAGGTCTTGAGCAGCACTGAATTGACGATTATATACACTGCAAGGTTTATTTCCAAGAATTCGCATCAAGCTCAAACTTGCATATGGGTCTACCTAAAAAAGATGTTGTGAAATTATCGATTGATAACTTCTTTTGTGTACCCTAGTTTTATCCGCGGGTAGACGGTTCGTACGAGGAACCCGATAACAAGAATTGATGCTGTTGCCCCAACAATCTTTACCCATTGCTCAATGGATAGTGGCACCGTATTAAAGACCGATCCGCCGAATTGGACGATAAACACTTGAAGAACGACAATTGCTGCCATTACAAAGAAAAATGTCGGGTTCCCTTTGAAAAATGGCGGCATCTTCCCGTCTAGTGCCCGGCAGTTTAAACCATTCCAAACTACGGCGATAATAAAGGCAGCAAAGAACACTGCCAATCTCCGCAGAAGTTGTACCTCCAAGGAATCCAGTTGCCATCTGAAGAATACCTGCAATGATGAGGAATGACCCAGTGACTATAATGGATAGCCACATGAACCTCGTGACTATCTTTGCATCTTGCGGTATTGGCCTGTGACTCATCAATCCGCTATGCGGTGCTTCCGAACATAACGCAAAAGCGGCAACTGTGTCCATGATAAGGTTGATCCAGAGAATCTGGATAACAGTGAACGGCTCTGGATACCCCAACATTGGCGCGATGAAGAAGAGAATACAAGCACAAAAATTGATTGTGAGCTGGAAGAGGATGAACCGTTGGATGTTCTCATATAGTGACCTGCCCCACCAGACCGCGCTAGCTATTGACGCAAACGAATCATCAAGAAGGATGATATCGCTTGCTTCCCGGGCAACCTCGGTTCCGGCGATTCCCATCGCAAGCCCCACATTGGCATGTTTGAGGGCAGGCGCATCGTTTGTTCCATCACCAGTTACTGCTACCACCTCACCGGTTTTCTGCAGTGCCTTTACTAGTAGAAGCTTGTCCATTGGTTCGGCACGTGCCATGACATCGAGGTTCCGTGCGGCGTCTACCTGTTCACTTTCTAAAAGCGACCGGAAAACCGCGCCAATCACGACGGTCCCGCCCTGCAGGATTCCTGATTCCTGAGCGATCGCTCGTGCCGTCTCAGGGTTGTCTCCAGTTACCATCCGAACCCTTATGCCCGCATTCTGACAGATGGCAACGGATTGGGGGATGTTGTCCCTGAGGGGGTCACGAATGCCAACGAAACCGTCCCATACAAGGTCAATCTCGCTCTCGTCCCCGTTGATAATCTCTTTATGGGCGAAGGCAAGCGTTCGCATTGCCCGTGAGGCAAGGACGTTCACTTCGGAAATGTCTAGTTTCTGCGTGCATAGACCTGCAAGGATTTCGGGTGCACCCTTGATTAGAAGCCAAGATCGGTCGCCCATGTGAATGACTGTGGACATTCGTTTGCGGTTGCTATCGAAGAGGTACTGTTTAGTTATTTGCGTTTTACCTCGGATTTGCAAGTAGTCATAAGATTGTTCTTTTAGCCATCGGAGAAGAGCGCCCTCTGTTGAGTTACCGATTACGATTATCTTTCCGTCTCGCTCTTCAAGATGTGCCGTACTGTTCACGGCAGCGTTGAGGGTTACCCATTCGGCCTGAGTGGAGGGCGTGTTCATAGAGTACATGGGTCGCCCAACGGATGTTTCAACGACTTGCATCTGGTTTTTAGTCAGAGTCCCGTCTTGTCAGTGCAGATGGTCGTGGCAGATCCAATGGTCTCGCACGCGATAAGTCGGCGGACAAGGCAGTTGGCTTTGGTCATCTTGCGCATGGCAAGCGAGAGCGAGAGTGCAACACTCATCGGTAGCCCCTCAGGGATTGCAGCTACAACAATAACCACCGAGAGCATAAAGTAATGGAGAACATTATTGGCTGTAAACATATCCAGCCCTGTCACCTCACCGAAAAGCATGCCGCGAATAACTAGGGAGCTGAAGATCAGAATAGCCATTGCATACCCGAATTTACTAATGGTGCTGGCTAGAGACTCCAACTTCTTCTCCAAAGGAGTAAGTGATGCGTGGTCGATGCCCAGCGAAGCAGCAATCACACCCATCTGCGCAGAATCACCGACTGCTGCAGCGATCATCTGTCCCTTTCCTGCAGTGATGAATGCACCTTTGAGGACCTGAGCCTTTTCGGTTTTGGTAACCGGCTCGGTCTCACCGGTGAATGCAGATTCATCGGAATAGAGGTCATCGGCAGATATTACCCAGCCGTCGGCGGGTATTGCATCACCAGCTTCAAGCAGGATAAGATCCCCCACCACTATGTCGCGGGAAGGAACGGCTGTAGGATGACCATCTCTGATTACTTTAACTGCCACGTCATCGCGGCGGGCATTTAAGGCGTCGAACTCTTTGCTGCTTCGGTACTCGTTGAAAAACGCGATGCCGGTCGCAAGGAGAACGGCGATAAGAATTCCAATAGTATCGAGTAACCCTTCCCCTTTGATGAGGAAGACAGCCATAGATATGGCTACGGCAAGGAGCAGGATCTTGATGATGGGATTATTGTACTTTTTTAGATATTGTTTCCAGAGCGGTTCTCGGACTGGAGGCGTCATTGTGTTTGTGCCGTATTGTTTACGGAGCCCGTTAATCTGGGAAGTCGAAAGTCCTTTCTCTGCGGTTATTGCCTTGGTTTCGTCCAATGTTAACATAATCTTGAATCCTGGTGACGGGACAGGAAAGGTCCTGATGCATGATGCACTGCAACTGTTACTAAAAAATATAATGGCTCACTTGGGCGCATTTGGGTATAAAGATGATAGTTCACGCATCGCTAAGTTAAGCATCCATTAGGTTGCCCCAAACACCTAAGTTAACGACTGACGATGACCTTATTAAAAAATGGAAACTCGCGGGGGAAAACGCAGCCCAAATCTAACAAAAGGAGATGACTAAATCAGACAAGGAATTATCAAACCTCAGTCTTTCGGGAATACGTTCAATCCCCTCTTTTTTTTATCAAAATATAGTTCGCGTATGTCGCCAAACTATGTACATTGCAAGGGCAAAGGTCTTCCAGAAACTGCCTGGTATAGAAGTGAGAATGTTTGATTTTATTTAATTGATTTTTAAATGTTCTGATGATTAGTTAAAATCCGACAAGCCTTCCTCTATGGGGCCCAAATTTTGGAAGACCTTGGAAAGCTTTTCGCCCCTAACTTACATTTGGCAGATTCATTTTGCTGCCGCCATCAGAATCTGCTCTGTCAAAAACTCCTCCAACGAGTCAAACGCTAAACCATAATCCGCTTGCTTGTGTTTGTCAACATGATTTTTTATGGCGCTGCCCATGGCTTTCAAATCAGGCACCACCAAAATTTCGAAACCACAGACACACTTGAAAATAGGCATACGTGTTTTATGAGCAACAAACCTGCCAATAGGATCTTTGATAAAAATAAAGTTGCTTTCTTGAATGCCCTTTTTTTTAATACTCAATTCCTTAACCAGAACGTTAAATTTTACTAGTTAATCCACATAGTATATAAAAAATTGTGGTAGGCACAGCACAGTCACAAGCACGTTGCAAATAGCAATAATCACATTTAATACATTAGTTTTTAATTCATTTTTTCATACTAATAGCTTATTTGCTAATAAAAAGCACAATTGCTTGAATTAAACAACAGCTGCCGTATCTATGATAAAGTTACATGTTGAAAGTTTTCACAAAAATTATCTCCCATTCGGAATAACAAACGATGAGGCACGAACACTCTTAAACCAAAGACATGAAGAAAAAAAACCAAAAATCTCCAAACGCGCTGCTTATTCAGTTCAAACAGAGTCCGCCTACAGCTTTAAAAACACAATATCTACCGGGCAGTCGTCGCTGGATAGACTTTTGGGCGAGGAC
>PLYI01000124.1 GCA_003151735.1 Candidatus Bathyarchaeota archaeon | reverse complement strand
TATGAAATAGGTAAACGCTTAACAGACAAAAACTCCATTCTCCGCGCAGCTTACGAAGAGAACATTCCCATCTTCCTTCCATCTGTCCGCGACTCAGAATTCGGCTTCATCCATTGGCTCCACGCTTCACAGAAAGACCAGAAAGACGTGCTGTTAGTTGACGCCTTCAAGGATGTGCCAACCATCTGCGGAATCTGTTCTAAGTCACCAAAAAACGGCATGATAGTAATCGGCGGAGGAGTCCCCCGCAACACCATCCAGTCATCAGCACTCGCATCCAAAAAAGGCTTAGACTACGCCGTAGTAATTACTTTAGATCGGCCTGAAACTGGCGGTTTATCTGGGTCAACGTTGGAGGAGACAGTGAGTTGGGGCAAAATGAAGGGTTCAGCTGACCACGTGACGGTTATTGGTGAGGCACTGATGGTTTTTCCTTTTCTTGTAGCTTCAGTAACTGAACGGTTAGGGTCAGATTTTAAGCGGAATTCTTTTTTGCAGCGAGAAAAGCTTGCAGGTAGGGAAATTTAACATGGAAACAAACGGTGAGGAAAAATT
Source organism: Candidatus Bathyarchaeota archaeon (assembly GCA_003151735.1). GTDB lineage: Archaea > Thermoproteota > Bathyarchaeia > Bathyarchaeales > Bathycorpusculaceae > Bathycorpusculum. Next base: position 37,800 of record PLYI01000124.1, on the reverse strand, counting down.
CTGCGGCAACTGTGACAGCCACAACTGCTTTGATTACCCAAAAAAAGTTTTCTGTTCAACCAGATACTGGCACAACGAAAACCCAATTGTGGATACGCTTTGGCACTGTGACAGCTACAACAGGGTTAGCCAAGAATGCTACTGTGTACGCGAAGCCTTAAAACAGAAAAACGGCGATAGAGCGGTGGAAAGTTAAAGTTAATAATTGGGAACCATGTTTATTTGAAACCTTGCAGCCCGGTGGTGTAGTGGTCAAGCATAGGGGCCTCTGGAGCCCTTGACGAGAGTTCGAATCTCTCCCGGGCTACATTTACACTTGTTAAAGAATACTAATTTCCCCTTTTCTTGTTATGATTAGCGTTCCTACCCAGCAGCCTAAAAATTGTCAACAAAAAATGTGCAAAAACAAACTAGGTTTTCGTTCGGTCAATACACCGACAGAATTTTGCAACTATCAAATGAAACATTCTCGGTGCTACACCACAAGTTTCTAAAAGAGATATGGGGAAATAACTGCATAGCACACAAACTTCAACAACCAATGCAAGACCGATTGGCAAAATGGCATCTACGAATGCTACATACCTACTCGAGACAGCGCAGACTCCAACTTAAGCCACTACCGCATAGCCATAAAAGTTTTAGACTGCATCGACCACGAAACGAAAAAAACTGAAGCGTACAAACTATGCGAGCACCTCAAAGACCCAGAAGGAAACATCGAATCAGAACTGCTAATCCTCATTGCGCCACGCCAACTCAGATACGGGCTAGTCCGAGCATTCAAACACCGAAATCTACCTGGCTACTTCACCGCAGTCGTTGTCAATTCGTCGCCGGAAATCATTTGGAAAAGAGTCCTCTGCCTAATCATAAACTTCATAGAGAAACGATTAGCAGGCTTTTTTGAATCCGTCAACATACCAGCTTGGATCTGGAAATGGCACGTAAAGAACAATCATTGCTCTACTATAGATACTATAATAGAGCATTTTAGTTACGTTTTGCGCCAGTCTTTCCATACTTTCATCAAACTTCTTGAACACCTAACACGCAAGTTGGACGAGATACTGAGGGAAATTGGGATTCAAAACGGGGCTAAACAAGCCCTAAAACCATTGTTAGACATAAAACCCGCAGATTTGCAGAGAGTGTTCAGTATCATCAGGGAAGAATTGAAGATTAATCTTGAGGTCCGCCAAAAAATCGATTTTTCAAGAATTTTTTAAAGTTTTTTACGGCCGGCGAAAAAAATAAGCTAATTTTTCTTCAGATCTTTTTTCAATTTTATCTTCAAAAATAAAAAAAGTTTGGGTTATCTAATGAATCCGCAGTTTCTATTGTGTGATTCTTCGCTGTCTATAGAATCACTGTAATCTCTAAAGCCTGTGTGAAGCTTCGCCCGAATTTCAAAGCGTATCCTAGAAACATTTTTTGCATAACGCTTTATCATCATAAAAATATTGTTGAAGTTCATTTGCCTAGCAATCGCCAAGAAAGCAAACATACCGATTACTGCTAACATGTAGAGTGGATTCATTAAAACTACTATTAATCCGACCGTTCCAAGCAGAGCAAGATAAATGGTGCTTCTCACTTTTCGCATATTTATCACCGAAACTGCATTAGTGGAAGTTGCTTAAAGGTTTTTTGACCTCCAAAGACTGCCCCAAAAATAATCCAGCTATTAATTTGTGCAAGAACGCAAAAAACGGTTAATTCTAAGCCTTTGGGTGAAATTAAGCGTCTTAGCAGCCAATTTCTACTTCATTCTGGTGAACGCCCAGATGCCAAATACCATCATAGTTACATCAAATAAGGCAATAATTCCAATGTCAAACCATAAAGATTGAATCTGAAGCGCAGCGATTTTCGTCTGAAAGCTGAGCACAGACACCAAATTGATTTTCCAAGGATTCTTCTGCGGAGAGGGCGCCTTAGCGAAGTAAAAATCACCAAGTACATCTGAAAACACTATTTTATTGTAATTGCTTGAAAAGTAAATAAAAGTTTAAGGCGTTATCTGTCAGCGTTCAAATAGTGCTTCAGCATATTTAGGAGAAGAGGCATGGAACATGGCTTCATGGGCAGAGTACTTCATATGGAGAACGCTTTGGCTAATAAGAAAAGTGCAGTGCGCTACGGGTCAACGCCGATTATTTACATTGACGATCAAGCAGCAATAAACCAAGGCTTCACCCAAGATACCGACAACTACTACGTGTGGTACACAATCCACTTTAGCATACACCAAGTATCAGTTGTATTCGCTCAGTCTGGTTTTCAAAACACAGTTTTTCTGGGTTTAGATTGGGTTCAACTTGCTATCTTAGTGCTAATGAGTGTTGTCGTTGCCGTTGTGATCGTTGCTACGTTTATTTTTTTAACTAAAAAGGGAGCCGAAAAATAAACTCGAAAAAACCAAAAAAAGAAAACTAAAAAATGGGTGCCTCGCAAGGATCGCATCGTAGTTACTTTACGTATTTTGTGGGATTTTTGTCGAAGGTTGATTTGCAACCTGGTGCGCAGAAATAATATGTCTTGCCGTTATAATCAGATTTCAGCTTCGCGGTTTTCTCGTTGACATCCATTTTACAAACTGGATCTTTAGCCATACTAGTTTCACCTCCATGCTACCAATTTTTCTTTGCAAAGAAATGGGAAGAGCTTCACAGACCTATTTTGCATTTGAGCTTTTATAGATTCTGTGAAACTTGGGTTTCTAAACATTTTAGCGTGTCGCTTCGTTAGTCATTGTATTTTTTGGATTTGAACTTGGCTGTTTTTAGTAGTGCTGAGTTGCTGACAACTGTTAGGCTGCTTATCGCCATGGCTCCTGCTGCAAATATCGGATTTAACAGACCAGCGGCAGCAACCGGTATCATGACAGCGTTGTAGATGAAGGCCCAGAACAGATTCGTGTTAATTTTCCGCATAGTCTTTTTACTTAACTCTATGGCAAGCGCAACATCTCGTAAGTCATCTCTGATAAGGACTATGCCGCCTGTCTCTTTGGCTATGTCTGTTCCACTTCCAAGAGCGATTCCGATGTCTGCTTTTGCAAGCGCTGGGGCATCATTGATTCCGTCGCCGACCATTGCCACCACTTTGCCCTCGCTCTGAAGCTTATAAATCGCTTGTTCTTTCTCCCAGGGCAGCACATTTGCTATGACATCATCTATTCCCAATTGTCCTGCTATTGCCTTCGCTGTTCTCTCGTTGTCGCCAGTTAACATGGCAACCTGCAAGTGCATCTCCTTAATCTGCCGAATAGCCTCAACTGCGTTCTCTTTCAGCGTATCCATCGCGGCAACAACCCCTGCTACTTTGCCATCGACGGCCAAAATCATAGCGGTTTTTCCTTCATTTTCAAGCTTAACCAAATCAGCCTCTATACCCAAAGTCTCAATGCCCTGTTCTTGCATGAGTTTGCGGTTCCCAAGAAATACACTTCTGTTATTGATTGTGCTTTTTACTCCTCTTCCTGGCAAAGCCTCGAAAGCCCCGATGTCAACAAGTTTCACGGTGGCATCTTTTGCTTTTTTAACTATGGCTTCTGCCAATGGATGCTCCGAGCTTTTTTCTACAGATCCAGCGAACATTAAGACATCGCTTTCGGTGAAACCATTAAAGGTTTTAACGTCAGTTACCGATGGTTCCCCTTTTGTTAGTGTTCCAGTTTTGTCAAATACAACGATGTTTAGTTTTCTTGCTTTCTCGACATATTCCCCGCTTCTTAGCAGCACGCCGTATTCTGCGCCTTTGCCTACGCCCGCAAGTATGGCGGTTGGAGTTGCAATGCCTAGCGCGCAGGGGCAAGCTATCAGGAGTACGGCAAGTAAAGCAAAGAATGCCGTTGAAAAGCCCGCGGTGAAATACCAGAATATGAATGAAACAGCTGCCACCGTGAAAACAACGGGAACGAATTTACCCACGATGCGGTCTGCAAACTTTTGCACTGGAGCGCTTGAAGCCTGTGCTTCTTCAACTAGATGGACAATTTGCGACAACGCTGTATCTTCGCCGACTTTGGTGGCTTTGAATTTCAGCATGCCAGTTTTGTTTACTGTTGCACCGATAACGTTGCTTCCGACGGTTTTTTCTACAGGTATGCTTTCGCCAGTAAGCAGTTTCTCATCAACCGATGAATAACCTTCAATTACCACACCATCAGTCGGGATTTTTTCACCCGGTTTAACAATGATTACATCGTCAATTTGGAGCTCGTCGGCTGAAACTTCAACCTCCTTTCCATCACGAATAACCGTGGCGGTTGTTGGTCTTAGCTCTAGGAGTTTTCTAATGGATGCTGCTGATTTGCGTCGGATGGTTTCTTCAATGTACTTTCCAAGCAACACGAAAGCTAAGATGCCTATGGAAATTTCCAGGTATCCTTGGTATTGCCCTGTAATGGCGGGGAAGAACGCGTTTATTGCGCCATACATGTACCCTGCGAGGACGCCAGCAGTGACTAGAACATCCATATTAATTTTGCGGTTTCTTAGCGATAGGTAAGCGCCTTTGATTATTGAGAAGCCCGCAATCCACACGATGGGTGTTGCAACTAGGAATATGGCAAGTCCGTATACTTCGAGCCCTCCGATTACTTCAAGCGACATTATAGCTCCGACAAGTCCAAATAACGCTACGATTTTGAGCACACCAGCAGCTAGCACACCTAGTAGAGTGAGTGCTACTCTGCGTTTCATTCTTTTTAGTTCCCGTTCTGGCTCTTCGTAGACATCGGCGCATGATTGGGCGCAGAAGTAGTATGTTCGGTCGCCGATTTTGCGTTTGATGGCGGTTTCTTTGTCTACTGTCATTCCGCATACGGGGTCTCTTGCTGTTTTTCCTGGTTCGTTGGTTGTGCTTTCTTTCATTTTGTTGGACGTATTTTTTTCTCCTGGAGTGTGTTGTGATGATTTGTGTTAGCTTGGCTCCATATAAATACATCTGATAAAGATATATCTTTTTACGTGAATTGAAAAAGAAATAAAACGACTGCACCCCAAGTTGTATAACCCTAAAAAGACGTACAAACAGATATCTGAAGAAACCCACTAATACAATATTGGCGGAGAATTTGTCCGCACGGAACCACTTAGCCATAAGTGCGTGAAGGGGTTTTTGCATTCCCCTTTTCTCCTATTCCGTAAAGCGGTCCTTCAACTTTATTTCAAATAAAACAAAAGACAAAAAAACCACACCCACATATCCCTAAGTCCTGGGGTGAAGCTCAACTGGAATGTTTTCTACCTGACAAAACCATTCTGATAGATGCTTCAGGATGGAGCGACCTCTTGCTGGGCGTTGTAGTAGGAGCCATTAAGCCACCGCACCCCATGCTGATGGAACGCAGAATCCCCACCTCTTCCTTTCAACCTCCAAACTTCCAAAACAAAAAATATTTAGAAGACGCAGTAAAAATCGCCAACGAAATCATCACAGTAATGCAGCCCGACGCTGAAACCTGTTTCAAGGTTTGCTCAGAATACGTCCTATCCAGCGTAATCACGTACCTGCAAAGTCAAGGTTTCAAAGTTCAAAGAGTAGAATCCACAGGCGAGCTAAAGTCGTTGGTTGAAAGCGCCTATATTAGGTGGTGCGTTGAAAAAGGCGTGCCTGAAGAGTTGCTGCAGGATAAGCGGCGTTTTTGGAGGTTTCTTGAGTGGGTTGCGGAAAAACCCCTCCTTCGAGAGGGTCTTGTGAAGACGGGTTGGGCCAGCTGGGAGAAAAAGTGGCGAGAAGAGATATTTAAAAAACCGTTAAACTTACGTGGCTAAAGTAATGATAATTGAAAACCCATTGTGATGACTGTGGCTAAAACAAAGAAAATGCCGAAAAACCTCAAATTATCTAAGCAACTGACGTTGGATAATCTGCCTGACGCATCCAAAAGGGAACCTGCCAAAATAACTGCGGAGATCCAGGAAAAACGTATCAGCATAACTGAAATTTGCTGCCAGACTAAAGAGGATGAGTTAGCTCTCAAAGTCTCCTTCAAGCTGTTTCCTTCAAAAGCTGCGTTTTCAAAGGTGCAATCGGATTTATGGTTTGAAAACCAACTTATTCGTTCCGTTTCAATCAGGATTCCTCAAGGTGCTTTGGCGGTTGACGAGTTTGAGTTAACGCCTGTGCTGGACATGAAAGGGATACCTGTGGGGGCTCACATCATAAAGGTGGATTTGTATGAACTGTGGGGTTCTGGTGAAAAACTTTCCCAATCCAGCCGGGAATTGACTGTGGATTATATGCCTCAAACCCGAGAATCCCTGTTTGTTAAGGTTCCAATTGTAAAGAGTGTTGCAGGGACAGGTTTAGTGGTTGTTTCTGAATCAGAGAAAAACATTTACTGTGAAATTGAAAAAACAACGAAGAAAGAGTATATTGGCATACGGGATGACTGGTAGTTTTTGTTGCAGCAGTTAAGCGACTATTTCTTTTTTCCTTTTGGAGGAAGTTGACTTAACATAGCTTTCTTTTTTGCTTCTTTTTCTCGTTCAAGTTTCTTTTTTTGTTCAATTTGTGTATTTTTGTTTTTTCTACTCATAACGCTCATATTACACACTACAAGCAAACAAGTAACCTTCCATCCTCTAAAACTTTGCTATTCCCAAAATATCCGTCACCAACGTTTTTTTGAATAAGCCACGCTAAATTTAATTCCGAGAGTAATCATTATGAGGTATGATGAGTAATCATTGGATATAGCGGCTCTATTTGCGGGATGGCAAACTTGACGACTAAGACTCTTCTTTGCGGGTGCGTTTACGAAGAAAATGAGTGGATGCTAGTTAGGATAAAGGAATGTGAGAAGCATAATAAGGAACGGCACAGAAAAGTGGAGTATAGGCCAAAGGCGGAATGTAACCGAAATGACACCAGAGGAGAATAACATTTGGATCGCGTGCTAAACCAGTATTATTTACTATTATTCTGACTTAACCATTATTATTCTTACTATGCTTATGATAGTGTTATATAGTGTGACAACTATGTATATAGTGTGAACTACATGTCTAAGCTAGAAATAACCAAAAACAAACACATAGTAGCTAAGGTGACTCCAGTTAAGATGATACCTGAAGGAAAAAAAATAGCAAAAATCCCTGAGTACGATGCGGTTTTCAAGCAGATTATCGACAGCCCCGAAAAAATGTTTAAAGTAGAGGTTGAAGGTAAAACGGTGAAGTCGATGTATGCACCATTCTCGTTCAGAGTTAAGTCATTCAATAAGAAACCAGACCGGAAATTCAACGTAGCACTCAGAGTCCGCAACAAAGAAGTTTACATCGTCAAGTTGGACAAGAAGGAATAGAATCCTTTCTTTTTCTTCAATAAACCTTACTTCTTAAAAAACGATTAAACAAAAATTATTGATTCATTTTTTGGTTCGAGCGTACCTCTCACTATTTATCATGCTTAATGTACCTCAGACGTTTGTTTGGGCGATTTGTAGAAGTACAGCGGTAAGCCAACCAGCGGTAGCGACATCATCCACAGGTCCATGTTGTGCCCAAGGAACCACGCATACCAGTCGTTCCATGTGTTGCCTGCAAAGAACACCCAGCTGACATAGTTCCAAAGAAAATACATACCGAGCCCTAAAATGATGACGACGATGGCTCCGAATTTGAGGTCTTGCCACGTTTCTGTTTGAGTGGATTTCTTTGTAACGTAGACGGAGTAAATTGTCAATGCCAGCAAGCCGAACGCTGTTGTAATGAAGCTTACCAAGTGTTCTGGGTGTGGAATTAGATTTTGTACGCCGTTGACTTGTGTAACTTCAACCCAGATGTATTCGATTCCTTTGCCTCTTACAACGCTTAGCCATATGCTTGTGTTAATCAGCCAGAACACCATGATGTAGATTGTGCCGGTGATTAATCCCCACTTTATTGGCGGCCTGAGCGTTTTGTTTGGGTTCAGCTTGAACGCCAGAATAAACAGGCTGATGGGAAGAATTATGGCTTCAACCACCGTTGGAATCACACCCACCAGCAAAGAGTAAAGCAAAGTGAACAATGACCGCTGATGGAAAAGTGATAGACCGAAGCTTTGAACACTATACCCTGCAGTTGCAATAAGTCCCAGCCAATAGATTCCTTCAAAAACTAAAACCCATCTTGCTACCTTGTACACGGTTAGTTTTGAGAGGTTTTTTTTGGCAAAGTAAATCCCAATCGCCGCCAACGCTAGAATGCTGGCTGCAAACCGAAAAACAAGCCCTATGGTTGCGGAAATGTCTTCGGTAAGAATTACGGTGGCAAAGGAGCCTCCTCCAATTCGGTTCCATTCGCCGATCCATGAAAGCGTAAACATTGCATGAAGTGTAAATAGGAAATAAGAGACCAAAACTACCAGTAAGCCTACTTTTAGTGGAGTGAAGAATTTCTGTTCCGCCATAAAATCAACCGAACATGACGTGGTTTAACTCGTTTGTTTTTGTATATTATATTTGCGGTTGGATGATGTGGCTAACTGAAGAGCGCCCCGTTTTGCGAAACGGTTAATGTTAAATACAGAATTAAATTTAGATTATGGTGAACGAGGGCTTTGATTGCGGGTAACAGAAAAAAGGATATCAACATTTTTGTTTGCCACTCAAGGCGTTGGCATAGTGTTTATTGGCTTTTTTTTAGCGGCTTATTTAGGTGGTCTACCCTCAACCAATGTTCTTCATTCTGAGCCTGGTTTCAGGATTCCGCTTAGCATTTTAGGCGTAGCACTTTTAGTCCTTGTGCTTTCAACTGTCATAGTCGCTGCTTTTTCAAGAAAAAAGTAGATTAAACAAAGACAAACTTTTTTCTTATTTAACTTATAATTTGCCGCTCGCCATTATGGAACAGGTAAACGTTGTTGATGAAAGATAGGTTTCCATCTTCATATATGAGGGCTGAACCTTTAGGCACAGCGAAAATATCCTGCGTTTTCGACAACTCCTTTAACTTTTCATCTATGCCTAACTTGTAATGAGCCTTAAGCGTCAAGTCTACAAGTCCAAGTCCCTCGATAACTTTGGCTTCACGGTTGCTTCGGTAAGTTATCACGCATTTTCGACACAACGCCAACGCACCCGCGCTTCTCCCAACAATAATCCCCTCAAAATCCTTCAGCAGGCTATCAACGCCTAATTTTCTTAGGCGCTCTATCAACATGCTGGGCACACCACCTGTCAAATAAACAAGATCTGACCCACATATTTTTTCCTTAATTTCCTCAAGCTGCGTTGAGTAACTAACTTTGTTGACATTGCTCGCGCCCAAACTTCTAAAATAGTCAAATATTACTTTGCTTTTACTATAGGAGTTGTCGAAGGATGCTCTTGCCCAAGAAAACACTAGAACTGAGGGTGCTTTTCCCGCATCGTCAAATGCTCTTCGATTTACTTCTTGTGCATCTCTTTTATGGGTGTTTTCTCCGCCTAAAAGATAGATTTTGGGCATACAAGGCTTGATGCTTTGAGGTTTAAAAAAGTTAACCCTGAGCCCCTGCTTTATGGTCTTTGGGTATTATATTTGGATCCTAATATCCAACCGTTGCAGTGAGCCTATAGAGGGGGTAGGTCCTAATCGCTGAAAATCAAGCCATTAAAATGTTGAAAATCAGTACTTATTCAAAGCACCATTGCGCTTTCCAAAAAAGGCTTATTAGTTTTGAGCGGCGATTTAGGCAACGATGAACATGACTCCTCAAGGGTACGTTGAGTACAAGCGCAGGGAATTCTGCAAAGACGTGCAGTGCCCCATCCAGTTGGAGTTAAACAAGCAAACAGAAGGCTCGCCGACATACGAGAAGACACGGCAAAAATGTAGCACCGCCTGCCTGTACACCACATGGCAGTTTCACCATTGGCTCATAGAAAAAGGTTATTTAATTCTAAAACCAAAAGCTTCCTCGGAGAAATGATTATGGAATGGGGAATGAAAAATCGCTTAAGCAGACTAATCCAGAAAGACGGAAAAGCCCTCTTTTTACCAATCGACCACGGATACTTTCAAGGACCAACACACGGCCTTGAACATCCAGAAGAAACCATAAAACCAATTTACCAATATGCAGACGCAATCATGCTAACGCGCGGTGTCTTGCGCAACTGTATTGATCCAGCAATCGAGAAACCAATCATCATGCGGGTTTCAGGCGCAGTTTCAGTAGTTGGAGAAGACTTAGCCGCCGAAAGCATAGTTACCTCCATCCAAGAAATTCTCAGATTAAACGCTTCAGCAGTTTCCATGTCAGTTTTCGTTGGAACAAAATACGAAAACAAGAGCTTAAGCAACCTAGCTAAACTGGTCGATGAATGTGAAGAATTTGGAATCCCCGTAATGGCGGTTTCAGCAGTCGGCAAAGAACTTGAAAAACGCGAAGCACGTTATTTGGCTTTGGCTGCCCGTATCTCAGCGGAAATTGGCGCACGCGTAGTAAAAACCTACTACTGCAAGGAACACTTTGAGAAAGTTGTCGACGGCTGCCCAGTTCCAGTTGTTATTGCAGGCGGACCCAAAACTGAAACACAGCGGGAAGTCTTCGACTTTGTCTATGACGGCTTACAGAAAGGCGCTATAGGCGTTAACTTGGGGCGAAATATTTGGCAAACACAATATCCTGTGGCATCAATTAAAGCTATAAGAGCCATAATTCATGAAGGTTACACTCCCCAAGAAGCTGAAGACTTGTACAATCAAGTAATAGCAGGCAAAACCTAACTTTGCTTTTTTGGTGAACTGATTTGCTTGCCGCCTTTTACTACAACAACCATGACGTCCGCGTTGAAGAAGTTCCTGTTCCAAGCATCGGCGAAGATGAAGCACTGGTAAAGGTGATGGCGAGCGGCATATGCGGCAGCGACGTTTTGGAATGGTACCGTGTTCCTAAGGCGCCGCGTGTGCTGGGTCACGAGGCAACTGGCTTTATAAGTAAAGTTGGCAGTAAAGTCACCAGCGTCAAAGTCGGCGACCGCGTTTTCGTTTCACACCACGTTCCATGCAACCAATGCCGCTATTGCCAACGAGGAAACCACACGGCTTGCCACACGCTCCACACAACTAACTATTACCCAGGCGGCTTCGCACAGTACATCCAAATCCCAAAAATCAACCTTGAATACGGAATCTACAAACTACCCGACTCCATGAGCTTTGAAGAATGCACATTTATCGAGCCATTAGCATGTGTGACGCGGGGTCAACGGTTGGCTAACTTACAAAAAGACGATACGCTCCTTATCATCGGCAGCGGCATCTCAGGCATCCTACATGCGCAACTTGCCAAGTTCAAAGGGATCCAAAATATCCTCGTTGCAGATATTAACCCATATCGACTGGAGCTCGCCAAGAAATTCGGCGCACACCACGCCCTAAACGCAAAAGACAACCTGCCCCAGAAACTAAAAGAAGTAAACGATGGGCGCTTAGCCGACCAAGTGATTGTTTGCACAGGCGCAACCTCAGCAGCTATGACAGCGCTAGATTGTGTCGAGAGCGGCGGAACCATTCTATTCTTCGCCGTGCCAGACCCATCCGTGAAGCTGCCCGTTCCCATTAACCAGTTCTGGCGAAACGAAATTACCATGCGCACCAGCTACGGCGCGGCCCCAGACGACCTGGAGGATTCCTTGAAGTTTTTAGCAACGGGAAGATTGAACGTTAAAGACATGATTACGCATAGGCTTAGTTTGCGTGAGGTGCAGGAAGGTTTCCGTTTGATGGCTGAGGCTGGGCAATCGCTGAAAGTCATCTTGGAACCCAACAGCGAATAGAGATAAAAACAAAATCACACATACAACTAGCCATGCCAGACCTGTTCGATACCATTAAAGGCCGGCGCAGTATCAGAAAATACCTCCCCAAGCCAGTTCGAAACAAGGTTGTTTTCGAGGCTTTGATAGCTGCCGGCTGGGCGCCTTCAGCACACAACTCTCAACCTTGGCGATTCATAATTTTACAAGATGCCTCAGTTAAGCGGAGGTTGGCGGATGCTATGGCTGACGCATGGGCAAAAGACTTGCAAAGAGACGGCGTAACGGTTGAAGCAGATAAACGTATGGAGCGGGTTGAACGGTTCGCAACTGCACCAGTGCTCATTTTGGCATGCTTAACTATGGAAGGTCTGCGGAAATTCCCAGACTCAGAAAGGCAGATGTGCGAGCGAGACTTGGCAGTGCAGAGTTTCGGGGCAGCGCTCCAAAACCTGCTTTTGGCGGCACATGCGAAAGGTTTGGGCGCTTGTTGGTTCTGTGCACCCGCGTTCTGCAAAGGAACCGTGAGAAAAGTCCTAAAAATCCCCGATGCGGTGGAACCCCAAGCGTTTGTTGCTATGGGGTATCCTGCCGAGAAACCGCGGTTGCCAATAAAAAAACTATTTGAAGGCTACTGTTTTGTGGATATGTGGGGTACGACGTTTTAGGATTTTATCATGATTAAGAGCATTTTGAACTTTGTTTTGGCCGCTAAAGCATGAGGTTCGTTTGCTGGCATGATGGTCATTTCGCCTTTCTTCAGCTTCACAAGTTTGCCTGATATTGTAATGTCCACTTCGCCGTCAACCACGTAAACCATCGCGTCGTAGGGTGCAGTGTGCTCGCTTAAGCCTTGGTTTATATCAAACGCGAAAAGTGTGACTGTTCCAGTTTTCTTGTCGATTATTGTGCGGCTTACAACTGAGCCTTCCTGATAATCAATCAAGCCTTCAAGGTTTGAGGCTTGAGCTTTTAGTTCTTGTTTTTTATTTGACATGATTACCACTTTTTTATGCGGCTTGTTCGAGTTATTTCTTTAGTTCAGCCCTTTCTTCATCCCAACGTTGGAATACTTCGTCAGTGATTTTCGGCCTCAGCGTGAAGATGTCTTGAGGTTTGTCAACATAAAGATACACCAAATACGTTCTGTCAAAGGCGGTTGAACGAATAAGGACGTATTCTGGCTTTCTGGGAAGCATACGCGAGTAACTGTTGAAAATATCATTGAATAACTGGTTCAATTTTTCAGATGGAACGCTGTGGTCAAAGCCGATTTCAAAGGTATAGCAGAACAGAATGTGGGTTTTAGAAGATTCGTAGAGATAGTTAGTTATGTCGCGGTCCAAAATTTGCAGGTTGCTAATTGAAACTGTATAGTTTCCTGCAGTTAAGATTTTAGCGTAGTTTATTGTGATTTCCTGGACTATGCCTTCAACCGTGCCGACTTTTACGTAGTCACCGACTTTGAAGGGTTTTGCCGCCAAGAGAAAGAGTCCAGCCAGGAAGTTGCCGACTGTTTTTTGCGACGCAAAACCCAATGCGGCGCCGCCGATTGCTGAAACTGACAGCAACCATTCTGCTTGCACTCCTCCTAAACTGCTTATGGCTAGAATGGCGAATATGAGGATTAGGATTCGGAAAGTTAAAACAAGGTTGTTGCTGGTGCTGGGTTCTAGCTTGATGCGTTTGGCCAAACCTGTTAGGTAACGGCTGATTAATCTTTCCAGAGCAACCGCTATTATGGCAATTATTAGTATTTCAAATATTGTGGTAAGTGGAATTTGAACTCCGAATATGTCAGCCAAAGCTGAACCGCCTGCTAACTGCCACTTGCGCTAAGTCGTCTATAACTCTTTCGCGTCAAACTACGGGTTTTTGTCAGGAATAAAATCCATCGACATCGAATTAACGCAGTGCCTCGTATCTTTCTCGGTAAAGTGCTCCCCAGTAAATACGTGTCCAAGGTGAGCGCCGCAGTTAGCACACTCAATTTCGGTTCGCCTTCTATCAGGGTCAGGAAGCTGTTTTACAGCACCCGGGATTTCGTCGTCAAAACTTGGCCACCCACAGTTTGCTTCAAACTTGTTTTCTGAGCGGTACAGTTTTGCGCCGCAGCGTTTGCATGCATAGGTGCCTTTTTCCCAGAACGCGTAGTATTTGCCTGTGAAGGGCATCTCGGTGCCTTTGTGGACTATGACTTGTTCTTCTTCTGGGGTAAGTTTCTTAGAATTGGTTTGGGCTTGAGAAGCAGACAAAAAAACACCACTAATGACTATGCGTTTGGAAAGTAAAAAACCATTCTGTTTCAGCTGGGACCCCATAATTACCTGTTGAAGATGTGGAAGTCTGACAAACAGAAATAAATATGTTCAAAAAGATAGCGTTTGTGATCTACGGATGGTTACATTGGGTAGAAAGGGAAAAGCAACCTTACTGGTTAGCTCCTTTTGGTAGTTTTTACCTATGCCTTAGCTTTTACGTATAAACCTGTTCCTCATCCGGGGGAAGGCTATGTAGACCCAGCATCCGGAATCCACATAACCCCCAGCGGAGACATAACGGATTCCTCAGTTAACTCTTCGAATACAATCATCCAACGTGGTGGAAACGTCTACACGCTCACAGGCAACATAACAAATATGGTTACAATCGAAAAAAGCAACATAGTATTTGATGGCAAGGGCTTCTCGTTCGTAGGATCACAAGGTTTAAGGCTAGAAAAAGGTTCCAATGTCACCGTAAAAGGCTTGGACGTTGAAACACATTATCTTCATCTCCTATTACAGTATGCCCAAAACTGCGTGTTGCAAAATGTTACCTCTTCAATTACCCTGTCCTACTCGGACAACAATCTAATCTCTAACTGTTCATTAGGCTTAGACTTGGAGAACTCCAACTACAACACTATCAAAAACTATAAGTGGAGAAATTACGCTCCTTAAATCAAACGGTAATTCCATCCTCTACAATAGCCTATCAACGCAGGGTCCAAGCTTAGGCATATGGTATTCATCAAATAACCTAGTATTGGGCAACACTTTCTCTAAGTTTTGGTGGTTGATAATCATGACTGGAGGTTCTACCAATAATAGGATTGTTGCAAACAACGTCTGGGCAGGGCAAATCTATCTCGCAGACAAGTTAGTTGGAACTAACTACATCTACCACAACAACTTCTGGAACTTTAAATTGAACCACACCGCCACGGATAACTCAGCTAATGTCTGGAGCAGCGGTATGCAAGGCAATTACTGGGCAGACTACTACGGCCAAGATGCGAATCATGATGGAGTCGGCGACACACCCTACATAATCGACAAAACAAACACAGACAACTACCCCCTAATGGCACTAGTAAACATTGCCGCTGAACCTCTTCCTTAGCAAACAGGTAACCGCCAGTTTCTTTTTAAAAAACAGATATAAAGAAGCGGTTGGTATTTACTAGTTGAAGGTTTTTTAATGGTTGAGATTACACGGTTATTTTGGAAACCAGCTGTCACTTCAGACGGTTTTGTGCTGGGTGAAGTGCATAACGCAGAATTAAACATGAATAATTGGCAAATAATCAATCTGTTTGTCACTTTAAGTGAAGAAGCATCAAAGAAACTGGGGTTCAAGCATCCTTATCTAGGCAAAGTAGTGGTTTGCTTGCCCGTTTCAGCTGTTGCTGACTTCACAGACAAGGTAATTTTGAACAAGAACATAGAGGAACTGCTTACACTTAGACAATGCAAAGAATAACTTTGTCTTCTTGATTTGCGCTGCAACAGTGGGGTCAGCTGCGATAATCTTAACGTTAAAGAAGTTTAAGAAATCCCCTCAGAATAGGAGCTTTACTAATTGTTGCCTGTTGAGATTCTAATTAACGAACATCGCTTGATTGAACGGTTCGTCAAACTTGTAAAGCAGGAAATGGAAAAAATAGTTGAAACCCAAAAGATCGAACCGAACTTCATAGTTGTTGCTGTAGATTTTTTCAGAACCTACGCAGACCGGTATCATCACGGCAAAGAAGAAGGTATACTATTCCAAGGCTTATCACAGAAAAAGCTGTCAGAGACCGATGAAAAGATCATGCTTGAACTCACAATGGAACATGCTTACGCAAGAAAAACTGTGCGCGATCTGGAAAGTTCGAAAGAGACTTATCTCGCGGGCAAGGCTGAAGCGTTAAAGGATATTCTGCAATTGCTAAAGGCACTTGTAGAGCTCTACCCAATGCATATAGAAAAAGAGGACAAACATTTCTTTCTTCCATCAATGACATACTTCACTACGCAAGAACAAGAGGAAATGCTTAACAGATTCATGGACTTTAACCGAGACTTCACCGATAAAAAATACCAACAGGTAATTAGGATACTGGAATCTTGAATTGCCCAGTTTTTTCTTTTTAAAGTGTCACACGCATTCAATGGCCTCAGTGATTCCTGCTATTTTGTAAACATAATGCAGATGCACCACTTTCTTAACCATCAAAGCCACCTTTCCCTCCACTTTCACACCTGCAACTTTTCCAATTCCATATCTTTCGCCAACGGCTAAGATTAGCCCGCTGAATTTAGGAATGAAAGCTTCCCTTTTTCCTCCAGTTAAATCAGCAAACAAATTCTTGGACACAGAATCCGCTTGCTGAAGAGCAATTTCGATGCACTGTGGCAGAGGCTCTTTAGTTTCGGGGTCAACGACAAGTGCGCAGTCTCCAATAACGTAGACTCCTGGAAAATCGGCAGCCTCACAAAACTCGTTTATCACCGCTCTGTTGCCTTTGCCTGTTTTTAATCCGCTTTGAGAAACAACTGTCGAAGCTTGGACTCCACCCGTCCAGATGAATACGGAGCAGTCCATTTGGGTGCCGTCGTTGAGGACAACAGCGTCTGGCTTAATTTCAGCAATACGTTTGTTGAGCTCAATTTTGGCTCCCATTTCCTCAAGAACCTTTGCGACCTTGCTTGAAAACTCGGGAATGCTCCATGAAGGAAGTAGCATGTTGGAGCCTTCAATTATAGTAACGCAACATTTTAGTTCATCAGCGATTTCGCCTGCTAACTCAACCCCTGTGAATCCTCCACCACCAACTATGACGTTGACGTTTTGGTCTGGCCCACCCAGCTCCTTTAGTTTATCCCTGATTCTTACAGCAGACTCCACTGAACATACACAATACGCATTTTCCGCACCTTTTATGTTAAAAAAGGTCGGTTCACTGCCAAGTGCGATTACAAGCTTAGAATACCACAAGTCTCCTCCGCCTATACGTACGGTTTTGTGGACTAGGTCAATGCCTTCGACTGTTGCTTTGAGAAACTGAATTTTTCTTTTTTCCAGCAGTTCACTTATGGGAACGATGAAGTCGTCAGCTTTTTTGACGCCTGTAACAATCTCGTATGAGAGATGGATATACTGGTGAAAATCGTTCCTGTCGACTAGTATAATATTAACGTCTTTTAAATTCCGCACTTTTTCTTCCAGTTGGAGCGCCGTCATCAATCCGCCGTAGCCTGCTCCAAGAACAATTATTTGCTGCAAAAATTAATCCTCATAAAAAAAGATGGTTCACGCCTTTATTTAGGGTTTTGTAGCATTGCTTAACAGTTGATTAGTGCGTCTTTGACGTTCTGGAGACTTTAGGCATGTGCCATGATTAACGCTTATGCACCTGAGTATTTATGCACATAAACACATATACTTATAAGCACCAATGCACATATGTGTTAATGTAAATAAGCAAACCAAAGCCAACTAAAACACTCGAAAAATAAAACAAAACTCGAAATCTGCAATAAGCTTAATACAAAAACACATAACAAATAAAAAAGTGAAGAAACTTGGGCCGCATCAACGTTGACATCTCAGACGAGCTCGAAAAACAACTAAGATTAAAAACCGTAGAACAATTCGGAGGCAAAAAAGGCGACTTATCCCGAGCTATCCAAGAAGCAGTAAAAACATGGATCAACAAAAAAGAATAACAAAGAAGCCGCCCCTCCACAACATAATAACTAAAATTATAAGACTGCCAATGTAAAAGACCGGGGAAGCCGATTAGCCTTAAAACACCCCAAAAGGGTCATTATGGGCAATCTAGCTCAAAACCCCTCTCTAAATTGTATTCAAAAGCAAGCTACGTTTCTCTGGTTGACGGCACGTGAAAAGTTTAAGCAATTTGTAAACAAATAATACTTTGAAGGTGAAAATTGTGGTCAGTCGGAAAGTTGGAAAATTGGAAATTGTTTTCATCGATAAAGAAGGGCAATGGTACCCCTTAGATGAAGTGGATCAGGCAGATTTAGCTGAGGGTTTAGAAAAAGTCTCCAAAGAAGTCGCTAAACGTCTGCAATTGTTAAAAGATCAAAGGTAGAAACATTTCTGTTCTATAGTGCCTTTGAAGCTTAAATATCCCTTATCAATAACATGATAGTGGAGATCTTTTTTATGGAAAGTTTTTCAGTGTCTTTACCTTCCAATTGGGAAGAATTTTTGAAGGGTTTAGCTGATGAACATGACGTAGATGTCGACAAGGTTATTAGTGGATTGTGTGAATGGGCTTTTTCCAGCTCTGAATATAAAGTGCAGTTTGAAGTTTGGTTGGATAAGGCTTATCCACCCAAAGGTCAAGCTGAAGACAGGGCAAGTGCTGAAGGTGAAGAAGCAAGTGAGGCAGAGGAAGAAAACGAAGACGAAGCTGAAGAGGAAGTTCACGAGAATAGAGACTACAGTGAAGACAGAGATCTAAAACCTTAACAGCGCATTATCAAGCAGCTTATTTTTCCTAAAAACCCACGCAGAGGTGAAAACAGCATGGATGAAAAAGAAAACATAAAACCTAAAGAACAAGAAACAACGCCTGAAACATCTCATCTGAAAAAGCACCAGGGACGATACAGTGGTGAGAAGAGCAAAAAAGAAATTCCCAAGTTCAATGAAACAGAAACAGGCGCCCGACAATCTCGCGGAAAAAAACAAAGACGACAATTCAAACTTGCCCCAAACAGAGGATAAACGACCTTTGCTCTAAATGCCCATTAAAGAAATTGCCACAAGACGGGTATTACAATAGGAAATACGTCAATTCAAAGTCATAATTCTTAGTAATAAAATTTATCGAGGTGAAAAAAATGAATAAAGAAGAAAAAAAGGCACCTATTAAGACGATCGAAAAAGCTGAAATCGTGGTAAAACCCCTAAAAAACATTGCTACTAAACATCTTCCAGCCAAACGCGTTCCTGCAAAGCAGGTTCCCGCAGTTCATGTTTTAACGACCTTTGACGATTTAATTAAGGATTTTCGAAGAAATTTCATTGAAAGTGTAGCTTTTCCATGGGATTGGGTAAATCTTGAACCTGTTGTTCCGGTTCGCGAGGCGACTGTAGATTTGGTTGATGAGGGAAACAGGTTTGTAGTACATGCTGAATTGCCTGGCGTAGCAAAAGACAGGATTGACGTAGCCCTGACCAGTGATGGTATCGAAATCTCGGCTGAAACAGACATTGAAAAGGAAGACAAGGAGAAGAACTTTGTTGTCAGAGAACGCGTTTACTCGCATGTTTACAAGCAACTGTCGTTCCCTGAAGAAGTAATCCCTGAGAAAGCAGAATCCACATTTAAGGATGGATTACTTGAAGTCTGCATCCCAAAGAAGACTATTGCGCCCGCACCTAAAAAGCACAAAGTTACAGTAAAATAGTTGATAGAGGGGAATTTTTGTGCTCACTCATTTTTTCTTTCAATATTTTAAAAACCTATTAGGTCTTACCTCGTGATACCTTTGAGAATGTTTATCGGTATGTTTTTTGCCTGTCAATTGTTTCTTTTGTAGCTCTGATTCTTCCTAACTACCGTTGTGGGAGCTCAGTTATTCTACAAATCAATCTCTTCGCAATTTCCACCGAAGCATCAATAAAACTGTTTATAGCCCTGTCTTCAATTAACATTTTAGGCATATCAATTAATTGCCAGGAGATTTTTCTGAACAATCAAGATAGCCAAAACCAGCAAACCTTTTGGGCCGTCCCCACTTCTGAGGTTCTTAAGCAACTGCAGACAACATCCAAAGGCTTGACTGACGAAGAGGCCAAAAAAAGGCTCGCAAAATATGGCTCAAATCTTCTTAAGCCCAAGAAAAGATCAGACACGCTAACACTACTTTTAACTCAGTTTAAGAGTCCACTTATTCTTATCCTCATCTTCGCAGGCGCTTTGTCATTATATCTTGACGTATCTAAGGGTGTTTTGCCTACAAACGCAATAATTATCATAACGATCATCCTCATAAGCAGCCTTCTTGGTTTCTGGCAGGAGCGGGGCGCTGCAAACGCTGTCGAAAAACTGCTGGCTATAGTTCAGACCAAAGCGACGGTGTTTCGTGATGGGACCCAAAAGGAAATACCAGTTGAAGAAATCGTGCCAGGCGATGTCATTCACCTCAACGCTGGGGACCTGATACCTGGAGACTCAATAATTTTCGAATCAAAGGATCTTTTCGTCAACGAAGCATCATTGACTGGCGAAACTTTTCCGGCTGAAAAAACTGCTGGGATCCTGCCTCAGGCAACGTCACTTAGTCAGCGGACAAACAGTCTTTTCATGGGAACCAACGTTGTCAGCGGCGACGCTTTAGCAGTTGTTGTGGGAACTGGGTTGCAAACAGAGTTTGGCAAAGTCTCCGAACGCCTAAAACTGAGACCGCCTGAAACAGAGTTTGAACATGGAGTCCGGCATTTCGGTTATCTCCTTATGGAAGTAACTTTAGTGCTGGTAGTCGTCACATTAGCTATAAACGTGTATTTTGCGCGTTCTGTACTGGATTCTCTTCTCTTTTCCTTAGCACTTGCGGTTGGACTTACTCCTCAACTGTTGCCAGCTATTATCAGCATTAACTTAGCTCACGGCGCCAAGATCATGGCAACCCAGAAGGTGATTGTTAAACGGCTCGCATCTATTGAGAACTTCGGCAGCATGAACGTACTTTGCTCCGACAAAACAGGAACCCTAACTGAAGGCATTATAAAAATACAGTCCGTCCTTGACTTTAACGGTAACCCAAGTCCAAAAGCACAACTCTACGCGTATCTGAATGCTTCTAATCAATCAGGTTTTACGAATCCGATTGACGATGCCATTTGTAGCGCTCAGGTCGATTCATCTGGATACACGAAGCTGGATGAAGTGCCCTACGATTTTATTCGAAAGCGACTAAGTATCTTAGTTACAAAAGACAATAAGAATTTGGTGGTCACCAAGGGCGCTTTGCAAAACGTTCTTGACATATGCAGCTTGGTTGAAACTTCCGAAGCAACAATCGTACCGATAGCTGGAGTGCAAAACCAGATCCAACAACGTTTCGAGGAACTAAGTAGCAAAGGATTTCGCGTCCTAGGAATAGCTTACAAAGACCTCGGATCTGACAAACTCGTCACCAAAGACAGTGAAGCCGGTATGACTTTCTTAGGATTCCTTGTTCTCTTTGATCCTGCCAAGCCTAAAATCGCCGAGACTATTAGCGATTTGAAGCGTCTAGGAATTTCGCTAAAGATAGTAACTGGAGATAACCGATTGGTTGCAGCCAGCATCAGTCAGCAAGTTGGATTTCCTACTCCAAAAATTCTTGCAGGTCCAGATCTCCGTATCTTAAGTGATGAGGCATTGCTTCGGCAAGTTAATGACGTAAATGTTTTCGCAGAGGTAGAACCAAACCAGAAGGAACGCATCATTCTCGCGCTCAAGAAAGCTGGAAATGTAGTTGGCTATATGGGCGATGGAATCAACGATGCCTCAGCTCTTCATGCTGCTGATGTCGGTCTCTCGGTCGAAAGTGCAGTGGATGTTGCCAAAGAATCCGCAGATATTGTTTTGCTTGAAAAGGATCTAAGGGTGCTTGCAAATGGAGTCAAGGAAGGAAGAAAAACCTTTGCTAATACCCTAAAATACGTGTTCATGGCGACAAGCGCGAATTTTGGAAACATGTTCAGCATGGCAGGTGCGTCTCTGTTTTTGTCATTTTTGCCTCTTTTGCCTGGGCAGATTTTGCTTACCAATCTGATGACAGATTTTCCAGAGACAACCATAGGCACAGATAATGTAGACAGTGAAATGGTTGAAAAGCCCCGACGCTGGAACGTTGCTTTCATCCGCAATTTCATGATAGTTTTCGGCATCCTAAGTTCAGTTTTTGATTATATCGCTTTTGGCGTACTTATTTTTGTTTTGCACGGTGATCAGGACCTTTTTAGGACTGGCTGGTTTATAGAATCGGTTATTTCTGCAAGTTTAATCGTACTAGTTATTCGGAGTCGAAGACCATTCTTCAAGAGTTTTCCAGGGAAGTTTTTGCTTTTAACAACCGTAGTAGTTGTTATCGCCACTCTTATCTTACCCTTCACTCCTATTGGCAAACTATTCGGTTTTGCCCAGCCACAGCTCTTAGTGCTAGCTTTGATGTCAATAATTGTCGTATTCTACATATTAGCGGGGGAAGTGGTGAAAGGAATTTTCTATAAGCGGGTAAAATTCTGAGCATTTTTTCTAAATCAGAGGATAAAGGTGGAAAATCAGGAAAATTATCGAATTCGTAAATCCTTTTTCCTTTCAATCAAATCTGTGATTTCATCGAATTCGCTCGTGTAATCTTATGTTCCTTAACTAATCTTTTGAGTCTGTTTTGGTTAAAATAGCCTTCATAAAATTCGAAGAACATGATTACAAAGAACCCGTACACAAGATAGTTGCCAAAAGCTGTTATACCTTGCGTAGCAACTAAGAGTATGATTGGAAAAAGTACACGAAGAGAACCAATTTACGCCGACATTGCCCCAATTAGAGTACCCATAAAATCAATCTTATTGTGATTTATGCTCTTGGCAAGACCTGCTTTTCGTTCCCACAGAGTCGATGTGTCGCTGAAGTCAATTGCACTAAACAGGCTATCAAAAGCTCCAATCGAAATATTGTTTGTTCGACTTTTGAATGCACTATTCATTTTTTGGTGATAGAACTCTCGATGCTCTAGATATTCCCGCTTTATGATTGTAGAATTAATATATCGTGTTCTTCTATCAATGCGGAAAGCATACTTGACATTTTCAACAAACTTTTTACCTGTCAGTTGTTGTTCAGCTTTTTTTGCAGCCCGTGCTTCATTAAAAATATCTTGTCTTTCTTGATCCTTCAGCATCTTTTTTCTTTTGTCGTCATTATTTTGTGAGAAAATCTGTGATTGTTAGAACATTTGTGAATAGTTGTGGAAATCGGAGTGGGCAAATCGAATTCTGAGATTATTTCTGCACAATAGGACATATGTATCCGGAATCGTGCGAATCTGGGGCTTCAGCTATCCTTTTGTTAATGTTTTTCTCCCATTGTTTTATCCAATGTCTTGTTTGCCCCCCAACCACCGCTCAAAATAAGATAGAGAACTTTCGAGTCTTTTATTACCTGCCTGATTTCTTCTGCTGACCGAACCTGTTTTTTCTCATCTATTATTATTTGTTTTTCTTCTTTTGTTCTGGGCTATCTATTTCCACCATTTCTTTTCTTCTCTCACAAGACTTGTCAGGGGTTGGTTTGTTTTTATCAAAACTCAACTTTAGATCTCTGACTTCTCTATTAAATGTGTGTGTGACTGAGGATCCCCAGCAAACAGCGATTGGTTTCTTTTGCAGTATTTTATCTAAAATTGAATGAGTTGATTGAAAAAAAACGTTAGGTTTCTAAAAATAAATGCCAGAAAACAAGAAAAAAATTGAAAATGCCGCCGAGAAAACAGGCGAAGCAATCGGTAAAGGCATCAAAAAAGGTGCTAAAGACGTTAAAGATTTTGGAAAGGGAATAAAGAAAGGAGTCAAGAAAAAAGAATAGCAAAATTCCCTTATCACAAAATAATACTTTTAACAGTATACCGCTTTGTTAATGTGGGGTTACAGCTACAAGGGTTTAATAGCCCATATACTATCTATATTTTAATTGTGGAGTTGTGAATTTTGGGCGCGATAGATGATGTAATTCATTTCATTACTTCGGGAAGCATAGCTGGTTTGCCGACAATAGTTGTTATGATTCTTCCATTCGTAGTTGGCTTAATTGTGGGTTATCTTGTTCATAAATTCTTGAAGTTCGCCATTATTGCAGCAGTTATAATCTTTATTGTTAGCTATTTAGGATTTTTTGGCCTGAGTCTTGGCACATTAAAAGATTTATCTGACAAATACGGTCCAATAGCAGTTCAATACGGGGCACTTCTCATCGGCTTGCTGCCGTTAAGCGTCGGATTCATAGTAGGTTTAATCATTGGCTTCATATTCTCTTAAAATAAATATTCCACCGAATCAGCGCATAGCGAACAATCGGTGAATAATGACGAAATTATTAACTTAACACATATGCAATAGAGCGTTAGGTTTAAAGGAAGCGCAATAGTAACTTCATTAAAAAACTAAAACTGGTTTTAGATTTCAAAACTTTATCGGGTCATTAAGGATGAAACAAGTTTCCCAAAATTCTGTTTTAGAAAAAAAATCGTCGCATCTCTCGGAAAACTTCCGGATGGGCTTTAGGATTTATAGCGGGTTGATCTCAAACCTGCTGGGTGCTAAAGTTCCTTTTTTCTGCGGCCACAAATTGACCTACAACTGTAACCTTCGGTGCAAGATGTGTCCTTTTTGGAGAAGAACCAGCCCGGATCCAAGTCTTACGCAGGAGAAAGCGGTTTTGAAGCAAATTTACTGGTCAGGTGCCGTCGGAGTCGCGTTTGAGGGCGGGGAACCATTGCTTAGGAAGGATTTGGTGGATATTCTTGCTTTTTCTAGGTCTCTGCCTTTGCATACAAGCCTAATTACAAACGGAACCTTGCTTGAATCCAGAATCGACGAAATAGCGCCGTTCATCAACGGAGTCGTTTACGTTTCGTTAGATGGCTTAGAACAAACTCACGATGCTATTAGGGGAGTTGGCGGAAGCTTCAGAAAATCCGTTCGAGGTATATGTGCAGCGAAAGAAAAAGTTCCTGTAACCATTAACACTACTATGATGGCTGAGAACGTACATGAAATAGAAAGCATGGTGGAGCTGGCAAAGGAGTTAGGTACGAAAATATCTGTAGCTGCAGCTCACGAATACTGCAACGCCAACGTATCTTCGCCTGCTGTGGGCAAAATACCGAAAATAGTAAGTAGACTTATGGAAATGAAGCGGGAAGGCTACCCAATTGTCAACTCAATGGGCTACTTTAAAGTGATGGCTAAAGAGAAAAAATGGCAATGCAAACCTTGGACAATGATAAACATCGACCCTCACGGAAATGTAGTTTTACCTTGTTACGTCCACAACGATTATGTGAGCAGTGTTTCTGTTTTTGAAGGTGGCATTAAGGGTGCTGTTTCTGATTTTGACTGGAAAAAAATAGAAAACTGCCAAAGGTGCAGTCTTCACTGTTATGTGGAGCCCTCTTTGGTACTTTCAAGAAATATTAGCGCTTACATGCATTGGGCATTTCACGTTAACATCTAAATTTTTTGAAAAGTGCTCAAGGATAAGGGAAATATAGTTGATTATAGCTAAAACGGTAGTTAATCAAGCCAAAGAGCCATTGTCACTACTTTTTTATTTGATGCGACAATAAAATTTGTTGAAGGGTTAAGAAGAGAGAGAAGGGCTAACTTAAACGCAAGCGAATTCAGGAAGAGAGAGGGGGAAACACTTCGCTTGCATTTAAGCTAACCTTTTCCTTGTTTACTTAAGCGCTTTTGAACCATAAATAATGATGTGATTGTGCCTACACAGCTACAAGTTTTCAGTTAACGCTTGTCTTTTGTGTGTTTTCGCTGTTTTCCCAGGGGTTTATGTGGTTTCTTGTTTGGTAAATTATTAACCAGTCTTTTTGCTTGTTCTCTTCAAGCGTCAAATTATGTTTTTGAAGAAAAGCTTCAATTAAAGTGCGGTTGCAATCTGTCTTGATTCTTAGCTCAAAACTGTCGGGTGCTCTTTTCTCAATGGAGACCCATGCTGTATCTATCAACCCGTTAGTTACTATCTCTTTCAATACAGCTATCGCTTGAGCTCTAAGCATGCGTACGTACGTTCCCCTATCCTCCAAAACAGAGATCAGGATATTTAACCCTTTCTAAATCAATACCCCGAATAGGAAAAAGGAGTTAGCGCCATTTGCATCTTGAATTTTTGTAGGGCAAAAAGGTTTTGTTAAGCGGATTTAGCCTTGGGCTAACATTGTTGGCGCAAAAAACAGTAGCAGACGCCTTCTTCTTTGTTAGCCGCCGGACCCGCCTAACTCGTTGGCTCTTAGTTATCTTCTCCTTGCTTATCATCCCATTACCACTCAAAATGATATAAAACAATGTTGTCACATAATGAAACAACAATCGCTAAGTTCTAGACTGATTTTGCCGCTTTTAATTGTGTGGAGCGCTCTGGAAACCTTAGAGGTGCCATAAAAAGGTTTATTTGTCTGCCAACGGCGGCAGGTAAGCCGTCGATGAACATTCAAGGTGTTGTACGTCCATTTTGTCATTGAGGATGCAAAAGTTTTTATGATAAAAAACTCTGTAGTAGGTCCTAAATTATTGGTTCTACGAAGGCGCCAGTATTAATTGTCAAAAAGCCTCAAGATAGAAACGGTCAAACGGACGATAAAGTCACTGAGGACAATGAAATATGAAAATTAAAACTCAGTTCATAATATGCATTTTCGTCTTCAGTATCATATTGGTTATTATCGCTGGTTCAGTTGCAACGAGCTCGCAGCAGGTGGCTAATTTTAAAGCCCAAGAAAATATTGCTAATAATATCCAACGAGGCGCAGGTAACCTGAGCAGTATTTCTATCGATTACTTCCTCTACCAACAAGACAGCACGGTTATTCAATGGCAGGCCAACTTTTCTTTCCTCTCCAGTGATTTGTCAAATCTGAAACTCAACAATGACCAACAACAGCAGCTTGCAAGCAACGTTAGCCGAGACCTGCAAGGACTCAACAGTACTTTTAGTGAGGTAGTTTTCTACCTGCAAAACACTCCTCGAAATGAAAGCGTTAGGGAGTTGCAACCCTTTCAAGATAGATGGGGAAACATGACAAACCAAAATCAAGCACTTAACCTTGACGCCTCTCAACTGTCGATTTCATTTGATACTGAAGCCCACCAAGCAAACGATACAAACACCTTTTTTATAGTGTCACTTGTGGGCGCCTTCGGGGCTCTCTTAGCAACAATTTACTTGGTTTTCCGAAGAACCTTAAAATCGGTAGCTGAACTTCAACACGGAATTAACACTGTAAGCTCAGGAAACCTTGACTATGTTATAGAAACTAAGCGAAAGGACGAGGTAAGTGAGCTTTCTTATGCATTCAACCAGATGACAGCTAACCGCAAACTTGCCGAACAAAAGTTGTTGGCTGCTTCTCTATATTCCAGAAGTTTACTTGAAGCAAGTTTAGACCCATTGGTTACAATCAGCAAGGAAGGGAAGGTTACCGATGTTAACAAAGCCACGGAAGATGTTACTGGCTGCACTCGTGAGGAATTGATTGGCACTGATTTTTCTGATTATTTCACTCAACCTGAAGAAGCTAGGGCAGGATACCAAAAAGTCTTCACAGAAGGATTAGTCAAGGATTACCCCCTCGCAATTAGACACAAATCTCGCAGAATAACTGATGTTTTGTACAATGCAACAGTTTATATGAACCCTAAGGGAGAGGTAGAAGGAGTTTTTGCTGCAGCAAGAGATGTTACCGAACGCAAAGCCATGGAGAACGAAATCAAACAAGCGATGGAAAAACTGCAACAGTCCAACTCAGAATTGGAACAGTTCGCATATGTTGCATCGCATGACCTGCAGGAACCTCTGCGTATGGTAGCTAGTTACGTGCAGCTACTGGAGCGTAGGTACAAGGGCAAACTGGATACAGATGCTGACGAATTCATTGGATATGCCGTGGACGGTGCTAATCGTATGCGAGGCTTAATTGACGACCTCTTAACCTATTCTCGGGTCAGCAGGCTCGGCAAACCTTTCGCACCTGTCGATGTTGAATCAACGCTCGACATCGCGCTCTTGAACCTGCAAGCATCAATCGCCGACAATGGCGCGGTAGTGACTCATGATAAACTCCCAACAGTTGTAGCTGACGGAGGACAACTTGTTCAACTCTTCCAAAACTTGATTGGAAACGCCATAAAATTCCATGGAAAAGAACCGCCGCGAGTTCATGTGTCAGCGCGGGTGGAGCAGACAGAATATCTGTTTTCAATAAAGGACAATGGCATAGGTATAGCTCCTGAATACTTTGATCGCTTATTCAAGATTTTCCAGCGTCTTCACACAAGAGAAGAGTATTCAGGTTCAGGCATCGGACTTGCTATCTGCAAAAGGATTGTGGAGCGACATGGCGGTCGTATCTGGATAGAATCTGAAGTGGGGAAAGGTTCAACTATGTACTTTACTTTAAGTAAAAGAAAAAAGGAGTGATTAAAGAAAAATGAAGAGAGCTACCGACAAAAAAACAGAAAACAGACCCATAGATATTCTGTTGGTAGAAGACAATCCGGGAGATGTCCGTTTAACCAAGGAAGCACTGCGAGATGCTAAAGTGCTAAACGAGATTTATGTTGCCAAAGACGGTGTTGAAGCTTTGCAGTTTGTAAATAAAGAAGGTTCATTTTCTAATGCTCCTATGCCAGACCTGATTCTGCTTGACCTTAACCTGCCAAAAAAAGATGGGCGCGAGGTACTTGCTGAAATCAAAAAAGACCCAAAACTGAAACATATCCCTGTTGTTGTCTTGACAACCTCGAAAGCTGACGAAGACATCGTAAGAACATACAATCTGCATGCAAACGCCTACATCACAAAACCAGTTGACCTAAACCGATTCGTTGAAATCATGCATGCACTCGAAGAATTCTGGTTTACAATAGTAAAACTGCCACCAAAGGAGTAAACTAAATTAAAAATCCTCTTAGTTGAAGACAACGCTGGCGACGCCAGACTCATCCAAGAAATGCTGTCAGAAGAAAAACTTGCTGTCAGCAACATTGAGCGCGTCGACAGACTTTCAAAAGGAATAGATCGTTTATCAGAGGGAAACATAGATGCGGTTCTGCTAGACCTTGGATTACCTGACAGTCAGGGACTCGGCACTTTTGAAAAAATACATGCTGCCGTAAAGAAAGTGCCAATAATAATATTGACCGCCTACAAAGATGACACGTTAGCTCTGGAAGCAGTTCGAAGAGGAGCACAGGACTACCTTATCAAAGGGAAAATTGATGGCTCCGCACTTGTTCGAGCTTTAACCTATGCAATTGAACGCAAAAAATTAGAAGAAACGGTAGAGAAAGGTACGCTTTCACTTAAGAAGAGTGAAGAGAAATACCATAAATTGTTTGATTCAATTGATGAGGGTTTTTGCATAGTTGAAATGGTTTTTGATGCTGATAGTAAGCCTTTGGATTATTATTTTTTGGAAGTTAATGCGGCGTTTGAGCGACAGACTGGACTGCTTGATGCCCAAGGAAAAATGATGCGTACTCTTGTCCCGAATCATGAGGAGCTTTGGTTTGAAATCTATGGTAGGATTGCTTTAACAGGGCAGCCAATTCGTTTTTCAAGTGAGGCAAAAGCGTTAAACCGCTACTACGATGTTTTTGCTTTCCCAGTAGGCGAAGAAGAAATCAAAAAAGTAGGCATCTTGTTCAACGATATTTCAGAGCGTCAGATTTTAGAAAAGCAGTTGCAAGATCAAGAACGTTTAGCCGCTATCGGCGCTACTGCCGGGATGGTTGGACATGACATTCGCAACCCGCTACAATCAATGATTGGCGAACTTTTTTTGTCGAGAAAAGAGCTGGAAAACTTACCGGAAAGTGATGCCAAGAAATATCTCAAAGAAAGCATACAATCCATTGAAGACAACGCTTTTTACATTAACAAGATCGTTACTGACCTCCAAGACTTCGCTAAGCCTTTAGCGGCTTCCATTGAAGAAACCAATTTTAAGAGAATTGTTGATGATGTTTTGGCTACGTTGAAGGCTCCTGAAAACGTAAAAGTCACCTATTCTCTTGAACCTTATTTTGAAAAAATAATGACTGACCCTTCAGCAATGAAACGGATAATTACAAACCTTTGTTCAAACGCGATTCAGGCTATGCCTAAAGGGGGAAAACTAACCTTGAATGCAGTCCTTAAAGACGAAGAAGTCTTCATCACAGTCCAAGATACTGGCGTTGGTATAGCTGATGAAACTAAAAATAAACTTTTTAAGCCTCTATTCACGACTAAATCGAAAGGTCAAGGCTTCGGTTTAGCAGTTGTTAAAAAGCTAACTGAAGCATTAAACGGCAAGGTCCTTGTTGAAAGTGAAGTTGGAAAAGGAACCCGATTCATCCTTGAATTTCCCATACTAAAAGCAAACGCTCCTATTCACCGTGCCCGCCTAAGATCCCAATAGGTCTTTAGCTTTTTTGGCTATGTACCAGTTTCTTCCAATTTTTTAGCTTTTTGAGATTAAGTTTCGAGATTATATTTGGACCCTAATAGTGGTTCATTTGCAGAAGCCCATAGGGAGAGGTCTTTTATAGAGAGGTGCGCGCGGCGTATTGCAGTGAGCAAAAAACCGCAAAACCACTCTGGTAACTCATCAGCGACCACCTCAGACAAAAACTTTTGCCTAGCCCAAAATAACACTCCTGCAAAAATAAACCCTGAAAAAGACTGAAATACAATAAAAAAGCCTTAAATTCCATTTCCAATAGTTCACAAACGCCACACATCTACATTCAACCGCATGCAATAATGTTTATGTGGATGGAAAAGAAATGTTTATATCAGTTGACTAGGCTCTGTTAGAATTCAGCTATAATTGCTAGCCCCGCAATTTTCACATGGCGGCGGCTCAACCCCTACCGAAACGGCGATTACGCCTTGCAGGAATGACGGAGTTGGCCTCCAATTGCGGGGACAAAAATAGGAAATGTGGACCTGACTAATTGCTCAGTTAGGTCTGAATTGGGCTTTGACGTATAATTGTGGAGAATGTTTCTCCCTCCAAATCCAGTTAGGCATAGATATGCGAAAAGTGCAGAACGTACCACACAAAAAACAAGATAGTAAGATCCGCAGAAATTAAACGGAGTGTCACAACTCCGGTTGATCCTGCCGGACCCCACTGCTATCGGGATAGGACTAAGACATGCTAGTTGAGCGTTTCCAGCCAACACGGAGACGCAGCGCACAGCTCAGTAACACGTGGCTAATCTGCCCTTGGGACCGGAACACCCCCGGGAAACTGGGGCTAATTCTCGATAGGTGAAGAACTCTGGAATGAGTCTTTGCCAAAAAGATGCTAGAGTTATGCTCTTTGGCATCGCCCAAGGATGAGGCCGCGACCGATCAGGTTGTTGGTGAGGTAATGGCTCACCAAGCCTTTTACCGGTGCGGGCCGTGAGAGCGGGAGCCCGGAGATGGGCACTGAGACAAGGGCCCAGGCCCTACGGGGCGCAGCAGTCGCGAAAACTTTGCAATACACGAAAGTGTGACAGGGCTATCCCGAGTGCCATCCGCTGAGGAAGGCTTTTACCCAGTCTAGAACGCTGGGGGAATAAGGAGAGGGCAAGTCTGGTGTCAGCCGCCGCGGTAATACCAGCTCTCCGAGTGGTGTGGATGTTTATTGGGCCTAAAGCATCCGTAGCTGGCTAAGTTAGTCCCTTGTTAAATCCACCGAATTAATCGTTGGATTGCGGGGGATACTGCTTGGCTAGGGGACGAGAGAGGCAGACGGTATTTCCGGGGTAGGGGTGAAATCCTATAATCCCGGGAAGACCACCAGTGGCGAAGGCTGTCTGCTAGAACGCGCCCGACGGTGAGGGATGAAAGCTGGGGGAGCGAACCGGATTAGATACCCGGGTAGTCCCAGCTGTAAACGATGCAGGCTAGGTGTTTGGACGGCCACGTGCCGTTCTAGTGCCGCAGGGAAGCTGTTAAGCCTGCCGCCTGGGGAGTACGATCGCAAGATTGAAACTTAAAGGAATTGGCGGGGGAGCACCACAAGGGGTGAAGCTTGCGGTTTAATTGGAGTCAACGCCGGAAATCTCACCGGGAGCGACAGCAGTATGAAGGCCAGATTAAAGGTCTTGCCAGACGAGCTGAGAGGAGGTGCATGGCCGTCGCCAGTTCGTGCCGTGAGGTGTCCTGTTAAGTCAGGCAACGATCGAGACCCGCGTCCTCTGTTGCAACTAGCTTTGAGCTGGGCACACTGAGGAGACCGCCACTGATAAAGTGGAGGAAGGAGCGGGCCACGGCAGGTCAGTATGCCCCGAATCTCCCGGGCCACACGCGAGCTGCAATGGCAGGTACAATGAGTTCCGACCTCGAAAGGGGAAGGCAATCTCGAAAGCCTGCCGTAGTTGGGATCGAGGGCTGCAACCCGCCCTCGTGAACATGGAATCCCTAGTAATCGCGTGTCATTAGCGCGCGGTGAATACGTCCCTGCTCCTTGCACACACCGCCCGTCGTTCCATCCGAGCGACTCTTGGGTGAGGCGCCGTCTTTCATGGCGGTGTCGAATCTAAGTTTCGTAAGGAGGGAAAAGTCGTAACAAGGTGGCCGTAGGGGAACCTGCGGCCGGATCACCTCCTAAGTAAAAAGCGCATAGAAGTGCTTGATTGGAGGAGCAAGGAGAACATTAGAGCAGAACACAGGTATACGTCAAAGCCCAATAAACATTAGCAATATAGCTCCGAACCAACCGGGTTGCAAACAACAATCTTTTCTCTTTCAATTCCTCAGAATATTTGCTGTTCTATTGGAAATGAAATTTAAGTCCAGTTAACAATATTTTTGAAATCCCTTAGTTGTTAGAGTTAAGTTTTATTTGCTTTGGATATTGTGTAATTGTTGATATGGTGTGTTTGTTTAATGGTTAAAGCTTTTGTTTTTTACGATTCTAAATACGGGAATACAAAGTTGGCGGGAGAGAAGATTGCAGAGGGTTTAGGTGGTGGCGGCGTGGAGGTTGATTTGGGCTATATTAAAGAAGTCAACCCAGAGCACGCCCTGGATTATGATGTGATGGTTTTGGGTGCGCCAAACCATATGGGCAAACCCAGCCAAGCCATGAAAAATTTCATCAACCATCTCGCTCCCCTTGGTTTGACGAACAAAAAAGTGGCAGTTTTCGGGACATATGCGGGGAAAGTGAGGTTGCTTGAGAGGGCGGTTAGGAAAAAGGAGAGGATGGTGCAGGATAAACTGCCCAGCACCACTTTGATTTCGCCGTCGCTGTCGGTTAGGGTGAATGGGGTGTCAGGCCCCGAGGTGGATGGGGAACTGCCTAAATGTGTGAGTTTTGGCAGAGTCCTTGTTGCTCAGCTTTAACCAAATATTTCGCCTTCTACGATTGTTGAGGGTATATATATAGGGGCTATAGAAAAAAAATAGCGTCTATCTTTCAGCCTATTCAGCTAATTTTTTAATGTAGTCCCAGACCTTGTCGCCAACGTAATGCAACGTCTTTACAATTGGGCCTTTTTGGGTGTTTTTCGCTGTTGCAGAATCCATTAAGCTCTCGCCCACCGCCAACGTCTTTCCAAATTTCATATCTGCAACCACTACCAAGTCTCCCACAGCAAAATCGCCTTCGTAACGCACGATTCCAGGCGCCATAACTGTTGCGCCTTTGCAAACGTACGGTACAGCTCCCATGTCAACTATGATTTTCGGAGCTTTCGTGGTGAACTCGGTGAAGAGTAGGGTTGGCAAAATTTTGGTGCCTGATTTGAAGAGTGCGGTTTTTCCTTCGATAAGGTAGATTTCGCCAACATCCGACTCCACGACTTCAACCTCAGCTTTAGCGTCCAAGTCGAGTTTCAGTTTTTTGGAGGCTTCCTCTACGATTTGTTTGGCTTCTTTGGCTTTTAGGGGGTATCTGCGTTGTGTAGGCATAGTTATCGACTGATATGCGTTCTCTGCGTCTATTTAGTTTTTTCTTGCTTTGCTGACTATTTTTGAGGGTATTTTTTCTTGAGGTATTTCTCTGCAAGTTTGCCCACGTCAACTTTAAGCAGGATAATGGTGACGACAACGGTTAAGACGATTGACAGTATAACCATGGCTACTGGGTTAAGGTAAGCTGAGAATATGTCGCCTGCAAAGTTACCCAAGATTGCTCCTGGAATTGTGATAGCGATTTTTCCCAGAAAGTACGCCGAGAAAAACTTTGCAGGACTGTATTTCATCAACCCGAGAGGAATAACTACTGGTTCATCGGGAATAGGTGTTGCAGCAGCGATGAAAAGCAGGGGAAAAGCCCAGCGTTTTACTTTTGCTCCGTCTGCGTCAAGTCGGGCTTGTCTTTTCTCGCTTAAGTGTCCCCTGACAAAAAACGTGATCATGTAGTGGATGCCTTTGGCAAGCGCTGCTGCCATGGCGATTATGAAGCCGATGAATAGCAGTGCGGTTAAGCCGGGATTTACCAAGCCGACTGTGGCTGAAGAAGCAATAAGCAGATTTGAGGGTCCAGCAAATGGAATAAGGTTTAAGGCGAAGGCAAACACAAAAAGCAGAACGTAAGCATTTTGGGAGTTAACGTAAATTAATGCTGCTGAAATTAAGGCAACAGTGATTAGGGCAGCTACTAGTATGGTGACGCTGTTTTTTCCCAGTTTAGTCTTCACTGTTTTTCCTCAGTCTAAGCAAAAAATAGTCCCTACCAACCTTATAAGTGCAAGCATAAAATCCGAGAGCAGAGCATTATTGCTCAAATAACAAAAATGTTGAAGCCTCCACAATGTTGGATTCTTAATAAAATTTAGGATACGATAGAAAAGTAAGTTTCTTGTTCAAATATCTTCTTTTCTATTTTGCCTTTTTCCTCTAAGATTCTCAATGCTTGTGCGAGGGCTGTTTTAAACGCATTTGATTTATTCCAATAATCAATAAGGATAGCTCTGTTTTGGAATCCGTCAAAGATATCTTGGAAACTTAACCATAGTTTTTGGTAAGGATTCTTGGATGATAAGATATCTATAATTATAGTTTCAATTGGATTCGGTTTCTGCTCTTCCTGTTTTTTGAGCTTTTCTTTTTCTGGTAGTTTCATTATTTTTGATTGATTATTCTTTACTGCCATATTAACTACTTCAAGTCAATCCTATTTTGTGTCGAGTATCTTAATATAAGATACTTGCTTGCTTAAAAGTTTTTATTAAAATAAAACTGAAGCGCTTGTTTTTTTCAACACAAGTACAATTATAACAAGAAATACTTAGTTAAAAATCGCGCTAATTCTCTAAACGAGTTTAAATTCCCGTATGACAATATATAAATTGCAAAGTCAGCCGGTTTTAAAACAGTTGAAAGTTTCAAGTTTCGAGTCTCTTACTGGTCAAATGCATCTTATTCGGCATGACTCTGAGATTTGGGCGTGTCCTACGAATCAAAAAAAGCTGACATTGCTAAAAAAAAAGACGACTAATAAATAAAATTAAGGAGAAAATAACATGGCATATTTAACGCAAACTCAAAGTGGTCAACCTGTACTCATCTTGAAGGAAGGGACGACTCGAAGCAAAGGTAAAGAAGCCCAAAGAAACAACATCATGGCAGCCCAAGTGGTCAGTGAGGTACTGAAAACGACTCTAGGTCCACGAGGGATGGATAAAATGCTAATCGACAGCTTAGGCGATATCACTATAACAAATGATGGCGCCACAATCCTAAAAGAAATGGATGTAGAGCATCCAGCAGCAAAAATGATGATTGAAATCGCCAAGACCCAAGACGACATGGTAGGCGACGGAACCACAACCGTCGTAGTGCTAGCCGGCGAGCTTCTCAAGAAAGCTGAAGAACTCCTAGATCAGAACGTCCATCCAATGATGCTCGTTGCAGGATACCGCAAGGCAGCACAGAAAGCAATCGAAATCATAGCGAAAAACGCGGTGGCCATTGATGTTGAGGATCAAAAAATGATGATGAAAGTTGCTTTAACGTCCATGGGAAGCAAAGCCATGGGTGCTGCTAAAGAGCACTTTGCCGAAATAGCCATAGAAGCAATAAAGCAGGTAGCTCAGAAGCGCGCAGACAAAACAATAGCCGACATAGATAACATACAACTGGTGAAGAAGACGGGAAAAAGCCTTATCGAGACGCAACTTGTCAGAGGCATAATCGTGGATAAAGAAGTCGTCCATCCGGGGATGCCCCGAAAGATAGAGAACGCGAAAATCGCACTTTTAGATTTGGCGTTGGAGATTGAAAAAACTGAAATTAGCGCTGAAATACACATACGTCAACCGAACCAGATGAAAGCTTTCCTCGACCAAGAGGATAGTACACTCAAAGAGATGGTAACTAAGATCAAAGCTTCAGGCGCAGATATTGTGTTCTGCCAGAAAGGTATCGACGATATGGTTCAACACTACCTATCACAAGTAGGCATAATGGCAGCGCGACGCGTAAAAGAATCTGACATGGAAAAGCTCGCGAGAGCCACAGGAGGACGAGTTAGCTCCAATTTGAATGAATTAAAAGCGGCAGATTTGGGTTTTGCAGGCTTAGTAGAAGAGCGAAAGATCGGTGACGACAAAATGATCTTCGTTGAAAAATGCAAAGATCCACATTCAGTAGCCATACTGATACGTGCAGGGCTTGAAAGAATGGTGGATGAAGCTGAAAGAGTAATAATTGATGCCTTGTCAGTAATTTCAGACGTCACAGAAAACAATAAAATTGTTGCGGGCGGCGGGGCAATCGAAATCGAAATCGCTAAAGGACTACGTAACTACTCAACCAAAGTAGGGGGAAGACAGCAACTCGCAGTAGAAGCTTTCGCAGACGCAGTCGAAGTAATCCCACGTACGCTCGCAGAGAACGGGGGCTTAGAAGCAATCGACATACTCATAGAGTTACGTCAAGTACACGACAAAGAAGGAGGCAAATTCATCGGAATTAACGTATTTACAGGTAAACTGCAAAACAGCATTGAAAACGGCGTCATCGAACCAATTGTCGTTAAAGAGCAAGCTATAAAATCCGCTGCCGAATCAGCAGCCATGATCCTACGCGTAGATGACATCATAACAGCAAAATCTCCAAAAGGTGGTCCAGGTGGCCCGGGCGGAATGCCGGGCGGCATGGGCGAAGAATAAATTTTCCCCGTTAGCTTTTGTTAAGAAAACAATCCATTGTGCTTCGCAAGAAACTGCCTTGATAGTTACATGAAGCAGATGGTTTTTTGCGAGTATCAAACCAACTTAATGGTTGTTAAGGAGTCGGACCAAAAATATTGGTATCTATCCTTATTGTTCCTTGTATCAATCTACAGTAATCGGAATACCTGCTTAGTTTGGGAGAATGATAGCGCCATTTAAAAAAGGTAAAAAAATCAAAGCCCCAGCTCTTTTGCGCGTTGCTCTATTTCTTCGATTGTTCTCGATTGTTCCCCGCAATTCTTTAAACTATTTTCTAACATTTTTTTATCTACCAAGTAGAGGGTTCTAATTATTTCGTCTTGGAGGGGTAACCATTTATCAAATTTTACTCCGAATTTCTTTTCAATATAGCGTCTTTCTTTTGGAAAAATTTCTTCGTGCCCTTCTGGTGTGTTCAATCTGTAGACTTCGTGGAAAACAAGTTCGTAGAATGCTTTTTTGTCGTGGCATCTTGTTAGGTGAATAACCTGGTTTGACCAGTTGTCACCCCAACTGTATCCTCCAGTAGGATACTTGAATTCGTTTTTCCACTCGGGAGTTAGAGGTTCAAAAACCTCAAATGTAACGGGTTTATGTTTAAAATACCTCTTTTTGATATGCCCTGTTACTTCAACAATAATCTCATTCTCTTCCTTGTTCGGTTCCAAGCTCGTTCAATCGTCCTCTGTCTATTTTGGCAGCCATTTTATCTTTATTACACTCTCATAAGGTTAATTACTTCCCTAATTGCTACGTAGACTTCTATTAGATTCGAACACGTTTACATTTTTCAATGTTTTTCCACATCATTAATTAAACAATTATTTATAATACTTCTTATGTCTACCTTGCTT
>PLYI01000028.1 GCA_003151735.1 Candidatus Bathyarchaeota archaeon | reverse complement strand
GTGTTTGTTTTGTTGGTTGTTGTAGTTGCTTGACTACAGCATGGTTTTATATCTTTAATCTTCACTCTTAAGATATAGTTAGTTTAAGTTTTGAAACAGTTTATGGAGCAAAAATTATGAACAAAAAAATTTTCCACGGCGCCATTCTCGAAAGCATCCTGCTTAACCTCATAAACGACACTTCCAACCACGGACTATACGGCTACGCCATCTTGAAGGCAGTGCATAAAAAATTCGGAATACAATTGGGCGCATCAACTATATACCCTGAACTTAAGCGTTTAGAGAAACATGGACTCATAGGTTCAAGCTGGGAGTTCGTTCTGGGAAAAGCCCGCAAGCAATACCGAATTACGAGGAAAGGGCAGAGTCTGCTGATGGCATATTTTGTGGAGTTAAAAGCTGTTATTCCAGTTTTCGTTACCTGCAAAACGGAAGACAGTTTAGTTGCATTAAATGACTAGGATTGTCTGGTTTCTAACTTTTGAGGATTCGCAGAAACATATTGCATAGAAACGGTTATCCGTTTTCGGCTCAGACTTGACCTTATTTCATTATTTATACGGCTGTTCTCTTTTCCTTTGCTTGCATGACCAAAACGAGTTATTTTCCAATTCTTCATGCCTCCTCGAATAATCTGAGGGTTACTTGTTAAAATGTAGAATGGAAGTTTTGTTTGCGAAGTATAAAGCTCGGCTATGAAGCTCAACAGTCGTTTTCCAACACCTATCCCTTGATAATCAGGTAAGACAACCAAACGGCTAACACGATAGTATTTTGCCCTCATACGAATGCTTACTACTGCCATGAACGCTATGGGCTTGTCTTGATAGACTGCAACGTAGCATCTTGCAGTTGCAGGTAGTGAGCCGTTTAGATAGTGATAGTTCCGAAACATCTGCCACTTGGAAGCGCCGCACCGATTCACAATACATATATCGTAAATCGTAATAAGCCATTTAAGCGCATCTGGGTTATCTAATCGCAAAAGAATTTAACGAATAAAGGCGGTACAAAACTTGGAACTTACTCATTTGCCTCAACCCAGGACCTTGCAAGATTACCAAGATGCTCTTGACAGATACCTCAAAATAACAGATCAGGTCGGGGCATCAAAAACAATATATCAATTCGGGACTTTTGGGAGCCAAACTGCGCCGGGATTATCTGATATAGACTTAGTAGTAATGGTAGATGAGAAAATAACTCATCGTGAAACCCTCGGGCTTTCAATCAAAAACCTAAGCAAAGATGATCAAGAAATATTTTTACACGATCCAATTGTGGTTTCAGAAAAAACATCCTCAATAGTGTTTGAAACGACAGGCGTTCAGAACTTCAGCAGGGTTGGTGGAGACGATTGCAGCAGCCTGCAAATCTCAGAAACGCCACCAAATGATTATCAGAAGTGGGCAATGACCTTAGAGTATGTGCCATGGTATGTATCTTCAATTCAAGGCTTCCTGGTTGAAGAAGATGTAGATGCACGTTGGGCAATTCCAATTTTACGATCGATTAAATATTTATTACGCGATAATTCTGATTTGAAATCTCAATTCTCGTTAGGGTGGGAAAAATTTAGTGAAGATGTCAAATTTATTTGCGACAACTGGTTCAAGTTTTCTTATTTGGAATTAAGAGATAGACTAAAACTTGTTTTGCAGAAAGCATGGAAAATTATTGTGGATGTTGCATGGGCTAGAGATGCTGAATTAGCAAATGCCAACCATTTTCTTGCTGATAGAGACTTATTGAAACCAACAAGCCTAATGTATTCTCCAAACGAGAGAGTAGTTGCGGCTAAGAAGAAGCCAGAGAATTTTAGGAGTTATCAAGACGCTAAATTGTTATACGCTTTGCCACCAAGTTGTTTTCTTATGCTTGATGTTTATCAAACTGCGGGTGGGTTACAAACTAAGTTTTTGAATACTTTGTCTTGTCAATCTTGGTCTGGCTTGGCACCAGATACTGAATTTGAGCTCTATTTGGCTAAGAGGGTTGCTCTGTTTAACAAACATTTAGAATTTCTCAACAGAAAAGGTGTTGATTTTGGTCAATCTGTTACTAATTTTATTTATAACCCATGTGTGATGAAGCATAAGTCTGCGATAGCTCGCTCAGAAATCAGAGTCTTGGCAACATTATCGAAAT
The DNA here is from genome assembly GCA_003151735.1 of Candidatus Bathyarchaeota archaeon. GTDB lineage: Archaea > Thermoproteota > Bathyarchaeia > Bathyarchaeales > Bathycorpusculaceae > Bathycorpusculum. The sequence goes on along the minus strand of PLYI01000028.1, from coordinate 37,529 downwards.
TTGTTGCGACTGTTCCAATTGGTCAAGTTTGTTTGACTAAGTTACATATGATAATGCCATAGAAAAGAAACAAATACTGCGCGTTTAAGATTGAGTTTTATATCGAGTGTTTAAGAAACTATTCATTTTTGATACGTATTGCATGGAAACGGTTATGCGATTTCGGCTTAAGGCTATTTCGGATTTCGTTGTTAATCCTTGTGTTTCCTCTTCCTTTGCTTGCATGTCCAAAACGGGTTATCTTCCAGTTGCTGAGATTGCCTCGAATTATCTGAGGATTGCTTGTTAGAATGTAGAATGGCATCTTTGTTTGAGAATTGTAGAGTTCGGCTATGAAGTTTAGGAGCCGTTTGCCAACGCCGATTCCTTGATAGTCCGGTAGCACGACTAAGCGGCTGACTCGATAATATCTTGCTTTCATTCTGACACATGCAACAGCTATGAATGCAATAGGCTTGTCTTGATAGACTGCGGTGTAGCATCTAACTCCTGCACCTAGGGAACCGTTTAGATAGTGATAGTTCCGAAACATTTTCCATAGGTTTGGGCCGCACCGAAGGATTTTGAGTTCAATGGGCGGCCGACTTCTTTTTTTCTGCTAAACTCCATAGTGTCTGTGGAGAATACCCAGTCGGGGTCAAGCCAATCGACAACGTCATAGTGGCATGTTACTGCTATGAATTTCTTTTTGGATCGGCGAACAGCTTTGCTGATGGCAAACGCGCTGACCTTAGCTATTTCCCGATCGACTACGCTTGTGAACTCATCAAAAACTATCTGGTTCTGGTTAAGGCAGAGTGCTCTTGCGATGTCAACTCGCATCTTTTCCCCTTGGCTAAGGCAATCATAGCTTTTGAGCCAGTCAGGCGGAGAAGCAAAACCCACACTGCAAAGCGTTTTGGTTATCTCACCCGTTTCAAGCTTCTCGGGAAAATCATCGAGCACACACTTATGCGAATACTCAAACTCGCGGATGTAGGCGTCAGGGAAAAGCTGCTTAGCAATACTTGTCTTGCCCGAACCACTGCGACCAACGATAACGCCAACCTGCCAAGCATCATCCTCAATTGGAAGAGACCCCTTGAAGTGCTTCTCTAATTTGACTTCAGAGAGCGTATAGCTGCCAACTACACTTTGAGACCTAAAACTATCAGCTTGATCCCAACGCTTTACAATGTCAAAATCCGTAGCTTATACCCCTCCAACTTTAGCTTCTCAAAAATGCTTTTCTGATTAGCTTCATCCTTACACTCTACGATTATTTCGTAGGTCTCAGGAATAGAGAACGAGACCTCACGTTCGCCCTAACTCCTCAGGCAATTTCTCGCCTACAGATTCAAGAAGCGCCTTCAAATCATCTTTTTCACCCAACTGCAGTATGCGAAGGTACTCAGCGTTATCAAGCTCCTTGCTGTGTTTGCCCTTGAGCTTGTTGAGGATTTGCCTGAGCATCCGTCTGTCCACGTCGCTGACGGGTAAGCGTAGAACGGGCGCGTAGAATTCGCCATGTTGCTTGCATACTTCAGCTCTTTGCTCGCCATCAGCATAAACTCCATCCTTATTGGTTATTATTGGGTAAGCCCAGCCGTATTTTTGCAGGCTACGCCAAATTTGCTATTGCTGCTTAAGGGTAGTGCGGTTAGGGTTATTCTGGTCTGCCGTTAAAAGACGAATATCTTCCAATAGTGGGACATAGGGTTCTGGAACTCTGAGGGTAGTTTTGTTTTCCAAAGAACAGGTCTCCTTATCGATATATTAGGTTAAAAATAAGCTTACAGAAGCTTTTTTGCTTCCATTAACACTTTAAGTTCAGCAATCTCATTTGCTGCCCTGGCTGATTTTGTCTTATGATCCTGTTTTTCTTTTAGCGTCTCTAACCCCAGCAAAGCCAAGAGGCGCTCGGTTATGTCCACCATTTTAGAGAGGTAAACTGGCTTTTGGGCTTCGCTTGCCGTTTGAAAGTGAAGGCTTGCCATCCGGTAAAGATAGTCATAGCGGTTAACCACCATAAGCCGAGCCTTATCCAGATCTAAGAGTTGAGTTAAAACGGGTTGCCAAGTTTCGCGGGTTTCTGCATCATAGTAGAGGTTTCTCTCTGATGTTTGGTATTTTTCGCTAAGTAACTTCACTATCTCGCAAAGGGAGAAGCCTTTAGCTTCGAGCTTTAAGAATTCTAAGCGTCTTTCTAAGACTTCATTCATGCGAAAGCCTCCAAAATTGAAATATGGATTTCATTGTCACTATAGTCGGTGGTTCGCCGTAGCATATCGCCTTCAAACTTTACATTTCGCTTTTGTTCCTCAGACAGAAAATGGTAGGGTTCCTCAAAGGTTGGCATATGAAATTCGTTAATTTTTTTAGAAGCGCAGACTTGCAATTTTTTGGAATGGTACTATCGTTTATATTAAATAAGTCGCATGAAGGTGCAGTATAACATGAGAAGGGTGCTAAGTTGAGTCACAAACATGACATGAAAAAAACCCATGTGTCATTTGTTGAATTCGACGATGTTATGTTCACCAAATTAGCAAGAGACACCAAGTATTTTGGTGAAGGCAACTCCAAAGGAAGGGTGTTAGGGTTTGATTTCGAATATTGCCTCAATTGCGGCTTAAGATTGCTCGATGGCAAGCCGATTATGACTAGGGATATTTTAGAGGAAGACTTCGAAAGGTTAGTTGTTCAAGCAAGAAATAACAACTACATTGGCTCTGAGAAGATAACTCTGCAACATACTGATTTTGAAACATTTGAACGTTTAATTAAAAGTGCATTGGAATTGGGCAAATTACTAGAAATCAAAGATTAAATTTCTATGAAAAGCCGTCAAATATCTCACTACTTGCACATAAATGGACCTAAGTATTTTAAAAAAGGGAACTTTTTGTCTGATGGTTACTTGGGATTTTTGTAGTATTGATCTTCTAACCAGAAACCGAGAGACTAAGATGCAATCACAATATAGGGGAAGTCAAACTATAGGGCAAACGCATTACATAACTGAAAGGCGTAAAACTGAAAAACGCAATCTCAAGGAAATTAGTCTTGTACATACTGTTGAGGCTGCTGTCGTTACAGCGTTTTCTCAGTTCTTTGTTTTCTTGGCTTTGAAACGAGGATTGATACAAGATAAAGAAGCTAAAACATAATCAAGACCGTAGCGGTTTTAGCGATTTTCCCAGGAATTTTTTCAGCAATCCTATCCATAACATCGTTAAAAGTTTGAGAGCAGACCAGGAGTGGGAGAAGATGCAACTGCTGCAACTGCAACGACAGAATTTTGCACACCGTCTGTTGCATCTTTCAAAACTAAACGCCTTTTACACAAACTTTCCCCCAAGCGAATGTTTAATATGGTATGACAGCAGGAGCCAGAGAAGTTGTTGTTGTGGCTTCTGCAACTGCATTCTGCAGACCGGTTGCAACAATCAAAGTCAAACAAGTACCCCCAAAGGTCTGTAATCATAAGGGAGCAGTCACCAGGATTTAAGCTCGAAATTTCGTCTGGGAAACTAATTCGTCAAAGATTTTGTCCAATTACTCAGTCAGTTGGTGATTCCAACACCTTCCGCACTTTGGCATTTTCTCAGCATTAAGCTTCCTGTTCGTGCTTCCACAACTGTTCCTCGGCACATTCGTTGGAGCCTCTCTCTCGGGGGGCGCGCAGATTGCAGGCAAATTCGTTCCCAGCTACTACGTTACAGACGCTTTGACTTCGGTGTTCTTAAGAGGTGCTCCATTGGGAAGCCTAACCATTCTTGTGGACTTAGCGGTGGTGATAGTTTCATGCGTTGCCATTTTAGCAATTGGCATAATACTGTACGCGAAGTATTACAAAATCTGAACCCAATCTTTTCTTTTTTTTCAATTTTCATCCTTTTTTGGAGGGTTTTTGATGGAAAAAATTTTTGCATATAAATAACTTTACTCTTACTAGAATACATTGCACTTAACTTCTTGTAAGCAGCTACCTGTCTTTTGGCGACTGCAATTCTTTTTTTAACTTGCTTTGCGCTTTTGCTCAAAGGTAATACCTCAACGTATTAGCATATCTTGTTAATAAACTGCTTATCTTTTGATGTTACTTAAAAGATTTTAAACACTTTTTTAAGCATTTAGTTTTAAGGGGCAGTATGTTTAACAACAAGATTTTCTTAATTGAATTATAAGGCTGATCGGTTTGGTTGATGGTTGGCGTGAACCCTACCACGTTGTAATTGAAGTTGAAAACAAACAATGCAAGATGGTTCGAAAACTCGCATCGCTCGGATTCAAACACCTCAAAGTAGTTGATGTACGTAGTTCCAGCAGCGGTTCCGTTCGGCACTTAATGGATGTCGGCGAAGACCAAGCGCACAAAGTTCCCAAAGAACTTACAACTAAAGGCCATGTGGAAGGCAAATCGTCGGTGTGGATGGAGAGTGAAGGCTGCGAAGTCTGCAACACGATTTTGAGTCATGACGCTTTTTTGGTTTCTGGCAAAAGCATGCAAAATAACATCATTACTTACAGCTTCATGGTGCCAACGTTTGAAGCTTACCAAGGTATAATAGGTAACTTAGAAAAATCTGGGCATAAAGTTAACGTTCGCAAAATCGGTAAGTTTGAGCAGCAAATAGGCATCTTAACCGAGAACCAAGAGAGGATTTTTTGGTTAGCTCTGAAAAGCGGCTTTTTTGAATATCCGAGGCAGATTGGGATGGCGGAGCTTGCGGGTAAGCTGGGTATTAGTGCTGCGACGCTTTCCGAGATTATGAGGCGGGGAACTCGGAGGTTGCTGGAGCATTATTTTAAACGGGAACTGTAGCGCTCAAACTGTCTTTGCCCATCATTATTAAAGTGCAGGTTAATTCTTTGCTGAAGCGGCTAGCTTTTTTCATGAAGTGTTAACACAAGATAAAATAAGGTGTGTGACCAAAGTAATTTGCAGACAAATAGCGTTTCTAAATCCCTAATATATTAGGGACAATAGCTATCTGCGCACTTTCCATAATAGATTGTTTAAGGTGTAAAAATTTGAGTCAAAATCAAATGTTCTGTTACCAATGTGAACAAACAGCCAAAGGACAAGGCTGCACCGTCGCTGGTGTCTGCGGAAAAACCGCCGACGTTGCAAACCTTCAGAACTTGTTAGTTTACAAGCTTCGCGAACTTAGCCAACTCGTCATTCAGGCACAAAAAGCCGGTTTGAAAGAGGAACAAACAAACGTCTTTACCGCAGAAGCACTTCTTGTCACAGCGACTAATGAGAATTTTGATCCTGAAGCCATCGTTGCATACATAAGAAAAACCGCTGAGTTATACGATAAGCTGCATAAACAGTTGCAATTCAAAGCTGCCTATTTACCGTTAGAAAACACTATGGAAGGCTTAATCGCACAGGGCAAACAACACGGGATAGATTCTGATCCCGGAATGGATCCTGACTTGCACTCGTTGCAGTGGCTGTTGACCTTCGGATTAAAAGGAGTGGCTGCCTACACTTACCGCGCGTACCTTCATGGCGAAAAAGATCAGAAAGTGTTTGATTTTATTCATGAAGGATTAGTAGCTCCATTTGACAAGTCGCTTGGCGCAAACGAATTTGTGGGTTTAGTGTTCAAATGCGGAGAAATCAACATCCGAGCTATGGAGCTGTTAGATGCTGGCAACACAGAAACCTATGGTCACCCAGTGCCCACAAAAGTGCCTTTGGGACACAAGAAGGGTAAAGCAATCGTGGTTTCTGGACACGACCTTATCGATTTAGAAAACATCTTAAAGCAAACCCAAGGCACAGGTATCACCGTTTACACCCACGGCGAAATGCTTCCTACCCACGGCTACCCAAAACTCAAAGCTTACCCCAACTTCTATGGTCACTACGGAACTGCATGGCAAAACCAACAGAAAGAATTCGCTGCTTTTCCCGGCGCAATCTTAATGACCACTAACTGCATCCAACGACCAATCGAAAGCTACAAAGGCAACATTTTCACAACAGGACCAGTCGGCTACCCAGGCGTACCCCATATCACAGGCAAAGACTACTTGCCAGTAATACAGAAAGCCCTATCGCTCCCAGGTTTCCCAGAAGATGTTGAAGGCAAATCTGTCTTAGTTGGTTTCGGCAGAAACGCAGTTCTTAGCGTAGCGGGCAAAGTCATTGAATCCGTGAAGAATGGACACATTAAACGCTTCATCTTAGTCGGAGGATGCGACGGAGCAAAACCCGGACGCAACTACTACACCGAATTCGTGGAGAAAGCACCCCAAAACACCATCATCCTAACGTTGGCATGCGGTAAATTCCGCTTCTTCGACAAGGAACTCGGCGCAATAGATGACATCCCACGCTTGCTCGACATCGGACAATGCAACGACGCTTACTCAGCGGTCAAAATCGCTCAAGCTTTGGCAGACGCTTTCCATGTGGGAATTAACGATTTGCCTCTCTCACTGGTGCTCTCATGGTACGAGCAAAAAGCCGTTGCTATATTGCTGTCACTGCTGTACCTTGGCATTAAGGACATTCGCATCGGACCAAGTCTGCCCGCCTTCATAACGCCGAACATCCTCAAGGTGCTTGTGGACAAATTCAATATCATGCCCATAACAACACCAGACGAAGACCTCAAAGCAATAATGAAATAAACTATCCACTTTTTCTTTTTGCTATTTTTCTATAATTTCAGAAACCAAAAAAGCATTTTCAAGCAAACATGCAAAGTTATATATCCAAATAGCCCCCTAAAAATCCAGAGAGAGGGGAAGTCCACGTGAAAACAAACAAGACGCCGTATGTTACTTTGGCATTAATCGTTATTCTCGCCAGTATACTGGTTTTGTCATTATCTTATCATACTGTAGCAGCCCAGTCTTATCAAACATGGACAATGACTACAACGACCAGCAGCGGTTCACATTCTGGATCGCTAAGTGTCGATTCAAACTGTGGTTTTACTTCCTCCGACTTCACCGGCAATTCTCCATCAGAAGGAACTTACACAATTTATTTGAATGGACAAATGTCCTGAATATCAATCACCTTCACTGAAAGCGCCTCCTATGATGGTGGAAACGGTCAATTTTCGGCACAGGCTCTGGAAGCTTGGATGCCTCATTTCCATCTGCAACTTACTCAAGTGGAACAATATCTGGAACAATCTCTGACCCGATAGGATCAAGAAGTTTCAGTAATTGGAATTTACAGTTGAAAGTGTCGATTGAGAAAAAACATGAGAAAAATAAAAACCTTTTTTATCATCATGCTTATTTCAGTATTATCTTGCACTACTGCTCGGGCTCAATCATGGCAAATTGGGCCGAACTGGCAGATCAACCAGGAATGGACAATAAACAAGAATGAGCCCACACCTTTGGCATCTGTTTCACCTGCACCCACATTTGCAATTAGCCCTACACCAAAACCTACTTTATTATCGAACAGCACGGGAAACGACGATAATGGCAATCCTTCGCTTTCAACACGAACTCCAACCGCCAATTCACAGCCACCCTCCCCTGTACCAACTTTTCAATCAAATACAATAATCATCATTTTCATTGTCATATCTGTTATTATAATTACAGTTTTAATAACAACCCTGATTTGGCAAAAGAGTAAGATTCATGTTTTGAGAAGAAAAAATTAATTGAATTGAGTAGGGATGGGACTTTTGGAAGACGCTTTGAATGGGTGAAGAATAGTGAAAGGATTGCGTTATACCGAAAGCTCAGAGCATAGGAAAACTTAAAAGGTATTTGTCAGCGGCAACAATAGGGCATGATTGACTTAACCAAAAAGGACATAAATAGCCCCAGAGTCTGAAACAGCGGCGACGCGACACAAGGGATTGAATAACGACAAGACGAGAACTATAGTTTATTAGGAAGTATTAGATTGTTGCGTTAAGACGCTACACGCGGGAATAGTACAGCTTGGTTAGTACATAGGCTTGCCAAGTCTAGGACTCGGGTTCAAATCCCGGTTCCCGCACTGTCATTATTCCAGTTTATTCCAATTCAAACCTTCTTTAAGCATTATAAGCCCTCTGGAAATACGTTCAGCTCTCTAAGATCTACTTTGGCGGTTCACCGAAATTCATTAGCAAATAGCTTTACACTGACGAAAAGGAACACAAAGCAGTAAACGATGGTTGGCAACTGGTAAGAGAAAGCGCTATTTTGAGAGCAGAAAAAGCCCAACTTCACCAAACAAATTAGGCAAAAAGCTGACGCCACGTTTCTTTGAAATAAACGCTGCATCTTCGACCTTTATTTGGTTTTTTCTACAGTATTCTTTGAAGTCTGCGATACTCAAAAAATGCAGGTTAGGAGTATTATACCATTCATAGGGCAGCGAGGGAGTAACTGGGACTTTCCCGCGGAAGAAAATTTGGAATCTATCCACGATGTAGCAGAAGTTTGGGAAGCCAACGATGACTTTTTTGCCTACCCGCAAGGCTTCTTTTATGGCTAAATCAGGTTTCTTAACCTGTTGAAGTGTTTGATTGAGTATAACGTAGTCTACGCTTTTGTCAGCGAATTCTGTTAATCCTGTGTCAATGTCCTGCTGAAACACGCTTAAACCAGCAGCCACGCAGTTTTGGATGGCTTGCTCGCTGACTTCAACCCCTTGCGCTCGCACTTGTTTATTCCTAATCAGCAAAGAAAGGAGTTCTCCGTCGCCGCAGCCTAAATCCAACACGGATGCTCCGCTGCTAATCCATCTTGAAATGACTTTGTGTTCTATTGGATGGGTTTCCTTTGTCATGGGTGGTTACGATTCCCGTTCATTACGGTTTTCAAGAAGTCTCCGATAAGCTGCGTTTCCTGCTCAGTTTCTAAGAGGAAAGAATCATGTCCGTAGGTGCTGTTTATTTCGCAGTAGCTTGCATCTACACCTGCTAGTTTACATGCTTTTACGATTTCTTGGCTTTGGTAGGCGGGGTAGAGCCAGTCAGATTTAAAAGCTAACACCAGCATCTTTGCCTTTAAACCGCGGAAGACACTGGCGAGTGGGTGACCGTTAAGGAGGTTAAAGTTGTCGATGGCTTTTGTGATGTAGAGGTAACTGTTGGCATCGAAGCGTTTGACGAAGTTGTCGCCTCTGTAGCGCAGGTAGCCTTCAACTTCGTAGTCAGGGCCAAACTTGAAGGGTTCTTTGTCGGCTCTGGTTTTTCTGCCGAACTTCTCAGTCATCGATGTATCGCTCATGTAGGTTATGTGCCCAATCATTCTTGCCACAGCTAAGCCTTTAGCTGGCGGTTTACAGCCGTAGTAGTCGCCGTTTCTCCAGTCAGGGTCAGACATTACTGCTTGCCGACCCACTTCGTTGAAGGCTATTTGCTGCGGTGTATGCCTAAGTGTGGTTGCTATGGGAATTGCTGAGCGTATACTATCGGGGTATGAAACCATCCACTGCAAAACCTGCATGCCGCCCATTGAGCCGCCGACAACGGATAAAAGCTTCTCAATTCCTAAGTTCTCAATTAGGATTTTTTGGGCTTTAACCATGTCGCCGATGCTGACTAAAGGAAAACTAAGACCATAGGGCTTTCCAGTTTTTGGGTTAATTGAGGATGGGCCAGTTGAGCCCCTGCAGCCGCCGATAACATTGATGCATATGACAAAATACTTGTCTGTGTCAATACCTTTGCCTTTGCCGATAAGGTTGCTCCACCAACCATCGGTTCCAGCAGCATGAGCGTCGCCGCTAAGTGCGTGAAGAACCAGAATCGCATTTGATTTCTGTGCGTTAAGCTTGCCGTATGTTTCGTAGGCAAGTGTTATTGGACCAAGTTTCTCGCCTGATTCTAAAATAAGCTCCGCTGGGGGACACGCGAACGTGAATGTTTGAATTTCTTCTTTTTCCAGTTTTTTAGTTTCTGTGACTTTTGTTCCTCCAAAAATGAAGGGAGGTAGCCGTTGAGCTACTATCGATTTATGGTTTAGTTGATACTTTAAGTGCTTGGTCTAAGTCTTCGATGATGTCTTCGGGGTCTTCTATGCCAATTGACAGTCTGATGTAGTCTGGTGTTACGCCGGTTGCGGCTTGTTCTTGAGCGGTGAGTTGCTGATGTGTAGTTGAGGCTGGGTGAATGACTAGACTTTTTGCGTCGCCGATGTTTGCCAGATGCGAGAACAGCTTTACTGATTCGATAAATTTTTTGCCTGATTCTAATCCGCCTTTGATTCCGAAGCCGACGAGGCCGCCAAAATTGCCTTTCAGGTATTTAGATGCGATTTTATAGTTTGGGTTGTCAGTTAAGCCTGGATAGATGACCCAGCTTACAAGCGGATGCTTCTTTAGGTGCTGCGCTACTTTCAAGGCGTTTTCAGAGTGCCTGCGTTGTCTAAGCGGAAGTGTTTCTAGTCCCTGCAGTAAAAGCCATGAGTTGAATGGACTTAAAGCAGGACCAAGATCTCTTAGCAGCTGAACGCGTACCTTAAAGATGAATGCGACATTTCCAAGTCCAGGGAAGTTGCCGAATGCATCCCAATATTTTATGCCATGGTAACTTGGATCTGGCTCGGTGAACTCTGGGAATTTGCCGTTGTTCCATTTAAAGTTGCCACCATCAACGATTACTCCGCCAAGTGTGGTGCCGTGGCCTCCGATGTATTTGGTTGCTGATGCAACAACTATGTCAGCGCCATGTTCTATTGGTCTGACTAATCCTACGCCGACGGTGTTGTCAACAACAAGCGGTATTCCTGCATCATGTGCAATTTTGGCGAGAGCTTCAAAGTCGGGCACATCAAGTTTCGGGTTGCCTATTGTCTCCGCGTAGATGGCTCTTGTTTTTGGGGTTATGGCTTTCTTGAACTCCTCTGGTTTTTGGGAATCAACGAATTTTACTGTTCTGCCCAGTTTTGGGAACGTATAGTGGAATAGCTGGTAAGTTCCGCCGTAGAGGTTGTTTGCAGCTACGATTTCGTCCCCAACCTGAGTTATTGCAAGTAGTGCTAGGGTTTCGGCTGCTTGTCCTGACGCAACGGCTAATGCGCCTGTGCCTCCTTCTATGGCAGCTATCCGTCTTTCGAAGACATCGGTTGTTGGATTCATCAGTCGGGTGTATATGTTTCCTAGTTCTTTTAGGGCGAAAAGATTCGCCGCGTGATCTGTATTTTTGAAGACATATGAAGTCGTCTGGTAGATTGGAACAGCTCTTGATCCAGTGGTTGGATCAGGCAATTCTTGACCTGAATGGACGGCTACTGTGTCTAACCTTTTTTTTGTCATTTTTTTAAGTGCTCCTTTTGGTTTTGTTATTGGAACAAGAATCTGATAACGGCGTTATATGGGTTCTTGCAAAAAATATTCCAAAAAGAATATTAGTCCATCAAACCAACTACTCAAACATGTTTCCCACAATAGAAGACATTGCCAAACGCCGAAGACAACTAGGCCTAAAACAATCACAGCTAGCCAAAGCCGCAGGCGTAAGCCAATCCCTAATCGCCAAACTCGAAGCAGGAACCATCGACTCATCCTACACCAAAGTAAAAACAATCTTCGACGTCCTTGAACGCTTAGAATTCAAAACCAAAGTACAAACAGAAAAAATAGTCCACAGCGAAGTCTTCAGCGTCCAACGAAGAGACCCAATATTCGAAGTAGTAAACGTAATGAAAGAACATGGGTATTCACAGATACCAGTCTTTGACGGAAAACAACCAGTAGGCAGCATCTCAGAGAAAGCAATTCTGCGACAAATACTTTCAGGAAAAGATTTAGAGGAAATTTCTAAATTGCCAACTGAAGACATAATGGAGGAAGCATTTCCGCAGATAAACGAGGATGCGCCGCTGTCTTTGATTACTAGTCTTTTGCAGACTTACTCAGCTGTTTTAGTGTCAAAAAAGGGTGTTGTGATAGGTATCATTACGAAGGCAGACTTGCTACGAATGCTTTAAGCCCTCTTCCCAGAGAAATGCATTTAAATGAAATATTCAGGGTTTTCAGATTTTATGTTTTTGTTACAAAAAGTGACACAAAGCTTGCAAAAGTCAAGAGTTACATCGTCTGCTGCAATTTCTTGATTTGCGAGTTTTTTTGCAGTTTCAGCCGCCATAACTTGGATTTTAGGTAAATACTTCTCAACATGCTCTATGCCCTTGTAGGCACGTTTTGAACTGAGGTATTGGCTTACGGCGGCTTGGCTTGTGCCTAGTTTTTTAGCTGCTTCAGTTTGGGATAAATTGTATTTTTGTACGAGTTCTTTGGCGAGCATTGATCTAAAGATTGGCAGTACGAATTTGCCGATTAGTTCACATTGTGGGTCCATTAGGCTCGCTTGTTATAACACACTTATAGTTATAAATCCTTCCCTAAAAACAGTACGTTTTATAGCGCTTGCTCTGACATGCCTGTAAGTTACCGCAATCTTCGATTCCAACAGACAAACCCGACCATGCTACACGCTAAAAATTGATGTTACCGGTTACACATTCATTGATGGGTTCCCAGAACAAGTCATTTTCATTAAGTTTTTTAGCGTTATTTCTGCAAAAACATTTTTTCGCGGATAAACATAGGTCACTATTATGATTTCCACAATTACAGCAACTACAAGGAATGCTGCGAGTGCCCGTGTCATGTTAATCATGAACAGAGTATTAGAAAAGTTAGGGTACCCATAACCTGGCGCTAGCCAACTCCAATAGCCTGCCTTAGCTGTTTCCAAGTAGTTTTGCATATCTGAGGCAATCCAAAGGAGTATCCCCGCCATAACTGCGGCGAGTATATTTCCAAAAATAGTCATGTTCGTCCAATCAGAAGCTATCTCTGTGGAACTCGTTATTTTCGTCCCTGCACCCTCGGAAGAAAGATTGAATTTAACTGTTTTTTTAGCACTTTTGGGCAGAACACCATTTAATGAGCCCTGTTTAATTTGGATATATTTGACTGGCTTCTCTTCAACAATTTTGCATTTATTCTTAAGTAGGGAATTTTTAAGTTCAGTGTATGCTTGTTCAATTGGTAGCAAAATGATTTTTTCGGACAGGCGTAATCACTTAGAGTTTCATATTGGTTGCTGTTGATTTAAGATTTGCTGAACAAAATTTTGGATTATTAGACAAAAAATTTAACTAATTGAAAAGGCTTCTTTTGAAGTAGGAAAACATACGATTTTTAAAGGTCTTTAAATCGAGATGGAGTACATTGGAAAATAAACCCTTAAAGGCAAACGATATTTCAAAGGTACAAGTTCTTAAAAACGGTCCATACCTTGTTTCTGGAAACGTCCCATTGTATCCGGCAACAATAAAATGCGGACGGGAAGGTATACCTACCGAATGGGAAATAGGCAACAAAATGCAAACTACACAATCATATGCTCTGTGCCGTTGCGGGCAAACCAAGACTAAGCCCTTCTGCGATGGAACCCATGCAAAAGTGAACTTTAACGGAACTGAAACAAGCGATAATGAAGCTTTCGATAAAATGGCTAAAGAAATCAATGGCCCCACATTAAAGCTAAAAGACGCCGAAATCCTTTGCGCGTCTGCAAGGTTTTGCCATCGGGGAGGAGACATCTGGCCGCAAATTTCAAGGTCAAACGATCCCCAGTTAAAGCAAAACGCTATTCGGAATGCGTGTGACTGTCCGTCAGGGCGACTCGTAATTGCTGATAAAGAGACTGGCAAAGTTGTTGAGCCGTTACTTGAGAAGTCGATTGGGTTAATTGTTGACCCGAGTAAAGGTGTTGATGGCCCCTATTGGTTGCGTGGTGGAATCCCAGTTTATTCTGCCGAGGGGAAGCTCCATGAGGTTAGGAATCGGGTAACTTTGTGCCGCTGCGGAAAATCAACTGACAAACCATTTTGTGATAGCAGTCATTATCCTGAGGAAGACCAAGAGGTGATTGAAGACGAGCAAAAGTAAATTTCAAGGTAAATCATCCAAAGAAAGCAAAATTGATGATGTGTTGAAGGCTAAGGAGAAAGCGTTTGTTCTGTTTTATGCTTCATGGTGTCCCTATTCGCAGCGGTTTCTGCCAATTTTTGAAGACTACGCAAAACGCAACCCAAACGAATGCATAAGCGTAGTTATTGATGATAAGCCTGATTTGTGCGAAAAATACGAGATAGACTACTACCCGACTGTGCTGCTTTTCAAGAAGGGAGCAGTGGAAAAAAGATTGGATGCCACACCAGGCTTGGGTTTAACCAAAAAGCAACTGAAAGACCTAACAACTAACCAATAAAACCGCTATTAACTGAATTTTGCATTTTCCACAACTCTTTTTATGATATTTTATGCATTAAAATGACTAAAAAAGCTAAGCAAACGCGGATTCATTGTACGTTTGGATCAGCGGCGATATTATAGTTATTTTTGGCTGGGCATTCTGAAGACTGCAAAATGTGCTGTTGAAGGGTCGGATGAGAGCGTATCGGTCAGTTTTATTGGCTAAATTGGCGAGTAACTCATCAATCACGTAAAGATGTATTGCCTATTCCTGAGTTGTCTATTTCTGCGGCATTAGGGTTTTGGATTTTTAGTAGCTCCAGTAGTTTCCGCCAAAAGTATAGGCGTTATCCCAGGCATTAATAAAACCATAATAGGAATCCTTCACCTGTCCTCCAGCTTGAATCTCGAAGTTGGTGATAAATTGTGTTGTTCGAGCCACTGTTGAAATTAATTCCGCCTGGTTCAGAGTACGCTGTTCTGAGATTCAAGTTACTTGTCAAGTTGTTTCCGACCACCAGATTGTTTAATGTGCCAGAGAAATCCATGCATTGCCAACAAAACGCCAACCTATTGGAGCCTAATAGTAGTTCATTGCAGAAACCTATCGGGCAGATATTTCACTGAGGGGGGTAGGTCGTATTGCCTTATTTTCAAGCCAATAACAGTAGGTTCAACACTTAAATCGAGCTGCTCTAAGCTATGAAATGAGTTACCCCAGTCAAGATGTACTGGACTGCAATCGCGGCAATAAAGAGCGCCATAACTCTGGCTATCACTAAGGAGCCTGTTCTGCCTAAAAACCCGTAAATCCTGTTAATGAATCTTAGAATAACCCACGTTAAAGAGAGCACGATTACTACTGCGAGAATTGCTGCGATAGTGCCGTAGGCTTGAAGGTTAAATATGGTTGTTGTGATGGCGCCCGGACCCACAAGCAGAGGTATCGCGATGGGAACTGCGCCCATGCTCTCGGGGTTTTCAACGTTCTCATGCATGCTTCCAGAAATCAGAATTCTAATAGAGATAATGAGCAGCAGTAATCCGCCTGCAACTTCGAAACTGTAAATTGATAACCCAAAAATATTAAGAATCCCTTGCCCAGTGAAAGCGAAGACAAGAAGCAAAATGAAGCCAACCAACGTAGCGGTATTATAAACTTTCTTTCTGGGAGCGTCAGGCATCTCGTCGGTTAATCCCACGAAAATAGGAATGTTACCTAACGGGTCAACTATTATGAAAAGAGCAATGGCAGCTTTACCTACTTCCGATATGAAATCCAACAAGTCATCCCTGATACGCATTAAAGTTTACTCAGGAGTCGATAAAAATGTAACGGCAAAGCAACCAAGGGTTATAGTTAAGGTCCCTGAAAAAAGGGTTAAAGAATTATTTTACGATTTTTTCCCAACTTGCAACCCGATCAAGGAACTCTTGAACTGGTGCTCCGCCATACGTTCGCAGCCGCTGCCTCAACTCAGCTTTTTCAAGGGCTGCTTTCTGGAAATCAACCATTTCGCGTTCCCCATCAGTCAAATACAGAAAACCCTCCAATCCCCCCACTCTTACACAACGCGCACTAACCGTCAAAATCTCTGAGGGAAGGGGTATATCTTTGGGGTCATCGCCTGGACCGTAAACATAGAGAGCGATGTAGAAGGGCTTTTTGAGCAACTTCTTGAATGCACGGGTCAACATTTCCCAGTACCACGGTGTCGCATAGTTTTTGCTAAACATAACTACACAGAACTTGTCGGCGTACTTGGCTAAATCATCAAAGTCCACGCCGTACCGCTCATACGAACTCACTGGATCTGGCTGCAAGCAGAACACCAACTCTTTTTTGACTACGTCTCGGATTTGCGCCATGTACTCGCTGATTTCTTTTCGTCGCCACTCCAGCCAACCTAAACCGCTTTTTGAATGGAGTTCTTTGCATCGTGGGCATGTGCAGTGGTCATGGTCAGCGAAGTATTGGCTGTTTAACCATATCCCCGGCGACTGCCTATCCACTTCCGCGATGTATTTGAGTTGTTCCTCACGATATTCTGGATGAGTCGCGCATACCACACTCCAATAGATGTTGAAGTTGTTGTTTCCAAATTTGGCTGGTCCCAGAGGGGATTGGGAAACCCAGTCAGGATGGTTTTGTACGGCTTGGGTATCTGCGAAGACGGCGATGTTGCTGTACATGTCTTTTACTGGCGGGATTCTTATGCCTGTTTCAGGTTTGACACGTAGAATGTGGAAGTCGAATCCTTGGGGTTTTTGGGGTTGAAACGTGTATGAGCCAAACTTCATTGATGGATGCGCCTTTAACGCAAAGAAGCGGTTGTTATGTTATAAGTTTTTTGTGCTATGGAAGTTTTAGGAGGTTTGTTGTTTTGGACCTGTTTTTGAAAGCTGTGAAGAATTCTTAAACAAGTGGATAGGTTGCTGTTATTTTTATGTTCAGTTGGGTAGTTTTAAATACTGGATAATAATAAATGTGCAGGGTTAGTCAAAAATAGTCTGACATACGTTAAGCCAAAAATATCCAAGTTCATTCAACGAAGATGTCATTGTGAGAAAAAAACTCAATGAAAAATCGGAAATCGACAAAGTTGATCTCCAAATTCTAAATATCCTGCAGGAAGACTGCCGCTTAAGCTTCCGAAAAATAGCCGACAAACTGCATATATCAGGCGTCATGGCGGCGTCAAGAATCAAAAATCTCGAAGACAAGGACATAATAAAGGGCTTCACAGTGGTTCTTGATCCTGTTAAGTTAGGGTTTGATTTAACTGCGGTCATTTTTATTCAAACTGAAGGGGGGTACCTTAAGGATTTGGAGAATGAGCTCTCGCAAATGGCTAATGTTATTGCTCTTTATGAGATTACTGGCGATTTTGATATGGTGGCTGTGGTTAAGCTTAAGGATAGGGATAGTTTGAATAGTTTGCTTAAGAATTTGCTTGTGACTCCTCACATTAAGAAAACGATGACTAACGTTACGCTTAATGTTGTGAAAGAGAATTTTAAAATTAAACTTTGATTTTTTGCGTGTTTTTGGGCCCTTTAAACGCTCAGCCCCCGATTTTCGAACTAGTGCAATTTAAACAAAGGTTTAGTATATTTAGGAATTTGCTTAAATTTTTTTAATATTACATAAAATTTATATACAAAGGCACAGTTAAATTCAATAATATAGAACGATAGATTAAACATGGAGGAAAATAAACAACATGAAAGCATACATCCTGTTAAGCACCAAACCTGGGACCTCACTGGACGTTGTCCAAAGAATAAAAGAAAAAGCCAAAGAAACAGTAGTAGCAGACGCAATCTTTGGCAGGTACGACGCAATCGTAATCCTAGAAGCGCCGGCGCTTGAGAACATCAATCAAGTAGTATACAAAATTATCGAAAAAGACCCCAACGTCATACGTACAGAAACATCCATCGTTCTTTCGCCAATGAAGTAAATTAAAAGCAGAAAAAACTGTAAGCTTTACCCATTTTTTTCCTTTGATTTTCATAAATTTGTAGAAAACTAGCTCAGTTAAGCAGAATAAGAAAATAATCTGAGCTACCAAAAGTGACTAATCAGAAATTAAGCTGAAGCTGTTATTGTTGAAGATTTGATTTCTTCTTCGCATTTAGGCCCTTTGTGGGCTTTAAGGACAATCGAGCTTACCGTGCTTTTTATTCCTTTTATCTTCATTATTCTGTTTTTGAGGATATCTCGGAACTCCTCAATGTCAGACGCTGAGACTAAGGTGACTATGTCAAACTCTCCTGTTACCTCATATAGTTCTTCGAGGTTTTCAAGTTTGCCAAGGGCTTCAAGGACACCGTCCATTTCGGGCGATTCTACAAAGATGTTTACGAATGCTAATAGTTTGGACATATGGATCTTCTTGCCTATGTGAACAGGCGTGGGGCATATTTATACTTTTTCCAGCCATTTAGGCACTATTTGCAACTTTTATGTGACATATGTAACACAAAATTCGTTTTCATTAAAAATACGTTGTGATTTCCATCAATTTGTTCAACAACACACATGGACGACACCACAAGAGGCACTTGCAAAAAATAGAAGATAGACGCGCTTATCGTTTAGCGTCGGCGAAGGGGTATCGGCTCATGGCGGCAAGCACTTCTTCACTAAAGGTTTTTTTGCTAAGATGTTTCGCAAAATCGGAAGCAACTATTATACCGACCAACACGTTTTTCTTCATAACGGGCAGTCGCCTTATTCTAAACTTAACCATTTTCCTCGCGGCATCTCTAAGCGAAGATTCCTCATCAATCGTTATAAGAGGATCCGACATTACCTCAGACACTTTAGTGTCAAGCGGTTTTTTATTAGCCATCACCCTTCTAACTAAATCTCTTTCAGTAACTATACCCTTGGGCACTTTGCCCTCCGTTACAACAAGATCACCTACATCTTGTTGGTGCATCAGTTTTGCCGCGTCAAGCACGGTCCCCTGAACATCAATTGTGATGACATTCGTTGTCATAAAATCTTTTACAGTTGGCATCATTTTACACATTCTTAAACTAGCGTATAAAAGTTATGTAACAGCCCATCGGTGCAAGTTGCTAACCGGTGAATCCGCTGTAGGTTGACGGATACTCTTTTATGAGTTCAAGGTTAACTCGCAGAACATTCACATAGGGACTTCCGAAAATCCACAGTGTGCCTTCCTGATTTTGATTAACGAGGTTTGTCAGCGTCTCCACGGAAATTTCTGTGGCGTTGCTAATTCCAGGTATCTGTGAATAGGCATCTTGAAGCGTGATGTCAGGGTCCACGCCAGAAGCTGAGTCGTTTCTTGGATGGAAAAAGAGTGGCAGGGTGAAGTTTTGGGCTATGAGGTTTGAACCAATTGGGTTTCCGTTAAGTTGAACGATTTCGCCGTTTGCCTGATAGGGAAAGAAAACTTGGGCAATGCCAGTCACCAGCAGCGGGAAGAATAGCCCACATATAAGAAGCGAAATCACTGCGAGTCCAATTATTGGTTTGAAATTTATTTTTTCTTCGTTTTCAGTCATGGTTAATTCATCCTAAATGTGGAACACTCCTACCAGCAGTAGATCTATGAGTTTGATTCCTACGAATGGCACAATGACACCGCCCACACCGTAAATAAGTGTGTTTTTCAGGAAAAGCGTCATCGTGCTGGTTGGCTTGAATGCTATGCCTCGCATGGCAAGAGGAATCAAGAGCGGTATGATTATGGCATTAAAGATTAGGGCTGATAGAACAGCGCTCTTCAAGCCAAGCTGCAACACGTTTAGGGCTTGCAGCTGTGGGATTGCTGCGCTGAACAAGACAGGCATGATTGCGAAGTACTTGGCTATGTCGTTGGCGATGCTGAAGGCAGTGACGGCGCCGCGAGTCATGAGCAACTGTTTACCAAGCATGACGACATCAATTATTTTTGCTGGGTTCGATTCTAAATCAACCATGTTTGCCGCTTCCTTAGCAGCTTCAGTGCCAGAATTCATGGCTAAACCAACATCCGCCGCAGAAAGTGCCGGAGCATCGTTTGTTCCATCACCAATCATTGCGACGATTCTGCTTACAGCCTGCTCTTTCTTGGCAATGTTAAACTTGTCCTCAGGTTTAGCCTGCGCAACGTATTCGTCAATTCCCACCTCTGAAGCAATGTTCTTTGCGGTAAGCGGCTGATCCCCTGTTATCATGACTGGACGTATTCCCATCATTTTGAGAGCTTGGATTTTTTCTTTTATCCCTACCTTGAGAACATCTTTGAGTCTGATTATTCCAATGGCTTCGCCGTTTCTTGCAATCGCTATGGGTGTTTCGCCTTCTGCAGATATTCCCTCCACAATGAGGTCATAGTTTTGAGGAACAGACGATACATTTTTTTTGATGGATTCTGGGGCACCCTTAACAATTTCAATTTCAGGTTCAATTCCTGTGGCAACTCCATTTTCATACACCGTTGAGGATTTTCTTCGGATTCTCAAGCGGTCTCTTCCTGATTTGTCGCCTTTTGGAAGCCTTAGTCCCAAACCGGTTATTTTCACTCCGCTTGTACGAGTACTGGCTGAGAATGGGTTAGTTTCTGAAAGTGCAAGAGAATTCAGTTCTTTGGGTACGAAACCTTTCTCGTATGCGAGTTTGAGTATGCTGCGTCCTTCAGGGGTGTCATCGTGCCATGAGGATAGGAACGCTGCTTCCCCCACATCCTCCTCTGTGCAACCTTCAAACGGAACAAACTGTATTGCTTGTCGGTTTCCAACCGTGATGGTGCCCGTTTTGTCAAGAAGAACAACATCTGCGTCGCCAGCGGTTTCTATGGCTTTGCCTGACTTTGCAATTATTTTGTGTTTGTAGAGTCTGGACATTCCTGAAAGCCCAATTGCAGGCAGCAGGGCACCTATAGTCGTGGGAAGAAGGCAAACGTAAAGTGCAATCAGAACTGAGAGGTCTGCTCCAAGGCCAAGCGTGACTGACATGCCTAGCAACGCAAGTATTATAATAGTGAAGATAGCGGTTAACCCAATCAACACGATGGTTATTGCTACTTCGTTGGGCGTCTTTGGCCTCTTAGAAGATTCAACCATTTTTATCATTTGGTCAATGAAGGTTTCTCCAGGGTTCGTTGTAACCTTCGCCGTTAAAGTGTCGCTGACAACCCGTGAGCCACCAATAAGCGAATCCCCAGGTGCCTTTCTCACAGGGGCTGATTCACCCGTAACAAGCGATTCATCAACCATGGCAATTCCCTCAAGCACATCAGCGTCTAAGGGAACAGTATCGCCTTTTTCAATAAGAATGAGGTCATCTTTTCTAAGTTCAGTTGATTTAACCGTTACTATCTTTCTTGTCCATTCTTCTGTTACAATCTTTTTACTGGATACTTCGGTTTCTAGTTTTCTGAGGCTGCCTGCGGTGCTTTTTGCCTGTTGCTCGGCAAGTGCATCGGAGAGTGTACTGAACCAAACTGTAAGCATAAGAATCCCGGCTACTTCAACATAGAATATTTGCAGGATAGGTTTGGCTATGGGCACAAAAGCTTGTGGAACTATCGCCATCGCTGCAACAATAAAGAACGTTACTTCAACGATGAACATTACTGGATTTTTGAGCAACGATTTGGGGTTTAAACGGACTAGTGAATCTATCAGCACTTTTCTGGAGAAAGCTGACTTCATTCCTCCCGGAGTTGATTCGCTACTTTTCGCAGGCTCCACAGCTTTCTCATTATCAGAAACCATTAGTTAACCCCCTGAAGAATGATGAAATTGGCCCAAGCGCCAAGAACGGGAAGAAAGTTAACACAGCCAATATTATGATGCTGGCTACCAAAACGATTGTGAACACTGGACTGTCTGTCTTGAGACCTGAAGAGCTCGTTCTATTTCGACCTATCATCGAGCCTGAAAGAGCCAGCAAAATTGCCAGCGGCGCATAGCGGCCAACGAGAATTACTACGGCAGTTGCAATATTGAAAAACGGCGTATTTCCTGAGGCACCTAGAAAATCGGAGCCGTTGTTTGAAGCGGCAGTTGTGAATTCGTAGAGGATTTGCGTGTAGCCTACGGAGTTGCTGCCGACGCCTATAGCTGCCGCTGCTCCTGAAGCATAGGCAATTATTGTGGGGATTAGAATTATGATTGGGTGAATCAGGAAAGTCAACATGACAAGTTTGACGTCTCGCCCAATAATTTTGATACCTAAGTATTCGGGGGTTCGCCCAGACATTAATCCAACGATGAAAACGGTGATTATGATGTACATTACCATGTACATTAGTCCAACGCCCTTTCCTCCAGGGATGGATTGAATGAACATGCCAAGGAACCCTGACGTTATCGTCAATGGATTCATACCTGAAAGTGCAGCATTAACAGACCCTGTCGTAGCAGCGGTTGTTGTCACTGTCCAGAAGCTTGACATGAAACCGCCGAACCGCGTTTCGATCCCTGAAGCCACTAACGGAATGCTGGGTATGAAAGCGATAGCAAGATTGATTCCAAAGAGAATGTACGCGCCCCATAAGAGAGGTCGAGTTTCCCGTTTTTTACCAAGCATTTCGCCGAATACGAAGATGAGCGCTGTGGGAAGCAGAAGCATCAAGGCTATCATAAATATGTTGGAATAGGGCGATGGGTTCATGAAGGGGTAGGCGGCGTTTGCTCCGTAGAATCCTCCGCCGTTCGTGCCCAACTGCATTATTGAGTCCAAAGAAGCAACGGGTCCGACTAGGATTGATTGCGTTGTACCTTGCAGGGTTGTTATTGTGGTTGAAGCGCTAAGAGTCTGGGGAACCCCCATTACTATAAGGACAACTGAGGCTATGAGGCACATTGGCAAAAGTATTCTAGTAATTGTTCTGACAAAGTCGACGTGGAAATTCCCAAGGTTTTTGCGGTTAACTATGAATCCTCGTACAAATGCCATGCCCATGCATATTCCCGTTGCGGCGGAGGTCCATTGAAGAAACTGAATTGCGGTCATCTGGCTAAATATCGATAGCGTTGTCTCGCCGTTGTAGTGTTGTAGGTTTGTGTTTGTCGCAAACGAAATTACGGTGTTAAACGCTAAGTCCCAATGTAAACCAGGGAAGCCCAGAGGATTAAGCGGTAAGCTGCCTTGAAAAACAAGGATTAAGAATGCAATGATCATCTGTGCTATGTTAAGCAGCAAGCCAGCAAGGAAATACTGTTTCCAACCCATCGAATGCTCGGGGTCAACGCTGCATATTTTATAAATAAAATCCTCAACAGGATTTAGAACTTTATCTAAACGGCCTGGCGTCCGACTATAAACTCGGGCGATATAAGGAGCAATCAGCTTCGCTATCAGTATAATGATTCCAAGAATGAGAATAACTGATACGGCCTGTATTGCATCTATCATCTATTTTGAAACTCCAAAAAACAGCACTCTGGCTCACGATGGCTCCTTTCCGCTCCTACCAGCCTATTTTAATGTGGAACATCCACTTTTTTCAATAGACATTTGGGTCCCTTATGGGGCTCCAAAATAATAGTGATAATCGTGCTTCTTATGCCTTTAATCTTTATGATTTTCTCGTGGAGAATTTGTCTGAACTCTTCAATGCAAGAAGCAGAAACAAGCGAAACTATGTCGTATTCTCCAGCAACGTCGTAAACTTCTTCTATGCCTTTTAATTCTGAGAGAGCAAGTAACACTTTTTCTTTTTGGGATTGCTCCACGAATATGTTGACAGACGCCAATAACCGACTCATTGTTTTACATCCATTCTCCAAAGAGGTCTATCGTGTCTAGAACTTCATAGATTTGCAATTTTGGTTCTCCCTTAAACTTTATACTCGTAAGACCTTCCCCATATAAACCTATTTGTTATTTGTGCATAAATGTTATCCAAAACTGGACTATTATACATAAAAATGTCTAACTATTGAAAACATGCTCTCATCTACATGTGAGACACCGGAAACACGTCAAAACACCCCAACCGCTTGGCAGATGGCTAGGTTTCAATCCATGGACGGTGACTCTTTGAGGAGCGCCGGCAAAATCTTTGTCCAACAAAATATTAAATATCTAATCAATTGTTGATATTTTTTAGTATTTATAGAAAACTCTTCTTATTTTTCATATAAGTTATGAACATATCATAACTACATTTATATTCATTAGCCGACCAATTGGATAATTGTACAGTAAAAACAAAGGTGAATGAAAAAATGTTAGCAATAATGGATGTATTATCGGCATGTGTAATCTTTGGATCCGCATTAGTAATCGCGTTTAAGCTGCGTTCCGAATTAAAAAGCAGCATTTAACTCTGAGAAACAAACTTTCTCCAATTACCAGCACTCTGCCAAGCCCCGAATTTCTTTATCACCTTTTTTATTTAAAAATTAATCATTAATCGACTTTTAATAAAAAATAAAACTGGCGTAGGCCATCATTTTTTCTTAGACACTGAAAAGGGTCTTTTTACTAAGAGAATTTGATAACAAACCTGCTAATCATACAAGTTATCTAGTATTCTTAAAATCAAAACATGAAAATAGTGAATCACGCAAATCACCTTCAAATTGAAATAAACAGATAAATTTTCGTCATATTAAATAAAATAAAAAGGGAAAAAAAGCCGATCGGCTCAACGAAATTCTCTAGGTTCGGATGCTATATTTTACTTTCTTGTCTTCTGAGGTTTCTTTGCCTGGGAACGGAAAGATGCCTGAGGGTCTGCTTTTTGAGTTGATATAATAGTATGCGAAGCCAATAGCCATCCATATGCCAGTGATTACGATTGCAGTGAAAGCTGCTAATTGTGTGTCGCCTCCGCCGATAACTCCTAGCCATACGACTGCGATCATCATTACAATGTTTGCGACGAACCCAGCGATTGGAACGATGTATTTAGTGAGGATTGAGCGGCGTTCTCGAGATAGCGCGAGGACTGCGACGATGCATGTGACTCCGTAGAGCAGGAAGGTTCCAAAGTTTGATAGCAGTATGATGGTGGTAAGGTTTCTGAGGGATAGTACTCCGAACGCGCCTATTATTGCTGAGACTGCTGTGAGTACCCATGTGCCAACGGCGGGGGTTCCGTATCTTGGGTTTAATTTGCCCAATGGTTGGGGAACTTCTGTATCGCGGCTAATTGCGTAGGTTACTCTTACACCGGTGTTGAGGCATGCAAGTGTTGTTCCTAATACTGCGGCTACTACGGCTGCAGCAACTATTAGCATTATCACGAAGCCTCCCCCACCGAACAATGCGTCGGTTGAGATTCGTACTATGTCGCCTAGTGGTCCAGCTGAGACTGCGGCCATGCCGAATGTGTATTTGTCGTTTATCCAAGCTTGTATTGCGAAGAAGCCGAGAAGGTATGCAAAGGCTCCTTGGATGACTAGTGAAAGTATGATTGCGCGTGGGACATCTTTGGGGTTTTTTGCTTCCGAGGTTAATGCGGTGATAGATTCGAATCCTACGAGTACTAGTATGGCAAGGCTTGCTTGGAAGAGTACGTGGCTCATGTTTGTGGGTGCGAGTGCTGCGGCGGGGTTTGAGAAGTAGAATGTTACATGTTGTGGGTTTATGAATCGATATGAAAGCGCCAAAATGGAAACGCCGACTAGCATTACGAGCTGCACTACGTTGATGATCAGGTTCGTGTTGGTGGAGCCTTGAATTCCTCTATATGCTATCAAGCCAACTATAAGCGAGAAGAGCACAACTACTGCAATTTGTTCTAGCGGAGAGATTGCAAATCCGACGGTCTGCAGAATATATGTCATGAAAAAGCCCATGAATGCCACCATTACTCCCGGGTAAACCCAGTAGTAAAGGTGGGAAAGCCAGCCTACTAGGAACTTTGCGCTACGTGCTTTGCGGTTGCTGGCGCCTCTGTCGAGTAGGGCACGTTGAGCGAAATAGTATGAGCTGCCCGTACCAGCGTCGGGATAACGTCGAGCCAACCATGAGTATGATGCTGCTGTTAAGAACGATAATATTAAGGCAACCAATAGACCAAACCATATGTCTGGGGCTGTTGAGACTCCAGATGGGTCTACTTGTGCGGCTTGGGCTTGATAGTTAAGCCATAGAAAAGCTCCAGGGGCTATCAAAGCCATGGCGTTGATGGTTAACCCTGTAAGGCTTAGAGTTTTCTTCATTTGGGGTGCAGTTTGGGTTTGTTCACTACTCACTTTACTTCGTCCTCCATGATTCTTTTTTGGTAGGTGCTATGGTGTCCTTTTTTGCTTCTTTCTGTGAATTCGGTTATGTATTTAGCTGGATTGTTTAATGAAGTTACAACTATTTTTTTCAAATTGTTCACCAAGACTTATTTTAGGTATCTAACTGTCCAGTTAAATATAAGTATAGTTAATACTTGTTCATAATTGTTATGAAAAGCTGAAAATATTTCCATCAAGGACAGAAGAAACCTCGATACATGCAGGCATTATTCAAATATTATGCCTGCTTCCAACAGGTTAATTATTTTTCTATTTAATAAAACTTGCAGATGAAAACTTTGCCTGTTTTTAGACCGCAAAGTGCTGGAGGGCTCTGCGCAAACTTTGGAATTTAATAGTTTTCGAAGGGGGAAATCTGACATGAAGTAGAGTTTTTTGGGTTAATTGGATGTTTGCGTATTAAAACGTGTTTTTTTGGATGGTTTTTTATTTTTCTTTAACTTTGTAAGATTGTAGTGGACAAAAGTATGGATTAAACGGGGATTATGAGACAATCATTCATTAAACTTTGGGTTTATGCGGCATGCGGATAGTTTTAAATACTTGTGTGGGATAATTGCACAGTCAATATAAAATTAAATAAACAACTGTCAAGAGGAAAAACGAAAATGGCATCAGGAGACATAGCTTGGATAATAACGGCAACAGCCCTAGTAATGCTAATGACACCAGCCTTAGGCTTCTTCTACGGAGGCCTAGTACGCAGAAAAAACCTGGTGTCAACAATCGTTCAATGCTTCATCATTTTCGCAGTTATAAGCCTAGTTTGGGCACTATGGGGCTATAGCCTTGTATTCGGAACATCCATCAACGGCTTCATCGGCTTTAGTCCCGGCTTACTAGGCATGGGAACTATAGGAATACATGACACAACCTCTGCTCTTGCACCCGAAATCCCAACATTACTTTACTTCGCATTCCAGCTGAAGTTCGCCGCAATCACACCTGCCTTAATCATCGGTGCCTGCGCTGAGCGTATCCGCTTCAAATCCCTCCTAATCTTCATGGTGCTGTGGTCCACACTCATTTACATGCCCATTGCTCACTGGGTATGGAACCCACAGGGTTGGCTTCACAACTTAGGCGCCATTGACTTTGCAGGAGGCATAGTTGTCCACATATCCGCTGGTTTATCTGCGCTTGCAGCCGCACTTGTTGTTGGTCGAAGAAAAGGCTGCGCTGTCCCCTGGAAAGAACATATGCAGGCAATCGACAAGAAAGACCATGCGACCGAGTTTAAACCAACCAACATTCCCTATGTGTTGCTGGGTGCAGCGTTATTGTGGTTTGGCTGGTTCGGATTCAACGCTGGCAGTGCTCTCGCAGCAAACGACGTCGCCGTCTCAGCTCTCGTTGCAACAAACATCGCGGCAGCCGCAGCAGCCGTAAGCTGGATGCTTGCCGACTGGTTCCGCAAAGGGAAACCGTCAGCAGTAGGCATCGCCGTCGGCGCTGTCGTTGGATTAGTCGCTATTACACCTGCAGCAGGCTTTGTCAACGTTCCTTCAGCGCTTATCATTGGTTTACTTGCAGGAATAATCTCAAACACGGTGGCTAACTGGAGGGCAGGCAGATCAAGAATCGACGACACACTCGACGTGTTTGCGTGCCATGGAGTCGGAGGAATATGGGGTTCAATCGCAACTGGAATCTTCGCCACAGCAGCCATCAGCGTTTCAGCAACTGTTCCCGGTGTTAACGGGTTGCTCTTCGGAAACCCCGGCCAACTTGTTGCCCAGTTGATTGCGGTTGGTGTAGTTGTGCCTTTCTCGTTCTTCGGTTCCTACTTGCTACTAAAGTTCGTTAACCTGTTCTCACCATTGAGAGTAAGCCAGGAAGCTGAAGATGCAGGCTTAGATCTCAGTGAGCACGGCGAAGAAGCATACCAATTGGATTAGAGCTTTTGAGGCTCAATTTTCTTTTTTTATTTTTATTAGCATTTTCGCTGTAGGTTTTTTGCTTTTTGCGTTTTCGTAATTTGACAAGATGCCTTTTTACTGCCAATTTTTTGGACAATTTTGCAGTTACGTGTTTCTATATGAATGATTGTTTGTGAATATACCGCTTGCAAGCTATAAAGTAGACATTTGTCAAAAATTAACCTTGTTATTGGTGCGAATGTATAGTTTAAATATTTGTTTAACAAAAAAGGGAGGTAACAAGCGCAGAACAGGGGAAGAGATGTCGTACAATCCGGCAGACGTTGCATGGGTTCTAACTTCAACAGCCTTGGTTATGCTGATGACACCAGCCTTGGCCTTCTTCTACGGAGGCTTGGTGCGAAGAAAAAATCTTGTGTCGACGCTTGTTCAATGCATCGCCATCTTCGCTGTGGTCAGTTTGGTGTGGTTCTTTTGGGGTTACAGTCTTGTGTTTGGCCCCAGCGTTGGCGGCGTTATCGGGAACCTGTCGATGGCGGGTTTAAACGGCGTAACCATAAACACAGTTAACTCAACATATGCAAAAGGCATCCCAGAAATCCTGTTTTTCGCTTTCCAGCTGAAATTCGCTGCAATCACACCCGCCCTAATCATTGGTGCATGTGCAGAAAGAATCCGCTTCAAATCCCTGCTAATCTTTGTTGTTTTGTGGTCCACCCTAGTCTACTCGCCAATTGCTCACTGGGTGTGGAACGTCAACGGTTGGCTGCATGTTTTAGGTGCATGGGATTTTGCAGGCGGCATAGTGGTACATGTTGCAGCGGGATTGTCGGCGTTGGCAGCGGCGCTAATTGTCGGTAGAAGAAAAGGTGTTGTTTACTGGAAAGATCAAATGAAAGCTCTGGACCGCAAAGAGCCAGGTGCACCAACGATAGGCACCGAGTTTAAACCCACAAACATCCCCTACGTGATTTTAGGCGCAGGACTCCTGTGGTTCGGCTGGTTCGGATTCAACGGAGGCAGCGCACTTGCGGCAGATAGCATTGCGGTTTCTGCGGTGGTTGCCACGAACTTGGCGGCGGCTGCCGCGGCAGTTAGCTGGATGATTCTGGATTGGTTAATCAAAGGAAAGCCTTCAGCAATCGGCATCTATGTCGGCGCTGTCTGCGGTATGGCAGCAGTTACTGCGGCTGCAGGATACATCAATTTCACCGCCGCAGTCATCATCGGCTTAGCGGCGGGCATAATTTCGAATTTGGTAGCTAACTGGCGTGCTGGCAGGTCAAGAATTGACGATACCTTGGACGTGTTTGCGTGCCATGGAATCAGCGGCATCATCGGGGCGGTATCGGTTGGTTTGTTTGCAACGGTTGCAGTTAACCCCGCTGTGCAAGGATTGTTCTACGGTAACCCAGCGCAGTTAGGTATTCAGGTTGTTGCTGTGTTAGTTGTAGCTGCATTTGCGTTTGTCGGTTCCTACCTGCTTCTGAGGCTGGTGGACCTGTTTTCACCCCTACGTGTGAGTCCAAAGGAAGAGGACGAAGGCTTGGATTTAAGTCAACATGGCGAAGAAGCATACCACCTCGACTAGCTCTGGTTTGAGGGAGACCCTCTCCCCTAGGTTAAGCACTTGTTTTCAACATGCTAATGAACACAGAAAACGTCAATACGACCTACCCCCTAGTGAATTGCCTACCCCTAAGGTTCTTGCATAGAACCAGTATTGGGACCCTAATAGGCTCCAAATATATCGGCTGCACAATTTTTCCAGTCGATAAGTATGTTTATTGCTTGCGAACGTGCATTTTCAGCTGGGCTGGCGAGTTGGTGTGTGGCTTTCGAACCCAAATAGGGTTTGAGGAAACTCCGCCCACATGTAGAATTGCAGTTCCGCAGGGAACAGGGCGAGAGCCTTGGCAACGGAGCAGAAACGAAACGTCCACCCAGACAGGCTATGACACATTTGTGATGTCGAGTGCGCTGATTTGGAAGCGGTGAAACGGCCGTCCTGCAAGTGGAAAGGGCAAACAGTCGCCGATGAAGAATCTACCGGAAGGCGCGGGTAGCCCGATTAGCCGAATGCCACTATAACAGAAGGCGGGTTACAACCAATACACCAGCCCAAATCTTTGTTGTAAACAACAGAAGATTTCAAAAAGCCAACACACCAACGGAGGGTTGAACCATGATTACTGAAGCACCCTCCGCAATGCAGTATTGGCAGAGCGAATTAGCCAACAAAGAAGAAGGTACCAAACAAAGATACCTCGAATACTTCAACGAATTCTTATCCTTTGTAGGCAGAACACCCGATGAATTAGTAGTACAGAGACAGCAAGATTTGATTAATCCTGATAGGAAAATACAGCGCAGAATCGAGAGCTTGCTTTTAGCGTTCTTAGCAAAGAAAAAAGCCGAAGGCTACGCCGTAGCAACCCGACAAATCTATTTCGCATCTATACGCTCCTTCTTTGAGATACACTATTTCCCGTTAATAATGAGGAAAGGAGACTATCCCACAGGAGACAGCAACGGGGTTAAGAGGGCAACCAAAGAAGCCATACTCAAAGCCTTAAACAACAAACACCAAAGAAACAAGCTAACCATCAAAGCCATTATGTTGTTCATAAAAGACTCAGGGTTAAGAGTAAGCGATGTCAGGCGACTAAACTACGGCGATATAGCTAAACAACTGGAAAAAGGCGAAACACTAATACAAATCAACGTAATCACAGAGAAAACCAATCTCTTGGCTAAAACATTCATTGGCGAAGAATCCATACAAGCCCTGAAAGAATACTTAGACGCTAGAAAACAAGGCTCAAAGGATACAAGACACGTAGAACCTGAAATTATCACAAAGGACAGCCCACTATTCAAAGTATGGAGTAAAGGAGAAGTCAAACGGTACTCACGGCATTCTTTATCATCCCTGATGCGAGCGGCTTTTGAAAGCGTAAATGAAGATAGAATGTCAGCCCACAGCCTAAGAAAGAAGCTTCAAACTGACTTAGAGAAAGCAGGAGTAAACAGTAATTGGATTGACCAAATACTCGGACACCAACTAATCAACAGTCGAGATGCCTACAGCTTACCAACAGACGAAGAATTAAGGGAAGCCTACTTTCGAGCCTACCAATTCATACGAGTTTACCCAGAAATTAACAAGTCAGCCCCAGAACCGCCTAAAGGGGAACTGAAACAAACAACGCCAGTATTGACTCAGAAAACAACGGAAGAAGAGAACTATCCAGTAGAAGAAGCAAAGAATATGGAGCAAGTCAAAGCTCTATTAGCAAAAGGTTACAAATACGAAATGGATTATGAAGGAATAAAATTATTTACCAAGAAATAGCTAGCGTTAGAATAACGTGCAGCTGCTTCAATACAAGTAAAATACTAATACGCCTTAATTAGTACAACCAAGTAGGTACCATAATGGGGCATAAACCTGAGACTCAAAAACTGATCAAGAATCTAAAAGTTATTGGAGAAATCTATGGATTCGTACCCGTTTCCGAGTTCCGGCTGAATGCGAAGAATAGAGCGACAGCCGATTTGGTGTTTAAACTAACATCAACTGGAAATCCCGTTATAATATTTGAGATTGAAACATCTAAGAACGCAAATATGCCTCAAAATGCTGCTAAAGTGTTCAACTCAAATTCTAAAGACTCACAGAAACCTTGGTTCTTTTTTCACTTAGTTCATTTCGGCTCTGCTGGTTGCTATTCGAGCAGTGTTGAAAAATACATCGAATTCTCGAATTACTTCTTAATTGAAAATATAAACAATGAGGAAAATAAGCGGAACTTTGTAAGGAAACTTCATGATTGCATTATTAATAATTTCTATAAAGACATTTCAGAAGAAATCTGGGCACGTTTTGTCGTTAATTTACAAAATATTTTTGATGAAACACTCAAGAAAGCCCTAATGGAGGAAATTATTGGAAGACTGAATTTGCCGCCTGAAGTTAATGCAGACATATTATCAGGAAAATTAACTGTTTCGCAAGGCAAAAAATTGTTACAACTCAAAGATATTATGACAAAATCCCCAAAAGATTTTGTAGATAGTTATATGGTTCACTTAGCGCACGATTGTATTAAGAATAATTGGTCACTAGAACAGCTTTCTGATATACTAGATAATATAAAATTTAATTACATCAGAAACCGAGAAACCCTCTACGACATGAACACCACTCACGAAGAAAATATAGCGAAATCTGGATATTGCTTCTGTATTGATTTACGAAAAGAAGCATATCGACGCCAAGGGTTATCAGAAGAGTTGATAAAACAAAATATCGAAGGTACGAAAGATTGGGGCAAAGAAGACCATGTTCACATTCTTTGTTGTGAAGACCTGGCGAGTAAGAATTATCTTGTTTACTACAGTGTAATGAATCTTTATGGAATTCATCATAGTGATATAGAGAAATTGAAGCCTACTTTAGAAGAACTTGAATGGATTATATTGAAGAATATTAAATGGACAACCAACGATAAAGGATTGTGTTGGAGCTGTAGCGAAAAGCCTGCTATCGTTCCAATGAATGGAGTATTGTATTGCCCTGAATGTGCCCATGCAATAATCGATGAAAGAGCCGCAGATGCAATGAAAGGCAAACGAATGTCTCAAAACAATTTAGCGCCTTAATTAGCTAAGGCACTTAATTCTGATGACAAGCTTATCTTTCAGCGCTTGCGGCCGCTTTTGAGGAACGCTTCATTTTGATATAAAATCAAAAAGCGATTAGATGATGCCACCGTTGAGATTGCTGCTATCCTTGCAAAGGTTTAAAGACTCATGGAAAATGCAGCCACCCCTACAATCCTTAATATTACAATCTGCGGTGCAAGATTGCTTAACCTCAGTTCTGAATGGCTCAAATTTGGTTTCCCATATATTAGCAAAGACGTTTTGCCTTAAATTGAATGTCCATTCGTCACCTTTAGCGAAGGAGCATGGTTTAACATTCAACTTTTCGTCAACATAAACAGAGAAAAAACCGCACTCGCATGAATCAACGAATCTTTGGTCAATGTTTGTATACTTGAGCAGCAAAGGAACAAAACAAGCATCAAAGCCAAACCGTAATTTAGACGGAGGTTTGTCAACCAAGGATAGAAATGTTTTTAGTTTTTCGCTCGGCTGAAGGTTATCTTTAGGCCTGGCCCGCCCCATAGCTTTGTGCGTCAAAAAGATTATGGCACTCAGTCCCTTTAGCTCAAGATCATATTTACCTTGCAGGATATCAATAGCCAACTGTATTGAACTTTCAGAAAGTACAAAATGAAGGTTTGTACGAACTCCTGCAGAAATCAATCGCAACATATTTGAGTGCAACTCAGAGTTTATGTCGATAGATGAAATGGCGACCGCACCGCATAGTTTCTTAAAGGCTTCAATATGCTCTCTTGAAACAGAGTAGCCGTTGGTTGTTAAATTTGGTATTATTTGTCTACTTCTAGTTTCTTTGAGTATTTCAAGCAACTGAGGATGCTCTGTAGGTTCTCCGCCACCGAGTGCAACTTGAAAAGGTGGCCCCCAAACTGGAGACGTAAGCTGATCGAGCACATTGCTATATTGCTCTAAGCTCATAAGACTACCATCTGGCGTGCTATTTCTGTAGCAGAAGCTACACCCTTTTGAGCACTTATTAGAGATTGAAATATCGGCTAGCTCAGGCCAAGGACTTAACTTAGGGTCTTCTTTAAAATAGCGTCCCCATCTAAATGTGGTTCCGTTATTACGGTCGCCTATAAAATTATAGTTGGGGCTATGTCTGCGAACAAAGCCCTTTTCATCAACTAAACTCAGAACGTGTCAACCTGTGTCGCGCCAAATGCTATTAGGTCTGGTAATTTGCCTTCCATGACATAGGTGTATATGTAAGGCATAATCTCTTCTTCCGTCATTTTACTATAATCTGGCACACTTTCAATCGCTTTTACCCCGACTCCATCACCAGTGTCGAACTTTACGAGTATGCTGCGAATCTCTTGAGCACAAACTGTATTCTTTTCACCTTTTCGAATATAGTTCGCAATTGCATCATATAGTGGTTTCTTTTCGTTTTGGATAATTTGCCTAAATATTTTAACCATTTCCTCATTCATAGTTAAAATATAGCTTACTGAACTGCTGTTCGTCACATAATCTGAACGAATCTTCAATCTCTTTACCCCTTGTTTACTTGCAATGTATGGTTTATTAATTTTGCTGGTATTCGTTCGCTAATAAATTAGAGCTTAAAGAATCGGTTTTCCGTTTCATCGTTTAGACCAAAAGTGATCTGTGTAGCTAGAAAACGTCTTCACTATGGGTATTATTTTAGTATCATTGAATGCTCCTGTCAACATAAGACGAAATTGTCCATTAGCTATGCTCTCTATTGCTTCGCTCCCGCTTCGCGGGTCGCTCAACTTTCCGCTTTCTTGTTGAAAGAAAGTCAAGCAAAGAAACCATGAAACCGCAGTTATTCGGAGTCATCCTCAGACTCAGCCCCAACCTTCTCCCAAGTATCGAGCATATCCACGAAGCCATAATATAGTATGGGTAAACTTCTCGGTGCACGAGCGCCCAAATAGTCAAAGGAAAGTACAACGTCATAGCGGAGGTAGTGGCTTCCTTCGATGCGGTAGTATACGCCGATGCTGCTGTTTAGGTTTAGCTTACGGTATTTATGGGTGCCTTGGGCTGAGGATGGAGTTAACCAATCGTCATCGTAAACTAATCCTTCGCCATCGCAATCAATGTAGTCAATATCTTTTCGCATGCTTCTCCTCCTCCAACCAGACAGCCCCACCGCCTTCGTCGAAATCACAGATTTCACTTCGTTGATAATCTATGCTATCTCTGCTAAAGATGAAACAGCGATTACCCACATAGCGTAAAGGAACTAACTCGTGCTGGCAAATCGGACAAAGCTCTTTCCGTTTTTCATAAGTGACTTTTAGTTTACGATAGCTACAGGTGCCAAACCATGTAGCAACATGGAAACGCGCCACGTTACGCTTAACAGAAGCATGGTTTAGTTGATACCATGCAGTTCCCATGATGGTTTTACGTTCACCCTTAACCTTAACAATGTAGCCATCCTTTTCGAATAAGCGTCGAGTTCGAGCTTCAAATCCGTTACAGCCAGCGCAAGTGATAACGCTCTTAGATTCAAATTTGGGGCAATGGCGACATTGAGCATAGCCATTTAGGATGAAGCCTATGCAGTGGAAGTGTGGGCTCCAGTACCAACCCTTCATATTTCGGATGCCGTTGTTGTAGACATCGTAAGAGTGGTATCTGAACCCGTGAAATATTAAAACACCGCCGATAACACCGCGAGAGTTTAGGATTTTTACTGCTTTTAGACGAAGTGCTTCAAACTCTAAGCCGTAGTCTGATTTAGGAACGCCCACAATGATGTGCTCGGCAAGACCAAAATTATTGGAACCTTTTTGAATTCTCTGAGTGATTCTGTCTGCTTCTCGAACAGCCCAACCAGACTTGCAGCAAACGGGGCAAGTTGGTTTGTCGCAGCTTGCGTGAACCTTACGGACATATACCTTACCCTTATAGTTCACTCCATCAAGGGTAGTCTTATCATGAAGTTCTGTACGAAGGCACCCCTTAAAACTAACAAACCTGCCGCAGTTTTCGTTGGTTTGTTTGCCATGACCCACCAGTTCATAATCGCCAAAGCTCCAGAACTCGTTATGAATATCGGGCTTAGATTGTTGAGTTGTTATCGTCTGCATTTTAACACCGTAAAGAATATGTAGCTACAGTCCAATATCGTAGTTGTGTAGCGACAATGTCGAGCAAAAAAGACCATGAGTCCATGGAGAATTTGGAACGCTGTTACAAAATTGTGCAACAAAGTAGCTCAAAGGGTGGAATTAGCGCTATTGATGTGGGGAGCAAACTTGGCATGCACCGAGCCACAGTTCATAGACATCTTAACAGTCTAGAGTTAATGGGGAAAGTAGAACGTAAGCAAGGATTATGGGTCGCAACAACTGGTGAACAAACGATTAAGCCTTTGGAAAAGGAAATTGTGATAGAGCTTCCAATGCCAAAAAACAAATGGTTTGAAGTAGGTCGCCTACAAATTCACGCTAATTACATGAAAAGCATTGGCTTCTCGGAAGTTGCCAAAATGGATGAAACAATGATTGAAAAGTTTAATGAAACAAGAACCATAAAAATCAGAGGCAAAAACGTAGATGATATCGACCTTGAGAAACTGGGGAATTTGATTCAAAAAGCGAGCGAAAAGAGTTCAGGATTCAGCCTTAATCGTTTTATCAAAGGGTTGAAATTCCCCCAAGAATACAAAAAATCCTCTGAGGAAAGCAAGAAAGATTAACTTATCAGCAAGACACCTCGCTTAGCGAGTACACCGCCCTAAAGGGCACCCTCCTCGCAAGCAAGGACTCTGTCTTGCCTATCAAACTATTGTCAAAGAAGTGTAGCGAATAATTTTTATACCAACTTTTGAACCCTAAAAGCCCTTCATTATCTTGCGAAATGCGAGGGATTTGCTAATAATTTATTTGGTCTACAAAAAAATTATAAACTGGAAGCACTGATTAAAACAGCATGAGCGATGTACTTTCATATATTAATGACCCTAACAAAACAGGAGTATATTGTATTTCTATTTCTGTTACTATTTCTTCGTTAAATGAACTCTTCAAAGAAATTGATAAAGAATCGAAAAGCTCTGACAGATTCAAACTACCTAAAGAAGAACGGATTGCACGAGCGCCTTCCTCATATGTAGCAAGAATAGCTGGGGAAGACATTGCCACAGCACTAGATTACTTGTCAATTTTGCAACCTTCGAAGGGTATTTTGTCTTCTCCAAAGGTCCTGCCTGTCCGTGAATTTAAAGCAATATCCCCAAGAGATATGGGTTTCAGTGAGCATCTCGGGCATCCACATTTCGCAAGTTGGTCAGGCGGTTTTATAGCGCCAAATTTGACGCTAGTCGGCACAAAGGATGCAATATATACGAAGATGCGCTATGTTGAAAATGAGTTACGTCTTAACATAATTTCGATGAATGAGAAAGGTTGCAAAGTTTTCGAGGAACTTTTTGAAAGTATCCCGATTATTAATAGAGACATTAAAATATCAAAGATAAATCAGAAATATTCCTCAAGATATTGCTCCGAACCAATGATTGCCGCAATTGTTCTTTGGATGAACACATTAGGTCATGCGATGGTTCCCGAAGACATACATAAGTACCTACAAAGTTCTGTTGTGTATTATGAGAAAGAAGAATGGAGAATTTCAATACTACTCGCCGCAATTGCTGTTGAGAGCATACTTGCAGAGATTTACGAAGAATACTACCATGAGGTTGCGCCATCCGACCCTTTAGGTTTATTAAAAGACAAAATTGAAAGGAAGACCAAATTTCCTCCAAGTGTACTTAAAAATATTGAACTTGTAAATCAGTGCAGAATTTCAGCTGTTCATAGGAGTTCAACTCCTGTGGGTTCTAAAGAAGCTCGTAATGCAGTTGTCGAAGCAACAAAATTTATCCATTGGTCTTTT
Organism: Candidatus Bathyarchaeota archaeon; assembly: GCA_003151735.1. Taxonomy (GTDB): domain Archaea; phylum Thermoproteota; class Bathyarchaeia; order Bathyarchaeales; family Bathycorpusculaceae; genus Bathycorpusculum. Next base: position 170 of record PLYI01000028.1, on the reverse strand, counting down.
TTTGGAGGTCCCCTTTGTATGGAACTTAAAAGTAAGTCTAAGATTCAAGCTGACTTGATTACAAAATAAAAGCTTATAGATAGATTGCAACAGTAAGAATCAGGGATTAAGCATGAGTGAGAAAGCTAAAAAATTACTAAGCCCAAAGGCGGGTTACGTCCAATACACCA
>PLYI01000019.1 GCA_003151735.1 Candidatus Bathyarchaeota archaeon | reverse complement strand
CTATGACCACAACGTTTATGCTTTGAACGCTTCTAGCGGCGCTCAAATCTGGAACCACACCACAACCACACGCAACGGTGTTTTTTCGTCTCCTGCTGTTGTTGGTGGCGTCGTCTACGTAGGCTCCTTTGATAGCAAGGTTTATGCTTTGAACGCTTCTAGCGGCGCCTTTATCTGGAGTTACACCACCGGCGGCGCTGTTTCTTCGTCTCCTGCTGTTGTTGGTGGCGTCGTCTACGTAGGCTCGACTGAAGGCAACGTTTATGCTTTGAACGCTACTGACGGCGTAAAACTCTGGAGTTACACCACCAGTTACTATATTGTTGAGTCGTCTCCTGCTGTTGTTGGTGGCGTCGTCTACGTAGGCGCCTATGACCACAACGTTTATGCCTTAAATGCTGCTAGCGGCGCCAAACTCTGGAACTACACTACCGGCGGCATTGTTTATTTGTCGTCTCCTGCTGTTGTCGGCGGCGTCGTCTACATAGGCTCCTATGATGGTAATGTTTATGCTTTAGGCACAACGTACACGGTCACTGTCATTCAGGGCGCTAATGGTGTCATTGCTCCTGGCACGACCACTGTTGCTCAGGGCGGTAGTCAAGCTTTCTCTATAACGCCGAATATTGGTTACCACGTTTTGGATGTCACTGTTAACGGTTCAAGCGTTGGCGCGGTGACTTCATACACTGTTTCTAATGTTACTGGCGATACGACGATCTCTGCGAGTTTTGCGATTAACACGTACACGATAACGGTTACTCAAGGTGCTAACGGTGATATTGCTCCTGGGACGACAGTTGTTGCTCAGGGCGGTAGTGCAGATTTCTTTGCTACGCCGAATGCTGATTACTACATTGCGAGCATCACTGTTGACGGCAGCCCAGTAACGGTTTTTTCTCCTACTGGTCAGCCGTTTCACTTCAGTAATGTTCAGGCTAACCACACGATCACTGCTACTTACGCGATTAACGCAAACACATTCACATTCACCGAGAATGGTTTGCCGTCCGGAAAGAGTTGGAGCGTAACACTTGGAACAACTACACAATCCTCAACGACATCCATGATAACCTTCCAAGTGACAACAGGGAGCTACTCATGGAGCGTCCAAACTCCAATAGGTGGTGGTCCTGACACTCGATACGTAGCATCGCAAACCTCAGGAACAATTAGCGTTCCAGGCACAGCATCAGTAAACATCGTTTACACGACTCTGTACAGGCTAACGATGTCAACAAACTATGGTACCGTCAGTCCTTCAAGCGGATGGTACCCAGCCGGCTCAATGCTCACGTTATCTGCAGTATCGCCTTCCACAATTTCAGGTGAACGCTACGTGTTTAACGGCTGGACTGGAACAGGCAGTGGAAGTTACACTGGCATAAGTAATCCGGCTACAAACGCGGTTACTATGAATGCTCCTGTCACTGAGACTGCTTCGTGGACTCACCAGTTTATGGTGACGTTCACTCAGTCCGGCATAGGCTCTGACTTTGCAGGAGCAGTTGTTAGAATTGACGGCACAAGCTACGCTGTATCCAATCTTCCGGCGTCATTCTGGTGGACCCAAGGCTCAGCCCACACCTTCCAATACCTCTCACCTCTAACCGGCACCACATTCAAATACACGCTATCCTCAACCACCGGATCATCATCAGTCGGCAAAACCACCATAAAAAACGGAGTAACCACAATAACAGTTTCAGGCTCAGGCACTATCACAGGTAATTATGCTAAAACCTAGAAGTAAACTCCGCGGAATTAGATTGATTATTGAGGAGATGGCTTCTATTTTTTCACAGGGCAAACAAGCGATTGGAGTAACACACAAAGCATAACTATTTCTGCTAATGCTTCACATTCCCCAAGTTTGTCTTCACCAAATCCAACGTCATCTCCAACTCCAACAATGACTCCGACTTTAACTCCTTCGCCTTCAATTCCAGAGTTTCCCTCATGGATAATTCTTCTTGCGCTTCTGATTATTACGACGCTGGTTGCTGTTGCAATTAAGAAAAAAAGCGTTTGACCCGTTTGGTTGTGGAACCAGCGGATTCGAGTCTGAAGTGGTTCAGGTCTCTTGGGGATCTGAACCGTGTTGGGTTCAAACCACAAAAGCTAAAAGAGCAAAAATAACAAAAATACTTTAAAAACAGTCAACAGCGAGAATTTCTACGCGAGAAGTGAGCCGTACCGGGCTTATCCCCTAAAGGGCACCCCCTCGCACCTAAGGAGTCTGTTTTTGCAGAATAACAACTAGCACAGGTGAAGAAACAAAAATGCGATTTTCTATACTTTATCTCTCCCAATTTAAACCTATCTCACGGACTCTCAGAAACAATCACTTAATGAAATCCCTTCTTGAATAGGTGGAAATGTTTGATAGCTTTCAATAATAAAGAATTACAGTTCAATTGTTTCAAGTTGTTTTTTTAAATTCAATTGTTTCAAGTTGTTTTTTTAAATTATCAGTTTTTTTTGTTATGGTCTTGAAATTTTTGAGAAACCATTTTTCAGCGTTTTCCTTATCACTAATCCAATTTAGTAAGTGATGATTTATCGTTTCTGCCACTCTGTAATAGGTTAACAGAGATAAATAAAATTCATCTGGTAGAGCCATATATCTATTTATATAAAGAAACTCGGTTGTGGAAAGTGAAAGCGTAAGTGCTGGAAATCGGCATTGATCGGAAGTATCCTTTTTTCTTAATTCTTGATTATTTACGCAGTCTTCAAAAAGTCTTACAACTATTTTGTCATTGTTGAATATTTCTTCTTTTAAAACTCTAAATCGTCTATTATTTTCTTCTTTGTGTATGATATTATAAAGAGTCCCCCTTCCTCCCATCAATTCTAGAACTGGACTGTCAGGTTCATTGGGGTTTTTCATGCAACTTTGTAAACATACATGGAATGTTTTTTCAAAGTCTTCATTCTCAAGATGTTCACCGTTATAGAAAAGAATCCCTTTATGGCTGAAATGAAAAGGAATATCGGTATTATTTTCTGCAATTGTAATAGTGGAATGCTTATAACTTTGCCTAACCCCAAGTTCCTAAAAAACATTTGGGTTATGGTCTGTTAAGTCAGCAACCACAATATCACTATTAATTAAATCAGTAATTATTTGACTTGAAATATCTCCCCTTAAAGGTTCAGACCTAAATGCTTCGATTTTACCTGATACTTCAATGAGTGGTTTTAAGTATGATGTATAGTGTCTTTTCCAATACTGAGCGGAATGATTTTCGGAATCTGAAAAAGGCATTATGACAAAGCATCTTTTTTTTTCAGACATATGTCTAAACCTTATCTCTTATAATCAGATTTTCTTTATAATTTCTTTTCGATACCCAAAAATCTATAACAATAACGCCCACATTTTGCAGCCTCAGGAATGTTGAAAGGTTACAAAAATTAAGGATTAACAATGTTCCTGTTAATCCTTTTGCATTGTTTTCCATTGAAAAAAGGATTTGTGTTCGCTTCTTTAAGAGACTTTCATATGATAAATTATAATTAGTTGTTTAGTGTGTGTGAGGAACACGTACCTTTTGTATATCATTCTTTTTATGACGAATCCCAGCGCCTTCTACGGCTTAGCGACAATCCTTGAGACTTAATGCCCAAACAAATCGTATGATGCGTAATAACACACACGTTTTAAGACAAACCTTATTTTGTCTGCTAATAACATTAAAACATGGCACAATGTCCAAAATGCGGTTCAAAGACCCTAGTCATTATGAAAGAGTGGGATTATGCCGCTTTTCACGTAAAGAATTTACATTGCAAACTTTGTAATCGAAACTTTAAGGCATACTTTAAGGAGGGTCAACTCAGTCACATAATTGATAACAATAAGATAAGCCCAAGGACACGTATCCTACGATACCTCAAGGAGCATAATAGTGCATGTACTCAAGAGATAGCTACCGCCCTTGGTCTTGAAATAAATGACATATTAAGAATTCTTGCAGTTCTTGAGCAAAAGGGCAGAATTGAAAGGCTTGTGTACATGAATTGATTTTTGGTAATATGAGGTTTAGCTTACTTTCCCCCGTCGGGGTTAAATAAGGCATAAACATAGTTCAGACAAAGCGATTATCTGGAAGCACCAGCTTCTTTATTCTTAGTGAACTATTATGCAACCCAAAACCATTAGTTTTATCGGGGGAGCAGCTAAATTATCTTAAATCTACCGCTTGTTAGGTTTCAAGTGTATAAATTTTTGTGCATACTATTGTGCGCCATTCTAGCGAGTCTGAATTGGCTACTTTTTCCTTTGAACAGGTGATTATGAATAGACTTTTTAAATTCTTATATATCCTTTGAAAATATCCCCCGCTGTTAGTATTTCGACAAAATCACTCTCTAAAACGAAAGTGCTTTAAATTTAACATTACAATAATGTCATAGGTACTCATTGGGTTCAGTAAAATTCTTAAACTAAACCGAAAAGCAGAGAGAGAGAGAGAGAGAAACATGGTTTCACAATCTATTGAAAATATTGTAAGGAACCAAGCAGCTTCGTTCACGAGTCAAGTCAAGTATGTAGCAAAAAATGCTAAGAAAGAAGAAGAAATTCATACAGAGTTTGAAAGACAACTTGCTTTGATTGCTAACGATGCTGGAATCACTCTTAGGGGGAAGCACGAGTTTACAATAGGAACTGGTCGGGTTGACTCTGTATATGGTTGTGTAATCATTGAATACAAGAATCCGAATGACCCCGCATCTAGATTAAGTGCTGATGTTGAAGACAGAGGAAATCAAGAAGTAATCCATCAAATAAAGAAACGTTTCATTGACTTCGAAAAAGATGAAAATCGCAAGCTTGATTCAATGTTGGGAATTGGATGTGACGGCAATTACTTTGTTTTCGTAAAATACCTGAATAATAAATGGAATATAAAAGACCCAATCGAGGTGAATCGATATAGTGTTGAACGTTTTATTTGGGCTTTAATTAACATGGGCAAAAAAGGAAAAGCATACACGCCTGAAAATCTAGCTGAAGATTTCGGCTCAGAATCTGATTTGGCAAAAACGGAGTTAGAGCCTTTTATGAAGTTTTGTGCAAAGAACTAAACGGGAAAAGTGAAATGTTTTTCCAACAATGGAAACTCCTTTTTGGAGAAGTATGTGGATACGACATAGATACTCCAACTGATAGAATTACCAAATTAGCCGAGTACTATGGTATATTGGAGGCACCTAAACCCGCCGAACTAATGTTTGCTCTTCACTCATATTATGCTCTCTTCATAAAATTGTTGTCAGCTGAAATAGTAGCTTTTTTTCACAAACTACCTACTCCAGTTCAGAGATTATTAAAGGCAAGCAATTCAAGAAAGCTTAAGGAAGAAATTGAAGACTTGGAAAGTGGGAGTATTTTTAGATATTTGAACATTACAAACTTCTTAGAAGGCGACTTTTTTTCCTGGTATCAATACTCTTGGGATGACTCAATTGAAAAAATCATTAGGAGTATAGCAAACGAAATCGATGAATACAATCCCGGAACTCTCTCCGAAGATCCTGAAGGCAGCAGAGATTTACTAAAAAAATTATATGAACAATTGTTTCCAAAAACAGTGAGACACGATTTGGGGGAATATTACACTCCAGACTGGCTTGCAGAACACGTTTTAAACGAGTTGCAATATGCAGGAAACCCAGAAAAGAGAATCCTCGACCCTGCATGTGGATCTGGTACATTTATTATTGCAGCAATAAATAGAGCACGTGTTTGGTACGAAAAAAATCGAGAAACGTGCAATTATAGCGAAGGTGACCTGCTAAGGAAGATTTTGTCAAACATCGTTGGATTTGACCTAAACCCTTTGGCGGTTATGACTGCAAGAACTAATTATCTAATTTCTATTAGAGACTTGGTCAGTTATGTTGAAAAAGTGGAAATTCCGATTTATCTTTGTGACTCGATCGTAACACCCTCGGAGTATGGAGGTATTGACACTTATTTAACTGGAGAAAAAAAACTGACTAAAGAGCTAAAGACCAGTGTCGCAAAATTCAGAATCCCATTAGAAATCGCTACAAGTGGAAAGAGCTTAGCACAGTATTGTGAATTACTGGAATCTTGCGTCAAAGGAAGATATGAACCAAACGAGTTTATTCAGCGATGTCGAAATGAAGGTGTAAAAATTTCTGCTGAAGAAATGCACATTAGATTGTACAAACAACTGTTTAGACTCGATGAACATAACCAAAATGGTATTTGGGCTAGAATAATTAAGAACGCATTTGCTCCAATTTTTTGTGGGAAATTCGAGCTTGTTATTGGAAATCCGCCTTGGATAAATTGGAATAATTTGCCAAATGAATACAGGAGTGATACAGAACCAATTTGGCGAAAGTATGATTTATGGCCAACTTATTTACTGGGTGCATACAGGATTTTTCGATCCTTTTTGTCTATGTCTGTTGCGATTCATACTTGGAAATTGGCGGGAGGTTGGGATTTGTCATAACACAGTCAATATTTAAGAGCAAAAGTGGTAGCCTATTTAGGAAATTTCTTCTGCCTAAAGAAATGCCAATTTTCCCGGTTAAAGTCGATGATCTGACTGATTTTCAACCGTTTGAAGGTGCTACAAACCGAACAGCAACAGTGATCTTAAAAAAAGGTAACCCAAAGAAATATCAAGTTCCTTACTCACGTTGGAAAAAAATTACTAGCAAATCTCCGCAACAAGATGATAGTCTTGTTGAAGTGAAAAAGAAAATTCAATTTGTCTCTGATTTGGCTATTCCTGTTGGAAAAGATGATACCTCTCCGTGGCTCACGGATAATGCTGAGGTATTGGATTCCTTGAAAAAAATAATTGGAAAAAGCAGTTATTCAGCAGTCATGGGCATTCATACTTACGGTGCAAACGCTGTTTATTTCTTGAATATTGTAAATCAACCCAATGAAGCGACAACGTTAGTCAAGAATATTTCTCATGGAGCTAAAAGAAAAGTCCGCGAAATCGAAGTTTCAATAGAGAATAGTCTTTTGTATCCCTTGCTTAGAGGAAGAGATATCAACAGATTTCTTGCGATACCTAATCAAAAAATCCTTCTTCCGTACACTCTTGATGGAAAAATAATACCAGAATCAGTTATGAGAGTCAAATATCCAAAATCTTATGAGTATCTGAGTAAGTTCAAGGTTTTTCTCAAAAGTCGTTCAGAATATAGAAGACGAGGAGAAAAGGGAGTTTGGTATTGTTTATTCTCCACTTATAAAGAAGCTTTTTCTAATTGGAAAGTTGTTTGGAAAGAACAGGCTTCCTCAATAACTGCCGCAGTCTTGGGCCTTGATGGAAAAAAACTGTAATACCTGACCACAAAGTAATGATGATTGGAGTTGAAAGTGAAGAAGAAGCGCATTACCTATGCGCTTTGCTGAACTCCTCTTCATCGCAAGTTCTAATTAGAGACTTTACAATAGAGACTCAACTCTCCACAAAACTGCTCGATTTTCTAAGGATAGAGAAATATGTGCCATCAAATGAATTACATAAAGAAATAAGTTCTCTCGGAAAAAATGCTTTTGACTTAGCATCTGTAAACGATTCGAAAGCTTTGTCTGCCCTACAAGAAAAAATTGACTACGCATCTAGTAGGCTTTGGGGAGTTACGAAGGAGCAAATGGCAGCGATTAAAAAAGCAGCTGTTTTTTGACTGGACAAATGCATTTGAAAATCGGTAACAAATCTTAAGAGTAAAACCAACATTAGAGAATAGTCATGCTGATAGTTGATGGCGTAAGATACAAGCCTTGGACTCCCAAAGGTGAAGAAAAAGAGTTCCATCCACTGGTGAAGGCACAATCTAAGGAAATTTTTGGCAAGGATTCAATCTATTTTGATGTCAAAACAACTCTTAAAGTCAGCGTCTGGGATTGGATCAATTCCAGATGCCTATGTCATTGATTTAGCTCAACCTGTCAATGGTATGTAATAGAAAATGAATTAGCAACCTTGGAATGATTCAAAATGCATAAGGAAAAAATAACTATCGAAGATTTGAATAAAGGATGCCAAAACTTCATAGAAAATGAAGGAAGAGCAAGCTACTATGATGTTGCCCTTGAGATAGTTGAAGACCACCCATTTCAAGCAACCTTAATTATACTTACAACCTGGAATGGAGGAAGATGGAGATTCAATTCCAACCAACCTCAAAGCCTAATCGACTTAAGAACTACAATAACTGAATGCCAGCTTTTATTTGACCAGTTTCTGATCAAAAATCGCACGAATATCACTAAACAAGAACATAGAATGAGCCGTCAATGCCACTGTTACTTGAATGTCGGCAACAAGCAACATTCCACATAATCTGCAAGCAAATTTTACAAACTAAACTAGCAATTATCTATTTTTTTTTATTTCTTCAAAGTTTAACTTATTTTTGACTACTTTTTTTTGGCCATAACCTTGATCAAGAGCAAACGCGGTTTAATTGCTTTTAGGATTGTTCACTGATTAGTACACCATTTATTTTTAATAGTTCTATCGCTGTAGTAATCACAAAATACACCTTGTTAAGGGTAAGCCGATTGAAAAAAAGAATGCCTTCTTTTCGATCTTTTGGAATAAGAAACATAACTTTTTTGTTGCCAAATATGAGCGATATTACGATGACAAAATAGCGCGCCGCGGCTAATTTTACTTTCAGCATTTCTTACTGGTAAAATGGTGCTGGGATTCCCTACCAATCTTTGGTTAACACAATATCACATTGTAGCCAAGCGCGCACATAGAGTTTAAAATCGCGCATTACTCAGTAGATTATTTGTAGGGCGCTGAACTAATCTCTTTAGAGCAAGCACACTTGCCAGCATAAGATACGAAGGAAGAATTAATGGCTGAAAAAAAGAGTTACTACGAGATACTAGGAATTCCAAAGGGCTCGTCCAAAGACGTGATAAAAGACGCCTACAGGAAACTAGCCATGCAATATCATCCTGACAGAAACAAGTCTCCGGGAGCTGAAGAGAAGTTCAAAGAGATATCTGAAGCCTATGCAGTGCTGTCGGATGAAGAGAAACGAAAACAGTTTGACAATTTGGGTAGCACTGGATTTGATCAAAGATATAGTCGAGAGGACATTTTCCGAGGGGCTGACTTTGACTCGATATTTCGCGACATGGGCGTCAGCTCTGGCTTTGGGGATCTTTTTAGTGTTTTCTTTGATGGTCAAGACTTTCCAGAAAGAAAAAGAGCTATCCGTGGTAGAGACTTGGGCTACGAAGTTTACATAACCCTTGAGGAAGCAACACGCGGTGTTGAAAAGGAAATTGAGGTACCAAGAATTGAGAAATCCCAAAAAGGACTTGTAAAAAGGGAGCGAAAGATTACGGTAAAAATACCAGTTGGTATATCTGAAGGATACCAGCTAAGGCTTGAAGGACAAGGAGACGCAGCCCAGGACGGAGGCCCCTCAGGAGATTTATACATAATGATTCACATGATGCCTCATCAATACTTCAAAAGAGATGGCGACGATCTCTTATTCAATCTATACATTAGCATCCCTCAAGCCACATTAGGCGCGGAAGTCACCATACCGGCAATCGAAGGAAAGGCTGGACTGAAAATTCATCCTGGAACACAGCCTGGACAGATTCTGAGGGTTAGAAACAGAGGCATGCCGAGAATGGGCGGATATGGCAGAGGTGATCTGCGCGTCCGCGTTAATGTGGTTGTCCCTAAAAAGATAACTCAACGTCAAAAGACCCTTCTGGAGGAGCTTGCAAAAGAACTAGACCAGAATGCCCGATAAAGGCGATTTCATTTTTACTGGTAAATTGGGGTTAAGATCCCCCAAACAAATCAGAAGATATTGGCGCTCCCTATTTTGAGCAAGCTCGAGCAATCTCTCTCAATAAGATACTTAATGTAACGATTCTTCACGCGTTTAATCTCTATAACGTGAGAATTATCAAAAATGAAAGAATTAAAAAGAAAATGCCGCGCTGGTTTGTCCCTTTATTATGTATTGAAGTAGGTTGGTGAGACTGCTTTGTCGAATCTTCCGATGTTCTCTGCTGCCTCTCTGTTTAGAACCAAGCACAATACACTATACAACGCGTAGCATGCAACGTTTCCTAAGCCTCTAACCTTATTCAAGGCCATGCTGTATTGAGTTTTCAGGAAACTGTAAACCGCTTCTATGTGCGGCCTCTTGTGGTACTCATTCTTCTGGTCTTCGGGTCCGTAGGTTCTGAACTTCTTATCCACTCTTAGGAGGTCATTGACGCCGCGTTTCTGGTTTGCGGGATAAGGAATCACCGCTTCAGCCGCCATTCTGATTTTGTTGTGGCTGTACTGGCTGTCCGCTATCACGCTTCTGAGTTTGGCTCCGGAATTCTTCAGAACCTGATTCGCCTTCTCAAGTATGGTTAACGAGTGTTTCTTCTCGTTCTGATTCGCCGAAGCAAAAAAGCAAGACAATGGAAGCATCGTTTCAGAATCTATGGACAAATGCAGTTTGTAGCCGAGTCCGAATGTTCTGCCTGCTCGTCCAACTCTTGCATCTGCATCAGAGTATCCTGTTTGGTTGTCGATTGGGTCTCGTGTGCTCCAGGCCTTTATGAAGGAAGCATCCAACACAACGTCGATTTCTCTTGTCTTGTTGCTTGTGAGAGGTTGACCACCTTCTCGTCAATTATTCTGGTGAGGTTGTCTTCTCCGACCTTTCTGGTGAACCTGCAAGAACGCTTCTCGGATAGGCTGTTTCGCCTGTTTTGATGAGGCATAATTTTCTAAGCCTTGGATCGGTCCCATTGGATTTCTAGGCGGTCTTCCTGGACCTGAAACGTGGAAGCCTTCTCGCAAAACACTTTGGGCAAAGCTTAAGTCGATATTTCTGAAGAGGGTTTCTAGGGTTTCGTGTTCATCTTGTCCCGCTTGGGCTCACCTCCTAAGCTTGGACGTAACTCATTTGATACGAGATCCCAACTCAAAAATAAACATTATATTTTAGGGACAAACCAGCGCGCAAATCAACTGATTACATTACAAAGGCATCAAAAAATATGACTTAACAAGTAAAAGACATCGCGGTATCATGTTTTGGGTCTTCTCCCTCGAAGTCTTGATTTGACCACAAACTGTGAGTTTTGGTTGACTTGAAAACCGTTTTCTGGCAAGGAGTTTAGGAAGGCTGGGACGTCTGGAAAGTTTACGGAGAAGTCGTAGCGCAGATTGGGAAATGTTTCCTTATGTAGCACTCCAATCGCAAGGTCGGCAACGTCGAACGCGGGGTTGTCGGTTTTGGAATCTCCCATGTATGCTATGCCGTTTGAGAGGCCGAGCGTCTGTTTCAGGGTTAAGAGGGCCTTACCTTTGCTGATAGCGCATGGAAAAACATCGAAGAAGGGTTGTTTCCAATAGAGATAAGTCACCAAGGCCGAGTTTTCGCAGTAGGACAAGATCTGCGTGGCTCTATTCCTCGCCGAATCTCTTCTCGCGTAGGATCTGTTCTTGGCTCTTCTCCAGTCAACAGAGAACGCCACTGTAGTTCCGTCTGAAGTATGCTTCTCTTCGACTTCCAAGCCGCAGCCAGAAAGGCTCTTGGCGTACTCTAGAGCGGCGGTTATGCCTGCGATCTTGCTCTCCAAGCCGTCCACTATTGTGATGCCGTCGGCGGTCTTGATCTCCAAGCCTGCAAGGCCTGCCCAAGCGACCGCGAAAGGCGTTCTTTTCACCACGAAATCCAGATCTTTGTTCGTTATCACCGCAACTGGTATTTGTGTGCTGACTCGATTGAGCGCGGCCATGTTTTCAGGGGTTACTGCGGACTCGGACCTGGCGGAGTCTACTGGGCTAATTGTACCATCGTAATCCAAAAACAAAGCTTTCACCAAAGGCCAAATAGAGGTTTGCGAGCCCAATCTGCTTTTTCCGTAGGGCGGTAAACCTTTGGCTCGGACGTTAATTTTAGTCAACTTTTGTGCCCCATTAAGGGTTTACAGATACGGGACATATAGGAGTGCCTATTTTAGTTTAGTGTTTTCTCAGCGGTATCAATCATCTTCCTTAATGGGTGGTGGTGAATTTGCGCCCCTAACAAAGAAGCAAGATTAACGATATTTTAGGGACAAACAAGCGCGCTCAAATACTGCAATAGAGCTTTTGCGAGCTCAACACCGACCGCAGAACCAAACCCAGTGCCGATACCAATCAAAAAACGGATAACTTAATCGGATGCGCGCGCATTTTTACCCTTTCTTACTGGGCTGTTGGTACTCGTAGGGTCGATTGACCAGCCCGAAAGGAACAATCAACCGACCGTCTGCAGTCAGCAAGCACCAAAAACAAAATCTTCAGAAAACGCAAATAGCATTAATCACCCGATGACTGGGGTTTGTTAAAAAGCATGTTGAGTGGACTGGGGGGATTTGAACCCTAGCGCACGTGGAGACGTCACCCGCATCACCCCTTTTTTTATCTAAAGAAAGGAACCCAAGGTTATGGGTTACCTTTTAGTTTAATTTCCAATGAGTAATTCGATTGTGAATTTTGTTCCTTTGCTTTCTTGACTCTCAAAAGTGATTGTGCCATGTTGGCCTTCAATGACTTTTTGCAGACTGCTAAGCCAAACCTTGACCTTTAGATTTAGTGGTGAATAGCGGCGTGAAGATTTTTGGCTTAATTTCTTCAGTTAAGCCCGTTAACTCCGCACATTCTCTGTTCTGAGATTTCTTTGTGTATGCCTTAAATTTAGTGGACACATGAAAGAGAAGCGGAGGCATGATTATGGTTGAAGCCATAGTCAACTATTGGCGAAGAAAAAAAGTCAAACTACACTC
>PLYI01000106.1 GCA_003151735.1 Candidatus Bathyarchaeota archaeon | reverse complement strand
CCTATAGGGGAGGTCAAAAATTCCTAAGTGGGAAGGTCTGTATTGGCGGGAAACAGGCGCATTAGCATGTTGGAAGTCAGTGCTTAAGAAACGCGGAGACAAATGGGCGGTGGGTGGAGGCAAGCCGTTTTGAATGGGTTGTTTTTGTGGGGTTTGGAGATGTTGTTTGAGGGGGAGAAGGGAGAACGTGTTAAAAATTAATGTTCTCCAAACCTTTCCACATTACCCATCCAAGCGGTTTTTTTTTGTTGGCCTCCGTTATAGTGCTTTGAATGCTTCGAACCATCGGTTGTATTGCGAGAGCATGTCCAGCGAGACGGATGGTTTGCGTTCTTCGAGGATTTGGCGGAAATCAGCCATCGTCAGCGAACGCGGCTTTGCTTCTTTGTCCATTGCTTTGCCTGTCTCGAAGAATTCGCCGATCAAACTCAGCTGCGCGCTTTGGCATACGTCGCGTATGTCGCTGCCTGAGAAGCCCTCTGAAAGACGAGCTAACTCAATCAAGTCCACGTCCGCATCGATTTGCAGGTTACTCGAATACAGCTTAAGCATGCTTAGCCTTGTTCCATGGTCTGCGAGCGGAACCAGAATGCGTTTTTGGAAGCGGCGGATAAACGCCCAATCCAAGTCCCAGGGCTTGTTTGTTGCGCCAATCACGTACACGTGAAGGTTCTTGCCCTTGTCTACGATACCGTCCATTTCTTTGAGGAACTGGTTTTTCACGCGGATTTCGCCGCCGACTTCGTTGCTGTGGTTACCCATAAGCGAATCCAACTCATCAACGAACACAATCGCAGGTTTACCTTCAACTGCAGATTTGCGTGCGCTGCCAAACAGCTTCGCCACGTTTTGTTCAGCTTCCCCAAGCCACTTTGACATAATCGAGGCGGCATCAATGCTGTAGAAGTTTGCGTCGATTTCTGTTGCAACTGCTGCTGCCAACAGGGTTTTGCCGCAGCCAGGGGGACCAAAAAGCAAGATGCCTCGTGGCCACCCAAGCGGGAACAGATCGGGACGCTGAACGGGGTAAACAATAGCTTCTTTCACTGCTTTCTTTGCGGTGTCAAGTCCGACGACTTCTGCCCAATTTACTTTTGGCTTCTCAGTCATAACAAGCTCCTCGTTAGGTTTTCCGTTGCCGCCGACACTTCCGTTTCCATCCCTAGTTGCTGCTCCTCCACCTACTTCATCATTATTAGCTGCTTGATTCATCTCGCTGGCGGAAACTGTCCCCTGAAGCGATTTAATTCGTTCCTGATATGCAATTGCCCGCTGCACATACACTTTATTTAAGCCGTATTCGGGATACAACTGCACTAGTTGCAGGAGGCTTTCAATTGCTTTTTGATATAGGGTTATGGCTCTTCCTTTTTGCCCCTGCTTATCCAGTCGTACAGCATCTAGGGCGTAAGCTGTTGCTGCTTTTTCAAGTTCATTTGACGCACTCATCTATTTTTCTCTCCTTCTCTCAGTTATTCAGGCGAACGTAACTCAATTCTTATTTTACCTTTGGTCCCCAAGTTTTCGAGGGCACGCTCAATCTCCTCATTACTAGTCTTCAACTCATTTGAGCATCGACTTAAATCAATCTCACCATTAGTTTTACGAACATACTCCAAGAGAACATCTTCCAAACAGGGCTTTTCAACCTTAAGCGAGAACTCTTTAATCTCTGACTTCTTGTAAGAGAACAAAGTCTTCTCCGGATCAAACCCTGCTTCCTCAGTGGTCGTTTTAGTAAACACCTGCGAAGAACTCGCCGTTAATGCAACAAGCTCTTTGATGGGTGTTTTCTCCTTCACAGGCGCAGCCAACGGCGGCTCTGGTAGGGTTTCGGCCAGTTTTTGCTCGATGAAGCATGAGACTTCTTTAAGGATTTCTTCGCCAGCCTCCGTTTTCTTTCCGACTCCAACAACGTTCTCGTCGGCTGTAAGTTTGGTGGCGTGGAGGGTATCTTGAATTGTTTGGTTAACAGTATTTAATTCTGAGCTGACGTCAGGTAGCACCTGGAATAGTTCTTGGGAGACACCTTGAAGCAGCTTTAAGGCTGGTTTAAGGTCAGCAACGATGTCGCCTAGCTCTTTTATTGTTTCTAGGCGTAGAACTACCCGTTCAATGGCTAACTGAACGTTGTAGAGAAACTTTACAAGTTTTCTTACTTCCGCAATTTCGGTGGCGCACATTGCGGCTTTTTCTTTGTTGTTCTTTTTAAATGCGAACATGCAGGTTTCAAAAAGTATGCGGTCCCGCTCTTTTAAGCGGAAACTTGCCTGCTCCAGTTTGTTCTGCTGGACGCGCAGGGTGCAAATAGATTTTGTGGCTACTTCACGTATAGGGGGAGGGGTTTGGTTGGTTAAACTTTTGATATTTTAGCCCTCCGCACCTATGTTCTCATTAAATAAGCCTAACTATAAACCTGCTTTCCCAATTTCTTTAACGTAAACAATCACTGGGGGCTCTGGAAGCTTCGATGCGTTACTTACTTGTTCAGCGTAGACTTTGTTGGGTTTCAGCTGGTTCTGCGATTGGTCACCTAACAGGACGCTTGAGAGTCTGCTCTTTGTCAGGTCGAAGTCGGTTTTTTCTGATGTTGCCCGTCTCAGGGTCTCTTGCAACAGCGCGAAAGCCATTTTATAGCTTTCATCGTCGACTTTTCCGATTTCATGCTCGATTTCAAGGTTTGCGATAGCGTAGCTAAGAGAAGTAATTTCTTCTTTGCAACGGTCGATTTCTACGGCAGATTCGTCGATGATGACTTGGGCATCCCTTTTAAGCTGCGTTAATACGCTTGAGAAGCTGCTGTGGAGGTCTTGGTAGACTTCAGAAGTGATTTTTTTCTTTTCAACGAGGTCCTTTAGGGCTTCGTCTTTGCGCCAAATCAACGGGATATGATCACAAAGTATACTTGCTTGATTCTTAATTTTGGAGATGAAAGTGACTTCGGCGCCATTAAACTGTAAGCTTTCCATAGGCTGTTTTGTGAATTGGCCGTCGCCAAATTCTACGTATACGGCGTCGAATTTTCCGTTTGGAGTTAATGCGAAAGAAGCAACTTTACCTATTACTCGTCCATATTCATTCTTGATTGGTTTTCCAATAGAAAGAAAAAGATTGGAGTTAGACATTTTGTGTTTTTTCCTCCTTATTTAGAATGTTGTTTTCTCTGCTTGAGAAGC
The DNA here is from genome assembly GCA_003151735.1 of Candidatus Bathyarchaeota archaeon. Classification (GTDB taxonomy): domain Archaea; phylum Thermoproteota; class Bathyarchaeia; order Bathyarchaeales; family Bathycorpusculaceae; genus Bathycorpusculum. The sequence continues at coordinate 79,578 of PLYI01000106.1, read as the reverse complement.
TGGGGATGATGATGGCATTCCTGGGGGCAGATCTGGGAACTTGTCTTTTATCTTCTGCTCTGCAACTGTTGCTGCTTCGGTTAGAATCTTTGATGCGTCCTCGTTTACTGTGTCGAAGTTAAGTGTCATTCCGCTTCCTTGGCCTGCTTCAATCATGATTCCGCTTAGCATGTTGCCGATTTCGCCTAGTTCACTTTCTGCTTCTGGAAATACGCTGACTAAGCCTGCTTTAACTGAACGTAGAACACCCACGGCTGGTCCGAGAGTTGATACGACATCACCTAGTTCTGAAACTGTTCGTAAGCGTAATGTAATTTGCTCGAGAGCAAGTTTAGCGTTCATAATCAACTTTGACATTTTCCTGACTTCAGCTAGCTCGTTAGCGAAAACATTTGCACGTGCACTGTCATGCTTTGTGTATGCGTCAACTATCCTTGCGAAGATCGTTTTGTCTCTTTGGCTGAATCTGTCGGTTGCTTGGTCAAGCTTCTGTACTTGAAGCTCTATGCGTCTGACTGCGAAGTCTAATCGTGGTTTTAGTGGTCCTGGCGGTTTAACTGCGTCTTTTATGCGGTTTGCGAATGGCTCATCTTCCCGTTTACTTTCCCACTTTTTAGCGAATCTTTCTGACAATTTGATTACCTCTGCAACCATAGCATGCAGAAATTAATCTTATACATTGTTAATATGGTGGAAATATGCTCGTATATATGTACAGATATACGTGATGGCGAAATTGCGCTAAGCCTTTAACTAGAAACGTAAAACAGGCTGTCAGCGCTTGAACGATTAGACAGAAACGTGTTAGTTAGACTAAAAAGAAGCGCCAACTAACTGCTAAAATAAAAAGGTGAATTGAATGAATAGCAGATTAAAAGTGTTCGGTCTGATAGCTGTTTTGGGCTTCGTAGCAGGCATTATAGCACAAGTCACAGCAACATATCTTATCCCATGGCTGATTGTGGTATTACCATCGCTAGCCGGTTTGACAAGCTTTATGGTTGCAGGATTTGCAGGTGCAGTCCTAACTGTTGCAATCGTCGGCGCTTGGGCATATATGACTGGCAAAAAAGAGCCATACTAAAACAGAGCTAACTCCCAACCCCTTTCTTTATCCCAAAACAAAGTTACTCTTTTTTAATTTTTTAAGCTAATCCACCTTATTTTATTTCTATTGTTTTTTCAACATGCTATTGCGGCTGTTTTCGCCAATATGACCTACCNNTCCCCCCCCCCCCCCCCTTAGAGATTTTTGCCTCCTCTATAGGTTTCTGCAATCATATTCTATTAGGATCCGGATCCAAATATGCCCAAAACTCTTGAGTATTAAATCCTGGCTAAACTGTTTTAGAGAAGAAATTAGCCGTTGAAAAAACAAATATTGAAAAATACAAGCCCCAAAAAGAAACTTGCTTTAAGTTTTGTTTATTCTTTTTTGCCGTTTTCTTCGGGAACTAACACAGCGGCGGAAACGGTTGTGGTCCAGAGTCCATTTTTGTCGCCTGCCGCAGATTGAGTTGTGTTAGCAGTTTTAATGATTAGACCAGTGGTTTTGAAAAGTTGTTTGCGTTCGTCCCACGCAGTTTCAGGGTCAAATTGGATACCCATGGTTGTTGCAAGCATAGTTGCTGCAAGGTCTTCTGCGTAGTCGCCCGCGGTTTCATCGGTTTGCCCAAAAGAGTGGTGTTCGCTTAGGTAGCCATATTGGTTTTTGCCTGAGGGGATAGCTACACCTATGGATGAAGCAACAAGTCTGTGGGGTTCGTTGGTGGCGTTGCGGGCGATGACAACAAAGGTGATTTCGCCTGGATGAATCATCTTTAGACCTTTTTCCCGTGTTACTAGTTCGCATGCAGGTGGAACAATGCTTGAAACGCTGACGAGGTTGCACATTTGTATGCCTGCGTCTCGAAGGGCTAATTCGAATGATTGGAGTTGCTCTTTATGTTTGCCAACTCCTTTAGTGAAAAAGAAGTATCTTGGTATCATGTTAGTGTCGGAAAATAGGATTGCTGAATGTGTTTATTAGTGTTTTGTTTCAAAACCACAATATGTGGGTCCATGCCCCTTCAGATCCAATTTGGAAATATGGAAATTCAGGTCAGCAGGATTTTTTTGTGAGCTAAACACCAGTTTATTTATATTACATAATGATACTTGAAACGTTTGAAATTCGAATGTCAAGAAAGAATCAACTGGAAAAAACATGCCCTGAATGCGAAGAAGAAATGAATCCTGTATATGACAAAAACAAGACACTCACCTGTTGGGAATGCACAGAGTGCGGTACGCGTCTTTCAGCATTCAAAGAATCTAAATAAGAAAAGTCCTAACCATTATTTTAAAATACTAGTCCTTGTTTGCTTTTTCATCAGCTTTAAACTCGATTTTGCCACATTTGGGACATAGGTAAATTATTATTGGCAGTACTTCCTCGTCAGCAAGTTTTGGATGCAATCCTTCCCATCCTTCAATTTTAAACTTGGTTCGAGTTTGGGACATCTCAACATTGCATAAAGAGCAACAAGGAACAGGGGTATCTTTTGATTGATCTTCTTCGATTCTGTTTTCACTGATAAATGTGCTTTCTTCTTTTGTTTTTTCGACGTCAATGGGTGAGGATGCATTTTCAGTATTCCCTAAAAATCTGCAGGGCGTCGCGCAATCTAGTACAAACATACAAAGGTAGCAACAAGTCGATTTCTCATCATTTTTGCATCGAACCTTCCTGCTTGCCTTTGCTTTCTCGCTTTCAGAAACAGCTAGACACAATTTCTCACTTGTTAAATATTCACAGCTATTGGCTAAGGACAAGTTGTTTTCTCCCCACTGCACAATCCAAGGTACTGTTTGCCTATTTGTGTTTTGGTCAGAATTTTAGGTTTAAGTTAAAAACATATAGCCATCTGTTCCAAAACATAATATTACCCAAAAAACAATAACTGTAACCTGAAGGAAAACCCGTTTGGTGCCGCATCAAAGCGTGTTCAAAGACGAATCTAAACTTGACATAAACTACATTCCACAGAAGCTACCGCACCGAGAAACACAACAGCGGCTCCTTATGGAATTCTTCAATTTTATTTTGAGTTGTCCAGAAAAAATGGCGCAGCGAGTTATTTTGACGGGTGATGTGGGCACGGGCAAAACCGCGCTCGCACAGCATTTCGGCGCAAACATTACGTCGGGAGCTAACAAGCGAGGCCTAAAATTCCGTTACGTCCACGTTAACTGCCGGGAATACCGCGGAAGCCTCTCGCCGATTCTGCATCGAGCCGTCACCGTTTTCCGCCCAAACTACCCAGCCCGCGGCTATGGCTCCGAAGAAATCCTCGGAACGCTCATGCAGGTTTTAGATGAAGAAAACGCCCACATGATATTAACCCTCGATGAGTTCGACAGTTTAATCGAGAAAGAAGGCTCAGATGCCGTCTATAAGTTAACGCGGCTGCAGGAAATGCGGCAGGGCAAACCGCAACGGTTATCATTCATCTTTATCATGCGCGACTTGAGCGCCATTGAAAAGTTGGATGAAAGCGCCAAAAGCACCCTGCAACGCAGCATCATCCGCCTGGAACGCTACGGCAAACCGCAGCTAATCGACATCTTAAACGAGCGCGTCTCAATAGCGTTCGAGTATGGTGCGGTGCCTGAGGATGTTGTGGATTTGATTGCGGAGTTGGCTTTCTCTGAAACTGGAAACGCCCGGTTTGGAATTGAGTTGTTGTGGCGCGCTGGCAAATACGCCGATGCAGAAGAAGCAGGCTGCGTGGAACCTGAACGCGTCCGCATGGCGGTTTCTAGCATTATTCCTGGGCTGCGGCGAAGCGAGCTGTCCTCTTTTGGGCTGCATGAAAAATTGTTCCTGCTTGCAGTCGCAAGATACTTCAAAGAAAACGAGCAAGCTTACGTTTCCCTATCCGAAGTAGAGAAAGCCTACGCTGTCACATGTGAAGAATTCGACGAAACCCCAAACGGCCACACGCAAATCTGGAATTACGCCCAGTACCTTTCAAAGCTTGGTGTTTTGAAAACTGAAGTCGCGACTGCTGAGACGCGTGGACGGACAACGCGGATTTCACTGCCGTCGATTCCTGCGGGCGAGTTGGAGAAGGAATTAACTGCAAGTTTGAAATCGGAAAAAGGGCGGGTTTAAACATGGAGTTAGAGGAAGTTTTCTCATCAAAGTCCCGCATGAAAATCTTAAAACTCATCTACCAGTTGGGCTCACTCAACGTCTCCGACGTTGCTCGGCGACTAAAACTGAATTATGCCTCAACTTCGGGGCACCTCAAAATTTTGGAGTCTGAGGGAATTTTGAAAGAGCACACGTATGGCCGCGTTCGGATGTACAGGTTCAATGAAGGCTCCGCTAAAGCGAAGGCTGTTGTGGCCTTGATTGAAGCTTGGGAAAAACCGTAGCTATTGGAAATGGAATTTAAGGCCTTTTTTTAGTGCTTTCTGTGCTTTTTTAGCCTTTCAAAGCGCTGCCCTCACAAACTATACCCTCTTTAAATAAAACAGCCAAAGGAAATCCAACAAAAATCGGCATGCTCCTGTGTGAGTTAGTTTTTTAAGCATAGGCTCGGTAGAATTACTAGGTAGCACCTTGTTCCAAGGTTTCAAATAGGAGTATCGGAAAACAGGAGTTTTTGGCTTGGGGTTTCTCAGTTACAGATCGAATACAAAAACCATCTTGGCGGTTTTGGCTGCCCTCCTAGTTTTTGCGCTGCTAGTAACAGTTGTGGGCTTCCATTTGCTTCCAGAAAAAACGGCTGATAAACCAGATGCTTTCATAGGGGTAGATGTAGGCTACGGTGATGCAAACGCCATTTACAACGTATCTAACGCTGTTTCAGGATACGCCAACCTAATAATCATAGGCTCCACCGACGTTACCGCAAACACAACTGAACTTACCAAAGTCTGCGATTACCTCTATCAAAAAGGCTTTTACTTTATTGTTTACGTTGGCTTTGGGAACGGAACCGTGTTTCCTCCTACAGGTCCAGATTCCACGTTTTTCCAAATGGCTAACAGCCGCTGGGGCACAAAATTTTTAGGAGCCTACATTTTTGATGAAGCCGGAGGAAAACAACTTGACCTTCCCAACCGCAACCCAGACAGGCCAGCTCCAATAGCAAGCAACTACAGTGATGTAGCGATGCACTACATAATTGATGTGCAAACCTATCTTTCCCTTTACAAAGATGTTTATTACTCTGTTCCCCAAATGAAACTGTTCACTTCAGACTACGCCCTTTACTGGTATGATTACTGTTCAAGTTACGATGTGGTTTTCGCAGAATTCTTAGGAAACCAAAGCCAAAACCAGTTAGCGGCTTCCCTTGATAGAGGTGCGGCAAAATCTCTGGACAAAGAATGGGGCGCCATCTTAACTTTTGGTCCTTCTCCCGAGGAAATGTCACATGTTGCCGCCTTCGAAAATGTTAATCTTTACGATGAGATGTTGCAAGCTTGGCAGAATGATGCTCGATACATCGTTGTTTTTGATGCACCAGGGGTAAACCACACGACAACGACCCCCTATGGCGTTTTGACAACTCAAGACTTGAATGATATGAAAAACTTTTGGAACTACGCACAAACCCATCAGCGGCCCGAACTTGACCCAGCGCAGACGGCTTATGTGCTTCCCACGGATTACGGCTACGGATTCCGCGGTCCAAACGACACTATATGGGGCTTATGGCCTGCTGATGCTCTTACACCAAAAATATGGAATGATGCAAATAACCTGCTATCTACGTACGGCTTGAACTTGGATATTGTTTACGAAACCAAAACCGATAGTATTCCCATAAATCTGCCGTATAAAACTCTAATTTTCTGGAATAGCACAACAACACATCCTTAAAAAAGTGTTTTTACACTGTGAATTTCATCCGCAACTCGTATTCAGGTTTGTGCATCAATGAATAAAAGCAAGAAAAACAAACTAATACACAGAACAGGGAAAAATAGGTTTGATTTAATTATGGCTATGGTTGATGTTTCGGCAAAAGCAGAAATCTACAGGGAAGCAACAGCTACTGGAACGATAAAGTTGAAACCAGAAACGATTAGTTTAGTTCTGGCTGGAAAAATCGCTAAAGGCGACCCCCTCTACACCGCGAAGATTGCGGGTGTGTTGGCGGCTAAGAAAACGAGCGATTTAATTCCTCTTTGCCATCCGCTGCCGTTAACAAACGTGGAAGTGGACGTGAAAGTTTCCGATAAATGCACGGTTTCAGCCACAGCTACCGTTAAAACCAGAGCGCAGACAGGCGTGGAAATGGAAGCCCTGACCGCTGTCTCCGCGGCGCTTCTGACGGTTTGGGACATGACCAAGCAATACGAAAAAGACTCGGCTGGACAGTACCCTTCAACCGCAATTGAGAATATTCATGTTGTCAAAAAATTTAAGCAGGCGTAATTATGAGTGAAAGCTCCAAAGCACATAAGGCAAAAGCGCCTAAAAAATTGAATTTCGGCATCTACATTTGCAGTACTTCACGCTACAAGCAGATTGAGCAAGGCGAAAAAGAAGTCAGTGACGTCGGCGGAGACACCATTGTGGATTTGCTCGAGAAGGCTGGGCAGAAAGTCCTCTTCAAAAAGATAGTTGCCGACGACGAAACCATGATTCAAGACGCCGTGATGTATACTATGGGTTTGTCTGCTTTAGATGTTGCAATTTTCTCTGGCGGCACAGGAATTACTCCTACTGACATCACGATTGAGACAGTTTTGCCTTTCTTAGATAAGGTCCTGCCTGGATTCGGCGAGTTTTTCCGAAGAATAAGTTTTGACCATGTGGGCTCTGCAGCGGTTTTGTCCCGTGCTATTGCTGGAGTCGCGAAGGGCAAGGCAATTTTTTGTATCCCAGGTTCGCCTGATGCTGCGAAGACCGCGCTAGAAATGCTTATTTTGCCCGAGGCTCCTCACATCGTTAAGCACGCACGGGAATAACGATGAGTCTAACAGACAACTGCGGCAGACCGCTCCTTAATCTTCGGATTTCAATTACTCAGCGGTGCAACTACCGCTGCGCCTATTGCCATCGCGAAGGCGAAGTTCAGCGTGCGAACCGATCTGCCGAATTGATGTCTGTTGAAGAGATAGTGCGTATCGCCAAAGTCGCCGTGAGCTTAGGAATTACTCGAATAAAGTTGACTGGTGGGGAACCGCTTATGCGTATTGATCTGCCTGAAATCGTCTCAGGCATAGCTGCTGTTCCTGGTTTAAGAGATTTATCGTTAACCACCAATGGGCTGTTGCTTGGCGGCGGCATGGCAAAGAAGCTGCGTGACTGCGGACTTCGCCGTGTAAACATTAGCTTGCCTTCACTAAACCCAGAAACATACCACAAGTTGACGGGTGGAAAACTGGAATCCGCGTTAGAAGGTATTAAAGCTGCCATCGAAGCTAAATTCTGCCCTGTGAAGCTAAACATGGTTATCCTCAAAGATGTGAATGTGGGCGATGTCCCAGATATGATGGATTACGCGGGGCGAATGGAGGTTGTGTTGCAGCTAATCGAGCTGGACCCTGTGAATGTCGGCGACAAATATTACACTGAACATCACCGCAGCCTAGATGAATTAGAAATCATGCTGAAAGCAAAAGCCGTCACAATTGAAAAACGCCCCTTCATGCACAACCGCCTAATCTACCACTTGCCAAACGCAACCGTTGAAGTTGTAAAACCCATCGAAAACAGCGACTTCTGCATGCATTGCACCCGAATGCGTATAACCAGCGACGGCAAACTAAAACCCTGCCTCATGCGCAACGATAACTTGACTGATATTTTAACGTCTATCCGCAAGGGAGCAAGCGACGAAGAACTAAAGGAGCTTTTCGTCAAAGCTAACCTTTTAAGAGAACCATACAACAAAAGCAATCAATAATTTAGCGTCGTTCGAGGGGCTTATCGTTATCGAGGTAACTTGGATTAGAGTATTTTGTTCTGAACTTGTTTTGGGCAGTTTTAAAGTCGTTTCGGATAGCTTCATTTTCTGATTGGGGCTTTGTTGCCTGTGGCTTCTCTGAGGTGCCCTTTGTTTTAAGCAGTTTATCAGCGCATACCTTAGCTTCCTCTTTTCTGTTCAGCCTATCCAACATTATTCCTTTTGCAAGCAGTGCATCTTTGAAGTCAGGTTTAAGCCGAAGCGCATCCTCAAAAGAGACAAGTGCTTTCTGGTTATCGGCTAAGTTACTCCACATGAGCCCTATGTTGTAGTCGATTCTGGCGTCGGTTGGTCTCTGCTCTCTCGCTTCTTGGTAGCACTTGAGTGCATCATCAAACCTTTTGATTCTTTGAAGCGCGATGGCTAAACTTAGTCGGAACTCCAAGTTAGTTGGATCCAACTCGACTGCTTTAGATAGGCTTTCTGCTGCTTTATCATGCAGATTCATTGCGGTATAAAGGGCTGATTTTAGGCTCCATCCATCTGAAGATTTTGGGTCTACCTCAATTATTTTGTCGTAGCATTTGAGTGCTTCAGTATATCTGCCCAACTTGCCGTATATTACGCCTTTTATGAGCCAAGCGTCAAGGTTGTTTTCTTGTAGTGCTAGTGCTTCTTCAAGTGACATCAGTGCGCTTTCATATTTGCCTAAGCTCTCATAGGCTATTGCGGCTTTGAGTTTAGAAGTGATCAGTGTGAAAATTGACGATTCGCTGCTTGTGTTTTGGTCAAACATGTAATCAATCCTTGGCTCTAATCGTTAGAGAATGACACAAACAGTTAATCTGATTTATAGGTAATCGACTTAAAAAATGCAAAACACAATTGGAAAAACATTCGGTTTACAATGCATGATTATAAAACAATTTGCCTAGTTAGCTCTCGACAGATAAAGGTCCATTTAAAATGTACAGGAACTATTTTTTGGGTTAAATAGCGGTTTACAATAAGGGCGAAAAAGCGTAATTTAGAGTTCAACAATTTTTGCATGATGATTAGCGGTATCTAAGATTGCAATCGTCGACTTTCCTGTAAGGTAACCACAAGCTTCTCCAGGGTTAACCAAGAGGGTTTTGCCTCGGGTTTGGATGCCTTTTAGGTGAGAGTGGCCATGGACGATGGCGTTGAAGTATCCGCTATCCGCCAACGCATTAAGAAGTTCTGCCTCCTCCCCGTGCAATAGGGCGATTCTGTAACCTTCTACGGTAACTTGGGCGAAGCGGTCGTGGATTGTACAGTTTTGGGTTTCGCTGAACCGTTTTTTTAGGAGTTCGTGGTCGCCGTCGTTGTTTCCAAACACGCCTATGAGCGGACAGTTTAGCGATTTGAATTTTGGGATAACGAAGCCTGCCACGTAGTCGCCTGCATGCAGCACCATGCCAACTTTCTCCTCGTTTAAGATCTTTACGGCTTTTTCTATTTGAGGTAAATTATCATGTGTATCTGAGATTGCGCCAATCAACATGCCTATTCACAAGTTGTTTTTCTCGCTGGGGAAATAAAGGTTTTCTGTACTGGGAAAAAGACATTTGAAACGTTACCCCCACAAAAAACTCAACTTCAGCTTCTCAGAATATTCTTAAAAAACCTTAACCCTTCTTTCAATAACGTTCAAGCACAGAAGGCAATTCGCTTAGGCTCTTTATGGTTTGGTCAGGATTAGATTTTCCGATTTCCTGTAAGCGGCGCTCTATGTATATGGTTTTCATGCCGACCGCTTTTGGCCCCTCAATGTCCGCGTCAATGGTGTCGCCTACAAAAGCTGCCTCAGACGTAGAAACCCCCAGCATTTTTAAGGCGTTTTCAAAGATTTCTGGGCTTGGCTTGCGTTTGTTCACGGCGCCAGAAACCACAACCACATCAAAAAGCCCGTCCAAGTTGCTGGCTTTAAGCAGTTTAAGCACGCATTCGGGGATGGCAAAGTTGGAGACTACTCCCAACTTGTATTTCCCATGCAGATGCCTAATTGTTGCCTCAGCTTCCTTGTCGATGGAAACGTATTTCATGAATTCTTCGCAGAACTCGTTAGTCGCCGCCGCCACAAGGGAGCTTGAAACATTATAATTGTAGCCTAAAATTTTCAGCGTCTCATAAACGCGGACGTTGAAGTGTGGTTCCTCAAAATTCAAATCTGCCTTGGCATAAAGACCGTCACGCGCCTCAATGTACGCCGAATTGAACTTTTCGAAGGACACATCTATCCCTTTCTCTTTGAGGTACCGATACATCCTCATCAGAGAGGGACTGTAGAACTCATGATTCTTTTCAATAAGCATCAATGTATCGAACATGTCAAATAAGACGGCTTTGATTGGCATGGCATTTCCTAACCTAAAAAACGCTGGTTGAACCTTAAAATTCTTATCGCAAACTAAACGGACTTTTTCTCGTTTTGCCCTTTCAACTTTTTCTGTACCGCGTAGATGACTGATCCAGCAATTAAGAATGCCACGCCGACTAACCACGCTTCAGGCGAAGCAAACAAAACAAACACAAACAACAACAAACACGTAACTAACCCTAGCAACGGCAAAATCCTATGCTGCCAAACCCCATTTTTCAACCTGAAAGCAGCAACATTAGTAACTGAATAGTAAAAGAGCAGGGCAAAAGTGCTAATTGCCACAACAGGTTTAAAATCCACAAACAAAACCAGAACCGCCATCAACACGCCGCTAACCAAAATTGCGTAGTAGGGCGTATAGAACCTGCTGTGTAACCGAGACAGGGCAGAGGGCAAATCGTTTCGCCTAGACATCGAGTAAGCCATGCGGGAGACACCTAAAATTGAAGTCAAAAGCACACTTGCAGTAGCCACCAATCCGCCGACAGATATGATTTGGATTGCCAGCGAATTGCCTGTGGCGCCGATAGCGGTGTTTAAAGGCGAAGGAGACCCAGCAAGCCCAGCGGAACCAACCAAACCAACAGCGACTAATCCAACTAAAATATAAATCACCATAGAAATCCCAAGCGACAAAAGCATCGCCCTAGGCACGTTTCGTTTAGCATCTTTAACTTCTTCAGCAACCACCGCAACCCGCGCAAAGCCGCCGTAAGCGAAGAAAATGAAGAATGTGCCATATAGCACTCCGCTTGACAGAGGCACGAACGGAACGAAATTGCCTGCATTCACGTGGAAAACGCCGAAAACCACAAAAAACGCCAAAACCGCAAGTTTGACTGCAACTAAAACGTTGTTGAAACTTGCTGATTCCTTTGCGCCGAACAGATTCAAAGCAGTAAATGCCAAGCACATGGAAGCAGCAACGTAGCCTATGGGTAAACTTGGAAAAGCCGCATTCAAATAATACGCGAAACCGAGTGAAACTGCTGCTCCAGTAAAAGTGTTTGAGACAATCCACATCCAACCAGCCAAAAACCCAGCGTATGGCGAAACCAGTTGGCGCCCGAATTCATACACGCTTCCTTCTACAGGCTGCCATGCCGTTAACCTTGCAAAACTTAGTGCAGTGATAAAAGCGATGACGCCGGCGATAATCATGGAAATCACAAGTGCTGAGCCGGCGTAGCCTGCCACGATGCCGGTGACAACGAAGATTCCACCACCTATGATTGCGCCAACGTTGATGGCGACGGCGCTCCACAAACCGATTGAACGCTTGAGCTTTCTTGGTTCCTGTTTATCCACTCAGACCACTGCTAAGCCAAAACTCAAGCGTATTGCCTATTAAAACCTTGCAAGCCAAGATGCCCAAAAAGTAATACCATTTTGTGGGAAAGTTTTAATAAAAAGTATGACTAAATGCTATTTGGTGGTTGCTGAATAATGCCTACAAAAAATGTTGGATCGAAAGGGCAAGTTGTAATTCCTAAACGAATGCGGGAAGCCTTAGGGTTAAAGCCAGGTGTTGAGGTAACTCTCGAATTGCGAAATCAAGAAATAGTGATAAAAAAACCACAAGTTAGCGGTAGTTATACTGAATATTTTATAACTACTTCTTGTCCAAAACTCAAGAAACGAATAAACATAAAAGAGTTATTAAATCAAGAAGTCGAAGAAAGAAATGCCCTACATTGATGCGAACGTTTTCATTTTCCCGATACTGTACGAGGAAGAACAAGAACCTAAGGTTAAGCATTCTAAACAAATATTGCAGAGCATAGAAAAAGGTGAATTATCAGCATACACTTCAACACTAACATGGGATGAAGTTGTTTGGATAGTTCGAAAGGCAATGGGAAGAGCTGAGGCAATAAGTCAGGGTCAAAAGTTACTTGGTTTTTTAAACTTGCACTGGATTATTGTTGATGAAAACATTCTAAGCCAAGCCCAATCTTTAATGAACAAATACAATTTACATCCTCGCGACGCCGTCCATGTCGCTTCGGCGATTAACAGGAAAATTGTCTCAATTATCAGCGACGATTTGGATATCGACCAAGTTAAAGAAATTAATAGAACTCCACTGCTTTGAGGACATTACAAGCCGTTTTAGGTTATTTGTCCCAGAATTCTCTTGTCCGTAAATACTGAACCTTCGCCTTGAGCAAATCCATGTAGAACGTGTTCTCGTCAGGGTGCATCCTGCCCAGAATCCGCGAAGCCGTCTCAGGACCCACGCCCTTCACTTGCAACGCCCTAACAGCCTGTTTCCCATAGCTCAGTATCAGATCTGCTTTGCGCCTTGCGTTGCTGAGGTCTTTAAGTTCTTCGGGCAAAAGCTCTTTGCCTTCACGGCGCTTCAGCAAATCCTCCACCAGCTTATCCGCATCTTGGCTAAAATACAGCAGAGTTAGGAGGCGTGAGTTGCAGTTTTCGCATTCAGGCTCTTCGGATATGTCTTTTATGCGGATTTGTTTAGTCCATGCGCCGCAGTTCATGCAGAACAGTTTGGCGGTTCGAGCGTCTATTGAGTGTTTCATTCGGTCGATGTTGGTTAAAAGTAAGCGTTCGGGTGCCATGAGCTCGGCTGTGTCGGCGTACTGCATCAGGATGTGGTAGGCGAGGGGCGTGGGTTTTTCGCGGGTTATTGTGCTGACTGTGATTTTTTCCGCTTTTATTTGATGTAATATCTCTTTTACCTTTGGCAAATCCACTTTGTCCATCATGGCTTCCCGCATGGTTTCATCGTAGATCGGTGTGCCCTCGAACGCGGCCTTCATCTTCTCTCCGCGTTCAGAATGAGCTAAGGTTTTTCCTCTGGGCAACGCGCCAAAACGCTCAGCAATTGCCTTCATTCTGCTAACGAATGGAAATTTGGAGTTCACATAATACAAAAACAACTCATCCACACGCTCATCCGTTAAATCGAACAGTTCCTTCTGTAAGCCCTCAACCTCTTGCCTAGAGGGCTTATGCGAAGTTTCAATTAGGATTCGGTAGCCGTCTGTCCACCAACCCGTAATCGCTTCACGTTCCGAAAGAACCGAATCAAAAATGCCTCCAAAAGTGCGGTTAACCAGCTCGCCAAAACACGCATGAACAACAACGTAGCGGTCCAAAACTTCGATAACGATGCGGTTCTCCGTGGGCAGCGGAGCGCCTTCTTTTATGTGCTCATCAATCTCCAAAGCCACATCAACCAGCGTTTCCTTATCAGTCTTCATCTCCACCGCTAACTCTTCAGCCGCTGCCTCAGGTTTTTTGCCCTGCTTTAGGAGTTTACCGACTTTATCCCGCATCACGCCTGTTTGCTGCGCAAGGTCAAATGGCACAGGTAGAATTTCTCCATCCCAACCCGGAATAGCCGCCGACGGATCTTCCGCAGGCAAAACATGCACCGTACCAGTTTCATCCTCAATTTGAACCATCCGCCAAACCTTGCCCCGCATAATAAAATTCAAGCCCACACGTGCATGCAGAGTCATGAATTCGTCGCCTAAGGTACCGATTTTTCGGTCGCTAATTATATTAATTACAGGGTAGCGTTTCTCATCTGGTATCATGGATAGGTTGCTGTAATAGTATTCGCGTGTTCTTCCAGTTTTTTTCAAAACTTTCCCTTCCTCCTCAGTTCTTAGTTTATGGAGACTTTCCAAAAACAGCACAACGTCTTGAAGTTTTTCCTCAGTTAGGGTGCTGTATGGGTAAGATTTCTGAATTATTGTTAAGAGTTCACTTTGAGTGATGGTTTCTTTGTCCATCAATATGCCGGCGATTTGATGCGCTAAAACATCCAAGGCATTTTTGTGGAAAGTTATTAGTTCAATTATGTTGGCCTTGGCATTGTTTACTGCCGCCATCGATTCTAAGGTGTCGTCTGGGAAAGCAGTAACGATAACTCCTTCCGAGAGTCGCTCTAGGCTGTGGCCGCTTCTGCCGACACGCTGGATGAGGCTGCTGACTTGCCTTGGCGACATGTACTGGATAACCAAGTCCACGTTGCCGATGTCTATGCCCAACTCTAATGTGCTTGTGCAGATGATTGCCTTCAGAGTTCCCGCTTTAAACGCGTCTTCTGTGAGTACCCTTTCTTCTCGTGACAGGGAACCGTGGTGAACGGCTATGTCTTGGCGGTTAAGCTGGTCAAATCGGTGCCCAAGCAGTTCAGCGACGGTGCGGCTGTTCACAAAAATCAAAGTGGATTTGTGGCTATCGATTAGTTCGGTTAATCGGCGTATTCTTGCGGCTGCTTCAGGCGAGGTTTCCAGTTTAGCCGCGAATTCATAATCTTTCTCGGTAGGCGTCAAGTACTCAACGCGGTAAAGATAGTTTTTAGCCAGAACCGCCTGCACAATGCTGATTTCTCGGTTGGTTCCAGCGATGAAACGCGCGACTTCCTCTGGGTTGCCAACAGTTGCGGATAATCCGATTCTCTGGAACTCTTTACCAGTTGCCTCCACCACCCGCTCCAACGCTATAGTCAATTGGGCGCCCCGTTTGCTCTCCGCCAAATCATGCACCTCATCGATGATTACACACTGCACGTTGCTGAGGTGACGCCGCATCTGTGAGCCCGGCAAAATCGCCTGCAGGGTTTCGGGTGTGGTGACGAGCATTTGGGGTGGTTTGAGGGCTTGTTTTCGGCGGATTTTCATTTCTGTGTCGCCGTGGCGAACCTCAACAGTTATGTCAAGCTGTTGGCTCCAAAATGTTAAGCGCTTAAACATGTCGCGGTTCAATGCGCGAAGGGGCGTGATGTAGATTACTTGGATGCCTTTTTGATAATGGTTTTTCTGCTCAACTAGCTTAGAGAATATTGGCAAAAGAACTGCTTCCGTTTTGCCTGTACCTGTTGGCGCAATCAAAAGCACGTTTTTACCCTCCAAAATAGGTGGAAACGCCAAGGTCTGGGGCAAAGTAGGCTCGGAAAATCCAAGCGCAGCTAAGGCTTTGCGGACGGGTTTTGCGAGTAACTCGAAAACAGAATTGGAGCCCTCAATCTGCATTTTCTTCGTGTTATTGTTACCGTGAAACGTTTGTTTTAACTCTTTAGCCTAAACAAGCGTAATTTGCCTTGAATTATCAGCGGCACCCCAACAAAAATGAAGGCTAATCCCCACAGGTTGGGGTTGTGCAGTGGACCTATCACTTCGTACCAGACACTTGGGTGTGCTTCGTATCCGCCTGTAAGGGTATAGTAGAGGGTGTTGAAGAGAAAGTAGCCGCCAAAAGCCACCATAACTGCCCCTACGCGGGTCAGGTTGAGTGGTGAGACGGGTTTTTTGATTGCTGGCAGAGCGATCGCTAACGCAGTTGCGGCTAATGCGAAGAGCCCAAATACGGTAACGCTAAAGCTCAGGAAATTTGTGGGTTGAAGCAAGAAGTTTAATCCGTAGACTTCGTATGCGCGTGGGTACGGTACCATAGTGGCTGCCCAGAGCATCGTGTAGTTAAACCAGAAAACAACAAAAAGGTATGCCACGCCAGTTAGGCAACTCCACTTAACGATGGTCTGAACAGGCGCTTGACGCTTTATTGTTGCCCTCAGCTTCAGCAGTAGCGGCGGAACTACCAGAACGATTGCTAGGCAGGGTATTGCGGTGCCATAGAGGAGGATGTGTTCAGGGGTGTGGTCGAAGTAGAAGAGGTACTCGCTGGTCAGGTTGTATGCGAACGCAGCGATTATAGAAGGAATCAACGCTAAGAAGAATCCAGCTTCCAAAAGCAGGACTCTGCCCACATTTTTTCGGATTGCAGGTACTGCGCTATCTTTTTCTCTCCACCAGAGGAAAGCTGCGTAGAAAGCGAATATGCCTGCGAAGGCGCGAAGCACAATTGCCACAGAGCCTGCGACGCCTTCACTGCCGTAGTAGAGGACAATCCACCACCACGGATTCTTAGTTACCAAGCCATACACGTAGTGGTCGGAAGTCAATTGTAGACTAAACTGCAATCCATAAATTGCAAAGTACAAAGCGTACCCAAGGTAAACGGAAACTAACACTAAAACCCAAAATCGAGTGGAACCCGCGTATTTTTCAAGCCATTTTCGCATCCATTTTCACCGCTTGACTCTAAGGGCTAACGGCGATTTAGTTCTACTCAAGGAACAGAACGTTCCAAAACTGGAACATTCAAAATTCAGGTTTAGTTGTGGTCTCGGTAGCGGAAAAAGACTTCACAAGCTTCCAGCATTATTAACCCCGCCTTCCACTTCATCGTACCTCGATACACTCACTTTATAGTGAGGAAATCTTTTAGTTGTGGACTCAATAGCGGAAAAAGTCTTCACAAGCTTCCAGCATTATTAACCCCGCCTTCCGCTTCATCGTACCTCGATTTTCTCATCGTCCAAGCTATGAGCATCATCATAGAAGTTAATTTACGTTTTCTAGCGACGCAAGCGGTTTTATTTTGCAATTTTTGAGGTGCCGTGGCTGGTTTTATCCTAGTAGAAAGGGTTTTTTATCAGCTGAATTAGTCCTCTCCAACTTGCTATGCTATGGAGCACCCAATACAGCGGCATCAGCAATGCATAGGGGGCATAACGGTATTTTTTCAGTTTCACGCAAGATATCACGTAGATTGACAGGTAAGAAGCGTTGCCTGCTACCAAGTTGAAGAGACAGATATACTGCAAGTAACTTGGATTTAGCCTGCTTAAATTTATTGGCAACAGAAAACTTGCTGCTGTAAGTATCCACAGTACTGGATTTATGATGGGAATAAAAACATCAGCCCCGAAAGTTAGCTGTAACTTTAGGAATCCTTCCACACCCAAATCCTTGAAGAGTCCCCCCGGATGTCGCTTGTGAACAAGGTATGTTTGAAGGTGACCCTTGTACCACCGAGACCTCTGGCGAATCCAACTTTTAACCTCTACAGGAGCCTCTTCGTAGGTGTAACTATTTATCATTTCAGTTTTCATTTTTTGACGTGCCAATCTTATACCTATATCGGCGTCTTCAGTAACGTTATATGGATCCCACCGTCCGAGCTCGTCAAGGCTCTTTTTTCGGAAATGATTACTTGTTCCACCCAACGGAATAGGAGCTTCAACCCAATCAAGCCCCTGCAAATAAAACTCAAACCAATTTGCATATTCAATCGAATACCACTTCGTTAGAACGTTTTCATCCGCATTATAGATAGTAAGCTTCGACTGTAGACAGATAATATCCTTGCTTGAACGTAGAAAAACAATGGCGGCTTTTCTGAGTTGATCTGGGTCGGGTTTGTCTTCAGCATCATATATGACGATCAGCTCGCCTTTTGCCGGTATTAATCCATAGTTGCAGGCGCGTGGCTTAATTGTTATTTTTGCAGAAGGAACTATAATCGGATCAAAAAGTTTAAGGAAATCAGTATATTCCTCGCGTGGAATGCCCTTGACCATTTTTTTGGGCGATCCAAATAACCCGAGAAGTTTGGCTTCATTGATTGTTTCTTCGTCTTTTTCTTCCATCAAGATTTTTATGTCAAGTTTATTTTTTGGATAGTTAAGGTTGTACATGTTTCGCAGGTTTTGGGCTAATATTTTTGATTCGTGAAAAAACGGGGATTAAAATGGTGTAGACGGGTAGGTCGCTGTTTTTTGTTGCAAAGCATTTTCCTCTTTGGTTATTTTTGTAAGCGCTCTGGCTCCTCGAAATCCTCTAAGTGAAATGTAGATTCTGATGGGATTAACTATGAAGTATCCGATGCTGATTAAAGCAAACAGAGCCATAATGGTTAATGTTGAACTTATAATCGCGCTAACAATGATTGCGGCAATTACTGATATTATGAAGTATTTTTGTTTGGGGTATAGTACTCTATAGGCGGATTGGTCAGGTGCACGGTTGTAGAGATCAAGCATCGCGTTCTCTGTGAATTTCGCGGTAAATATTGTCGATTGCCCATTCAATTGCCTTTGTGGAGACAACTCGCAGGTTAATCTTCCAGGCACTAAACAAATATTGAATAGTGACCATAACTTTGCCGTCTAAGGGGTTGTCAACAGCTAAATCTATAACTGAACCTTTAATCTCCAATGGAATGACTTGGTATTTGCTTATGATGGGGTAGGCAAAACGGTTATGAGTTTACTTTTTTGTTCCTCTTGATATAGCGTTTTAACTTTAGAGTATGGGAGAAAAGGTAACCCTAATTTTGAGGCTAAGTCTTTGAAGAAAGCTTCTGGCAGGTTTACTTTGGCTTTTCTCAATATGGGGATGATGTCTTCCAGGGGTATTTTCAAGTTTTCTATGGAGTCAGTTTTTATTCGGTGGGATTTTTGAAGTTCAAGTAGGCTTTCGATTTCGAATGGTTTTTTGGTGGATGTATCTATTACTGCGGCAGTGGCAAATGCGTCATGCTGGTATTGTTCGGTAATTGTTTTTGCCTATTTTCCCCACACTATATTCTTAAATCTTATTAGTGAATATACACTATATTAGAATTGTTTAGCAACAATCCACATCAAAACAAAATTCAAAAATTCTGCACCAAAGCCAAGTCTAACAGTTTCCGACATTCCGATCTATGATTTTAGCCTCGGGAGGAGCGAGAATAATCACTAAACCTCAAAAATTATCATTAGGGTCATCCTTTAAAAGTAACTTTTTCGTCTAGCCCAAGCCCATCCGACAATAGCAAAAACAGGAATTAACGTAAGCAGGACGAGTACATAGTTTAAGGCTGGACTCAGAGAGGAAGGAAAAGCTATTCCCACTATGAGGTCGCGTACAAAAAATTCCCAGACTGCAACATAAGAAACGACAGCTGTTATAACTAAGGCTAAAAACTCAATTTTACGTGTATTATAAATTTCTAAAATGTCAATGTGAGCTCGATGAGATTCTGCTAAAATGTAAATGTGATCCTTTAACTCTTCAATAGCATCTGTGACAAGTAAATCCAGCGTCGGGTTGATTTCCTTAACAGTTTGTTCAAGGTAGTCCCATTCATGCGATAAATCAAGAACAGCCAGTTTTTCTCTGGTAAGCGTCTTGTAGAGTTCCCAAAGTTCTTTTTCATCATAAGTTTCTCTACGAAGGGTAGGTTCAACTCTAAATGCCGTTTCTTGAAGAGTTGTTACAAATGATTTTATGGAATCCAATTTCTTGCTGTCGACATGGTTAAGTTTGTCTAATTCAACTTTAATTTCGTCATAGTTTATGTGAAGAATATACTCGCTTTCCACAGCAATCATGCTCTTTTAAGTAAAAACAGACTTTAAACCAACTATACTCGTTTGTTATTGGTCAATATATTCGTATTTGAGGGCAAATAAACATTATGTGTATGCTGAGTGGCAAACAAGTCTGCGCTTGTTGCTGTGCTGGATTTTCTGTGGACTCCGGGGCATCTTTGGGGCTTAGCTATAAAAAAAATAAGGGAGTACCGAAGCGCTGGAGTTCCCATGTTGCCTGTTAAAGTCGGGTTAAGAAGGCCTTCAACAATTGTTCTTTCACTAAATATTTTGACGATTGCTTTTTCATTTCTGTTTCCGCTACTTCGGTTAACGGGCTTCGTTTATTCGGTGATTGCTTTAGCTGCAGGAGCGATGTTTCTTCTTCAAAATCGGGCTTGCTAATTTCCACCTCTGAAGTGGATGGGTTCAAAGTGTTTGCTGCTTCAATACCCTACTTGGCGTGCCTGATGTTAGCGTTAATTTTTGATGAAATATTTTTAATCTAAAGGTTTCCTTTGTTTTAGGAGAAGTGGTCGTTTGAAATTGCTTTACTTTCTCGAACGGTATCTTTTAGTCGGTTGAATTCTTAAATAAGTTTGTGGTGTACAACAACAACCACAGCCGCTTACAAACTTGCCATTTTAAGTACTTGGGGATTAGCAGTAAGCAGATAAATATAAGGTTGCGTTATCCTTGAGAAAAGATAATGTTGAGTTTACTTAAAATCCGCTGAGGAATCAAATGAAGTACATACTCGTTGTCGGAGACGGAATGGCTGATTACCCCGTGCCGGAACTGGGAAACAAAACCCCGCTTCAAGCAGCCTACAAACCAAACATGGATTCCATAGCTGCTAAAGGAAGAAGCGGCCTAATCAAAAATGTCCCAGATGAGATGGCCCCCGGCTCCGAAACGGCTATCTGCTCAGTTTTGGGCTATGACCCACGGATTTACTGCACTGGCAGAGGACCTTTAGAAGCCCCGTCAAGAGGCATAAAACTCGGAGAAAACGACGCAGCCTTCCGATGCAACCTAATAACTGAAAAAGACGGCAAAATCGCAGATTATTCGGCTGGACACATAACCACCGAAGAAGCATCAAAGCTAATAGCAGCAATCAAGGAAGCCTTCGAGAAACCCAACAAAATAGAGTTTTATGCAGGGCTGGATTACAGGCACTTTCTGATACTTCGCAACTTCCCCAACCCAGAACTCATACAATGCACTCCACCTCACGACGCCGCGGGAGTCGCGGTTTCAGAGGTTTTACCAAAAGCTAAATCCCCCGAAGCAGAAAAAAACGCACAGTTACTCAGAGATTTAATTGAGAGCTCCAGGGATGTTCTGCGTTCTCATCCAGTGAACGTTGCCCGGGAAAAAGCTGGCAAACGCCCGGGAAATTTGATTTGGCCTTGGGGTGGCGGCAAAAAACCCTCCATGCCAACGCTTAAAGAAAAGTACGGTGTGCAGTCAGCGGTTATTTCTGCGGTTGATTTGGTGAAGGGAATTGGAACCTATGCTGGTATGGAAATCATAAATGTCAATGGCGCCACGGGATTAGATAACACTAATTACGAAGGAAAAGCCGACGCTGCCCTAAAAGCACTCAAGAACAACGACTTGGTCTTTGTGCATGTTGAAGCACCCGATGAAGCTGGACACTGCAAAGATTACAAGTTAAAGGTAAAGACAATTGAGGATTTAGATAAGCGGCTACTGGGAAGAATTCTTAATGCATTAAGTGAACCGTACGCAATCGCAATTCTACCAGACCATCCAACACCCATAAAAACGGGCACCCATTCAAGAGAACCTGTGCCTTTCTCGATTGCTTCGCCTTACCTAAAACCTGACGGCGTCAAAAAGTTTGACGAGTTCTCTACAAAGAAGGGCGCGTTCGGGTTGGTGGAGAATGATTTTCTTATTTCTCTTCTTCTCAATTCAGGCAAAAAATAAAGGTTTTTTATGTTGGGCATTCCTGTTTTGAATCGATGTCTTTTATGCGTTTGTTTATGACTGTTTTGATTTCAGGGTCATCTTCGCTGTGCCAAGCGTCAACTAACAATTTTTTTGCCATGCATAAGCTTTTTTCTCCAAAAAGCTTGGCGAATTTGCTGGAGCGTTTTTCTAGTATTCTGAAGTAGCGTGGTAGGACGCAGACGAAGTTTAGTGGGTAGCGTTTGCTTTTGTCTAGGTCGACTACTACTAGTTGGATACGGTCGAATTGTTGGCTTCCATTTTTGATCGCGTATATTTTTAAGTTCAATTTCCCCTCACCCATAGCTAACTTGCTAAGTTTTTGCTAATTACAAGTTCAACTTTCTATTATAACACCTTACTTCTGAACCATATTAAACTTTCCCAAAACCCAGAAATCTCTTTGAAGGCATACATGAAAGATTGCGGACAGTTTGATTAAGCATCTAAGAGCGCGCGCGCCTTCAAGTGTGGATGTTAATATATAAAATTCAATTCATCTTGCATTCAATATGTTTTCACTAAATAAAATTTTTTTCTGAACATCGTGTAATATACCCTAGGTCGCCGAACTTTTTAGCCAAAAAATTAAAACCGTGGGGGGGTTATTTTGGTTAAATAAGGTTGTTTTGGGCTTGTTTTGGTTGGCTTTGAGTCGAAGCAATGCGAAAAACACCTTTGCGTTTTATCCATGCACCAAAAAAAAGTATAACAGGCTTATATGCGGCTGGCGGCTGGGGGAAATGCGATTAAATAGTATGGACCCTAAGAGTAACCTACTATTTCTTGATGGATAAGGCATGGTTAACCTTGAAAGTATGCCAAAAGTAGCTAAAAAACGCTCCAAAACAAAGAATGATTCTAAATAGCCATTCTTTGAAGCCAAACGACCACCTAACAGAAACCGCCATATAGCGGTGTAAAGTTTCTATGTCCTAAGTGTGGGAGGAAAATGTAGGTGAAGCATGAAAACCTGATTATTGTGGTGGGTATATCAATAATCGCAGTCTGCTTGGCGTTACTTAGTTTTGCTTATGTTCCTCCACCTGAAACGACGTATACGAAGGTTGGCACTGTGTATCAGTGGAATGGCGCAGATGGGAACATTACTGTTGGTAGCCACACGTTTTTTATTCATCATGGTGAAAACTTTATTGTTAATGGTTCAGATATAATAAAATAAAAAAAGAAAAAAATTAGTTTTTGGCTTGTTTTTCGTAGGCTTCAATTATCTTTTTCAAATTTTCAGCGTTAGTTTTTTGCCGTTCAAGGGAATCAGGCATTTCCTTCATGGCTTCATCTTGCCGTTTCTCTGATTCTGTTTTTTCTGTTTTAAACTCTTGGATGGAACCATAAATTAAATCTAAAATTTGTCGTTGGTCTGCCATTTCTTTTTCTTGCTTTCCAATTTTTGAATTTAACTCTTCCATTGAGTCTTTTTGCTGTTCAATCTGTACCTGTTGCTTTCCGATCATAGCGTTCATGTCAGCCTTGATTTTAGCTAAGTCTTCCCTTGATTGTATGCCATTGATAGAGAGGTATTCAAAAGCTGAAATGTAAGCTTCCCTTATGGTTTCATCGTCATAATTGTAATTGTCCCTAGCTCCGCCCCGACTGTGACCCATAAGAAGGTCCTTGACTTCTTGCGGCTGAATCTTAGCCCGTAAAAGTGCGCTATTGTAGAAACTTCTAAGACTTCTTGTTTCAAACTCTGCACCTTTCTCTTCGCCAAAAGTCTTAGCAAAAAGGGCTTTCATCGATTCATTGATTCTTCGCACGTCAATGTTTGCTATGCCTTTTTCCTTAGTTTGAGACGTGAAAATATAGCCGTTTGTTGGATTCCCTCTTTCCATAAGCAAGTCTCTAAGGTCATGCAGAAATTCATAAGAAAGACATGTTGCTTGGACGTGGTTGCTTTTGTCTCTGGGCTTTTCAATTACATAGTGTTCGTTAACAGCCATGTCGTATAAGCCTTGAATCTGTTCAACCTTAAGCCCTGAAATATCGGTTTCACTAAAACCCGATTGGGCTAAGATTAGCAGTAAGCACTTCTCTCTAAGGTTAGCATGTGTGTACATTCTCTTTATGTCGTCAATGGCTAGCTTGAACTTCTTTTCAATGACTTCTTGCTTTTGAGTGCTTTTCCAGTCGCCTTTTTTGAGGTTTAAAGGCAACCGTTTCTAGTGAAGAATGAAGACACAACCTTGATTTTATCGTGAACTTTAGAATCGCTGTTTGTGCCTGTGCTTTCAAGGTATTCTTTATATGCTCTCCATTTATCTTCAAAAAATTGAAGCGTTTTAATGTCAGTGCTTGTTAAGTCATGCATCCGTTTTTGAATCTGTTCCGTGGGAGTCAATCCTATGAAAGTTAACCATTCGCCAAACTGGTTAGGGTAAGTAACTTTTGTTTTAGCGCTTAAGCCATTTAGCCAACGAATAACGTATTCATCTTTTTTGAAGGCGTTAGTAGCCAACTTTAAGCACTCCCTTGAGTTATACCGCAAGCACTAAAGAACTTTTTCACGTTAAACTTTTCGTTATCCTCAGAAAAGAGTTTAGCCATATCTTGCGCTAATTGGTATTTGCTGTTTGCGTCAGATTCTTTTATCAATTTGGCTAAAGCTTGGAAATGCTGTTTAGTGAACATGTTTAAGCACTCCAGTTTTTAGAAAATGACACCCTAAACAGTGAGATTAAATAGTAAATTTCCCCTGTTGGTTTTTGCCTATTAAATAGTGCTTTCCCTAAGGGTAGGTCACATTGACGTTTTCTGCTGCCAATAGCATGTTAAATTTTGGTAGCTTGCCGTGTTCTGGCAGCTTTTGTCTTTGCCACCGTGAAAACGATTAAACTGGAAACTTC
Organism: Candidatus Bathyarchaeota archaeon; assembly: GCA_003151735.1. Lineage (GTDB taxonomy): Archaea > Thermoproteota > Bathyarchaeia > Bathyarchaeales > Bathycorpusculaceae > Bathycorpusculum. The sequence continues at coordinate 55,242 of PLYI01000106.1, read as the reverse complement.
TTATCCCTCGCCCGACAATAAATTGACAGGGAAACGGAAATCAGCGAAACCATAGAGTTCCCAAAAACCTTCGCGATCCTGGGTAACCTTGCCGTGGCGTTCTGGATTGTAGTGGACATCATAGGTTTGGGGCTCTTTAACTTGGTCGCTGGAGTGACATTCATTTTTGTTGCGCTCATCGGCGTCTACGGCATCTTAAAATTCCTCGGCTGCCTCAGACCCTGCTACCACTGCAAAAAATGCACCTATGGCTTAGGCAGAATAGCCGCATTGTACTTTGGGAAACGAAGCCTAAAAGACTACAAATACAACTACGGATTACCAGTTGCCATCTTCTTCTACCTCCTGCTAGGACCTTTTCCAGCGGCAGTTTTGCTTGTTTCCACCGTTCAAGCATTTACTGTTCTTAAAGCATTGGTTGCGGTTGTTCTTTTGTTGATTTCTGTTTACAGTGCCTTGACTTGGCGCATCAGACCCAAATAGTAGGACTGCTCAATACTGTTTTTTTCTTAGTCAAGAAAGTTTGACGAAAAACCTTTTTTAGATGTAAAGACTGGACTCAAGATGAGCACCTTGTATAAACGAATACTCGCATTAACACTGTGCTGCATTATCGTTCTATCAGTTCTAACGGTGTGGGCAGTAACAAACACTCAGAAAACAACTCAAAAAACAACCCCGAACCTGTCGGGCACCAGTAGCAACATTTCATCAAAAAATGACAATTCTCTGCCAAACAATTCTGTGCAAAACAACTCTATGCCAAACAGTAAGGCATCAATAGTTGTACCTGATGATTACCCAAACATAAGTTCAGCTGTGGAACACGCGCAAAATGGGGATGTGATTTTTGTCAAGCCGGGAACATACGTCGAAAGCGTAACGGTTGATAAGCCCTTAACCTTGCAGGGTCAAAACACACAAACTATCGTGGATGGAAACAACATTGGACCATCCTTCCTTGTAACCAGCGACAACGTCACAATCAATGGCTTCACAATTCGAAACGTGGAAAACGCGCCGCCGCCATCCAATTCGCTTGGGCAGCTAGCAGGTATACATCTGTTAACTGTACATGGCAGCTTGGTCTTTAACAATACAGTGGAGAACTGCGGCAAGGGCGTTTGGGTTTATGGCGGCTCAGACAATCAGATAACAAACAACACTTTTTCAGGCAACAATTATGGAGTACTTCTTGATTCATCCTCAAACAATGTCGTCGCTGATAACAGCGCTTTTGGAGGCTGGAGTGGAATATTGCTTGAATCCTCAGAGGGTAACACACTGAGAAACAATGATATGTTCAATAACGCAGCTAACTTTGGAGTAACAGGAGAAAACCCCGCTTTCTACAGGAACAATGTGGATTCATCCAACAGGGTTGATGGGAAGAAAGTGTATTACTTAATCAGCCAAAGCAACCTCGTTATAGATTCAGCAACTTACCCTGATTTGGGGGCATTAGTTCTTGTTAACAGCAAAAATGTTACGGTAGAAAACCTCGAAGTAGCCAACACGTACGGCGGCATTCACATAACCAACGCAATCGCCACAACAGTTACAAACAACACCGTTTCAAACACCACCTCTGGAGCCATCTGGCTACAATTCAGCAGCAACTGCACAGTATCAAACAACAACCTAACACCAAACGGCAACTACGGCATCCAAATTGAATCATCCAACAGCGTTGACGTCAACAAAAATTACATTGAACAAGCAGATACGAATTTCATAAGTCTGGAGAATACAAGCAGCTGCACTGTAACTGGCAACTCCTTAGGAGATCCCTTTGATAATGGCATTCCAAAGAGCATTTACCTTGACTTCTCCAACTACACCACTATAGAGGATAACACTCAAGTTACCAACGGAGTTATAGATGGAATATATCTCACCCAATCCTCCAGCAACCTCGTGCAATCAAACACATTTAGTAGAAGCGGAATCACCATAACGCGGCAATCAAACGAAAACACCATCGCAAACAACCAGTTTGCCACCGAACGAAGCTATTATGGACTAACCCTCTTCCAATCATTCGGTAACCAGATAACGGATAACACCATCTACAATTTCTCAACTGGACTCCAACTATCCAACGCGGAAAATAACCTTATAGCCCGCAATGTTGTAACAAGCAAAATGCATGCTGCTGAAATATTCATGTTTAACAATAACACTTTCGACAGCAACCAGTTTATGGGGGCAACCGACGTTTGGGATATGGGACCCAACACTGGGCATGCAGCTTCAACAAACACTTGGATATAGAAGCGCGTTAACTTTTGTCGTTAAAGAATGATTCTAACTTTGAGTTTTCTGATTTCTTAAGCACTTCAGCACAAACTTTCGGGTCTAATGCTTTATACTCTAACCCCAGCGTCACTAGCATCCTCTGAACATCTTTGCCGAGACTTGGCGCAACCAACACGGCGCGGACTTCACGGTTAACTTTGGCTTTGATGGGCTCAACATACTTTGCTAACTGCAACGCAGCCTCTTTTGAAGCGGTTTTACGTTTAACTTCAACTATGACGAATTTGCCGTTTTTGTCTTCACCGTAGATATCTACGAAACCAGGTTCAACTTTTTTCTCCCAGCTAATCGGCTTAAATCCTTCTTCAAGAAGTTCAGGTTTTAAAAGAATCGCTCGGTGCATCTCTTCTTCGCTCGCATGCAAAAGGAAATCTCCTGAATCGGAGAGGTTAAGCGATGAGACCATGTAGATGCCTGCGAAGGTTACGCGGACGCTTTCCCTTGGTTTCTGGCGAACCCCATAAACCTCTAATCCGTCTTCTTTGATTTGGACGTGGAAGATACTGCCTGCGGGTTGCCAATTGACAGGTTCGTAGCCTACTGGACGGTGAACAAGCAAGGAGCCGTCAGATTTGATGATTAAGAGGCGTTCGCCAGGTTCCAGCGTTGAGCGTGCTCTGCCAACGTAATGCACATGGCAGTTGCCTGCGACTATGAGGGTTCTTCTCTGCGCAAACGCTTTCTCGATGAGCACAGCGGCTTCTGCTAATGTGGGTTCTGTTAGAACTGCCAGTTTTTTGTTCTCTTGCATTCTGGTTTTCGCCAACTATTTTAGTCTGGCATTGGGTACATAAGATTTCTTGAAGGAACACGGCATTGGCAGGTTGGAAAGATAAGCGCAGGATAATGCAGCGTTACGATTTGACTGCGGAAATGTATGATGAGCGGTATTCAGAGGAGCAGATGAGGAAGTACAAAAAAGCTTTAGAAAACGTCAGTGTTGAGGGCAAGGCGGTTTTGGATGTTGGGTGCGGCTCAGGACTTTTTTTCAAAGAAGTCGCAACTCAAGCAGACATAGTTGCGAGCATTGATATCTCCCGTAAACTATTGCTTAAAGCTAAAGAACAAGCGAAGAGTTTAGATAATGTCTTTGTTTTGCAGGCAGACGCTGACCACTTGCCGTTTAGGGATGGGTTTTTCGGTGCTGTCTTCGCCTTTACGGTGCTTCAGAACATGCCTAAACCCCCTAAAACACTAAACGAGCTAAAGCGAGTTGTCAAGGGTGATGGCAGGGTTGTGGTGACTGGGCTCAAGAAGTCTTTTCCGCTGACTGCATTCATGGATGTTTTAGATGGTTCAGGTTTAAAACTGGTTTCTTTTGTCGATGACGAAGCCGTGAACTGTTATGTTGCAGTGTTGGCGACTAAACATGTGCTTAAAAAATTGACTATTGGAAATGGAATTTAAGCCTTTTTTAGTGTTTTCTGTGCTTTTCACTTCTTTTTACGTCTTAAAAATACCTTTCAGATTAGCCGTGAATCTTTTTCCATAATAGAAGCTGCTGTTGCAGTTAGTCAAGAAAGTTTGACTAAGCACTTTTCAAGTTAGTCAAGAAACCTTGACGAAAACGCTTTTACACTCAAAAGACCGAACACAACTTGGAGCAGATTGTCATGAACATGTGGGTGGCTCTAAGTTTACTTCTGGCTTTTCTAATAGCCATAGGAGTGCTTGTATCTATCTTCGAGTCATTGCCAGCAGGTCAAGTGGCAGCCCCACTAGCATCCGTGACAGTGGCTACCGCGGGACTCTTTATTTTCTTCAAAAAATCAAAGAACTAAAACGACAAAGAAGAAAGCACCAAGAAAATCCGATGTTAACAAATGTAAATTGCTGAAGTACAGGAGAATTTAGGCGTCTTCCTCTTCAGCGTCGGTTTCTGATTCATCTTCTGGCTCCGGTTCAGCGGCTTCTTCTTTTTGTTTTTCCGCGTTAAGCAGCATGTTGATTAAGGCTTTCTGGTCTACTTCGGCTCTTGTTCGCCAATCCAAGAACAGTTGTCTCTTATCATCCTGCATTAAGTAGCCGTAGCGTATGTAGCGGTCGAGATTTAAGCCAATCTTCCAGTTCGGCATCTTCTCGCCCAGCAGTTTCTCCATGTCTTTGCGTCCAGCCTGCCCCTTCTTGCTGATTATGTACGAGATTGCAATGGCTAAGCCTGCTAAATCGTCTATGCGCCAACCCATCAACTTATCCTTAGTCACAGAGCCATTTGACAGCGCAACAAAGAACCGTGCCTTATCCAGCTCCTCAATCGTTGGTTTCTCAGGAGTTTTTTCTTCTTCGAAAACTGTTTTTACCTGCAAATCCAGCGGCTTAAGATAATCCTCTAGTAAATCCAGCACTTTAGGGTAATCGGAACCTAGCGCTTTGTGGAGTTCCCAGCCTTTCACGCCGGGCTTCTGGTGCCGTTTGTAGAAGAGCATCTGGGTTGCTTTCTTGACTTTGCTTGCGTAGACGCCTTTTTTCTTGCTGCTCAAATTTGTTCGCCTCGCTTCCATTTTTGCCATACTTCAACTGAAACGGCGATTGCAACTGACGCGGACTGCTCTGTTAAAGCTACCTTTCTGGGTTTATCAAAGGGCAGTATGAAGACGGTTTCTTCCAACCTGTCAATCTCCATAGTCGCATAACCGTAAGTTACCAAGAAGCTGGTTAGAAATGCGCGTTGAACGGTTTCTTCGTATGAGTCTGCGCCGATGAAATTCCAATAAGCAATTTTTCCGCCTGCGCCTTTTTCTGCGACTTTAACTTTGAGTTCCTGCCAGTAACATTCCAGCTCCTCGGAGAATTCTCGGTTGCTTAAAACCCGCTGCTTAACAAGTTCGTCGCGGCTGATTGAGCCCATGGCAACTTCAGTGACGTCAATGTTTTTCCATCTGTCGCCCATAGGAGCCAACGCTTCCCAATACAGCAATCCCTGTGCTAAACTGTGGAGACTAAGTTGCTCAAACTCAATCAGCGGACTCCAAGCCCCAAGAAAAGCATCAACCATGCCTTCTTTGCCGGTTTGGCGGATTTTTTCTTCCAATAGGAACGGGTCAGTGTAGAGCGAGGTTGAACGTTGTTTTACCCATTCGCTCTGCATTTTGATAACTGTGGCTAAGTGGTGGAGGGCGTCTGCGTCGAGTTTTAGTTCGTCTGGGTTTGCCCAATTCGGAAAATACTCGTGTACTATCTTTATGATTTCGTCAACGTTCAATGTAAAAGGTTCAACTGTGCGGTTTTCGATGGCTATGCACATGGCTATGATTCTTTCGAGCTTTTCTGTGCCCAGTTTCTTATCGTGTTTAGCGGATTGCATTAGGCAACCTCACGCACTATTGATTTTCCTTCAAGGTTCTGCACGGTAATTACGTTGGCGTCATGCTGCGCAAAAGTAATTTGGCTGGGAGTAATCACCACGTATTGGGCGCTGGCGTCTTTGATGATTGAAACCAAGACCTTCGCTATCATTTCGCGGTTTTTGGGGTCCATGTGAATGTCGTATTCGTCGACTGCTCGGAAGGGTGAGCGGACATGCTGCTGAAGAGCCAACAGGAAACCCATTGTAGCGGTGGTTCTTTCTCCGCCGCTTTGAGTGTAAGCATCCAAAGCCACGGGTTTTGCACCCTTAAACCCAACATAAATTTCCAAGCCAGCAGTCTCAATATCTAAGGCACTAGAAAGCTTGACTTCGCCAGTTGCAAGGGTTTGGCTCATGATTTTTTGGTATTCGATATTGACCCGTTCAAGCAAATTTTCCATAACGGTGCGCCAGGATTGCATGCGAGTTTTGACTTCCTCAAGGGTTTTCTCGCGGTTCTCAGCAACTAACTGCGTTTTATCTTTAAGTTCTAAGTAAAGCTTCGAGTACGATTCATACTGGCGCTCTATATCTTCTGAAACGTCAGCGAGAGCTGCTAAGTGTCCGTTGGTTAAGCCGATTTCATCTTGGATTTCGGCGTTGGTTTTAAGGACTGCTATGCGCTCGCCAGATTGATGTGCCTTTTGGATTGCTGCGTTTAGGTTTTCTTCGGCTTCCTTAAGCTGTTTCTCGATGGTTTTCATTTCGACAATGGCGTTTGCCCGCTTAAACTCTAGCAAACCAAGAGTGACACGCTTATCCAGTGTCTCAGCTGAAATTTTCTCTGTGGAATCTTCGAGGTTGAGCATTTTTTTCTGGTTTTCTTTAACTTTGTCGTTTGCATTGGCAATTTGCTGTTTTGAGGTTTCAAGCATTTTTTTGAGGTTTTCGCTTCTCAGAAGTTTAAACTGGTTCTTGTTTGCGACTGCACTCTCTAAGGCTTGGGCTTCACTTAGAAACTGTTCAATTAACGATAAAGTGGATTCGTTCTGTGCAATTTCACGTTCAAGGCTCAAACGCGCCTCAAAAACTGATTTAGCCTCGCCTCTGAGTGTTTGCTGCTGGGTCTGCTGCCCATCAAGTTCGCCAATAATCGTTTGCCTCTCATCCTCAATCTTGCCCAAAGTTTGCTGGTTCTTGTTAAAATTCACCTGCAATCCCTTGATTACGGCTTCGCGTTTTTCAACTTCTGCCCAAACCAGTTCACGGTCCAAGAACCGACGTTTAAGCTGTAGCTGCTTTTTCTCTTGATACTTCTCGTATTGTTCGTGCCAGTAGTTGAGTGTCTGCTGGGCTTGCTCGAGGAGTTTACTGACTGATTCTTCCTGGCTTAGGATGCGGGTTAGTTTGGTTTTGGCTTGCACTATGTTTTCGCGGAAAGGCTCCAGTCCCACGGCTGCTTCAACCATGCGTAGTTTTTCTATGTTGCTAAGTACGCTGAATTGTTCCACCATGTTCTGGTGCATGATAATTAACATGTTGTCTGGGTCAACGCCGAATTTACCCAGCAGTCGCTCAACGTCTTGTTTGCTGGCAACGCGGTTTTCGAGTTCAAAAAAGTATTTTCCGTCGCGGCGTAGAACGCGGGTTAGGAAGAGTTGGTCTTTGCTGTATTTGGAGACGGGGCGTTTGTTGCCTTGTTTGGTGTTGTCCAGGATTAATGTGACTCTGGCTTGGTCTTGTCCCCAGCGGATTAGGTCGCTGAGTTTGCGGGAGCGTTCTGTATAGGTTTGACCCAAACCAACCGAGATTGCCAGTAAAAGGGAGGATTTTCCTGCTCCGTTTGGTCCCCCGATTATGTTTACGCCCTGCTTAAAGGGTACTCTGGCGTATTCGTAACTCATGAAATTTTCAAGGATAACTTCTTGGATTAACATTAAGCTTCTTTGCCTCGTTTTTGAAGCGTTCACACTATTGAAAAGCGTCTTATTAAAACAATTTGACACTTTTATGCTGAATGTTCCCGATTAGAAATGTGATTGATTCGTTTCAAGCAGAACACGAAACGCGCGCGCCATTACATTTGCGATGAAAATTTTCGATTTCTAAGAGAAGAAACAGCTGTTTTACATGGAAACACAGATTTTTTTGTGAAGGCTTTTTATGTACAATATAACAAATATTTAACAGGTTAAATTTATGAAGTTTGCGGAAATCGCTGTCTTGCTTAGGGAGATTGTGGATAGGTGCCCAGGGTTAGATGGAGCCACCATCACTTTGATACCACAAAAAGCTATGTATCCACTCTATAATGGTTATCACATTAACATTAAGGCAAACCTTTCTAAGGAAAGCATGGGTAACCTGCGGAAAATAGTGGAAGGGCACGATTTAGTGATGCAGACAAAATCTGATTGTGTAGTTGTGTATGAAACTAGGTCAGGATAATTAGTTACCCCAAAATTTGGGGCTTAAAATGTTATGTTTCGGCGCTGCTGCTTAGCATTTGCACATCTGCCACTTGACCTGTATCAGCGTAGATTCCAACTGCAACTTCATTGTAGCCCCCTGCATAAGTTTGAGTAAGGCTCATTTCAATGTACCAATAAGGAATCAGCAAAACTGAGTTGCCTCTTGGATGGGGGATAAGTTGAATAGACAACGGCGGGTCTATGACGGCAAAGCCGTTAGTTGGTTTGTTCGCAATCGTATATGTTAATGTTTTCACGTAGTTTTTAGCTGTGTCTACTGCCTGTTGTTGAGTAACGCCCATGTTAGTGCTTCCGACGGTAAATAGGAAATAGCCGTCTGTCATAATTGTTAATACATTGTTTTGGAAGGTCATCTGTAAACCCTTAGCTTGGTAATCTATACCGTTTTCAGTGTACATCCAGAGAAATGTAACTGTATCTCCTGAAACGGAAATCTGCAATTTGATGTTGCCCTGAGTTACGTTCATGTTGCTTACTGTGCCAACAGTGGCTAAAATGTCAGTCATGTTGGTTAAGTATGAATCCCCGGAATAGGTTTTGTACCGTGAGAGTACATATTTCGCATTCTGTAAGACATCGTTGGGTTGGAGCTGCGTGTAGAGTGGCGAGCTTTCAATCATGTTAAGTTCATACCTTGAGAAGTGATTATTTCTGTAACGCATATACACGTTCAGGTCGCTTATGCTGCTCTTTAGGGAGTACTGTATAACTTCTTCGGCGACACCGCCAAAATCTGTTCGCCACTGCCATGTGTCGCCCATCAGTGAAATTGTGTAATTTCTAGTTTCAAATTGAGTTAGGTTCGTGAGGAAATTAGCTACTTTATCTGCGCCTATACCCCAAGATAACAACTGCTGGTTTTCATCTGAAAGCGAATGTTGTGTGCCGTTAAGTTGGTTAATAGAGTAGAATTCTAAACCAGCTAACCCTGACAAAATCAAAACCGAAATCAACAGTGCCACAGAAACAACTTTCCACTTTGAAGTCACTGAACGACGTTTCGGTTCACTTTCGTGAACTTCTTCTACATCCTTCATGGCGCTTACAGTGGCTACTCCGAAGGCAGATAGCTTATACTGACCATCGTCTGATTTAGAAATCAGTTCACCCAGGTTTTCAAGATGGTAAGTCAAATGAGGCGTTGAAACCCCAAGTTCCTCAACCATCTGCATAAAAGTCATTGGCTTATTTCCAAGCATTCGAAGAATTTTACGTCTAACAGGATGCTTTAGCGAACTGAACATAGTTGAGTAAATTTCGTCTTCGTGCAAGTCAGCCATACAGCTAACTTATGCATAAGCAAGCTATAAGATTTACACAAAAACAGCAGTTTAAAAGAAAAAAGTGGGTTGAGCAGTTTTTGGTCAGGCAAATCTATTTATGTTCTTTTTGGATATTCTGGGTTGATCACCTCACATTGTAGAGTTTTTATTGGCGAAAACGGCGGCTGTTTCATTGCGTATCCTGTTTTCTTAGGACTTGCACGAAGTAAATCAGCGCAGTTATTGCTGAGATGATGATAGCTCCCAGAATAAGCAGGTTTGCCGAGCTGTTGTCGTTCTGATTAGCAGCAAGCTTTGGTTCTATCTTCGGTTGAGTTATTGATGATAATTGAGCTGGGACTTGATTGGGCGTTGGAGCAGGCGTGGGTGCAGATGTAACATTTGGAGTTGCAGTTGGCTGCCTAGTGGGAGCGGGGGTAAGAGTAGCGGTCGGTGCGGGTGTAGGTGTCGAAGTCGGGGTTGGGGAGGGAGCCGCTGTCGGTTGAGGGGTAGGAGTTGACGTTAAAGAAGACGGGTACCTAGAGCGTAAATGTAGCCGTCATATGATCCTACATAAACTATACCGTTGACGATGGCAGGCGAAGCGAAAATAAAGTTTCCACAGCGGTACGACCAGATTATGGAGCCGTCAAAAGCGTTCAACGCGAGCAATGTATCCGTCAGGTAATTCGCAGTAGACAACATTGTCAGCAATTGCAGGCGACGAATAGAAATAACCAGTTAATTGACGAGGCGAATACGGAGAAGTAAAGAACCAAATTTTTGCTCCATCAGTTGCATTGAAAGCGTAGTAGCCATTGCGTGCTCCAACGTAAACAACGCCGCCTGACACATCTGGAGAACCATCTTCGTGGTCGGTGCCGCTGCCGATATTAATTTGCCAAATTTCTGAGCCAACGCTTGCCTTTAAAGCATAAACAGTACCGTTATCAGAGTTAACATATACCACGTTGTCAACAACCGAAGGAGAGGCATAGACTTGGCTGTCTGCATGGAACGTCCAGATTAAGGCGCCATTAGCTGCGTTCAATGCATAAACGTAACTGCTCTCTGAACCAACATAGGCAACGCCGTTAACAACAACTGGCGAAGAATAAACTGGACCGCACGCAAGGAAAGACCAGATTAAGGAACCACTATCAGCATTTAAGGCGTAAACGTAGCCGTACCATGAGCCAATGTAAACAACTCCATCAGCAACCGCTGGAGATTATTCCATTCCGCTGTTAGTAGCGTATCGCCAGATTAAGGCGCCGTTGGTAGCATTCAAAGCGACCACCCACCCGTTCTGACCATCCCACAAGTATCCAACGTAAACAACGCCATTAGCCACTGCAGGAGAAGACTCAACTGAACTTCCGGTGCCTTTATACTTCCAGATTACCCCGCCAGTAACTGCGTTTAGTGCGTAGACGTAACCATCGTTTGAGCCCTCGTAAACGACGCCGTCAACCACTGACGGAGATGAACGGATTTTGTCGCCAGTATTAAATGTCCAAAGCAGATTGCCGTTGGAAACTGTGGATGTGGAAGTCCCCGTGTGGTTCAGGTCGTGTGAAACATTGACCAATCGTCAGAGGTGAGCAGATTCGGCGATTGGCTAGGTGATGTTTGAGTTTGCGCGACGACCTGTTGCATGGTAATTTCTGTAGTTAAGACGCTGCACAGCAATAATGCCAAAAAAGCAAAAGTGATGATGAGACTTTGATGTTTCATCCGTTTTCACCACTAGCCTCTGAACCTTGGAAGGCAATTAAAGGATTATCGTCAAGGTTTATTGACTGATTTTAGTAAAAATTTCTTGACTAACAATCACAACATACGTTTTTGATGGTCAGAACTGAATGGAACAACATGTTCCGTACTATTAGAATTTGGTTGAACAATATAGGATGAATCAGCGACGTTTTCATCGCCTAATAGCCAATTACGGACTACTTAGGAGATGCTGACGTTCTGAATGTCGAAATATCGTTTTGCCAAAAAGCGCAAACGTTCGGCGTTCTTGCCGTTCTTACCTATAGCGACGCCCTTATCTTTGGGGTTTACGGTTATGACTGCCATTTTTTTGCCATCTGTTCTTTCGGTGACGCGTATCTCTCTGACTGCTGCGGGTTTCAGTGCGTTTTTCATGAATGTTGCTGGATCTTCGCTGTACTCGATGATTTCGTGTTTTTTGCCTGTCATTCGTTCAAGGGTATGGATGTTTCGTCCGCCCTTGCCGATGGCAACGCCTACTTGGCCTTGGTTGACAATGAATATTGCTCGCTGCTCTACTTCGTCGACAATGCAGTCTTTTACGCTGGCGCCGCTGATGCTTTCAAATAAGGCAATGTATCGCATTTCGTCGCAGGTAATTTTTATGCCAGTTGTTATTTTTTTTCCTCCATTTTTTTTATTCTTGAACCTGAGTTTCCTCGGTTACTTTGAGAATGTCTGAGTCCCCTGTTTCGCGGATGCTTAAGGCTGATATAATGAAGAGCTTTTTGCAGACTTCAGCTAAATCCATTGATCCACCTTTGTAGGTTATAACGGGGACTTTAGAGATTTCTCCATAGTATTCTATTTGTTCTTTTATGTCTTTTGGACAGTTTGTGGCTAAAACTATTATCTTAGCTTTGCCTGTTTTGGCGTTTTGCAATGCAACATTGGTTCCAAAGGAAACCTTACCTGTTTTCACTGCCGACGCTAATGCTTTATCTATGTCTATCATGCTTCTGTTTTTCCTCCATCTTTTTCTTGCGTTTCGAAAGTGGACATGTACAATTCAACTAAGCCTGTGCCGATTGGTATTGATTGCCCAACTATAACGTTTTCTGTTACACCAGCGAGAGGATCACTTTCACCTTTCACAGCTGCCTCAACAATGTTTGGTACAGTGATTTCGAATGCGGCGCGCGCGAGGACACTGGCTTTTTTGCCGCTGATTCCGTGTCTGCCGATTTGCTGCACATCGCCAGTTGTAGTCATCATGTCTGCAACGAGCATTACGTGTCTTACGTCGACATCTAAGCCTTGGTCTTCCAAAACACCTTTTGCTTCGTGGACAAGTGCGTTTCTTGAAGCTTCTACGCCGAGGGTTTTAGCGATTTCATGGATGTTGTTGGTGGTTGTTCGTGAAGTATCAACGCCTATGACTTCTAAGACTTTAGACAGGTTTGAGCCGTCAGTGCGTATTACCCATTCGCCGCTTTCTTCAGTGACAAGGACACGTTTAATGTCTGGGACACCTTTAACTTGGTAACCTGGAATTTTGGCTAACATCCGTTTGAGTTGTTCAGCTTTCTTAGGTTTAATCTCAACTGTTGTTTCAGTTATTGTCACGGTTGCGTTTTGCAGTTCCATCCGATCTTTAAGTTCATCCATCGTTATGGCTCTGTCATCCATCATCTGTTTGTTTAATTCAACGATTATTTCTTCGCGAACAGGGTCTTCGTAGATTGCTGAAGCCAAGTTTTCAACGGAAGTGTAAATGATGTTACGGGCAACTTCAACTGCGCCTTCTTTGCTCTTTGCATGTTCGCCTTTCAGGTAGATAGTCATGATTGGCGTTGAGGGGATTCTGCGTGCGTCAACGATTTCGATCAGTCGTGGTAAACCTAAGGTGACGTTTTGTTCTTTGACACCAGCGTAATGGAAGGTTCTAAGAGTCATCTGGGTGCCCGGTTCACCGATTGATTGGGCTGCAACGATTCCAACTGCTTCCCCTGGCTCCATCAATGCACGCTTGTACTGTTCAGCTGTCTGTGTTGCCGCTTTCGTTACGCTCTTGGTGGTAAGTTTGTTCTTTGCAAAGTTCTGTTTAAGCTGGTTTAACAGGATGGGTGTTAACTGGTTTTCTACGTTCTTAAGCTGCTTTTTAATGTGCTCTGCGGAGGCCAATTCGCCTTTTTCTTCGCCGAGTTTTATTTGTTCGATTAGTCGGTTGACGTTGACTGCTTTGCCGTGGTCACTTTTGGCTGGGTCTACACCGTCTTCGCCGTACCTAAATTGGATGATGTCTCCAGCAGAGTCTCGTACGGTGCTGTCGTATTCTAAGCGTATGTGTTCTAAGGCGTTGATTAATCGTCTTTGCATGTAACCGCTTTGTTGTGTGCGCACGGCTGTGTCGACTAGACCTTCTCTGCCACCCATAGCGTGGAAGAAGAATTCAATCGCGTCAAGCCCCGACTGGTAAGAGTTATAGACGAAACCTCTTGCTCTTGGGCTTGGGTCGCCATCAACGAAGTGCGGCAGAGCTCTTCCAGCGTAGCCTCGTAGGATACGTTTGCCTCGGACTGATTGTTGCCCAACGCAAGCTGCCATTTGACCAATGTTTAAGCTTGATCCTCTTGCACCTGCTCTTGTCATGACGATGCCAGCGTTTTCCAGTGTGAAGTCTTCGTCTGCTATTTTGCCTGATTCATCTCGGGCAACTGCAAGTTCATGCATAACATAGATTTCGAAGGATTCTTCAAGGGTTTGTCCTGGCAAACGTGGGAGGGTTCCGTTACGGAAGTTTTCGATGTGTTCGTCGATTTTCTTTTGGATGCGATCCATTGTCTTTGCCATTCGGTTGCGGGCTTTTGGTGAGAGGACAAGTTCGTCGTAGGTGTAGCTGAAACCTCGCATGGAAATGAATAGTTTTAGCAGGTGAGTGATATCGTTAAGGAATTTGCGTCCTGCTTGGGTGCCGTAATCTTTGATTATTCTGTGAAGTAAACTCTCCGACTGCTCAGAACCGATAGAGCGGCGGTCAATAATTCCTGAAATCAACTGGCCGTTCTTAACCACGACGTAGGCGTCGTGTTTGCATTCTTCTTCTTCGCACTTGGTGCAACCTTGGCAAATGTTAGCTTTCAAAGAGTAATTGAGCGTTTTTGGCAGATAAAGACTGAAGATTTGTTTACCTGACCACATGGGCACTGGCTCTTTGATTTCTGGTTCAGGTACTGGCCCAGTGTATCCTGTCGTTGTTAGCAGCCTGTTGACTTGGCTTCTGGTCAGATAGTTGCTTTTTTTGGTGAAGTAGTAAGCGCTTGTGATGAAGTCTCTGATGGCGCCGATGATTGGTCCGCCGAATCTGGGCGAGAGAATTTGGTCTTGAACCTGCATAAGCAACAAGCTTTCGGTTCGGGCTTCTTCGCTCTGTGGAACGTGCAGGTTCATTTCGTCGCCATCAAAGTCAGCGTTGTAAGGCGGACAAACACAAAGGTGCAATCGGAAAGTCTTATACGGTAAAACCTTGACGTAGTGCGCCATGATGGACATGCGGTGAAGCGAAGGCTGTCGATTAAAGATAGCTATGTCGCCGTTTTTGAGGTGGCGTTCAACTACGAATCCTAATTCGACGGCTTCCGCGATTTTTGTGCGGTCAACTACGAATTCAAGTCTGATGCGTTTTCCGTCTGGGCGGATAATGTAGAGAGCACCTGGATAGTTTTCTGGACCGTTAATCACAAACTTTTTCATTTCTTCTATGTTCCAAGCCGTTACCTTTTCGGGAACAGATAGTCGCATGGCGACGTCTTGTGGAACACCGACTTCGTTTATGTCAAGGTTAGGGTCAGGTGAGATAACGGTGCGGGCTGAGAAGTCGACGCGTTTGCCTGAGAGGTTGCTTCTGAAACGTCCTTCTTTGCCTTTCAACCGTTGTGAGAGAGTTTTTAGGGCTCTTCCGCTGCGGTGACGTGCTGGCGGAATACCTGACGCTTCATTGTTGAAGTATGTGGTAACGTGGTACTGTAAAAGTTCAGATAAGTCTTGGATGATGAGGGTTGGTGCGCCTGCTTCCATGTTTTCTTTTAGGCGTTGGTTAATGCGGATGATGTCTACGAGTTTGTGGGTTAAGTCATCTTCTGAGCGTATACCTGATTCCAAAGTGATTGAGGGACGAACGTAAACTGGTGGAACAGGTAGAACCTGCAGAACCATCCATTCTGGGCGGGCAACCTTAGGGTTGAAACCCAGAATTTCCAGGTCTTCGTCTGAAACACGTTCAAGTCTTTCCCGGATCATGCTGGGCGTTAGGGGTTCTGAGCCTGCTTCAGTTTGCTCGATGAACTTTGTTGGTTTCTCGAAGGTGATTTTGAATTGTGCAGCTGCGCAGTAGGGGCATTGTTTTGCTTTGATGTCAGTTAAGATTTCTTTGTAAACTTCATCAGGGATTGTACCTAAAAGCTCGTTGAAGCGTTCAAGTCTTTGCCGTGCCTTTTTAGAAGCATCTTCTGATAGGAGAATGCGACCGCAAGTGCGGCAAGTTGCTTTTAGAAGGTCAAAAATAATTTTGGTAAATTCAATGTGGACGATTGGTACGGCAAGTTCGATGTGTCCGAAATGTCCTGGGCAGCGAATAGCTGTGTTGCCGCAGGTTTTGCATCGTTGCCTTGGTTCAAGAGTGCCTAGTCTGCCATCCATTAAGCCCGCTGTGATTGGTGCGCCGTCTTCGTCATATGTGTCTGGCGTTTGGATTTCCACGACTGATTGTTTACGCAGATCTTTAGGTGAGATTAAGCCGAATGAGATTTCATCCACTATTTTGTGTATCAATTCTTCCTGTGACATGTTATGCCTTCTCCTTTAGTCTTAATTTTGGTGTAATGCATAAGCTCTGCAGTTCTTGCAGCAGAAGTTTGAAAGCGTAAGACACAATTACCGGTGAAATCTTTGCTTTCTCGTCGCATATCTTGCAGACATAACGCCTTTGCTTCATATCGAAATAAGCGATTTGACCACAAGCCTCGCAGATGTAGAGCGTGTACTTGTCAGATTCTTCCAGCAGCCTATCTCTTAGCAGCATAGCGGCTCCGTGTCCAATGAGGCAGTCTCGTTCCATTTCTCCGAACCGTAGACCACCACCTCTTGCGCGACCTTCAGTTGGCTGGCGGGTAAGCATTTGTACTTGACCACGGGCTCTGGCGTGGATTTTGTCAGCAACCATGTGGTGAAGTTTCTGGTAGTAAACGATTCCAACGAAGACGTCTGCAACAAATTTTTCGCCTGTTGTACCGTTGTAGAATACTTCGCTGCCGGTTTGGCTGAAGCCTAGTTTTACTAGGTTTTTGCGAACTTCATCTGGTCCTTCGTTTGAGAAGGGTGTTCCGTCGCCTGGTTTGCCTCTTGCACATGCTGCTTTGCCTGAGAGTGATTCGATGAATTGTCCAATGGTCATTCTTGAGGGGATAGCGTGTGGATTGATTATTAAGTCTGGGACTATGCCGTCGTCTGTGAAGGGCAAGTCTTCTTGGGGAACGATTAAGCCGATAACTCCTTTTTGTCCATGGCGACTGGCGAATTTATCGCCTAATTCTGGAACTCTTTGGTCTCTTACGCGGACTTTAACGAGTTGGCTTCCTTCGCCTGACATTGTGATGAAGATGCCATCGACGATTCCTGTTTCGGATGGTCTCATGTCTACGGATGTGTCACGCATTGAGGGTCCTTTAACTTCGAATTCTTTGTATTCTTCAAGGAATCTTGGTGGACTGATTCTGCCAATTAAGACGTCTCCGCCGACAACCTGCGATTCTAAGCTGATTATTCCGTCAGGTTCAAGTAAACGGTAATATTGTTCGCCTCGGTAACCGCGGGTGCCTGGTTCTGGAACAGTGAATTTATCTTTTAAGCCTCCGAGGTATTGGCGGCATTCTGCTTCGTAGATTCGGTAGAAGGTTGATCTGGCTAAGCCGCGTTCGACGGATGCTTTGTTGAAGATGATGGCGTCTTCCATGTTGTAGCCTTCAAAGCTGAGCACAGCGACAACGCAGTTTTGTCCCGTTGGGCGTTGTTTGTAGCCCATGACATCCATGTTTTCGGTTTGAACCATTGGAACTTGTGGGTAGTGCAGTATGTGTGATCGTGAGTCAACGCGGTGATGGAAGTTTGTGCTGTAAACTCCGAGCGCCTGTTTAGCCATTGCTGCTTGGTACGAATTTCTTGGTGACTGGTTGTGTTCTGGATATGGAATGGTTGAAGCGCAAATTCCAAGGATTGTAAAGGTGGCAATTTCCACATGGGTATTTGTCGGTTCAATTGCGTCGAAAGTGAGCGCAATGAAAGCATTTTCTTCTTCTTCAGCATCTAAATACTCAACTAAACCGTTTTTGACAAGGTCCTCCCAAGTCCATTCACCGAGTCCGATTTTTTCGAAATGCTTTGAACCTATTTTTGAAGCGCCGTTTTCTACGATTATTAGTGGTCGTCTGACTCTGCCTTCGTCGCAGTTTGCGTGGACTTCTTCGGTTTCAGTTTGAGCTTTAGAGAAGTAAGTTACGTTGGCTTCTGTGGATATTTCGCCTGCTCGCCTTTTCTGGCGGAAGGACTGCACCATTTCCTGTGGGTTGTTGCAGTAGCCGATGATGTTGCCGTCAACGAAGACTTTAGCACCTGAAATACGCAGGTCAATTGAGGCTTCGTATGCTGGTACAGTGCCCATTTCAAAGAGCAGTTGCTTTATTTTGTCTGGGTTCACGCCTACGGCGATGGAGGCTGATAACGCGAGGTTTTTTACGAGCCCGCAGTTTGAGCCTTCAGGGGTTTCGTTGGGGCATAAGCGTCCCCAGTGGGTTGGGTGTAAGTCTCGGGCTTCGAAGTTAGGTTGGCTTCTGCTGAGTGGTGATTGTAGCCTGCGTAGGTGGCTGAGGGTTGAGATGTAGTTTGTTCGGTCAAGGAGCTGCGTGATTCCGACTCTGCCTCTGCCCCAGTTACCCGTTGCCAACGCATGCTGAAAACGTTCAGTTATGATTCCTGGGCGCACTGCGGCTGAGACGGTTATGATTGGGCCTTTAACTCCGATGCGTTCAAGCTGGTATTTTATGTCTCGTGTTAAATTGCGGAATGAGACGCGGAAGAGGTCAGCGAGCAATGGACCACCAAGTCGTAGACGTTTGTTTTTGAAATGGTCTTTGTCGTCTGGTTGCCTTCTGCCTGTTTTCAGTTGGATTACTCGGTAAGCCATTTCTCCTAGGAATATGGCTTTGTCTTTGCGGTTTTTATCGCTTCTTCCCAAGTGTGGTAGGAAGTTTTTGTCTAGGGCGGTTTCTGCTTTTTGAAGTCGGTATTCTTCGACTTGTCCGTGGGCAACGCGGTTGCCGATGAATAGTATGGCATCGCTTGGGGTGTCTACGCCGATGGCTTTTTCGAATGAAGCGGACAGTTGGCTTTGGGTGTCGCTGTCAAGGGAGACTGATTCGGCGATGTCTTTGTCTTTTTCCATGGTTAATGCGCGCATGATAACGACGAATGGGATTTCTGTGGGGACTCCTGGCATTGTGACGTAGATTGCGTCGTCTGATTTGAGTTTAAGTTCTATTCGGGCTCGGAAGCCGACGGTTGTTGAGAAGATTTTTGCTTGATAAACTGGCGAGGTGCCTTTTTCATCTATGTCAACGATAACGCGGTTAGGCGCCAAGTCTTCCATTGCGACTATAACACGTTCTGATCCGTTAACAACAAAGTATCCGCCTGGGTCATCAGGGTCTTCTCCTGCCGCAATAAGTTCTTCTTTAGAAAGTTGGCTGAGAAAGCAAAGTTTGCTCTTAAGCATAACAGGAATATTTCCGATGTAAACCAGCTCAGTGTCCTGTTCACGTCCATCTACGACGGGGGTCATTTCAAGTGCAATGGGTGCGGAATACGCTAAGTTGCGTAGTCTGGCTTCCATTGGATAAATTTCATGTTTTGTTCCATCCACTTCTGTAGCGTATGGACCTGTAATGCGTGATTGTGGGTCAATCACCCAGATTTGGCCAAGTTTAACTTTGTAGGGGCTCTCTGGAACTTCAATGGGGATTTCAGCTACTTCATCCACGACTTCTTGGAGTCCATGGTCGATGAATTCGTTGTAGCTGTCAAGGTGCTGGCGAACTAGTCCTTTCTCGTTGAAGAAAGTTTTCAAAAGATAATGGATATCTTCTTTTTGTACATTAGTCAAGTTTTCAGTTCTCCCATAAATTTAAGGTATAATGCTGATTGTGAGTTTTGGTTAATTGTGTTTTCACTTTTTCATTTCCTCCGATGCTGGATAGGTCCAACTCGAAAAAGGGTCAACTAACTTTTCTAAGAGCACAAACACAAGCCGTATACCTTGCATATAAACATTTTTATTCATAATGAAGCTAAACTGAATCTCTAATAAACATTCATAGAGCATCTGATTGAAAAAAACTTTTTGGCGCGGGGTTGCTTGAAGCAAAACAAGAAAGGGCGGATTGAAACACCTGCAGCGAGAAAATAAGAGTATATTTGATTTAGCCGAACGTGAAACACCCAAGAAAACGCTTTTTTATAAAACAAAACCGAGTAGGTTAGTGCTTTCTTGGGTTCACACTGAATTTTAACATGCTAATGGTTGCTAAAAACGCCAATACAGAACCTACCCCTCTTAGGGATTCCAAGCGTCAACGAAAGCAATCAAAAGTTAACTTGCTAATACCTAGCGATTTTGTAGCGGTTTCTTCCCAGTTGCCGCTGCCTTTTTTCCTGCGCCTCAGTTAACTTAGAGTTGACCGTCTTAACCTCATAAGTTGTAGCCTCGCCAACTTTCTCTCCAAAGAAATCCCGCTTCTGAACCACAAAATCTCCGCCTTCCCGAATTTTTTGGCAGTCGTGCCCTTGCATGGCCTGTTCAAATGCAAAACGGTCCTTGACTAAGCTACCCCTTGCACGTCTTTCTGATTGGGTGAACCTTCTGGAAGTATTGCCAAATCCCATGGGTTTTTTGTTGGTTGAAGTTTTTTTGCTCAATTAGTAGGACCTTTTGTCTGCATTTATTGAAGGGACGGTTATTAATCATTAACGATGGATTATTTCGACATCTGCAGCATGGTGACTTATTTTTTTGGTTATTACGGGCAAGAGGTTTTTGTCTGTTTCGTATCCAATGCTGTTGCGCCCATTTTCAATGGCAACTTTAACGGTGGTTCCTGAACCCAAGAAGGGGTCGAGTACAACTTCGCCTTTAACGCTGAACATTCGGATTAGACGTTCTGCAATTTCCTCTGGGTAAGCAGCGGTTCTTCGCTCCATTTCGATTGCACTTTGTCTGGTTCCCTTCAACGCCCAGATTTGGCTGAACCATTCATCCCGCTGCACTTTCGTGAAAACGCTCTCATAACGCAAAGCATCTTTCGGCGGGAACTTGCGGAGTTTCCCTTTCCTGAACAGTAAAATAAACTCGCAGTCAAGTGTGACGTAGGCGTTTGGTGGGAGGAATCCTGAGCCTAAGAAGGCGCCTTTGCCCTTGTATGCCGGTTTATTAGTGGGTTTTTTCCATAGAATGTATGGGAGAGTGATGAAGCCGATTTTTTCGCAAACCTCAGTGATCCGCGAGTGGTTGGGGTAGAGTTGGAATCTGCCGTTTACGGTTCGAGTTGCATCACCGATGTTTATACATGCGATTCCGCCGTCGACGAGAACCCGGTACGTTTCCTGCCAAACCTTTGCCAAATGATCATGCATTGAATCGTAGATTTGCCGCACAGTTTCTTTGCTCCCGTTTGCATCCAATTTCTGAAATAATTCCGCTATTTTGGGGTCAGCCTTGCAAAAGAGCTCGTCCCACATAACTATCATGGGATAAGGCGGCGAAGTCACCATTAACTGAACGCTGTCGTTGTCGAGTTCGGTCATTTGTTGGCTGTTGCCTATGATTATTCTATGCTGGGTATGCATTGCCTCTATGTATCGTTGAACCAGCGCTTTTACTTTTGCGGTAGACGGGAAATGATTAATAAGTCCGAACCCAACCAGATTTGTGCACAGCATGTGCTGAGGTAACCAAGCCAGGTCAAAGGTGAAAGAATGCGCATTTTGCGTGTTCCACTAAGGACTCAAGATCTAACATTTGGCCGGCAAGGCCCAGATGGGAAATCCTTTCCCTCAGGGGTTCGCAGGTTCGAATCCTGCCCTCAGCACCATAACATCTCGACTCTTTTAGGGAAATTTTAATACCTAACATAGACTGAATTGTTACTATACTACGGTGACTTAGGTTGGTTGAAACTGTATTCACGGATGAGGATAAGAAAAACCTCAAAGTCATAGCTGAAGAACTGCCTAAACTCAGAATGGTCGTCGAAGAACTTATGGAAACTGTAGAAATCCTAAGCGATGATAAACTGATGAAAAGCATTGATAGAAGCCTAAAAGATGTCCAAGAAAATCGAGTGCTTAGCTACGAAGAAATGGTGAAAGAATTAGGCTTTGAAGAAAACGAACTTGGTACTTGAATTTACATTTCATCGCATTCTGAAAAAATAGACAACTTGGGATTCGACCCGAACATTGAAGAAGGATAACAGTTCCTTTTTATGATTAATCCTTTTATAACTTGATTGTAGCTTTGGACTTTCATTTCTTCTCTTAGTTTCTTAAGCAATCCCAGCGTTTCTTCTTCCACTTTGATTGTGGGCACAAAAATCCCTCGATCAGACAAGTTTGCTTTTAACCTAAAACCCTTTCCTCTGGTTTAAATCCTAACCAGCATTTAGGAAATTTTAATACTACCTTATACTTATGAAATAAGAACTTAGCTTGGTGACTTGGTTGGCTAAAACAGTTCTCACAGACGAGGACAAAAGAGCCCTTAAGGGCATAGCTTTGGAGCTCTTAGAAATCCGCAAGCTCGTTTTGGAACTTGCTGAAACACTGGTAAAGCTAAGCGATAAAGAACTGATGAAGATTTTAAATGCAAGCGAAAACGACCTTAAAGAACTCCAAGTAGAAAACTATAAAGAAACGCTGGAAAAACAAGTAGACATTGCTGAAAAAGAATTCCTCAGATAAAATCAAGATTCATGCAAATCCGAGAATTGGCATACACCCTCATCTAGAATTTGTGTTCTTACCGCCTGATTATTGTTGCTGGCCTTGATTTCTTTTCTTTTCACCAACCAAACCCTTGGTTTTCATGGAAAGAGATAATACACAGCAACCAATTCTCTATTGATATTACAAGTAAGCTGTTTCTCTAGTTGTCAAAACTACGTTTACGCTTAATTGCAAAACAAAAAATAGGAGAATACACCATGCAGAAAATTATAGCATCGATAACTTTCATCTGCCCTCAATGCAACGGAAAATTCGAGTTCGACGCAGTGGGAGAGAACGAGTTTGTTCCCTGCCCAATATGCGGAACCGACTTCTTCATAGCTAAAAAAGGCAACAAGTTAATCCTTGAAGGCTTCGAACAAACCCTGTCTGAGGAACCGTCAATTTTGGTTTAACCAAGACAACAAGCTCAAATCTAAAATTTTTTTTAGCCGTTAACTGAAATAGTTCTCATACAGCGGAGCTTCTCAAAACAAAAATGCAAAATAACCTAGCCACCACTAGCCTAGAAGAGGCAAAAACTTTGATAACTCAACAAATTACATGGGACTTAACCCAGCTCTTCCCAAGCATAACTGATCCAAAAGTAGAGCAAGCCATCTCAGAAGCCGCAGCAATGGCAAACATTTTTGAGAAGACTTACCGAGGCAAAATAGCCAGCCTATCATCCGACGGTTTACTGCAGTGCTTGCGTGATGTTGAAGCGTTTGAAGCTAAATTCAGCGACATAGCGCTGTTTTCAAGCTTGTCTTTCTCCGCTGACATGACTCAGCCGGAGACGCAAGCGTTAAATGACAGAGTTGATAAGCTCTCAGCTAACATCGGCAAGCAGCTGGCGTTTTACTCGCTTGAGCTGGGTGCTTTGGTCAAAAGCAGGCCTCAAATTATCAATGAATCAGCTTTGACTAATTATAGACATGCGTTGGAACGTGTTTACCGCCGTGTTGAACACCAACTCTCCGAAGTAGAAGAACAAATCATTATAGAGAAAGACCAATTTGGCGTGAACGCGTGGGAGGAGCTGCAGAGTAAATGGCTTAATACCCGCCTTTTCGAAGTAACAGTCATAGGAGAAAAAAAGACGCTCAGTTACGGCGAAGCCAACGGTTTGCTGCCTCACCGTGACCGAGCTACAAGAGAATCCGCCAACAAAGCCATTTACGGGCTGCTGGGCAAAGACGGCGAAGTATTCTCAGCGGCGCTCCGTAGCATCTGCAACGACTGGGTAACAGTGTCTAAACGAAGAAAATACGCGTCGACAATGGAATCCAGCCTTATCGCGAACGATACTCAAGAAGGCATAATTGCTAATCTGCTTAAAACAGTCGAAGAAGGCTCTTCAGCATATCGGCGTTACCTCAAATTGAAAGCCAAATTAATGGGTCTATCTGTTTTAGGAAACCACGACATTGTGGCTCCGCTTCCCGATGCGCCAGAACTTAAATTCACATTCCAAGAAGCACAAAACCTAGTCACAACAGCTTACGACCGCTTCGACCCCCAATATGCCACCGCAGTCAAAGAAATGTTCCAAAAACGCCGGATCGAAGCTATGCCTCGCTTTGGCAAACGTAACGGTGCGTTTTGCGCAGGCTACTACAACGGCAAATCTGCCTTCATCCTGCAAAGTTTCAACGGCACGCTAAGCGATGTTTTTACGTTGGCGCATGAGCTTGGGCACGCGACCCATGACTGGTACGCATCAAGAAGCCAAACTCTGCTGAACATGAATGTGTCCTCATCCGTAGCGGAGACTGCTTCGATTTTTGGCGAGTTGCTGGTCACAGATTTGCTGTTGGATGGGGCGAAGTCCGATGCTGAACGCAGAGCAATGCTCTGCATGGTTTTGGATGAGGCTGGGATGACAGCGTTCCAAGTCACTGCGCGAGTGTGGTTTGAGCAAGCACTCTACGCTTCCATTGAGCAAGGCGAATTCCTGGATTACAAAACAATCTGCAGCCACTGGACCAAATCCCGCGACCGCATCTACGCCGACGCGGTCACATGGTTCCCTGAAATGGAAGCTGAATGGACCATGAAACCCCACTATTACATGGCAAACTACCGCTTCTACAACTACCCCTATGTTTACGCTCAAATGTTCGTCTACGCCCTCTACACGCGGTACCTGCAGGAAGGCAAAGCGTTTGCGCCCAATCTGGTGAAGGCCTTGTCTGCAGGCGGCAGTGTGTCGCCGACGGAAATCGGCGAAATCGTTGGGTTAAACGTTGAGGCACCAGACTTCTGGAGGGGCGGCTTGAAGATGTTTGATCGCTTCATCGTGGACCTAGAAAAAATCATCTAAGCAGCATTGGGTACAAGTAAGAACACGGAAAAACAAAGAATCCTCGTTTAGGCAGCGAAATAATAAATTTTTGCTTAAAACCAAAGATAGCATTTTCTATTGCTTTGAGATTGAAAGACAAAAAAGAAAAAGGGATTGATTTTTTTGGGTGTTGTTTTTTTATGGTCGTTTTCTGAGTATCAGCAATGTGGCTATCGCTACAACAATGATTATAGCGATTACTCCACCGACTATGAATGTCATCAGATCAGCGTTTGTTGCCAAGCCTGCTGGAGGTGCATTTGTTGGTGCTGGTGTTGCTGCTTCGCTAGCAGTGAAGTATGTTTGAGCTTTTGATCCGTAGTATCCTCCTGAACCAGCGAATGTAGCGGTGACGGTGTATTTACCTGAAATATCAGGTGTCCAAGTTAAACCGAATTGACCTGTGGTGTCAGATGTTGTGGTGCCGATTATCCTGTTGTTGCCGTTAGAGTCGATAACGCTGATGGTTACTGGAACTCCTGTTGTGTTGTTTGGCATTGGCTGTTGCATGTAGACAGCTTCCATGAAATGTTCCATGCTTGCATCAGATACTGCTGGTAAGCCGTTGGGGAAGTTTGCTGCAACCTCTTCCTGCTTTGCGCCTGCAGAGATATCCATTACTGAGCCTGTAATGGTTATTGGTGTAGCTGTTGTTACACCGACACTAGGTGCAGATACTGTGGTTGCGGATGGTCCTTGACCGAAGTCTTCGATTTCATTGTTGTATCCGTCAATCATGTTTATCTGTCCGTATGCCATGTATGGTAAGCCGTTAACGGAAAAGCCATCTATCGCCCATACAAGTGATCCATCAGTAGCGTTTACTGCTAATGTCTTTGCTCCAAGGAATGTTGGTGGACTGTATTCGTGTCCTTCTTCAAGAAATATCTTGCCGTCAGCGACGCCTATGCCGTTTTGCTCCCAAATAGGCCAAACACCATAAGGCGTATTAGTGCCCGCAGGTCCCTGCAGCACTGTGGTGTTGGTGTACCAGTTGATAGCGCCCGTGTCAATGTTTATTGACCATATATCTCCGCCAAAGCCAATCATGTAAAGATCTTTACCAGCAATTGCACCCTGATAAGCTCCAATAGTATTGTATGTATCAGCTTGAGCTCCAACTGCAATTGACCAGACTTGGTTGCCTGTTCTCATGTTATATGCGGTAAAGTTGCCTGTTTCTCGGGTTTCTGTGATGAAGTTACCGTCACCTGCAAGGAATTCGCAGTTGAGGCTGACTGATGTGAATGGGTCCATTGTGTAGTTTCTTATCCAGAGTTGTTCTCCTGTGTTTGAATCGTATCCTGCCCAGATTGACCAGCCGACTTGGAATGAGAGTGCTATGCCTGGCCAGTTGACTCCTGTGTTGAGTATGATGGTGTTGCTGTTGATTGCCCAGAATGCTAAGGGTCCTGCTATGCCGTAGTCTAGTCCAGTGTAGTTTGCTGCTACTGGCTGTGCCCATTCTACTCCGCCTTGGAAGTCAACAATACCATATGATGCTGGTCTCCAAGACCAACCGTTTTGTGAAGCGAACCAGTTGTTATTTAAGATTGCCAGAGTTGAGTTCCACTCTTCCAGCATTGGACTGGCAGTTGCGGTTCCTGTCCGGTTAGTATTGGTTGCTAGTTGGTAAGTTGCTGGGAGAGCTTGTTGGTTGTAGTTGACGCGTTGTGTGCCTAGAGTGCTGTTTAGGTAGTAGCCGATTATGTCTCCGTTAGCATCTACTGTTTTTTCTAAGTTAGTGCCGTTGACAACGCTGAGGAGGTATGCGCCTGTTTTTGCGTCAAAGAGGTTGTATGTTGATCCGCTGAAGTGAAGCCCAGGAGTTGTGGAGTTAACTGCGCGTGATGCTGTTATCCAGTCAGGTGTGCCGGTTGTCCAGAAGTATCCGATGCCTCCATACTGGTTTGGTGCAACGAAATTGAGCACTTGACCAAATGACACTTGTGTTACTCTGCCGTTTGATAGGGCGCTGTGCGCTGCATCTGAGCCACCATTGTTAGCTGTGCTGTCGGTCCATATGACTTGTCCAGTGTATAGGTCAACGCCAAGTATGCTTGTTGGGTTAGTTGAGCTGCTTGGGAAGTCTGTGTAGATAAGATAGCCGTTAATGATTACTGGGTTGTATCGTCTTTCATATTGTGGTGAGGGATAGTATAAGCCGTAAGAAGTTGAGCCTGGGAATGCTCCTCCCACGACGCCTCCGAAAGATTCAGGTCTTGTCCACATGACGTGTGGTGAATTGACAACTGTTGTGAATGGGTTGTAGTTTGTGCTAAAGTTGTACATTTCTGCGCCGATGGGGTTAGCGTTTCTGCCAAGTCCTAGCCATGCTCCGGTTATGTTGTTCCAGTTGAGTACGTTCATTCCGTTTACTGGGGTCTGCCAGTAGGTGGTTGGAAGCGGAGTGTTCGGAAGTAATGATATTGGTTCTTGCTGCACAGTAAGGATTGCTACGTTGCTGACAGCCGGTAAAACATAGTCGCCAATGAAAGTTTGCTGCTGTGTAGTTGCAAAGCCAACTGAGTTTGCTGGGTTGTTAGTCGTGCCTGTCAGGGTCATTCCGTTGAAGTACATCTGGAACTTGTATGTGCCAATTGTGGTGGGTGTGTAATCAAAGTGTGTTCCTCCAGTATCATCTGATATGTATGGGCCCTGAGTTGTGGTTGTTCCGTCTGGATTTGTAACGTTTACGTAATAAGGTCCGTATCTGTCGCCGTATGGTCCGTTAGCTGTTGGTGGAGGTGTGTTCATCCAGAAGCCTATGTTAATCGCTTGACCGACACCTGCAATGGGCGGGTTAGCATTAGCGAAAGCGTGAAGCTGAATTGGCCAAGCAGGTGAATGCGCATTGGCACTTGGCATCAGCATCAGTGAAGATCCCATTGAAACAATTAAGAATATTGTAATCATGATAACTGCAGTTTTATTTTTCAGTAATTCCATTTTGCTTTTTTGGGTTTTCATTTTTTCTCTTTCCTTTTTTTCTATAACTGATAGCCTAGGGGAATTGTTACTCTTAAGGAGCCGTCAGAAGTGTTCCGACGTTCAATTCGAAATGTTTATAGTATCAAGATGGTATGAAGTAGAGTTATAACGACGTTATCTAAATCAGAATAAGAGTAGGAAAAAATTATTGAATGCTCAAGATAAAGCTATTGAGACACTGACGGGTCTAGGACTTACTGTTTTGCAAGCTAAGATCTACATAGTGTTAGCTAAAGCAGGAAAATCCACTATCAAGGACATAGCTAAAACCTCAAGGGTTGCCCGACAAGATCTCTATCGAATAGCAACTCAGTTACTTAACTTAGGATTGATTGAGAAGCTTATAGGCACACCCACAAAGTTTGAGGCAATTCCGATTCAAGAAGCCATCAACATGCTAGTTGAACGCAGGAAAAAAGAAACCGATCATCTTGAGAAGGGATCAACCGAATTTCTACGATTTTTCGCAGAAAATAAAGGAGTCAGCTCAAAAGAAGAAGAACCTCAGTACATAATCATTAATGACCTCCAAGCTCGCCTGATAAGAGCCAAAAAACAAATTGTAAACTCCAAAGAAAGCCTGAAAATCGTGACAAAATGGTCCTTTTTCCTAACGTACACTCTTGAAACAATCGAAGAACACCTCATAGCCATGAACAATGGTGCGAAAGTAAAAATAGTCACGCAGCAACCAAACAGCGTTGTTTCTCTCCCAAAAAGCATACAAAAACTCATGGCGCACCCTAACTTCGAAGTTCGATATGTCCATTGTCTGCCCTCATCTATAGTGGCAATTTTTGACGAAAAAGAAGTAAATATTTTGTTAGCAACTGACAAATCACCTGCAGAAACATCTTTGTTAATGACTGATAATTCAGTCCTTATTGAACTGGCATGCAATTACTTTCAAATAATGTGGGCCAACGCGATTGCAAACGCCATGGAAGCAGCAACTGAAAAAGAGCAGCAACTTAGGAACGAAAATTTTTCGACTGAGCAAAAAAGATGTGAATGGTTCACAAATTAGGGCACCTCTATCTCATTTGGTGGCTACATTTAAAACAGCGGGCTTAGAAACCAAGTAATGATAAGATTATTAGCGCCATTCCAAGAGCAAAGGTGTAGGCAGCAAAATAATGGAATCTCTTGCTTAAAACCAGTTTTTTAACCAATACAATAGCCAAGTAGCCTGCAAGCACCGTAAACACCAAACCCACCAGAAGATCTAGCGAACTGACGCCGACGCCTTGAGAAAAGCTGCCCCGTTCATGGTAAGCTTCCACAGCTAAGTCGCCGATAATAGCGGGAATCGAGAGCAAAAAGGAGAATTTGAAAACCATTTCACGTTTAACGCCTTGCAGCAACCCAGCGGATATTGTTGAGCCGCTTCTTGAAAGCCCTGGAAAACTTGCTGCTCCCTGAGCTGTACCCATGACTACTGCTTCTCGGTAGGAGATTTGGGTTTTAGTTTCTTTTCCAAACTTAGAGGAGAACAGAAGTACGGCACCGAATAAGAAGGTCACGCCGATAATTAGGATTGTCTGGTAGGGGTCGCCTAGGTACAGGTCGTAGAGCACGCCAATTATGCCTGTGGGTATCGATGCGACTACGATTAGTGGGATAAATCTGCCGTATTCCGAATGAAAATCCCTATGCGCCAAAGATGTAAGTATTACTTTGATGTCATGCCTGAAATAGAAGACCACAACCCCAAGCGTGCCAACATGCAAGAACACGTTGAACAGGGGCGTAGCAGAGAACCCTAAAAAATGCTCCGCTACTCGCAAATGAGCAGTGCTGGAGATGGGAAGCCACTCTGCGAAGCCCTGGATTAAACCGAGGATTATTGTTATAATTAGTTGGTCAAGCAATGCTGGCGCCTGCGAAAGTTGACGGCAGTTTATTATTAATAGGTTTTGCAGACGGCACACATATAAAATTGGTTTGTCACTGACCGAAGTAGCCGTCTTCTGGTTCGAAAGTGCACTAAAAAATGTTTATGGTTGGTTTAGTACAGTCACATATCTTTAAGAAACATAAGTCGAATGGAAAAACGGATTTTTATTAAGATTAATTGGAGGTGGATTTTTTGGAGTCTGAAAAAAAGATGCCTGAACCGAAAAAGACAGCTAACGGCAAATACAAGTGCCCAACCGACAACCAAGAATACGATGCTAAAGAGGATTATGAAGCGCATTGCATGGAGGAGCATCCAGGCAGAATGTAGTTTCTTATAAAACAGTTAAGGTGGGCTTGAAAAAAGCTCCTTTATTTTTTGTTTTCTTGGAATAGTTTTTTGATAACGCCGATTCTTGCTTTCTGTGCTAGCACGTCGCTTGTAACGACAGTTATGGCTTCTTCAGGGCACCATTTGACGCATTGTGGTCCGTCAGCTTTGTCTTTGCACATATCGCAGACGTAGACCACCTTGGTTTCTGGATGCAGCATTATGGCACCGTAGTCGCAGGCTTCGATGCACCAGCCGCAGCCGTTGCATTTATCCTTGTCCAGCACGATGTTGCCTGTGTCTTCTGACTGTGTAAGTGCGTCTCGGGGACATGCTGCTACGCAGGCTGGGTCTTCACAGAGTCTGCATGTAACAGCCATGTTAGCCAACTGGTTAACTCTGACCACTCGAATGCGTGATTTAAGCGGGTTGAAGGCTTTCTCTTTGGTAAATGAGCAGGCGTACTCGCATATTTGGCAGCCGACGCATTTTTCTGGGTCAGCGGAAACAAATTTTCTCTCATGCATTTTGACCATTTTTAATCCTCTTTTCCTTCAATTATGTTGAGGTAATCTTGCAATCCTAATTCTTGGAGTTTAGCCTTCGTCGGTATGCCTTGGACGTTCCAGCCTCGGGCTTGATAATAATCGTCTAGTAGCAAGTCAAGTTCTTGTTGGGTTACCACGGCGCCTTTTGAGGGTCCGTCATCTGGGACTGGCAGGTTCATAACTTTCCATGGCAACGTGTCGTCTTTGCGACTTTTGCCTTCTCGGACATTGATGAGTTTGGCAAGTGTGTTTATTCGCTCGCCTGCAAATCTAAGTTCCTCCGCGGACGTCTCGGTACCTGTAACTAAGCTGTAGAGTTTTGCCATGTCAACGAGTTCCTTGTAGAGGGTGCCTTTGGCGTTTTTGCAGATGATTAGTGAATCGATTAATGCGTAGATGTCTTCTGAGTCTTTGACGAGTTTGCCGCGTCCTTTTTCGGCTTTGAAACGATCAACTTTGCCTGTTAAGTCGATGGTATAGGCGCCGCTTCGGTTATGGTCTCCTCGGAATGAAACAGCAGAGCTCAACGCGGTCGTTTTTAGGCACCGCAAGTCGTAGCCTGTGACTTCTAACCCTTTAATTTGCTGCGCGAGCTCCATTGAGCCTTTGCCGATTTTTTCTGCAGCAACTTTCACTCCGTCCGCAAGTACGTCGCCGATTCCTTCGCGTTTACCGATTTTTTCGATAAGTTGGATTAATGCGTCTGCTTTTCCGAAGTGAGCGTCTATTCCGCCGAGTTCTTCATGTGTTAAGATGCCTTTTTCATGGCAGTCCATCACGAAGCCTACCGTTACCCCTGCGCTTGTCGCATCCAAGCCGTAGAAGTTGCAGAGTTCAGCAGCTTTGATAATAGCATCCAGCTTGTCTACGCCGCAGTTGGGTCCTAATGCCCAAAGATTATCATATTCCATTCGTGCCAAAGTGCCCTTGTAGGGTCCTTCCCGAATAAGAGCCTCATGTTCGCACCGCATCGCGCAAGAGTTGCAAGCGATGATTTTTGCAATGTATTGTTCGTTGAGGGTTTCTCCGCTGACTTTTTCAGCGTTCTCGAAATGAGCATTGTTGTAGTTGCGTGTAGGCATACAGAAAAGGTAGTTTTGTATCATAAGGTTTTCAGGTGTGCCCAATGTGCGGTATTTCTGTGCGGCTGGGCCTTTCATGCGTTCATGAAATTCTTTGACCATCTCCATAAATTCGTCAGGTTTCGCGACAACTATGTCGTGGGTTCCTCTGACAGCGATGGCTTTGAGGTTCTTGCTGCCCATGACTGCGCCAAGCCCGGTTCTTCCTGCGGCTCTGGTTTTCTCGTTTATTATGCATGCGATTCTTGATTGTTTTTCGCCTGCTAAACCGATAGAGGCTACTCGAACATAGTAGTCGCCCATCTCGTTTTTGATGGCGTCTTCGGTTTCGCCAGGTGATTTGCCCCAAAGCTGCGATGCATCAAGCAGCTGAACAGAGTCATCGTCGATCCAGAGGTAAACTGGTTTTTCAGCTTTCCCAGTTAAAATTAAGGCGTCGTATCCTGCACGTTTTAGTTCTGCTCCAAATGTGCCGTGGCTTACTGATTCGCCGACACCGTTTGTTTCTGGAGATTTAGAAATGAATGCGTGACCGTTTCCACCTGTCGGAAACATAGTTCCTGAAACTGGGCCAAGTGCCAGTACAAATGGGTTTTCTGCGCCTAGCGGGTCAACGCCTGCTTTTGAGTTGGATAAGTAGAGTTCCATCCCAAGGCCGATGCCGCCGATGTATTTTTTGGCATCTTCTTCGCTTAGTTTTTCCCTGCGAGTTTTGCCTGTGGTTAAATCAACAAATAAGATTGTTCCTGCGTAACCTAGCAAACCTTGTTCTCTCCAAGAGTTTAGAATATTTAGTGCTGTTGAAGAATATATTAAGTTAATGGGTTCTTTGTTTGCAAATTCATGGCTTATTTTTGAGTCGTAAATGCCGAATTTGCAACTGGAACCAGCGCTCAAGTGGACAGTTTCATGATAAAAAACTGTTTAAACAGAGAAAAGAAATATCAGAACCCAAAAACACTGCTAAACCAAAGCAGAAGGCACAGAAAATGCAAATCAAAGTCCACTACATCAGCTTAGTAAAATCCTACACAAACACAAGCCAAGACGAATTCACGCTCCCAAACGGCACAGTACTATCGGAGCTGCTTGACAAAATCGCAGAGGACTACGGGCAACAATTCAAACAGGAAGTCTACGACCCAGCCAAAAAAGAAATGAAACCAACCTTCGTAACTATGGTAAACGGGGTCTTGATGGATCAACTCCAAGGCGTAAAAACTTCCCTCAAAGATAGGGACACCGTCATTTTGATGTCGCTGATGACAGGCGGCTAAAGAAACCAGAATCACAGTTCAGCTTAAAAGCGCAAGCCCTAATCCTTTTGATAGATGAAAATAACTCATAGACGCAAGTGGCTCCTCTACACTGGGGTCTTCACAGTTATCTACGAATTTTTTATTGTTTAGCGTTGATGGATTGGATTCTTTGGCTAAGCCCCATCCTGGTTCTTCTTTTTGGTTCAGGCATTTTGATACCGTTTTACTTTAGGCATCATTATCGGCACTCAAACAAGGAGGAAAAGCAGCGGATGGTTTCTCAAAAACAAATCAACCACCACTATTACGACCGATGGTATACCCCAGCCGACTCAACAGAAACGGACTGTCAAATTGAACGAATCAAAAAAAGAAAAAGCCCCTGTAAATCGATCAAAAAAAAGTTTCCCATACACTTTCGACCCGCGTGCTAGAGCTGATTTGTAAGCTTGCGCCACATAACAAAATCTTTCTAAAAATCAAAGTATGTTTATGCTGGGTAGAAAACAGCAGTCATTTTAACATTATATAGTGTACCCCCATATTGACCCCCACTTGCAACGGCGTAGAAAGTTGTAGTGCCCGCAATAACGTCAACTACTGCTTGCGATGACAAACTGTAATAATATGATGTTCCTGCGCCTGCGTTAGGTGCGCTAGCGAGTGTATAGTCCAGATTGTAATCTGTGGGTGTATTGTCAAAGCCTAAGTACATCGCACTATTAGGAGTAAAATAAACATATCCAGTTAGGGTAATGTGAACTTTGCCATTTGTAGGTACAGTTATGCTTACTGAACCAAGATTTACTTTATTGCTGTCCACAATTCCGGTAGTTGGAATGACATTGTAACTAATTACAGCGCTGCCAGTTGGTGGTGGAGTTGGTTTTCCCGCTAATGCGGTTGCTGCGAACATTGAGGCTATTACTATTAAGACTACGAAAATTGTTGAAATTATTTTTGTTTTGGGTTTTATTATTTGTCTCCTATTATTCAACGATGTTTGTTGCCAAGTATTATTTATATTAATAAACAAATAATCATAATAATTATGGAAAAGCCAATTTAAAAAGAAATTATGCAGGTTAATTTTTTAGAAGAACACCTGTAAACTTTATAGAAAAAGCTAAGCCACCACTCGATAAACGCCCGCGCCTTATTTGAAGGGAAAGCAGACTGAAAATCAATTTGACATAAATTAAAAATGAGAGCGCGAAAAAAAGCGCAAACAGGGTTTATTATGATTTTGCTTTTTCGGCTTCTGCTGTTTGGAACAGGTTCTTGACAGCTTTCTGACGGTACTTCTGTGCCAAGGTTTCTGCGGTAACATATGTTAAGGCTTCTTCGGGGCACCATTTGACGCATTGGGGTTCTTTGGTTTCGTTGTCTGTGCAGCTGTTGCATGTGAACACGACTTTCTTTTCTGGATGCATATTCATTGCTCCGAATTGGCATGCGCTGATGCACCATCCGCAGCCGTTGCAGGCGTTTTCGTCAACACGAATAATGCCGCTGTCTTCTTCCTGTTTAAGTGCGTCTCTTGGGCAAGCTGCTACGCATGCGGGGTCTTCACAGTGCCTGCAGGTAATTGCAAGGTTCACTAGTGGACCGATGCGCATTGCGCGTATGCGTGATTTGTTTGGGTTGAAGGTTTTCTCGTTAACCATGCTGCAGGCGTATTCGCAGACTAGGCAACCGATGCATTTTTCGGGGTCAGCTGTTACGAATTTTCTGTCTTGGGGTCGCACCATTTTAGTTGCCTCCGCCAGTTGCTACTGCAACTTCAGGCTTGGCTTCTTTAGCTTTTTTCATTGCGTCCTCAGCAATGTAGGCTAAGGCGCCTAACCCAAGCGAGTTTAGTCTTTCAACCGTTGGGATACCGTCAGCAGTCCAACCTCGTGAAGCGTAGTAATCGTCTAATCCAATTGCCATTTCCTCGTCATTAACGCAGGCTCCTTTAGCTGGTCCTTCATCGGGCACTGGGAAATGCTTTATCTTGTATGGGACATCGTCGAATTTGCGTGTGCCTTTGCCTTCGCGGATGTTGAAGAGTCGTGCGAGGTTTTCGATTCGATCGCCGTCTTTCATCATTTCTTCAGGTGTAATTGGGATGCCTGTTGCTAGTGTGTAGTAGTTGGTGAGGTCTTTCCATCCGTCGTAATATGTGCCTCTGCTAAACTTGCAGACAATCAGCGAGTCAATGATGTTGTACATGAGGCTTTCTTCAGTAATCATTTTGCCTCTGCCTTTCTCGATTTTGAAGCGGTTTACTTTGCCTTTAACGTCAGGTGAGTAAGCTCCATTTCTTAAGTGGCAAGCGCCTCGGAATGAAACTGAGAATCCTAACGCTGCAGTCTTCAATGTTCGAAGGTCGTATCCTGGCAGTTCTAAGCCTTTAATGTGGCAAGCGTACTTGTATGCGTCTCCACCGATTAATTCAGCAGCTTTCGCAACGCCTTCAGCCAAAATATTGCCTAGCCAGCCTTCACGTTTACCAATCTTGTGAATAATAGCAATTAGCGCTTCAGCGTTGCCGAATTTAAGATCAATTCCGTCAGTTTGCTCCTTTGTAATTATGCCGTGCTCATACAGATCCATTGCGAATGCAACTACAACTCCGATGGATATGCCATCCATGCCGTACTCGTTTACGATGCGCATTGCTTCGATAATTGCATCAAGTCTGTCAATGCCGCAGAGTGGTCCCATGCTCCAGAGACATTCGAACTCAAGCCTTGAAGTTGATCCTTTATATGGTCCTTCTGGAACAACGCCGATGTGGTCGCAACGCATACCGCAAGTTGCACATCCCACAATTTTCTTAACATAATGCTCGTTAAAGTATTCGCCGCTAACTTTGTTGGCGCCTTCAAAAGAAGCGTTTGTCCAGTTCCTTGTTGCCAAGGCTGAAAGAGAGTTTAAGACCAGAACGTTTTCGGGTGTACCTAAAGTTTTGTATTTCTTAGTTGATGGACCCTTCATGCGTTCATAAATCATTTTAACAAATTCCTTGAATCCTTCAAGGTTTGCTACGTTAACATCTTTTGTACCTCGGACAGCGACTGCCTTGAGGTTTTTGGAACCCATAACAGCACCCATACCGCTTCTTCCAATGGCACGGAACTCATCGTTTATTATGGCCGCAAACCTGCAAAGTTTCTCGCCTGCTTCTCCAATTGCGGAAACACGGATGTAAAAGTCGCCGAGTTCACTTCGGATTTTATCATCAGTTTCTTTAACTGTTGCGTTCTTGAGGTATTCACCGTTTCGGATTTCGACTTTGTCATCGTCAATCCAAAGATAAGATAGTTTGGGTGCTTTGCCTGTGATTATAACCGCGTCGTAGCCTGCACGTTTCAAGTCTGGCCCGAAAAAGCCGTGGGCTTCAGCATTGCCTATGCCGCCAGTGGCGGGAGATTTAGATACAACAGCGTAACTATTGCCGCCTGTTGGCCCCATGGTGCCGCTGAGTGGACCAGTCAAGTAAATAATTGGGTTATCTGGATCAAAGGGGTCTGTGCCCGGTTTTGAATTGTCAAACAATAAGCGGATGCCTAAGCCTATTCCGCCGATGTAGTCCTTAGCCATCTGCTCTGATAATGGCTCTAATTTCATTTCCCCTGTTGTGAGGTTAACATGTAAAATTTTTCCTGCATAAGCAAACATGCTTTTTTTCCCCTCAATCTGTTGACGTAGATGGTAGCTGAAAAGTATATTAAGTTAATGGCTGATTCATTTTAAAAAACACGATCAAATACGACCTGTTTTTTATTACACAACGCAATAAACAGCCCTCCCAAACCCACCAAAGAAGCGAAAACTTAAACCAACCCAAACCAATCCAGTTCAGAGAGGCGAAAACCTTGAACCGAACCACCGCCCTAAAACAATCAGCCGCCAACCAAGGCAAACCATCCAACTTCCTGATCTTCAACCAAACCAACATCACCTACTTCACCAATTTCTCGGGAGCAACAGCCCTACTAATTCCCGAGCAAGGCGAAAATGTACTTTATGTTTCAGGAGTCAACTACGAGCAGGCGAAAGCAGAAGCCAAAAGCGTAAGCGTGGAACTTTTAAAACGGGGCGAGAACCTCATGGAAAAAATAGCCAAACAAGCCTCAGCCAAAAAATTCTCGGTAGAC
Organism: Candidatus Bathyarchaeota archaeon; assembly: GCA_003151735.1. GTDB lineage: Archaea > Thermoproteota > Bathyarchaeia > Bathyarchaeales > Bathycorpusculaceae > Bathycorpusculum. The sequence continues at coordinate 18,477 of PLYI01000106.1, read as the reverse complement.
GCATTGCCAGTTGAGAGTTGGCGTACCCTAGCCAGGGCAGTTGGCGGAGAAGAAAAACTTGAACCAGCCAGCAGCCTGATTCGTGAACTCCGCAAAACCAAAACGCAAGAAGAAATCCAACTAATCCGCGAAGCCTGCAAACTGGCAGACATCGGCATGAAAACGGCTTTTGAAACTGTTCAGGTAGGTGTAAAAGAGAAGGAAGTGGCAGCGGAAATCGAGTATGCCATGCGCAAGGCAGGTTCAGATGGAACAGCTTTCGAGACAATCGTGGCTTCAGGCGTTATATCAGCTTTCCCTCACGGCGGCAACCTGGAAAAAACCTTCGGCGAAGGCGACTTTGTGGTAGTTGATTTGGGCGCAACCTACAAGTTCTATCGTTCAGACCTCACTCGAACTTTGATGGCTGGAAAACCATCGGAAAAACAGATAAAAATCTACTCAACCGTCCAGTTAGCACAACAAAAAGCCCTCGAAACCATTAAACCTGGCGTTTTAGCAAGCGACGTAGATATGGCAGCTAGACAAGTGATTGAGGCTGCTGGGTTCGGAGAGTTTTTTGTCCACAACCTTGGCCACGGCGTCGGCTTGGAAGTCCATGAAGCACCCATTTTGAGCCCCGACAGCAAGGAAGTGTTGGACACCGGCAATGTGGTGACGGATGAACCTGGAATTTATGTGCCGGGCTTGGGTGGAGTCAGAATCGAAGATACTGTGCTTGTTACGTGGGATGGCGCTGAGAAACTAACGGTTGCGCCTTACTTGCTGCTAGATAAAACTAAATAGGCTCTCTGCCTTTTTCTAGTTGAGAGTGTTTTCTTGATTAACAATCCAGCTGTAATCCTTGTGGATGTACAAAACGATTTTTTTACAGGTCCACTAAAAACCAAAAGGGTTGGCAACATAATTGAGCCGCTGCAACGTCTTGTTTTTGCCGCACGCAAAAACGCTGTGCCAGTCATATACAGCATCGACGCTCACTACCCCCAAGACATTGAAGTCACCCGCAAATGGGGCAGCCACGCCATAAAAGGCACCGAAGGCGCACAAGTTATTGCGGAACTTAAACCTGAAGAAGGAAAAGACTACATCGTTGAAAAACGCACATACAGCGGCTTCTACGAGACAGGTTTAGATCCTCTACTTCGGCGACTCTACCAAGGCAACGGTGTAAAAACGGTGGTTCTATGCGGTTTACACACCAACATGTGCATACGTCATACGGCTGCGGATGCATTTTTTAGAGGTTACCGGATAATAATCGCTAAAGACGGAGTAGAAGCATTCAAAGATGAAGACCATGAGCAGGACCTAAAATATTTGGACTATGTCTACAACGCTAAGATAATGCCGGTTAACGAAATCATCCGAGAAATCGTAAAATAACTATTATTTTTTGTTACTTTCAGTGACGGCTGAGCCTATGAGCCGCAAACTGTGTATTTAACATCTTGCTTGAAGAATTTTTTCAGTCGAAGCTCTTCTTAAACGTGTGATGATAGCACAATGCTAGGTCAATTGAAATGGGGATGGCTGGTGCAAAGGTTCAATCTTTATCGACTTGCCACCTCAAGATTCTTATGACAGTCAAATAAGTGCAGTCTATGTCTTGCATACTAGACAGGTCAATTTAGCGGTGGCGCCTGATCCCTCTTTTCGATGCTCAGTCATCTTGCCGCACTTAGAACAATCCCAACCATTATTGAAATAATTTTCCTTAGAGATAAAAGGCAAAGTCATGTTCTATCATTTCCCTGCGTATCACGTACAGTCGAGGTAGGTATAAGCATTCGCTTTGCAGGATGGTTTACAGATAAGTGAGCTCCGAGTTCCAAGCCGTTAACCGGTTTAGGATGATGGTGGGCCCGAGGTGATTTGAACACCTGACCAACAGATTATGAGTCTGGCGCTCTACCGATCTGAGCTACGGGCCCAAATAGATGCACTCTTAATATTGCTGTTTCAAAACAGATTTAAACATTTTCCGCTCGCCGTCAACCAACTAAACGGTCAAGGGTTAGGGTGTACCAAACCATTTCTCGTACCATGCATTAAACATAGATAGGCAGTCTTTTTGCCATGCTTGTTCCCCTTCGTCTTTGCGGAGGCAGTTAGTTAGTTCTAAGTTATGGGTGATTTCTGCTTTTGCCTCTTTCAGCAAGACTTCGATGTCGTCTAGCATGTCGTTGCCACCTGCAGAATAATCTTTTGTGGTTTGTCCTAGGAAAATTCTTTTGTGTTTTATTAATTCTTCAATTTTGCCCTCACTCATAAGTGCGCACCTGTAGGCAAATGCTGGTTTTCGGCATTTTAACGTTTTGTTCGCTCATAGTGGTAAAGGTATTCTTGGGCGTAGCCTGCGTATGCTCCGAAGTAGGTTCGGGCGAAATCGCCGATTTTCTGGTATTCGCCGTTTGACAGGGAGGCGTGGCTTTGCATTTTTTTCACGAAGGGTTCATGTAACTGTTCTGCGTAGTGGTTTAGCATAACGCGTTTAACCCATACATCCACTGGGAAAGCCTCCAGTTTCTCCAGGGAAAAGAGGAGCACGCAATCCGCCACTTTCAAGCCAACCCCAGAGAACTCTAAGAGCGTTTTTCGGGCTTCTAGGTAGGGCAAATTCCTCAAATCCTCAAGCTTTATGTTTTCATCATGGATTTTTTGGGCAGTAGCCTGCACATACTTAGCCCTGTAACCTAAACCGCATTCCCTCAAACCATTTTCGCTTGCATCGGCCAATTTCTCCACGGTTGGGAAAGTGTAAAAGTCAATGCCGTCAAAAGCTTGTTTTTCGCCGAATTTTACCGAGAGTTTCTTCAGCATCAGTTCAATGGCGGCTATGCTCTTGTAGGTAGCGCAGATGAAGCTGATTAGGCACTCCCATGGCACCTGACGAACAATCCGCAGCCCCTCAAACCTCTGCAAAGCTTTCCGAATGTAATCGTCATTGCCAACGCATTGGCTAATCTGCGTTAAATCATCGTTTAAGCCAAAATAGTGTTGCACAAAGTCTTTGCTGACGCTCTCAAACTCCAAGTCGGCACCGCATTGTCGAATCTTGACGACATGTTCGCCGACAACCCCATACCACCAATCATCAACTTTCCGCCATCTAAACACCTGCCCGCAGCAAAGCGAAAAATCCAAATCGAAAGCAACATAAAGCCGCATCCCGCATTACTCCATAAATTTCTCTGGTTTAGGCACCTCAGGTGCAAGACCTTTTCGCTGCCGCAAATCAGCAATAACTTCGGAAGCTTGTTTTTGGGGCATCTTTTCCCAGTGGTCAAAGAATGTTTGCCAAAATGCCCTGCCTGAAGTTGCAGACCGCAACTCTTTTGAGAAACCGAATGTTTCACAGACAGGAATGAAGCCGCTGATAACGGTCAGGAGTCCTTTTTGCTCAAACAAAGTGACTTTTCCATGTCTGGTGCTCAGGATTCTTGAGGATTCACCTGCAAGTTCGGTTGCGGCAGATATGATTATTCTGTAAATCGGTTCCAGAAGCACTGGGTCAGCGGTTAGGAAGCTGCCGAAGACTGCTTTACCTACGCCACGCATAACCTCTGAACTATCACCGTTGCTTTGGCTTAATTGCAAATCAACCAAGTTAACTCGCAGATGCCGCACTGGTTCACCGCAAAGTGGACCCGCCCTGCAAGCATACTCAAATCCCGCGATAATTGCTTCCAGCTGCTCTTCTGATGCCTTCTCGGTTTTTCCACTGCAATCCAGAAGCACGTTCCGATGTTCATCAACAGATAGAACACTGCCAGAATCCTCCACAATTGATGTACTGGCTTCTTCTGCTTCAGGCATAACTTGCAGCCAAAAACTATCCAGCTTGTTGGGGCTTTTCGCCAAAGCAACCACGCCTTTTTTCTGGACACTTTCCATATAAACAACCCGTGGCGAAGAAACCGAAACGTCAATGCCGCATTCACTCTTTAGCTGGTGGATGGCTATTTCCAGATGCAACTCGCCCATGCCGCTGAGCAGGTATTCGCCCGTTTGCTTATCCGCGTTGACTTTGAGGTTTGGGTCTTCGCGTGCAAGCTGTTCCAGTCCGTCAAGCAAGAGGGGGATGTCTTGGGGTTTTTTAGGTTCAACTGCTAAGGTTACGACTGCTTCTGAAACATAGTTTATGCCTTCGAAGGGTACCATCTCGTTTTTATGTGCCACGTCAACAAGAGACTCGCCTGCCTTAACATTTCCAGCCAAAGTAAAAGAGGCTAAACTGCCCGCTGAAACTTCGCTGACTTCTTCTCGAAGCGAACCCATATCGATGGAGACTTCCTTAACCTCAGTTTCAGACAGGGCATCCACAAGATGCAGCCTATCACCCTTCGCGGCTTTGCCAGAAAAGACTCTTCCAGTGGCAACGGTGTCACCGTCTGAGCCAGAGCGCACGTTAGTTACGAAAATTACGGTTGGAGCATCATCGCGGCATTCAACCAGTGCCTTGCCAATCTTGGAGCCGATTTGTCCGTCCCAAATTTTCGCGATTCTGTAAGCTTGCGCTTGCCGCGGATTCGGAATCATATTGATGACCATTTCAAAAACTGCCTGGTAAACCGGCAAGGTCGCTTGCAATTTCATCTGCTGGCCATCAGCATACGCTTTTGATATATCCGAAAATTTCATGCCCTGCTGCTTTGCCATGTTCATGGTGAAGCCCCAGCCATGCAACGCTGAACCAAAAGCCACATTGCCCTGAGAAGCGCCGATTTTCCATTGATTTTTGAACGGTGTTTCGGCGTAGGTTTCGATTAGGTCGTTGAATCGGCTGATGATTTGGTCGAGTTTTTTTTGGATTTGCTCCTCGTTCAACTGCAACTCAGTGATTAAACGGTCAACTTTATTGATGAAGAGAACTGGGCGTACCCGTTCTTCTAGGGCCTGCCGCGTTACAATTTCAGTTTGAGCCATAATTTCTTCCACGGCATCTACAACGACGACTGCGCCGTCGATGACGCGTATGGCTCGGGTGACTTTGCCCGTGAAATCCACATGCCCCGGCGTGTCAACAAGGTTTATGATGTAGGGGGTGCCTGCGGCTTTGTAGAGCAGTGTGATGTTGGCGGTTTTTATAGTGATTTTGCGTTTCTGCTCCTCTTCGAGGTAATCAAGAACTCTTGCCATGCCAGCCATCTTCGTTGAAAGCAAACCTGCCCCAGCCAGCAGCGAGTCAGCGAGCGTGGTTTTGCCGTGGTCAATGTGTGCAATGATTCCTATGTTTCGGATCTGCTCTTTTCTACTAGTTAACTGTTGTATTTCTTGGATTTGTTTGAATCGCGGCATCTCTGTAACCTTTGGGATAAGTTTAAGTTGGAACTAAGGTTCCTATTAAATTTAAAAGTTAATGTAGCTTGCTGCCCCAAAGGACAAAGAAAAATTGAAACCGCCCATAACAGTGCCTCTTGAAAGTTTAATTGAGGAACCTTACGCATCAATTGTTTGTTATCCCAGAACAAACCCAACAGAAATTCAGAAACGCATAGAGGAACTAAGGCAGCATGGAGTTTCGGCGGTTGAGTTTGTTGGGAAAACCAACGTTTCCAACATTCCTGTTCTTGGCAAAGGCTACGTGGGCGTTGTAGTGGTTGCTTACATGAAGGGGCAGAAGGTGGCGTTGAAAATGCGCAGAATAGATGCGGACCGCCTAGATTTTAATCATGAAGCCGAAATGATGCAGAAAGCCAACGCAATCGGTGTTGGTCCCAAGTTTATTGCTGTTAGCAACAATTTTCTTTTTTCCCAACTTATTGATGGAGATTTACTTGAGGATTGGCTTGAAACACAGCGAGATAAAACGCTTATTCGCAAGGTTTTGGTTAACATTTTGGAGCAGTGCTGGAGTCTGGATGAAGCTGGATTGGATCATGGCGAACTAAGCAAGGCGCCTAAACATTTGATCGTGGATAAGGAGAACAGGACTTTCATTGTTGACTTTGAAACCGCAAGCATTGTGCGGAAGGTGATTAATGTTACATCGGTTTGCCAGTTTCTTTTTATGGGAAACAGCAGGGCAACAAAGATGCTGGGCGAAGTGTTTGGAGTAAAGCAAAAATCAGAATTAATTGCTGCTTTAAAAAATTTTAAGAAAAATACAAATAGAAAAAACTTTGAAGGCTTGCTTGAAATGTGCCTTTAATAGTTTAAGCTACGATATCTGGTAGCCGCTTTTGTTTGATTGCCTCTTTGAACTCCATCGCTATGCGCCTGCCCATGTACATGTTTTCGCCGTATTTCAGGTAAGCGTAGGGTGATGTGCCGATGCCAACGTTAGTGCCTGCCACGATGCGGGCGCTGATTTCGAAGGTGAAGATTTTGAGGTCGTCAGTTATGACGGTTTCAAGGCAGAAGGGTCCGATGATTCCTGGAGGTGCCAGTTCGCGTGCTTTTTTGTGGACGTTTTCGCCCATTCGCATGATTTCTGGCAGCAGGGATTCGCGGAGAACTATGGGGAAGTTGCCTACCACGGTGTATGTTGGGTTTATGTCGATTTCCAACTGCTGGCAAGCAGGGATTTTCCCTATAGAATCCACGGCGGATTCGTATCGTCGGTCAACGCAGAGCATTTCCACGTCGTCGTTTATGATTGAACTGAAGTAACTTGGGTAAACGTTCACTCCCAACGCGTACTCTTGGAGGTGGATACTTGGCAAGTCATCTTGTGTTAGCATGCCCCGTTTGACCATTTCGTTGAATTGTTTATGGAAGTTCTTCGGTGAATTGGCGAGGAAGTAGCCTCTGCCGCCTTTGGCGCCTTGAAGTTTAGCGATGATTAAGCGGTCGATATCTTCTGGGGTTTTGAAGGTTGCGGGCAGTCGGAGTCCGGCTTGGCGTAGCCATTCTTCTTGGGATTTGCGGTTGGCTTCCCAATGGAGCAGCTGTCGGTTTCCAAACATGGGCACATAGAGACGGTCGGTTAATTCCTCTGTGCTAAGGTACGCGGTGAATGAGCCGTGTGGAATCAAAACGACGTTTAATTTCCGCAGCCTTTCCTGCATTTTTTCATTCAGGAGTTCAGTGAAGTCTTTAACGATGATTAATTCGTCAACAAGCGGATATTTCTGGTACATTATTGCGTCTTTTTCTTTACAAATGCAGACTGTTCGGAAACCTTCCTCTTTGGCGCCTTTGAAAATGTTGAGCGAACTATGCGAGCCCAACGTGCCGATTGCCAGTTTGCTCTGGTCATATTTTCCGACGATTTTGCCGACTTCTGCGCCTGTTATCATGTTACCACTTCTGCAAGCCTATGTTTCCTGACTGCACGTTTAATTTCCATAGCAACCCGTTTGCCTGGACCCACCTCTACGCCATACTTGTATTTCATGTAGGGCGAGGTTGGCTCGACGCAGGGGCAACCTGGAACACGGGGGCTAACGTCAAAGACGCGGAACTCCAAATCTTTAGTTACTGCTCCTTGGAGTGCGAAGAGCCCAATCATTCCTGGCGGGAACTCTTTTTTGCAGATTGCCACGAAGCGTTCGGCGGCTTCAAAGATTTTTTCCAGTTGGCTCTCTCGCATGGTTACGCCCATGTGTCCGATTTCTATGTTCTGAGTGGGTATGTTGAGTTCCAGTTGTTCCTTTGCTGGCAAGTCGAGGACGCCGTCGAGGTCTGTTTGGATTCTTCGGTCAAATCCAAGCAAGTCGATTTCGTCGGTTAAGGGTGACCAGAAGTAGTTTGCGTTGAATTTGGCGCCAATAACATATTCTTCAATGACGGATTGGTTGAGGGCTTCACGGGTTATAATGCCGGCTTTGATGCGTTTTTGGGCTTCCAGCTCGTATTCTTCAGGGGTTGAAGCGTAAAAGAATGCGCGCTCGATTGTTCTGCCTTTCTCAGCTACCTTCACGATGGCTGGGCAATCGATTTCTTCTGGGGACTTGAAGGCGCGGGGAAGTTTTATGCCCGCTCCCTTTAGGAGCCAGAGCTGGTTTTTTGGGGCAGTACGCTCTTCGGTTTTTAGCAGGTACCTGTTGCCCATAAGTGGCACGGCGAATTTTTGTTCAATCGCATCGTAACCCGCATATACGCTAAAGGAGCGGTTTGGCACAAAGACCGTATTTAGTTCCGTGAGTTGTCGCACAATCTCTGGGTTGGTGATGTCTGAGAATTTGTCTAAGAAAATGAATTTGTCAAAGATGTTTCGGTAGTAGCGGGCGTAAGTTTTTTCTCTCCCGTTCTGGCAAACAACAACTGTTTTGAAGCCTTCCTGTTTAGCGCCCGAAGCAATCTCCAAAGCAGAGTGCGAACCTAAGACGCCTATGTGAATTCTCTTTTGATCATAATCGCCTAATGTTTCCTTAATCTTATTGTTCATTGTCATGCTTTTTCACCCATATACTCCTTGTAATTGTCAATAACTTTAGATAGGTTTGGTGTGTCGAACAAATTTTTGCCAGTCATCTCGTTTGCCACAGCCATATACATCTGGCTGATGACTGTTTTAAGTTTAAGGTCAAGTTTTGGAGGCTGCGACTTACACATGGATTTCCAATCTTGAACTCCCATGGCTTCAGCTTCCTTTTTGGCTTTCTCCAAATCATTAAACCAGCCTGTGTTCTTGTAGAATTGCCGTGCAACTTCCTTGCTCACATGCACACCTTCATATGTAAAACGGCATTCATCCAAAGTGCCCAAAACATCAACGAGCATGAGTTTTCTTTTATCATCAAAACCTAACTCGATTTTGCCATCCTCATTCTTCAAACCCGCATCTGACGCAGCTTTAGTGATGGTTTCATCTGCCTTCAACAGGACAGCCTTTACATCGACCAGTTCTTGGTCTGTTAAGCCAGCGATTTTCTGAGCTTCAGTCCACGTTAGATATCGGTCGGTTTCTTCCAGCTTAGTGCTGACATCAAAAATCGGCTTGGCAAGGTTTTCGCCTGGTTTTGGCTGGTGATCTAAGCTAAGGTCTTTTAATGTAATTTTTCCTTGAGCGAGCCGTTTGAAAACCGACGAACCTTCGGGCAATCCGTTGCGGTAGATTATTTCGAGTGGTATGAGGCAGTTTTTCAGCGCCGAATTGTAAACGCTGTAGTCATGCACAATTTTGCCTTTGACTACGCTTATTTTTGGCTTGTAAACATTAACTAAAGCCACTTCCATGATGCTTGAGGGCTGCTTTAACTCAGCAACCTTGACAGTTTTGCCCTTTTCATTAACTAATCCTCTGTAGTGAGTCGCAACCCCAATCTTCTCCAACTGTTCAAAACAATAAGCACCCATCAAACAGAGCGCGGTTCCTTTGCCGTCGATGTGGTCGGGCATTTCTCCCCAGTCAAAAACGCTATAGCGGTCAGAGAAGAGGAACCTGCCGACTCCCATGGCTGTTTTTGTTGGTTTCCGGATTACTTGTAGGTCTTTTACGCTGCCCATTTTGTTCCCTCAAATTGTTTGGTAATTAGTTGTTTTTGTGCTTATATCGCTTTATCTAACGTTTGCTCAAAAAACAGAGACAAGGGCATATTTGGAGCCTAAAGGGGGGTGTAGGTTATATTGACGTTTTCAGACGCCAATATTACGTTGAAAAATAGTTTTGACTATTGAAAGAAAGCTACTTCAGTTTTTTTATGGATTCGTTAGCTTTGTCGAGTTCCTTCTTTTTGCCCTCTTGATATGCTTTCACGTTCGCGTCAAGTTGTGGATCTTGCAGCGCGAGAATCTTTGCAGTTGCTATGGCTGCCCCTTCTGGCTCAATCGTAACAACGGAACCGATGCCGCTTGGAACCCGCAGCGAAGAAATAATGTCTGCTCCGCCGAATTTTTCGCTGTAAGGTGGGCAAGCAATGACGGGTTTTGTGGTGTTTCCATCGATGAAAGCGCTTAGTGCGTTTGAGCGGCCCGCAACAGTTATGTAAACCGCTTTTTCCGCGTTAAATTCTTTGATTACTTCAAGCACTTTTTCAGGAGTTTTATGGGCTGAAGCAACGCGAAACTCGTAGGTTACGCCTAGAATTTTTAGGTATTTCGCGATTTCACGAGAAAAATCCAAATCCCGATCTGAACCCATAATTATAACTGCTTTACCAGCCATGACAAATCACAGTACAAACTAACTGGAAACTGGCTAATTAATATAACCACATTGACAGTTGTTACAAACAACCACAAGCATTTATTACTTTAATTCGTCTCTTGGATGCATGATTTTTTAAGGTTGGTTTTATGACACAGCAAAATACACAACCATTCCAAAGCGCTAGAGTTACTCAAACAGTTGATTGGCGAGTGGGCTGTGGGTTTAGCTATGAAAACATCCAACGGTAAGGTTCTTTCTGGCTGTGGAACAATGACTGCCAAAGAAATGGCCTCTCTGCTGGGCGTAAACTCGGAAATGGACATGCACATCGAAGGCGTTGACGATTATTTTGAGAGTGACCTTTGGAGTTTTGATCAAGCCACTGATAAAGTGCATCTTTTCAGCGTTACCTCCCAAGGCGACGCCCATGACCCACGTAGGCGACTGGATAAACGACAAGACTCTTGAGTTGATCTGGAAGGGCTGCTATGAAAAAGAGGATTTGGAAGAAAAAATAACGGTGAACTGGGTAAGTAAGAACCAAATTGAAGTGAAAGAAGTTGATTACTCCAAGGGCAAACTAAAGCTAAGTGCCACTTACGTTTTCAAAAGAAAAGAGACCAAAATAGGCAATAGAAGCTCGCCACTAAGCTGCTTTCTTGCCCAGCGTCGGGGGTTTTCTGCGTCCATCCCAAACATGATGCAGTGCTAGGCTCGGATGATGAAGAAGCATACGTGGACCTGAGTAACGCATTACAATCTTGACTTTTTCTTTCATGTCTGGGCGGTAGCAGTGGACAAGGCATTTGCCGCAGGTGCTTTTTTTCTCTTGAAACGGACATTTGTCAAGCCGCAGAAACGCATATTCCTTAAATTCTCTGCATTCCCGGCATATTTCGCCGTGGGTCCCATGGTGGTCTTTGCAATAAAGTTCAACCATGTGCTCTATGGTTTTTTTCTCGCGCCTTATTCTTTTATGTTGTGGCTTAGGTATTTGCGGTTCCATGTGAATTTGGCTCCATAACAAAGTATCTAGTGTACTTACATAAGAGTTGACCCTGATATGTCAGGGTTTTTCTAAAAGTCGAAACTAGAGGCTGGCTAACTGTTTTAGCAGGTTAGATGTGTTTACGCGCAGTTCATTGAAGGCTAACTCTTCGGACGACATACCCATAGCTACTCCAAGCAGCTGAGGGTAATGCAGAATTGGAATACCGTAGGTTTCATTGAACAATTTTTCGATGCGCAACTCGTTTGTGTCGTACATTATGTGGCAGAACGGGCAAATAGTGATTAGAGCTTGGGCGTCTACTTGTTTTACGTGGTTTAATTTGTCTCTTGCAAGCGACAAAGCAACTTTATCGCTGACTCCCACGCTGGGTGCTCCGCAGCATTCTGTTTCATCCAGGTAGTCTAGGCATGTTGCGCCAGTTGCTTCGATGAGCATTTTAAGTGTTTGTGGGTCTTCGGGATCGTCAAAGCCAATGTATTCTTTGGGTCTTAGGATGTGGCAGCCGTTGTGTTCGGCGACTTTAAGGCCTGTGAGAGGCTTGACAACTAAGGATTTGATTTTTTCTAAGCCAACATCTTCCTTAAGAAGCTGCAGAAGATGCTTAGTTTCGATGGTTCCCTTAAACTCTAAACCTGCCTCTTTGAGATGAGCGTTGATTTGTTCTCTTTGCACTTTGTCTTCTTTTAGGATTTTGTTAGCTTTCTTGAGGCTTCCAGCGCAGCCAGGACACAAAGTAAGAATGTTTAAGCCCTGCTGCTCCGCCAACGCCAAGTTCTTCGCGGCTAAGATAAGCATGGTTTCATGGCTGACTGGGTCTAAGGGTAAGCCGCAACAGTTGAATTCAGGCATCTCCACAAGTTCGATGCCAAGTTTAGCGAGAACTTTACGCGCCGAAATTTCGTAGGCGGAAACGCGGTATGGAATGGAGCATCCGAGAAACATTAGATATTTATTGCCCATTTTGTTTGTCTCCTGCGGGTTTCTGGATTTTTTCGATAAATTTTACGCCTTTGAGGGTTTTTTTGACGTTTTCTGGGTTGCCTTTTGGCAGTGGTGGAAGCCCTTGGGATTCACGTTTTTTTACTCTGAGTTCGGGAATTTTGAAGGCGTAGCCTGTTTCAAGTAGGCTTGCGGCTTGGTCTTTGAAGACTTGTGGGACGCATCCTTTTTCTGCGGCTAGGTTGCGAAAAACGCGGATTACAGCGGCTACTTCAACGTCTTGTGGGCAGCGGTCGGTGCATGTGAAGCAGGCGGCGCAAAGCCACAGTGTATCGCTGTTTAAAACTCGGTCTTTCAGGCCTAATTGCGCCATATGAATAAGCGTTCGTGGTCTGTAGGAATCGCTGTACCTTGCAACTGGACAGTCTGAGGTGCATGTTCCACACTGGAAACATTTCAGGATTCTATCGCTTCCATGTATTTTTTGGAGTTCATACTTGAATTTTGGATCAAGCTCGGAAGCTCTAATGGGTTGCTCTTTACTTTGTGTGGGTGTTGTTGCTGCCTCAGTCATAAGTGTAAACCTTGACAGTTAGTTTTAGATAGCACACTTGTGCTTAAACTCAGAAAGCCTAATATCAGATAGATAAAGTTTCAGTCAAACCTTAATTGATTGTTCCATGTTTCTGTTAGAAAAACAAATAAGGATACTTTTTAGTTGGCGGTTGAGTTGGCTTCTTAGTTAATCAACGATTTGTGAGTGAATTGGGAAAAACCATTTAAAAAGGGTTATAGAAGTAATTGCGATAAGCTGGCAATCAAGTAATGGTAAAAAAGAAAGAAGAGAGCAAAAAGCTCAATCTTGAAAAGTTGAAGCTTGAGTTGAGCTTTGACTATCATTCTTCACGGTTCTTCTCTCTTCTGTTTATGGGAATTTACGTTATAGCGTTAACAATTTTCTGCGTGGAATACAGCGTTATTCCAGGACCAGAATTTCTCGTTTTAGGCATCCTGTTTTACGCTTCTTACAACAAGCGAACATGGAGTGCCTTGAAGGATTGGCTCCCATTCGTTACAGTGTTTATCTCTTACGAAATCATGTACAGTTTCGTAGGCACTATATCCCTGTATAATCTTCATTCTGCACCGCGCAACTTTGATATACAATTATTTGGTCAACTTCCTTCGCTGTTTCTCCAACAGAGTTTTAGGTTTCCCGCTCTAGATTACATAGGAGCCTTCTTCTACGGAATATATTTCTTTGTACCAACATTATTCGCGTTTATCATTTGGAAAAAAAGCCCCAAGAACTACTGGAAATACATTGTTGCATTTGGCGTACTAACGTACTCTGCCCTCATAACTTTCCTCTTTTACCCGGTGGCGCCTCCATGGTACGAGTTTAACTCAGCATTCACTTCATCCTACGCTGGACCCGTAGTCCATCGAATCCTAGTTAGCTCGGTTGACGTTAACCTGGGAATTCCTGTTTACAAAACATTGTTTGACTTTTTAGGCGGGAACTTGTTTGCGGCGTTTCCCAGTATGCATTCAGCTATACCTTGGCTAGTTTTCCTTTTTGCGTTTAAAATTTGGAAGTGGAAAGCACTTCCAGTGGTGATAATTCCTGTGGGAACTTGGTTTAGCGCAGTCTACCTTGGAGAGCACTATTTCGTGGATGTTTTAGGGGGAATAGCATACGCGACGTTGGCGTTTATTGCAGTAGAGAAAATCTTACCAGTGCTATCTAAGAGAATAGACATTTTGAAGAAGCATATGCCCAACTAGAACAAAGTCATTTTGTGTGGAGGCAATAGTGATTTAACAGGAGTACCTCTGCAAAAATTTGGCAATAGTAACCGAATTTTCAAGGAACCATGATTACTCGCCGTTAAACTTAACTGGGAATGTGTAGTGTTCTAGGATCAGCAAGGAGAGTTGACTTATTGAAGAAAACAAAGATTATATGCACTTTAGGTCCAGCCAGCTCTTCAAAAGAAATGATTGAAAAAATGTTTCAAGCGGGCATGAACGGCGCAAGGATTAACACCGCTTATGGAAATCTTGCTCAATACCAGTCAGTTATAGAAAATGTGAGGGAAATTGCGGATATTCCAATTATTATTGACGTAAAAGGACCAGAAATCAGAATTAGGGCGTCTCAACAAAAGGTTTTCAGCAAAGGCGACATTTTAGAGGTAGGCTTCGACGGCGAAGAAGTGTGTTTTAATCATGACATCTACGATGAAATGAAGGTCGATGACGAAGTATACATTGATAATGGAAAAATTAGAACACGAGTAATTGAATTAAAGGATCGAAAACTTCGGCTCCTCGCCTTGAACAGCGGCGCCCTAGAAGATGGAAAAGGAGTCAACATCCCCAACAAGCATCTTTCAGTTCCCACCTTCCCCGAGAAAGATTTGGAAATCGTAAAGTTTGCAAAAAAACACGATGTCGAATACGTCGCGCTTTCATTTACAAGAGATGCGGAAGATGTAAGGAATCTTTCTCAGATCAACGGTTTTGAAGGGGGAATAATTGCGAAGATTGAGAACGCTGAGGGTGTTAGAAACGTTGAGGAGATTTTAGAAGCCTCTAGTGGCTTAATGATTGCAAGAGGAGATTTAGGTGTTGAAATCGAACCTGAAAAAGTGCCATTGGTTCAGAAATCCCTTATCAAATTATGCAATCAAAAGGGAAAACTAGTTGTGACTGCAACAGAGATGCTTGAATCGATGATTCATCAACCTAATCCAACCAGAGCTGAGGTTAGCGATGTTGCAAACGCCATATTGGATGGGTCTGACGCGGTTATGCTTTCTGGCGAAACAGCGGTCGGCGAGTACTCGGTGGATGCCGTTGAGATGATGGCTCGCATAGCGAATGAAACAGAGCAAGCCGTTAAAAGCAATGTTGAAGATACAGCGTTTATCAACATTTCTGACACAGTAAGCAAGGCCATTCAGGAAATTTGTCAAAGTATGCCGGTTGACAAGGTTATCCCTTTAACCCGTTCAGGCTACACTGCCCGTATGATAGCACGATTCAAAATTGCGCAGCAAATAATCGCTGTAACCCCTGAAATCAAAGTTAAAAAAAAATTGGAACTCATATTTGGTGTGTATCCTGTTCTGATAGACTACCGAAACGAAAAAGACAAAATAGCCGCAGTTGCAAAGCGTCTTAATGAAATGAAGTTAGTTACCGATGAAGAAACTGTCTTGTTTACTTCGGCTATGAGAACCGTGATGAAACACGCCAGCAACTCCATTGAGATTCATAAAATAAAAGAGCTGCGAGAATTTTTGTCTTCATAGGGCTTGAATTTTTTGCCGCTTCCATCCTCAACCTCATATACAAACAATCTTGAATTTGCCTTTTCTCTTGACATAGCAAGGTTAAGCAACGGCGGATCGAAAAAACCAATGGACCAAAACAAAAACTGAAATCCGGCGCATCTTTATATTCATACTTCAGGAGTGTTAGCCTGGGCGAGGTTCTAACTTTCGCAGTAATTAGCGCTTAACGCATTGCCCGCTTGAATTATCAAAATGGTTCGTTTTACCATAATCGCAGGTTTTGCAATCATCTTTTATTTCTTGACCAAACGGGCAACCTTTCAAATCAGCCATACATTCACCTTAACGCAAATAGGATGTGGTAGCCCGGGAGTTACCGTTCCCAGACTCGAATTTATACCGAAAAATCCCTCCTTTCTTATTAAAATCTTTTGTTAAGAAAAATCACAATTGAAAATAGAGTTGGGATAAGCATTTGAGGTGAGGTTCGATTCCCTTCCCCGTTTAGACTTTAAGGGAGTGGGTTGCATACTTAATTACCTTGAATCCTCCATTTGCAATTTCACTAGGAATTAGACCTTGGCAGCATTAACTGAGGGGCAAATAACGGCAAATCTGAAAATTAAAAGGACAGATTGAGATTTTCGATTTTTGAAAGAGATATAAATACATCCATCGGCATGTTGCATTGGAAAAGAATGCAAACTATTAAGCAACATGAAAAAGCAATATTAATAATAGCAGCCCTTCTGATATTTGCCTTAGTTGTTGTGGTCTTTGCGGCTTTTAGCAACCTCAACATGCCTTTTCCGACATCCTCGCCCTCAGCTTCACCATCGCCCTCAGTGACCCCAATTCGAGATTTTAATCTGATAATAAACGGGACAAATGCAGTGGCAATGTCTCGTTTAACATTCCAATCCCAAGCCAGCGCAGGAACCGTGGTCTATAACGATTCTAGCACATTATGGTTAGGGATCCCGCTTCACAGGTTAGTAGTATGGGCTGAGAACAACGGTGTAATCAACAGTAAGGTAGGTGGCGTCGGTGAAGAGCCGTTCCATGCTCCAAGTGAAGGTTTGTTTGCCAGCTCCAGACACAGCTGGAGTCAAAGCGTCCATGCTGTAATCTTTTATTATTTCCGCTGAGGCTTTCACAGATATGTTTTTTCCATAACCTATTTCTGTGGTGCCTTGTTTGAGGCGAGCATTTCTTCCAAGTACAGGTACAGGTGTAGACATTTTTTATTAATCTCTCCGATGATAAAAACAAGTTATTACAAAAAATGCTTAAAACCCTTATTGCACAGTTTCTCAGCTAAAGACTTTTTAGTTTAAAAAACTTTAGTATAATGAGGAAAACCACCTTATGACTCAAATAGATTTAGATAAAAAAGAAGCTGAACGAATCAAAAAAGCCAAAGACCAAGAGGCTGAACGAATCAAAAAAGCTACTGACCAAGATGCTAAAAGAACAAAAGAAGCTACTGATGACGAGACAGAGCGTGTTAAGAAAGCTCAAAATCAGACCTACTGATACAGAGTCGTTCTTTTAGCTCCCACATGCAGTCGACCAAGCAAGAAACAGCAATCTTGTCTTGATCCAATTTTTTTGATACAATGACGGAAACAGTGGTTACTTCTCTTCGCACTTGTGCTAAGCATACCGCCAAGTGTGAACAGTTAAACGAATAGCCACAATATCGTAATCAGACGCGAAAACCTTCTGTTTCTCCCGATTACTAACATAACTATCAAAAGTTGTGCTGTTCAACTGAGGATCCGCTTCAAGGGCAGCCTCCGCGGCCTTAGCCAACATCATAGCAGTATCCTCATTATTGTCGGGATCTGCGCTCTTAACCACCAAAACCACAAAGAAATCGTCAACTACTTCTTTTGATCCAGAAGACGGCTTACGCACTCCTCCGTTATACTCAACCCACCCAAAAGGCGACGTTGGATAACGAGTCGGAACAGGCTCAGCTTTCAACCACTTCTTAACTGCTGAAAGATCCGCTGCCACAGTCAACTTCCCAAGAATCGCTGCCTTAATGGATGGTGCATCTTGAGTCAATTATTTTCCCTCCAAATCATAGAATAAAGCTCCTTGAGAGCCTGCTTCATGCCCTCAGCTGTACGCTTGATAAAGAAAGCCCCTTTAGTGCCAAGGTGAAAAACATACGCTGCAAAAATCGGTTGCCCTCCATCAAACCACCTAAGAACACGTGCACCGCTGGGAAAAATACGGTGCGGCCTTGTTGGCTGATCTACAAACTTAGCGTATGGCGCCGTCGGATAAACATTAAAACCTTTAGCCGTCAACTCCTTAGTGACACTGTCCCGTAGAAAACCTGTTTTCACAGAAACAATCCCCTGCATAAAACCAACAGTTACTTCGCTGCCTTGCTCTTGCCATATCCGTTGAATTTCTGCGCTGCGAGCAGGATAACCCCTCAGGTACGCTTGCACACGCCCATACTGCACCTTAACAGTAAATCCAAAACTCGACATCTAAGTCGCTAACCCCACACCATAAGCCAACGACTGATTAGATACCGGAACAGAGTCACCTGGAGCAACATCAGCCGGATAATTAGATGCAACATACTCTTTTAGCAGATTCATGCCAACCGTGTAGAAGCTGTGCACTTTCTCATCCGGAACATCCTTCTGCTTAAACAAGCCTGCAGCGAGGTAATTGCTTATGTCATGGATAATATCATCCGGAGCAACCAACGGAACAGTAGCGCCGCAACGTTTGAGAGTCGTATTAATGATGTTGTCAGCTGCCTTAATCAGCGTGTCCAACTGCGCATCAAAAGAAGTCTCCGCTAAATCAATCAAACAAAGATTCTTAACCGTCACCAAAATCCCATAGCGCCCAACTGCAGGTTCATAGGTTTCTGAGAGAAGACGCCAACCAAACTCATGAGCAGATCCACCATCAGCAGAACTTATGTTTAGGCGGAAATTGGCTGCTCCAATAGTGTCGATCCACCAGCTACGCCCCCCCAAATTATCATGAGGCATAACAGCGATGTCGTCAACAGTTGGCGTACTAGATAAGCCGTGGGGAACATCAACAAAAGTTTGCCCGATTGCGATAGTAGCGACTTGCTCAGTCAATAATTTAGCCTCAGGCTGAGTCTAACTGTAAACAATTAAAGCCTTATTGCACAGGCTTAA
>PLYI01000114.1 GCA_003151735.1 Candidatus Bathyarchaeota archaeon | reverse complement strand
CTACAACGAGGACATCGCGGGAGAGGACGTCAATGGTGAATTCAATCCCTAATTGAGCGATCAAAGTTTTCTAACTACTTGAGTCTTGGAGCTAAGGTGACTTGTTGCTGTCTCGCTACAGCCACATATATTTAAGAAAACTGGAACTAACTTTTAGAGTAGAGACTTCAAATAGGTGCGTATTATGTTAAACAAAATCAAAATACTAAAAGGTTACAAATTGGACAGCCTTGATGGGGAAATAGGAAAAGTCAAAGAATTCTACTTCGACGACACGTACTGGACAATTCGCTATTTGGTTGCCGACTCAGGAAATTGGCTTTCGGATAGGCTGGTGCTGATTTCCCCGCATGCGTTGCTCGCAGTGAATAAAGAAGAGCAAAAAATCGCCATCAATTTAACCAAAAAACAGATTGAAGACAGCCCACCATTGGAAAGCGACAAGCCCGTCTCCAGACAATACGAGAAAGCCTACTATATGTATTATGGCTGGCCGATTTATTGGATAGGTGGATACCCGTGGGGACCTTATCCCTACATCGTGCATGACCGTTATGGCTTTTTGCAGGAAGAGGCTGAGAAAAAAGAGTGGGATGCCCATTTACGTAGTACTAACGCTGTGAGTGGTTATCACATCCAAGCCTCCGACGGCGAGATTGGTAACGTCGAGGATTTTATTGTAGATGACGAAACATGGGCGATTCGTTATCTAATCATAAATACACGGAACTGGTGGTCGGGAAAAGAGGTACTGGTTTCGCCGAAATTAATCAAGCAAGTTAGTTGGGATGAGTCGAAGGTCTTTGTCAATCTTACCCGCGAGGCCATCAAGCAGTCACCCGAATACACTGAGTCTCTGCTAGTAGAAGCAAAATCTGATATACCTGTACTACACTCGGGACTATGAGATGCGATTGCCTCAACATTACAATCGCCAAGATACCGGGTGCTATAATCTTGTGTACGTTAGCTTCATAGTATAATATATAGGCGCGAGCGCCTTAGATGCAATCGTCTTTGAGAGGTCCCTAAAAGTCGCTGCCTCAAGCGGTGACGAGGAAATGAAACAGTCCATCCAGTTCAAGATTTGACCTGCCTTGCAGAGGGCGCTTGCGCGCCGCTCCCCTTCGAACTGGCGATCTTGTGTAACTGGCCAACGCGCTTATTGACCATCGAACTCACCTTTTCCTTTAGCTTATCAGAAGAGATGTTCTTGCCGCGCAATGCGGCGACCTGACATGCCAGCGATTTGTCTCCCAGCATCGTGAACCAGTTTTCAAAGTCTCCCTCTTCAACGTGAAACCTGACTGAAGATGGCTCGATAGTCTTAACGCTGGCGGCAAGTTCGTCCAAGCCTTTTGAGGTGACACCGAGAGGTTGCCCGTAATCCCTGTAGAAAGTGAAGGCCTTGTCAGGCGTTACCGTTCTAAGAGTATTGGCGGCCTCGTCTTTTTCAACTTTTCTGCCCTCGCGATTCAGGAGCTTGTAAAGTCGTACTTTGGCAAAGTCTGTCATGACAAAGAGGAGTATCGCGTAACCCCACACGAGTGCGGCTAGACCCCAGCCCATGGCGGGAAGCAAAATGCCGTATACAGTAATTATTGTAGCGGTTATTTGAGTAGCTATGACTGCAAATAGAAGCGGCTTTGCAGGCTTTACAGACCAAAAGTGACCCTTAGTCCTCGCGACAAACACAGTCAAGTGCCCTGCAACTGAAAGCTTGAGGTATATGAAAGATTGAAGCACTAGTGGGTTTAACTTCAACACAACTAGTCCAACGTATAGGATCCCAAAAGAGGAGAATACCCCGATTATTCCAAGAAACGTCGCTATCCCCAACAAAGACCGCATATCCCATTTCTCAGGTTTATCCGAGTACTTCACGTTGTCATAAGCTATAGTCATAATCGGCAGGTCATTTAGAAGCGCCAGCAAAACAAGCATCAAGGCAGTAACAGGATAAAACTGGAAAATGACAATTGACGCAGTCATAAAAAGCAGGACACGTATGGTTTCGGCGATGCGGTACGTGCTATAATTCGTCATGCGCTGGAAAATCTTGCGACTCTCTTTAATCGCATCAATAATAACAGAAAGCCCCGGCTTAGTCAAAACTATGGCCGCTGCGGACTTTGCAGCGTCGGTGGCTCCCTCAACTGCAATACCCGCGTTAGCTTTCTTCAAAGCAGGTGCATCATTAACCCCATCTCCAGTCATCCCCACAACATGGTCTTCTTCTTGGAGAAGCTCGACTATGCGGTACTTATGCTCAGGGAAAACTTCTGCAAAACCTTCAGCCTCTTCAACCACGCGTTGAGCCTCACTGTCAGGCTTATCCAAAAAAGCAGCCGGCAACACAATATCGTTTCCAAGGTTTACCTGACTCGAAATCTCTTTGGCAATAGCTATGTGGTCTCCAGTGACCATCTTCACGCTAACACCCATCGATTGAGCCGTCTTTATCGTTTCAGCAGAATCTTCCCTTGGCGGATCAAACAACCCAATTAAACCAGCAAATTGCCACTTATTCTCCTTATCAGTTCGAGCCACGCCCAGAGCCCGGTACCCTTTTTTAGCGAATTCATTAACATCTTCTGTCAATTTGTCGTTGATTGCTTTCTTGTCTTCGATCAAGGCTAAAATCGCTTGAGGAGCTCCTTTAGTTACCTTAAACTGGCTTCCATCTTCTCCTTGCACTGTTGCCTCTGTTCTCTTTATGACTGGATCGAAGGGCTTAAAACCGGTTACTTTGATGTGCCCAATTTTAGCGGCAATATCGGGTGTGCTCTTGGTTTTAGTCAAGATTGCTTCGTCGATAGGATCTTTATCTTCTTCTCTTGAAGCGAGCGCACTGAATAGCAGTACGTCATTTTCTGAGAATCCACCAGAAGGTTTAGCTTCTCCCATAGTGAGCGCGTTTTTGGTGATAGTGCCTGTTTTGTCTGAGCACAGCACATCCATGCTTGCCATTTCTTCAATTGCGACCAATTTGCTAACTATTGCTTCCTTTTTGGCGAGGGCTATAGCGCCTACAGCCATTGTAACTGACAAGACTGCTGGAAGAGCAGCTGGTATACCCGCAACAGTTAAAATCAATGCAAACTGAATTATGTCTAAGATGTTTTGGCCTCGAAAAACCGAGACTATAACGATCACTGCTACGAGTCCTATCGATAGGAAAATAAGGTAATCGCCTATTTTGCTGATGGCTTTTTGGAAGTGGCTTGGGGTTTTGGCTATCTCTACGAGTTTGGCAGTTTTGCCGAAAAAGGTTTTAGCGGCGGTGTTGATGACAAGTGCGTTCATTTCGCCTTGTTTGACGATGGAGCTTGCGTATCCGATATCGGAGAGATGTTTTTCTACAGGGAGAGATTCGCCTGTTAGTGCGGATTCGTCGGTTAATAGATAGTCTCCTTCAAGTAGTTTTACGTCGGCTGGGATGATGTCTCCTAAACGCAGTCGAACAATGTCGCCTGGCACAAGTTTCTCAGCCGGCATATCTTGCCATTTGCCATCTCGTTGAACTCGCGCTTTTAGGGCTAATCTTTTTTTTAGCAGTTCTATGGCGTTGTCAGCTTTGCGTTCCTGCCAGGAACCTACTACTGCGTTTACCATTAGTAGAGTCAAAATTATTGCAAAATCAGGCCATCGTTGGATAACCGCAGACATTACTACTGCTGCCTCAATCATCCATGGAATTGGACCCCAAAAATAGTGAAGAAACTTTAGTAGCGGGTTAACTTTTTTCTCCTGAATTTCATTAGGACCGTATTGCACAAGTCGTTTTTCCGCTTCAGAGGAAGAAAGCCCCCCCTTGCCCGCCAAAAGTTTGCTTAATAATTCATCAATATTGGTTTTCTTTGCCTCTTCTGTAGTTAAGGAGTCTTGACTCATGCATTGACGCTCTTTATCAGTTTTGGCATTTCTTGTTTGAGTTCGTCAAGTCTTTTTTGGTCTCTTGCCTCTATCGATAAGCGGAGTATAGGCGATGTGTTTGATGCTCTGATCAGAGCCCACGAATCTGAAAAAATAATTTTGACGCCATCAATGGTGTCTATGTTTTGATATATCTCCATTGCCTTTGTTTTTATCTTGTCGACAACTTGAAACTTCGTTTCATCAGAGCACTTTATTTCGATTCTTTCAAAAAGCCTCGACGGCAGCTCTTTCACGGCTTCAGACAGTTTCTGCCCCATTTTTGAGACTATTTCCGCCATATACATACTATTTATTATTGCATCGTCGAACCAGAAGAACTTTGGAACACAAATGTGCCCAGATTCTTCAACACCAATAACAGCTTTATGTTTCTTGGTTTCCTGCACCAAAAACGTATGCCCAACTGGTACTCGAAACACTTTTTCCCCATATTTCTTAACCTCATCCTCTATTATGTCTGAACATTCAATGTTGGCGACGACAGGGCCTCTCTGAGTTTTCATTATGTCCCTGATAAAGAGGATCGCGCTTTGCTCAGTCATGATCACTTTGCCTGTGTCATCAACAAAAATGGCTCTGTCGCCATCGCCATCAAACGCTATTCCAAGATCAGCCTTCTCTGACACAACCTTTTTGCAAAGAGCGGTCAAGGCTTCTGGTTTCGGTTCAGGGTCTCTGTTCGAGAACGTTGGGTCGGGCCAATCAAATAGGAAAGAGGCTTTAACACCGATTTTCTTGAGGATCTTCGGAACCAAGAGACAGGCGGCCCCGTTTCCGAAGTCAACGACCACACTTATTTTCTCTGGTTTTATTTTTTCAGCCACGAAATTAGCGTATTCTGTATCCATTCCCTCTATTTTCTTCGCTGTTCCTGTGCCTATTTTAAAATTTTCTGAGGCGCTTATCTCCCCCAGTTTTTTGTTCTCTTCTTCGAAGAAGCCGACTCCATCTTGATGGAAAAATTTGACGCCATTCCACTCCGCCGGCAGATGAGACGCAGTTATGTACGCAGTAGCATCATTTTTCATTTTCCAGTTGGCAAAGACACAGAGACTCGCTGGACAGGTACCAACCAAATTCGCATTTGACCCCGTTTTTTTCAGTCCTGAAACAAACGCCGTCTCAAGTTCGGCGCCGTGCTCTCTGAAGTCTCTTCCAACCGTGAAGGTGCCCGGGCACAAGGTTCCTGCTGCTTCACCTATTCGGGTCATAATCTCTTCCGTTAAGTCTTTACCATAAATTCCTCTTATGTCGTAAGCTCTAAAAATACCCATTTTCTGTCACTTCAACGTTTTTGGACCAAAATGTTGACTTAGAGATAGGCGTCTGTGGCGTATCTTCGCATCATTCGATGCGTATTAAAGTAATACGCGACTTTGCCTATAGAGTTTCGCATCAAGCCTATCCAACTGTCGCGTTCCTGGTAGAATTTTGGAATAAGTATGTACTCCAACTTGTTGTAGAGGTCAGTGATTTCTCTTTTTCTTCTTTGCTCGTCGCTTATCACTTGATCAGGCGATGGACCAATCGCCCACCCTGTGAGGCCTTCAACGCAACCTTCTATCCACCAACCGTCTAAAACGCTGAAGTTGATTACTCCATTGTGTGCCGCTTTCATTCCGCTTGTTCCAGACGCTTCCATGGGCGGCATAGGTGTATTTAGCCAAACGTCAACGCCCGAAGTCAATTTTCCAGCCATTTCCATGTTGTAATTTTCAAGATAGACAATTTCGATTTCGCCCTTCAGTTGGTCCTTAAACTCGTAAATTTCTTTGATGAGATTTTTTCCCTGCTCGTCTTTTGGATGTGCCTTTCCAGCGAAAATAAATTGAATCTTGCCCTGACTGTTGACTTCTTTAAGCTTTTCTATATCTGAAAAAATCATTGCTGCTCGCTTGTACTCTGTGGCTCTTCTGGCAAACCCTAATGTTAAAGCGTTGGTATCCATCTGCAACCCAGAACTAGTTTGAACAAAGTCGAGTAAATCTTGCTTCGCTTTCATGTGAGCTTCCCAGAGGTCTTCGTCAGGAACAGTATCGACTCTAACCAAAAGTTCTGGTTCATTGGCCCATCGAGGAATACATTTGTCGAATAATTTTCTAAAGTGTGAGCATGTCCAAGTGTAGGAATGGACGCCGTTGGTTATTTCCTGAATGTGATATCCCGGAAAAAGCTTTCTTGAGTATTCCATATGTGCCTCTGTTACGCCATTGGTGTATTTGCTCAGGTTTAAAGCCAGAAGAGTCATGTTTAATTTGTCAGATCCGCCGTATTCTTTCAAGTTTTTTTCGGGTACTTCGGTTTCAAGAACTTCTGAAAGGAGGTCGTATGAGAATTTGTCAAATGCGGCAGCCACAGGAGTGTGAGTTGTGAATACACATCGGTTTTTTACTTTGTCAGGGTTTAAATCATTGTTCTTTAACAGTTCAAGGGTAAGAAGACTGCTATGACCCTCGTTCATGTGATATTTCTTAACATTAATTTTCAACGCCTCAAGGATACGTAACCCGCCTATCCCCAACACAATTTCTTGTTTCAATCTGTATTTTTCGTCTCCTCCATAAAGAAAATCTGTAATTTCCCTATCCTCTTGAGTGTTCCCTTCAACATCAGTTGTAAGGAACAGCACAGGAATGGTTCCGCCCGTTAGGCTATCTTGCTCATAGACCCAAACGCCGATTCTGACATCTCTCCCCGAAATTTTTACGGTCGCAGTTTCCGGTAATAGTTTCATAAATTTTGAGGGATCCCATTCTTCAGGATATTCCATTTGCCACCCATCAGGCGTTAATTTCTGTTTAAGATAGCCTTTTTTACTGAGTAAAGTTAATGCAACTAAGGGAATTCTCAAATCTGCACTTGATCTAATTACGTCACCTGCAAGAACGCCTAGTCCTCCACTGTAGGTTGGCATGGCAGAGTTTATGCCGATTTCCATGGAAAAGTAAGCAATTTTGGTGCCTTCAATGAAGCTGTTCATGCAATATTCGCTGTCAAAATAATATTGCTTAGATAAAAAATTCGCAGTAAACTGAGTTGTGGATTGGTCTAAAGGCATTCCACAAACAGGATCCTTGATAAGCATATAACCAAAAACCTCGCTAAGAAGGAGTGCCGCCTTCACCAATAATTAGGTTTCGTTTAGCCAAAAATGCATTATTTAATGATTTACTGTTTGAGTTCAGCTAAGGACATCCTGTGATACGCGACTTCTGCTGTCCTTTGGAAACGGTCCATCTATGTTTGTTGGATCCAAAACACTTAAGATTCAAATTCCTTTCATTTCTATGACGGTGTGAGAATGGCGAAGTTTCTAACTTTAGACGATGTAGAAGTTAAGAATAAAGTAGTACTTGTTAGAGTTGACTTCAACTCCCCCGTAGATCCCGAAACCAAGAAAATTATCGATGATTCGAGAATTCGAGCGCATGGAGAATCAACAATAAAAGAGCTATCAGAAAAAGGGGCAAAGGTTGTAGTTTTGGCGCATCAAGGACGTAAGGGTGATTCAGATTTTATATCCCTAAAACAACATGCTGAAATCCTTGCGAAGGTTCTGGGCAAACCAGTCAAATATGTAGATGACCTGTACGGTGAAAAAGCAAAAGCGGCAATTAAAGAATTGAAGAGCGGAGAAATCCTTGTTTTAGAAAATGTTAGAATGTTTGATGCTGAAACTGAAGAAGGAACGCCTGAAGAACAAGCAAAAAAACCACTTGTGGTTAATCTTGCTCCTCTAGCCGATTTGTTCGTAAACGACGCCTTTTCAGCAGCCCACAGAGCACACGTATCAATCATAGGCTTCACAACCGTGTTACCGAGTGTTGCAGGACGCGTAATGGAAAGAGAACTTAGGTCCTTGAGGAAGATTCTGGAAAAACCAGAGAAGCCCTGCGTATTTATTTTGGGAGGAGCGAAGGCAGATGATTCCCTTGAAATTTCAAGTTATGTTTTGAACAATGGAATAGCAGATTTTGTACTCACAGGCGGAGTTGTTGGCCACGTTTTCCTAGTGGCGATGGGTTTTGATCTTGGCAAACAAAACATGGCTTTCCTAAGTGACAAAAATTTCTCGGTCTTAATCTCAGGCATTAAAGAACTTATCCAAAAGTATCCAGACAAAATCAAAGCCCCGAAAGATTTGGCCGTAGAAGTCAACGGAAAAAGAAAAGAGATTTCTGTTCATGAACTCCCAACAGATTTTCCCATATTTGACATTGGAACAGAAACGATTGAAGATTATGTCAAGATAATAAGGGTTGCAAAGTCAATTGTCGTCAGCGGACCAATGGGAGTTTTTGAAAACAGCGAATTCATGTTCGGAACGAAAAGAATTTTTGAAGAAATCGCGAATTCGAAAGCCTTTTCCATAGCTGGAGGTGGCCATACAACAGCAGCATTAAATGAGCTCAAGATAGTAGACAAGATTTCCTATGTCAGCACTGCAGGCGGCGCGTTGACCGAGTTCCTGATGGGCAAACAGTTGCCCGGTGTTACAGCATTAGAGAAGGCAGCCACCAGAGAAACATAGCAACACCATTTTTCCGTTTACTTCTCGAGTTACCTAACTGAACTTGTTTTGTTTTCACCTATTTCGCAAAATATAAGATACTCTAAGACAAGCCCATCATATGAGAACCGTCAAAAGGATAAAAGTAGCAAAATAACATCACTCTTTAGGAAGTGGGATCATTTCTAGGATACTAAAGATTATGTCAAGGGAAATCCTTGATTCAAGGGGCAATCCAACCGTGGAAGCAGACGTATTCACAAACGGAGGGTTGTCAAGGGCTTCAGTTCCTTCTGGTGCAAGCACAGGCAAATACGAAGCTTTTGAGTTAAGGGACGGTGGAAGGCGTTACCTAGGAGAGGGCGTCTTGAAAGCTGTTAACAATGTTAACAATGTCATAGCAAAGAAACTCGTTGGACAAGATTGTGCCAATCAGAAAGAGGTGGATGAGTTGATGATTGAGTTGGATGGCACTCCTAACAAGTCAAACTTGGGAGCCAATGCTATTCTCGCAGTCAGCATGGCAGTATGCAAAGCTGGAGCATTGGAGTCAAACCTGCCTCTTTATGAATACATCGCTGAGCTTGCTGATTCAAAAGGTGTGACTTTACCCATTCCACAGATGAACGTTATCAACGGTGGAATGCATGCTGGCATAAAAAATGATTTTCAAGAACACATGATAGTTCCTTTCGGAGCCAAAAGTTTCTCTGATGCTTTAAGAATGTGCTCGGAAACTTACCATACTTTAAAGAAAAACCTGAAAGAAAAATTCGGAAGCTCCGTGGTACTGGTTGGCGATGAAGGTGGTTTTGTTCCTCCATTGAAAAGCATTGATGAAAGGCTAAAATTCATTTCCGAAGCGATAGAAGAACTGGGCTACTCCAGAGAATTCGGTTTGGCGATAGACGCTGCAGCCTCAGAATTCTATGACAAGGGACGTTATAAAATCATGGAAAAAGAATACTCTTCTGAAGAATTAACCGAATTCTATTCTGAGCTGTGTGAAAAATTCAGGATAATTTCAATCGAAGATGGATTGAGCGAAGACGATTGGGATGGCTGGATTAAGTTGAAATCAAAGCTGGGGAAAAAAATTCAGCTTGTCGGAGATGATCTTCTGGTTACGAATGCTGAGAGAATTCGAAAAGCAATAAAATTAGATGCTTGCAATGCTCTACTACTGAAACTCAATCAGATAGGAACCATTACCGAAGCCCTGGCTGCTTTTAGATCAGCCAGAGGAGCTGGGTGGAACGTTATCGTTTCTCACAGATCAGGAAGCACGGAAGAAACTTTCTTTGCGGATTTGGTTGTTGGCTTAGATGCAGGGGAATTCAAGTATGGCGCTCCCGCAAGAAGTGAGCGGACTTGTAACTATAACCAACTGCTAAGGATTGAAGAAGAATTAGGTGGAAAGGCTGAGTACTCAAAGATTTTTGGATAAACCAGGTTTTGGAGATAACGTCTGATTGAAAGACATGGAATTTTCTTTTAAGATGCAATTCTCCCAATAGTTATGTCGCGTTGGGCTAAACAACATTTTGCGGTTTCCCGGAAACGAACGCAACTACATTTTCCACTGTTGTTTCAAGTATTCTTTCTAGGGCTTCTTTGCTGTAGAACGCGATGTGAGGAGTAAAAACAACGTTGTCCTTGCTTAACAGAATGTGATCCTTAACTAGGTTATTCAAGACTTCGAGGTTTTTAGGGTCGTATAAAAGTTGTTTTTCCTCTTTTATAACTTCTTCACCTTCAAAAACGTCAAGACCCGCACCAGCTAGTATTTTGTTGTCAAGAGCCTCGATTAATGCTTCTGTATCTACGATGCTGCCTCTTGCAGTGTTTATCAGAATGGCGCCTCTCTTTACAAGTTTGAATGTATCTTTGTTCATGAGATGATGTGTAGCTTTCATGTAGGGCACATGAAGCGTAATTACGTCTGATCTAGCTAAAAGGTCCTCCAGCGTAGCATATTCAAACCCTAAAACCTCAGATAAGAGTTTGTTTTGACGGACGTCATAGGCTACAACGTTCATGCCAAAGCCCTTTGCAATCCTGATGACATGTAAGCCGATTTGACCCGTTCCGATGACGCCTATGGTTTTTCCTTTCAAGTCGAACCCCTCTAACCCCTCAATTGAGAAATCTTGTTCAAACCGTCTAATGCATGCTTTGCACATGTGTCTCGACAACGAAAGAATCAAAGCGAACGTGTGCTCGGCAACAGTGTTCTCCCCGTATGATGGAACATTGCAGATTGTGATCCCCTGTTTTTTGCATTTTTCTATATCGATATGGTCAAAGCCGGTGGATCTTGTTGTTATTAATTTCAAATTTGGAATTTCCCGTATGATTTGCTCATCTATTTTAGAGTAGATGAAGACTGAAACGGCATCAAAATCTTTTATTTGCGGGGCGTTTTCCAAACTTAGTTTTTCATTTGAGAACTTAAGCACGTGACCGTTCAGCTTCTTTTTGAGGTATTCTTCCTCCCAGTCTTCTACTTCGAAAAATGCTATTTTCATCTTTCCCACTTACCTAATATTGACCTTATTGCATCTGACTTTCAAGGGAAAGTGCATGTTGTTTTTTTGATATCCATGACGAATGTTTAGGGATGTTGCTGTAATTCGGCAATGCGATTTTGAACCGTTGTAGAAAGTGCTTTCCTCAAATTTTCATCTTGGAACCCTGCCTTTATTTGGTTAATTCTTGTAGCTAGTTCTTCATCGCCAATTGTGTTTTTGAGCCATTTTTGAAAGTCTTGACGCTGAAAATGGAATGTTACGGATTGAATGGGTATTGTTTGGAGTTTTTCGGCAAACTCCACAGTGCTAGTTGCCGTAATTCCCGTGAATTTACCGAGTTCAATGAAAAAATGAAAGCCATTTTCAAATGTAACAGTATTGAGAAGGTTTAGGTTTTTTTGTTTTTCTATAGGATTAGTTTTAATTGTGGCTGTCTTGGACAAAATATTGGCACGACCTGAAATATAGAACGATAGGCGATAGAGCCTTATAACAAGTTGTGAGTGTAAGGTCACTGCTACATCTCCGAAGTGAATCAGGCAGGATAGATTAACTCACAACGACAATGGCGGGTATGAATTTGGCAATATTCTTCCCATTTAAGAACCTTGAATTGTTTACTCTAACTTTTTCTTAAAACATGAGTTCACGTGCAGCACAATTTCTCGCCGTTAACCTTAACTTAGAATGCGCAGTATTCTAAGTTCAACGAGAAGATGTTTTTTGAAGAAAACAAAGATTGTATGCACTTTGGGCCCCGCCAGCTCTTCAAAGCAAGTGATAGAAAAAATGTTCCAAGCTGGCATGAACGGCGTAAGGATAAACACCGCTTATGGAAATCTCGCTCAATACAAATCCGACATTGAAACAGTGCGTGAAGTTGCGGATATCCCAATTATAATTGATGTTAAGGGACCAGAAATCAGAATCAAGGCAGCTCAACAAAAGGTTTTTAGTAAAGGAGACATTATGGAAATAGGCTTCGACGGGGAAGAAATCAGTTTCAATCATGATTTCTATGACGAAATGAGCGTTGAAGACGAGGTCTACATTGACAATGGAAAAATTAGAACACAGGTAGTTGAAAAGAAAGATAGAAAACTTCGGCTTCTGACCCTGAACAGTGGTTCCATTGAAGACGGGAAAGGCGTTAACGTCCCAAACAAGCATCTTCCAGTTCCAACTTTTCCCGAGAAGGACCTTGAAATTATAAGATTTGCAAAGAAACATGACGTCGAATACATCGCGCTTTCCTTCACAAGAAATGCAGAAGACGTAAGAAACCTGTCTCAGACCAATGGCTTTGAAGGTGGAATAATCGCCAAGATTGAGAACTCGGATGGTGTTCAAAACGTCGAAGAGATCTTAGACGCCGCCAGCGGATTAATGGTTGCAAGAGGCGATTTAGCAGTTGAAATTGAACCTGAAAAAGTGCCTTTGGTTCAGAAAGCCCTAATCAAACTATGCAATCAGAAAGGTAAGCTTGTTGTTACAGCAACAGAGATGCTTGAATCGATGATTAATCAACCTAACCCAACCCGGGCAGAAGTCAGTGATGTTGCAAACGCTATTCTCGATGGGTCAGACGCGGTTATGCTTTCTGGAGAAACAGCGATGGGTCAGTATCCTATGGAGGCAGTTGAGATGATGACTCGCATAGCCAATGAGACAGAGAAAGCGGTCAGGAGCAAAGTTGAAGATACTTCTTTTATCAACATCTCGGACACGATAAGCAGGGCAATCCAAGACATATGCCAATGTATGCCGATTCACAAAGTTATACCTTTGACGAGGTCAGGATACACAGCCAGAATGATAGCTCGCTTCAAGATTGCTCAGCCGATAATTGCTGTCACACCTTATATTAAAGCTAAAAAACAACTGGAACTCATATTCGGCGTTTACCCTGTTATGATAAACTACCCTGATGAAAAAAACCGATTATTGGCAGTCACAAACAAACTCCTTGAGACGCATCTGGTTGATGATGAAGATACAGTCTTATTCACCGAGGGTGTCAGAACCGCTATAGAGCACGCCAGCAACTCAATAGAGATACATAAAATAAAAGAGTTAAGAGAATTTGCGTCTTCCTCAGTTCTGACAACATTTTGGTGAAAATAGATTATGATCTGCAATCTGTTTGTCTTTAGACACGCTGAAACAACCGATAACAGCAACCAAATATTCTCAGGCTGGCGTGATCCAGACTTAACTCAAAAAGGACTTTTACAGGCGCAAGAGATTGCTCAACAACTAGAACACGAAAAAATTGACTATGCATTTACATCGCACCTATTGAGGGCCAAAAGGACCCTTGAAATTGTCCTTAAACCGCACCTCAACGTTCCCGTTTTCGTGGACGACCGCTTGATTGAACGTTGTTATGGTACGTTGCAGGGAAAAAGCAAGATCGAGATTGCAGCTGAAAAACCTGAGTGGTTTGCCAAAGTTCATCGCGGCTACGATTTTGCGCCTCCTGAAGGCGAAAGCCTCAAAATGGTTGAAAGTCGAACTTTGCCCTTTGTTGTGCACCTTGAAAGGTGGCTTAGACAAAATCCGGGTAATGTGGCTATCTCGTGCCATGGCAACTCCATGCGCCCGATTAGGCGAGTCTTTGAACACTTAAGTCTTAAGCAGATGCTTGAGCTTGAGAACCCGCAGGACCAAGCGATGGAATATGTTCTTCACGTACACCGAGTCAATATTGACTACGTCGAGGAACACAGACTCGAAACAGATTGGCCCAGCGTAGTAGTCCCGTCGTCTGTAAAGTTGGCAACGGACCCGCAAAACCCATTAAAGCATTACTACTAAGTCCAACAAGAGATTTCTGGTGTCAGCGTAATATCTGGGTCGCCTTAGTATTGGGGTATCTTAACCCTGCAAAACTAAAAAATCTTCATATTTTTCTAAACCATTTGTTTTCTGATTCTACGTTTTGCAGTTTTATTGGCAAGAATAGCGTCGGTATGGTTCATCAAGAGTTGCCTTCTTTAGTTCCACACTATTGCTTTCCAATTTTTGACCCTTTCCTTTTCTTTTAATCAATCACTCAAAGTATAATTGTAATAATTGTTGAACAAAGTTGGTTCCAGAAAGCGTTTTAAAAAATTTCGGAACAGATACATCTGTCTGCTTATTTTTTTATATGAAACCTCTGGGTTTATTCAATGCTTCCTGAAAGTTTAACCTCTTCTAGTTTGGACCTTATTTCTATATTGTAGACTCTCCACACATCTTCTCGTGTAATTATGCCTATAAGCTTCGAGTTACTGCCTAACTCAACAACTGGTAGGCGTCCAATCTGGTTATTTGTCATCTTATCAAATGCAGTATAAAGACTCTCATCAGGAATAGTTGTTATGATTTCTTTCGTCATTACGGAGCCTACTTTGGTTATAGCTCTCTGGTCTGGGTGAAGCTGAAGAACATCTGTAAGTGTAACCATGCCTACAAGTCTGCCATTGTCATCCACGACTGGCAGGCCTTTTATTCCATTCTTTGACAGTACCTCAGCGACTTCTGATAGTGTTGAATTGGGGGTAGTTGTGATGACCTTTTTTGTCATTGCATCTTTGACGAAAAGCTTTTGCAGAAGAGGTATGGAGTATTCGCCTCTGTGAGCAGGAGATTCAATCCTTGATTGAACCTGACTTTTATAGATTGTAATCTTTCCTGTGATTATGTATGCTATTGCAGTGGCTATCATTGAAGGAACCAATAAAGTGAATCCTCCAGTCATTTCACTAACCATAAGTATTACAGCAACCGGCACTTTGCCTACCCCTCCGAAAAACGCCATCATCCCCACTATAATAAATGCCGCAATAACGGGACCAAAATTTGGAAAAATCCCATCCAACAATATCCAGAGCGATGCTCCTAACAAGCCGCCTATCATCAAAGCTGGTGCGAAGACTCCCCCACTGCCTCCTGAACCAACCGTTAGAGATGTAGCAATTATTTTGACTACCACTATTACAGGAATCAAAATGATAGGAAGTAAGACAAAGTTGCCGCTCATCGCTATCTGAAGCCAACCGTACCCCATGCCGAGCACTTGCGGAAGAAACATTCCAATAATACCCACTAACAATCCGCCCAAAGCTGGCTTCAAGAACCGCGGCATTCTTAGACGCTGAAAAAGATCCCGTGTGCCATAGAATCCCTTGATGTACACTATGCCTACTAAGCCGCAAAGTATGCCTAAGACGGCGTAAAAGGGTAGGTCAAGCGGGTCACTGAATGCACCTAGATTCATGTAACCAAAAACGGGCGTCCACCCAGTATAGGAGGCGAATATGCTGTATCCTACTGTTGAGGCTATGAATGCAGGCAGCAATGTCTCTACTTCAAAATCGCCTATGTACAGAATCTCGGCACTCAGTATAGCCCCTCCGAATGGTGCCTTGAATATGGAGCCGATTCCTGCGCCTATTCCGACTGCAACTGCGATTCTTCTGTCTTTTAGGCTGAGGTGAAGCTTCTTGCCGAGAAAGGAGCCGAAGCCTGCCCCTATCTGGGCTGTTGGTCCCTCTCTGCCTGCACTTCCTCCAGAACCAATAGTTATTGCCGAGGCCAGCAGCTTAACCAAAGGTATTCTAGACCGGATATCACCCTTTTTATTATGAAAAGCATCTATTGCTGCGTCGGTTCCATGTCCCTCAGCCTCTGGTGCTAAGCCATAGACAAGTATACCGCTTAAAAGTCCTCCAACAGTAGTTATCAGCGGAATTAAGTAAATATGGGATGAGAGTACTCCTAAGCTTCCGCCCTCTCCAGCTGGCGATGGAGGAAAAAAACCACCGACATCGCCTAGCAGAAATATGCTTGAACTTCTAATTGCTTCGTAGAAAAGAATACTTCCTACTCCGCTGACGGCACCTATTAAAAGGGCGATCGGAACCCATTTTCTAAGATAACTAAACTCGCGAGAAGATCCTGGAGATTTCACTTATTTTTTTCCTTCTCGAATATCCCATGCACTGTGAAGTCGGATATAAACGGCACGCACGGAAACATCAAAATGAGATAAATAACTAGAGATATCTGCTCTCTTTTTTATGAATGTAAAGCTGTTCATAGTAGGTGTTAAACGGGAGAACTATTAGTTGACCGAAATGGTTGCTTGAACTTATTTTCCAGTGTTTTAAAGTCGTTTGGCAATTTTTCAATTTTTTTATTTCTTCAGATTAATGGGTCACGAAGAAGCTTTGACTAACAGGCAACAACCTTACTTTGCTTCATCTACTTTATCTCATATCAGACAATCCTTCACCAAAGATTTTAGAAAAGCGTTTTTAGTTGATGAAACAAACCAAGAATAGCATAGGAACTGACACTTATCCAAAATGTCCGAGATAGAAGATTTAGGCTTTAGTCTAAAACTTTCTATAACCGTTTAAAGCTGAAAAAGTTAAGAAGGAGAAATTTCAATATTTTTGAAACCCCGTTTTTGGCTGGAAAAAAACATGGAACTAAGCTTATTTGAAAGTTCATTTATGCCGTTTGTTGGGTTTTTTGGGGCAAACATATGATGAAAGTGGTTCCTTTACCTTCTTGGCTCTCAAAAGAGACTGTGCCGCCTAACGCTTCAGTCATCCGTTTGATTACTGCTAAGCCGAATCCCTGGCCTTTTGATTTTGTAGTGAACATTGGTGTAAACAATTTGCCTTTCACTGCATCAGGAATGCCAATACCCGTATCCTTAACAGATATCACAGTATCGTTTGCGTCTTTGTACGTGCGGATGGTTAGTTTGCCGCCTTCAGGCATGGCTTGAACAGCATTGTTAACCAAATTATACAGGATGCGGTTTATGAAAGTGGAGTCAGCAACAACTTTTCCAGTTTCCACTTTAACAATTACTTTAACATTCTCTGGCAAATCGTTCTTTGACAGCAAGTCATCAATTATCCGTTTCAGATCAGTTTCTTCAGCATTTGGCTTAAGAGGCCTTGCAAAGTCTTGCAGATCAGCAACAATTTTGTTAATATAATCGGTGTTCTTTTCAATCTCTGTTAGGCTTTCTTGGATGTTCTTCTTCTCTTTGCCCTCAGGAATTGTGTCCAACTCTGTTTTAGCCAAATATATATCACCGGTTATTGCCTGCAATGGGTTGCGAATATCATGCCCCACCATGCCTGCAGTAGCACCTATTGCAGCTAAACGCTCAGCGTCCTTCAACTGCGCAGCCCTCTGATTAGCAAGCTCCTCCATTTGATTTGCATATTCCTCAAGGTGAACAGCAGACTCTTCAAGCTTAAGTTGCAACTGGATCCGTTGTGTAATATCCACATTTGACTCTAACATTTCGAATATCTTGCCGTCCGAACCGAACTTCCCTCGCCAATAACTCTGCACAACCAACTTACTTCCATCTTTACAGATATGGACAATTTCCCCAGACCATTTTCCTTCTATTTTGAGAGTATTTGTAATCTCCTCAAGCGATTGTGGCAATTCTGTCTTTAACAGAACGTTGATGTCTTGTCCTGTGGCTTCGTATTTTGTCCAACCATAGAGTTTCTCAGCACCTTTACTCCAGAAAGTAACAGTGCCATCAAACTTCCTAACAATTATAGCATCAGGACTGAGATCGATTAGTTCAGCTTGCTTTCTTACAGCTTCCTCAGCTTTTTTGTGTTCGGTAATTTCAGTTCCGTAAACGTTGACATACTCTTCTGAGATAATGGGCGCAATTTTATACAAAAAAGTTCGATCTTCGTAACTTTCTTCAAACTCAATTTGTTTGTTAGTTGAAACAGCTTCCGCAATGTGACTTTTCCAAGATTCCGCGGAGTTTTTCCCAACATGAGTGCCAACAAAATTGGATAATTGTTGACTTGCAGGATTTGAATACAAAATCTTCCCGTGAGAGTCTATTCTAAGCACAGCATATGGATTTTCGAATGGAAATCTCGCTAAGCCTTCTACTTGACTTTCAGCTTTCTTACGATCTGTGATGTCTTCGAACGTTGCAACAAAATATCCTTTTTCTGGGCCGTAAGCTGATATAGAATACCATTTGTTGAGAGGTCCAAAAAAGGTCTCAAATTTCTTAGCTACTCCAGTGATTGCTACTTTCCCATAAGTTCCAATCAAATCAGCTGGATCTTTCTCTATACCTGGAAAAACATCGGTAACCTTTTTTCCAATTATTTTTTCTTTTTTTAGACCTGTAAATTTTTCAAAAGCTTCATTAGCTTCAAGAAAAACATAGTCGACAGGTTTTCCTTTCTCGTCAAATAAGACCTTATGATAAGCAAAAGCGTCCTGCATGTTCTCAAAAAGTGCGCTGTATTTGAGTTCGGTAAGTTTAAGCGCTCCGTTCGTCAGTTTGCGCCTTGTGGCGTTTTCAACTAAATTCCACTTTTTGCCCTGCTTGATTAACGTTCCCACATGATTCCTCACAACGTCAAGAACATCTGTACCACTGCAGTTTAGAAGGCAGTACGTGCATACTGCAATCATGTGGTGCTCTCCAATAACTGAGTTTACGGCTTCTTCATAATCGACGAAGCTATTCCAAAGATCCCGCTCAATCCAAAACGTGTTTCCAGTGAGCCGCAAACCCTCAAATCCATGCTCAAGTGCAGCTTTTTCTTTGTCTACCCAGCCCTGTAAAACTCTCTTTGAATCAAACTTACCCCTCAATAGGTACCAGTTGTCGTAGGGTATAATCTCAATCTGCCCCTTCCTTACGTAATCGTCTAGGTCGGGAACAGATTCCTTGAGCGCTTTTCTTGCTTCTTCAACTTCAAGGGGCGGCGAAGTGACCCACATACAAAACTCGTTGCTACGCAAACCCTCAGCAAAATATGGAACCAAAATATCAATTAGGTCTTGTTTGGTTTCATAAAACTGGCACAGATGCGTTCCCCAAGGTATAGGACCTACTAATTTGCTTCCGAATTTTCTAAGAGTACCCGACATAGTAGTTTTCACGGGATAATTTTGCATTTATGATAAGTTGTTAGCTTTAGAGGTGTGCAAATTCCTTAAGAAACTTTCCCTTGTAAGTCGCCAAACTTGAGTTTTCAGGCTTAAGGAATTATCGTAAAAATCTCCTTAAAAAGACATTGAGAAATTCGAAGGGTTGTTTCTTATGAGGTTTGTGCGACTCTTAAAAAATCCATTTTTATCATAAAATTTAGAAATTAAATGGGTTTTCTATCAGCAGCTTATTTGCTAAACCATTTTATGTATCATTTAAAGTTCTCACAAGTATATGAAATTAATATCCTCAATTTTAGTATAGTAAAGATGGCTTTGGAGTCGGAATTTAACTTGTGGAACGACTTCGATTCAGCGCCCACAAGGATCGCTCCAATAGCACTCGCACACAAATTTTAACTGACAAACGATTTTATGGTTCCGAACCCATTTGGGTCTGAGACCCAGCGGTTCCACCTTTACTTCTGAACTGGGTGGATTTGAACCATTTTCAGAGTGTGTGAAAACTATGTTGGTTTTTTGAGGGAATTATGGTATAGAAAATCTTGGAATTGGGAATGTGATATGGGCCCAAAAGATTTGACCCATTGGTTGAAGTTTTGTTCAGCAGAATCTTGAGTATGAGTTACGGTCTTTTCGGTTTCTATGTTGTGATAATCTTCTGGAAAATAATGTTCTGGAGTGCAGCTATGGCGTAACGGTTGAGGTTGACTTGTGTGTTTTCCTCTTGGTATTCCTTTAGAATATTTGCTTACTGCGCCTGCAATTACTTCTAATTCGTTTGCGATTCGATCCCCGAGCCCAGCCTTCTTTCCTCAGCATCCTTATGCAATTAATAGTATCGGCGTCGAGTTTTTCATACATATATTCTATTTAGCGGTTTGAAAATTAATATTTAATGGATAGACGGATTGTCACGTTCGTCACGTGGGTCACGTCCGTCATTTGTTTTTTTTTTGCGGTTTTTTGAAACCCTTAGCCTTTCTTTGTTTCAGCTAAATCAAACAGATTGTTTTAGCCTTAGATACGCTCCGAAGTTTCGATAAGTTGCTTAGCCGGCTTTTCCTCTAATTCTTGCTTTTAAAATTTCTATAACTTGAAGAATCCCTATTCGGTCGTGTCTATTAGTCTCGTGTTAAGTGTCCGAAAAAAATCCAAAAAATTGGGCGATAGGAAAAAATCGGGAAAAACTTTCAAATTTTTTGAAAAATTGCGGGGGCGAAAAAAATAAGCTAATTTTTCTTCAGTTCTTTTTTCAATTTAATCTTCAAAAATAAAAAAAGTTTGGGTTATCTGATGAATCCGCAGTTTCTATTGTGTGATTCTTCGCTGTCTATAGAATCACTGTAATCTCTAAAGCCTGTGTGAAGCTTCGCCCGAATTTCAAAGCGTATTCTAGAAACATTTTTTGCATAACGTTTTATCATCATAAAAATATTGTTGAAGTTCATTTGCCTAGCAATCGCCAAGAAAGCAAACATACCGATTACTGCTAACATGTAGAGTGGATTGATTAAAACTACTATTAATCCGACAGTTCCAAGCAGAGCAAGATAAATGGTGCTTCTCACTTTTCGCATATTTATCATCGAAACTGCATTAGTGGAAGTTGCTTAAAGGTTTTTTGACCTCCAAAGACTGCCCCAAAAATAATCCAGCTATTAATTTGTGCGAAAACACAAAAAACGGTTAATTCTAAGTCTTTGGGTGAAATTAAGCGTTTTAGCAGCCAATTTCTACTTCATTCTGGTGAACGCCCAGATGCCAAATACCATCATAGTTACATCAAATAAGGCAATAATTCCAATGTCAAACCATAAAGATTGAATCTGAAGCGCAGCGATTTTCGTCTGAAAGCTGAGCACAGACACCAAATTGATTTTCCAAGGATTCTTCTGCGGAGAGGGCGCCTTAGCGAAGTAAAAATCACCAAGTACATCTGAAAACACTATTTTATTGTAATTGCTTGAAAAGTAAATAAAAGTTTAAGGCGTTATCTGTCAGCGTTCAAATAGTGCTTCAGCATATTTGGGAGAAGAGGCATGGAACATGGCTTCATGGGCAGAGTACTTCATATGGAGGGGGTTTTGGCTAATGAGAAAATTGCAGCTTACGGGGATATTGCGTTTGGGGACCTCAACCGGGATGTTTATGGATTANNACTGATGAGGTGCTGAAGAACCTGAAAGTAGAATTCATCTGGTTTGGGTACATGGGCGTCGACGATAACGATGGGCATTTAAGGGTTAACGGGCGTTACTTGAACAGCGGCGACAAAACAGAAATCTACTTAGATGTTGTCCATGAACT
>PLYI01000040.1 GCA_003151735.1 Candidatus Bathyarchaeota archaeon | reverse complement strand
AGTTAACCAACATCATCAGGATTCAACTGTTTAACTATGAAGTTGTTGCTGCTGATGCTGCTGCAACTGAATTCTGCACACCAACAGTTGCATCTTTCAAAGAAAAGCCCAAATTACGCAGTTTAGCATTCTAAAGCCTAAGAGCAACCACAAAAATATAACTAAATAGAATATCCAAGTTCATTCACTTTTCTAAGCAACAATAGCAGAGTTTTGCCCCTTTGAGTAATGCGGTAGCAACCTTTACCCTCATCGTCCTTGATTGCCTCGATGAAACCTTTGCTTAGGAAATCTGCGAGATATCTGTTGAAACGAACGTAATTCAAGTTTGCCTGGTACATTATCCTCATTTTTTTCTGAGGCTTCAAAGTCGCTTCTAAGATATCTACTGTGATTGTTACTCGGCTACGTTTCTGCAATTAGTATCAGCCTTAAATTAGCAAATCTGAAAAAACGTATATAGGTGATATTTCGAAAAATGCAATATATCTAAAAAACCAAAGATTCTCTATTCACCACTTAATTTTTTCTATAGCGTTTTTTCTGCACAGACAGCCAAAAAACCACATACATTATCCATAAAGAGAAACTTGCGCTATCAGCAACAAGAACCTTCCATCTATTTTCATTCATAACATTCATTACTTGAAACTTTAAAGTAATAACGTTTTTAAGAACTTATTGAACGTAGTCAACTTTAGGTACTCGCCAACCCCAGATTAATGGAGAATGCTGGCGGCACAATTACTTGCTAACTAATTTATTATTTCTTCGCTGGAATAACGATGGTTAAAAATCATTTGTTTTGGGTTGCATGGCTCATAGAAGTAAATGAAGGTGTGACTGATGTTGTGTGTTTGTAAACTATTTTTATGCTTTAATGGTTTATCAATTATTTTGGTACTGAAAAATTGTCTTTTGTTACTTAACAAGTACTTGGGTTTGGGTAAGATTCAATTGGAGAGTTACGAAGCGATTGTTAAATTCAGCAGATCCCGTCTGCGTATTGTAGAGCCATAATTCAAAGAATAGGCGATATGTGAATGTTGTGCTGTTTGAATTCCACAGGGCGGGCTTATCTACGTTAAATGTAACATCGTTTATTTGTAGAGTGCTGATCTGTGAATTGGTTCCTTGGATTGAAGCGTTAGAAACTGAAAAATCCAAAAGACTCTGCCAATTCATGCCATCTGGAATGGAAAACCGGTATTCATACAAGGGCTGAAGCGGACTTGGCGTTCCAAGGGTATTATTTGGTAATTGATCGGTCGCGTTGCCGAACTTTACATACAAGACATAGTAAGCCGAAGAGCCCAATTGGTTTGCAACATTTACGTAAACGGAGTAGTTCTGGCCAACCGCTATGTTATATGGGTAATTTTGAGCCATCTGGTTTGGACCTAAAAGATAAAGCTCAGAAAACTGCTCCCCGCCAGGAAGACGAATAGCACCAGCAATGGCGGGAGAGGCAATAAGCAAAACCCCAATTAAGCCGATGGCCACAAAAATAAGTTTGTAATCTCCAAGCTTCATGATTGCTTTCCTCGGTTTTGACTTTGAAAGATTGTTAATATAACTTCACTGAAGAGCATTCAGCACGAATCCATCAGGGGAACCCTTTAAACCAGGTGACTAAAAATATTTCTAAGCAAAATTACGTGCACACTTTTTTATTGTCTCAGCTAAACAAAATGCTTTGGTCAGGCACATCTCTCTAACACTATTTTGACTTCTTGAGCGATTTCTCTGGAAATCGGCAATATAGCATTTTGAGAAGCTTTCCAAATTTCTATCCCGACAAAATTTTCATCAATGTCAATATCAACATAGACATCTTCACCTAACATCCGTGTGTCAACAATTTTCGAATCTTTCAACTTAATNNATGCATACACTACAAGCAGATGTTTTCCATTGAGTTTTCTAAAAACAACGTAAGCTGATGAACTTAGATCATAAAAAGAAAAAGTAGGTTCCGAAATAGCTTTCAAAATATCATCTTCACTTATGCTTCTCTCAGCAGCCCGACGCTTTCCATGCTTGGTGTATTTCAAAAATAACCCCTTTCAATTATCTTTTTCTATTATTTATCCGAGGGTGGTC
Organism: Candidatus Bathyarchaeota archaeon; assembly: GCA_003151735.1. Taxonomy (GTDB): domain Archaea; phylum Thermoproteota; class Bathyarchaeia; order Bathyarchaeales; family Bathycorpusculaceae; genus Bathycorpusculum. Next base: position 10,180 of record PLYI01000040.1, on the reverse strand, counting down.
ATTAGTTTTTCTAACGCTCGCGCTAAATAACACCGGCAAGTGCAAAAGATGCAATGAGCAAAACACCAATTAAGCCCACAGCAACAAAAATAAATTTGTAATCTCCAAGCTTCACGAGTTGCTTACCTCGGTTTTGACTGTGAAAAGATTGTTAATATAACTTCGCTTGAACCGTCATCCTGCATGAATCTATCAGGACATACATGTCGTTCAACCCTTTGTAGAAATCAAGCGTAACAAATCAAGTTGCTTGTTTTTTACTCGTAAATGGATTTTCTTAATCCAACATCCAAAAAAACTATGGCAGATTCGCTCTCATCTATCACATAGATTACGCGGTATTTTCCTGCGCGAAATCGCCATAACCCCTTAAGTTTGCCGCTTAGCTTCTTTCCTGCGTAAGGATTCACTATTGTTTTTTCCAAAGTCTTAAGAATAATCTCTCGGATGCCTTTTGGAAGTTTGCGAAATTACTTTTTAGACTTTTGGTGAAAATCGTCTTGTATTGCAAACTTAGTCCTTCAGGAGGGCTTCTCTGATTTTCTCAGAACTTGAGAGGGTGACGCATTCTTTATTCTTGTATTCTTCAAGACCTCTTTCAATTCTCTTTAGCCCTTTTTTATCTGAAAGCTCTTCTAGTGTAGCTAGAATCTCTTCTATTCTGTCAAAATGTTCGTAGAGCTCTTTTAATAACGGACGAGGAATTGAAACTGTTTCAGCCATAGCAACTCACCAGTACCGATAAGGAAACTGAAGATAATAAGTTATTCTAAAGCAACTTTTCAAACGCACGCACCTATTTTTTTACGTATCGAAGAATTCTTCTCTTGAGTTCTTTAGCGTCGCTTGTTAACTTTGCATCATTTTCCTTGCCGTACTCATTCCAAATAAATATGATTTCATCTTCAAAATCTTTGACGCAGCCTTCAAGTTTAGGCGAGACAGCAACAATGCCTAATTCTTCGTTTCTACAAAAATAAACATCGTCTCTTAAGGAGACATTGGCAATTATGGGTTCTGCCAACAAAAACTTTTCAGCGCCCGTTTTATCCCACCAAAAACGCCCATAAAAGCTATGCTGAGGCCTTACACAGATCAATCGCATAAGCAAGAATTTTTCGCATCAACGGCCGATCTTTAACTCTTTTGAACTCGCTTGGAGTGTAAGCAAATGCTTCCAAATCCTCACGGTAACGCCACCTATGCTGAAGAAAACCAAGCCTCTTGGGCTGCGCCATACCTTCAAAACCGTCAGAAACAACTATAAGATCAACATCACTACTCTCATGACGCTCGCCTTTAGCGGTTGAACCGAATAGCAAAACCTGAGTCACCCCTATTTCAGCATCAAGTTTTTCAATGAAATCAATCAGTCTATCCATCAACGGCTGCTTGCTCTCAACTATCAAAGCATGAGTCACTTTTTTTTCTTCCCCTAACTTTGGACAGAAGCTCTTAACTTCTCTATTATAGGCAATGCTTTCTGCATATATTCCTCAACTACCGACTTAGTATAGATTTCGCTAGGATCTGTCAACTCCATGTCTTCATATCGAGCGCTGACTGCGACGGATGTCAATTCTTCAAGAAACTCTATTTGCTCTTCAGTCAACACTACTTTATCTTGAATTTCAGCGTAAAGCCGCTCAGTCATTGTTAACCAACTCGAGTTTTGCATCAGACAAATTCTTAATGTACCTTCGCTTGAACCAACGCCAAACCAGAAACAACGCCAAACCGAATACGACAGCGCCAATCACCGTTAAGGCTATAGTGGTCCAGAAGCTGTTTTGACCGGAAACTAACGCAGTTTGCTTGGCATTTTGAGCGGCGACTGTTATTTCTTGTGCGATTGGGAGGACACTGTCTGCCTGGGTTGCAGCTGTGTTGGGGTCTCCGCTTCGGTACGAGTTTTCTGCCTGAGCCAAAATGTCTCCAGCATTATTTAGTTGAGCCAGTAGGCCAGTAACATTTGCGCCTGCTTTTTCAGCATCCAAAACAGCGTTAAAAGCCTGATTAACCGCCGTGTTGGCTGCCTGCAGCTTTGAGGTAGCTTGGTCTGTTTGAGCCGTTGCCTGTTGGACACTTAGAAAGCATACGCTAAACACAAGTATAATCAATAAAGCAACTATCGATTGTTTGATATTAACACCCAATTTTTTTTCGCTCACATAGGTTGATTTCTAACAGCTTTGAGCCAGACTTTCACGCTCAGAAGCTAAGTTGTTAAATATTTTCTGGGCCTTGCTATAGCGCTCATGCATTTGTTTGTATTGTTTTAGCATTGTTGCGCCTTGCTCAGTTAGAGTATATTTAGTTTTGTTCGCCTCAACAAATCCAGCCCGCAAGCAAATGTCCAAGTATTTTTCTAAAAGTTTGAAACTCAAGTTTGCATTAAACATAATTTTGGTTTTGCTTGCACCGGAACTCACTGCTTCCAATATTGCAGCAATAATGCTTTAGCCGATCACGATTTTTACCCAAGAAGAACACACCAAAAGATTAACAAGAAAAATATGTTAGAGATGTCTCTACTAAGTCTCCTCCTGACGGAAGTAGACAGGAATAGAAACCACTAACTATGATTCATTGCCCTTAGCTTCTCCTCCCCGAGATAGCCTCTTTATCTAATGAAACATCTTTTAAGCATTTTCTATGATAACGATAATTGTAACGTACGGACCAACCGAAAAAAGCTACACAGCAACAGGTTAAACTTATTAGCCCAACAATCAGCCAAACGCCGCCTTCAAACATTGAAACGCTAAAGCAAAAAAGCAACAAAGCAAAATAGGCCGCCAAAAAACCACCCAACCAACCCTCTAGCGAGCCTAAATTTGCAACCATCCCTCTTCCATCTGCCCCTTAACCAAGCAACCAACCAAAAAAGCATATAAGCCATATTACCAAAACCGATACAAAACAAAAAACAAATAAGATTTCGCTCAACAAAACAATTATAATGAAAGCTTTGCAGGTTAAAAAGGAAAGTAGCGATTTACATAGGGGTTTTCGACACTTACATAATGACAAAACGGAATAAGGTTGCAGCTGTTCACAAAAATTTAGAGGAGTTCAACTCCAGCTAAATCAAGTAACGGTCAGTTTGATCATATCTCTTTTCCAATTGAGAAAGCTTGTCCAATAGGGTTCCCAACTTTATGATATGTCATACCTGCCATATTCCAGATAATCGGTTTCACTTTTTCAATGTCTGGAAGGTTCTTTTCATTAAGCACAGATGAATCGGCTTTGACATCCATGATTTCACCTATGAACTCTGTGTGCAGCCCAATTTCAACTATTTTAATGACTTTGCACTCTAAAATCAAAGGAAATTCTTTCACGTATGGTGCATCAACAAGGTCGCTTTTCACGGGAGTAAGTCCTGTTGCTGAGAATTTATCCACTTTTTTCCCTGAAGCGATGCCAAAATAATCAGCTTCCTTGGCGTAGTTTTCGGATGGAATACTCACTGTAAACGCTTTCCGCTCCACAATATTACTGTAGGTATACGTGGCTTTTCTTAAGGAAACATAGACACATGGTGGCTTAGAACAACATACTCCGCACCATGCAGCAGTCATAACATTTGGTTTTCCTTCTCGATTGTAAGTTCCTATGACCCAGACAGGTGTCGTTGGAACGATAGTTTCTGCACCTAAAGATTTCTTCATACAAATCTCCGTAACATTAATTATTTTGAAACTTTTAAACAAGTCCCAAATGCATTATTATTAACTCACAAAAAAGTGAAATGCAGGTGACATCGCCACTCTGGCAGGGGTTCAAATCCCCCTCTTAGTTGTAGGTTTTGAACCCTTTTTGGGTTTAGGGATGGCAGCTTTGAACTTAGGTCAAAATTCATGAAAATAGCTTTATTTTGTAATTTTTAGCGCAGTGATCCAGACCTTTCGGGGGTAAGCCCAGTCCAGCTCACTTTGCTGATGGCAAAAGGACTTGCATTTATATTTCCTATGTTCTTCAAGTTTTCGTGTGGAATTTAAACGTGGGTGTAAACCTAACATCCCGCGATAGGATTCGCTTAATAGTTTAAGCGCATCCCAGCGGGCCCGCTCTATTTCTTTTCCAAGGGAAAAAGAGGATTCATACCCAATTTTTGGGGTAAGCCCGGTCCGACTCTCTATTAACATCTTTTTACCAGGCTGAGAGTTCTTTGCTCAATTTTGCGTAGTTTGAATTTGGACGATATAGAAGAGTTGTGTCCGAGGCCTATCATCAGGAAGGTGCGGGTAGACCTCCGAGGAAGCCTATTGGGATTTTCAAAGCGTTGATTATGAAGAGGTTGAGCATATCCAAGTACTAGGGAATTGTATCGGTGTTTATTGTATGATAAAGACTTGAGAGATGTCTTTGATATTGAAGATGAGGGAAACTAGACATAAAAAAGCTAATTTAGCAACCATTAGCGTGGCAATTGTGGCTGTTTATTCCCAGTCACACATCTTAAAATAAAACATGCGTGTCAAATATGAAATAGAGAAAGTGAAAAACAATGACAGCAAAAACCCTAATAGTTTTTTCGACAATAAGTGGATTAAATGAGGAAGTAGCACATGCCATAGCTGATGCGCTCAAAACAACCTACAACATGGATGCAACTCTCGCAGATCTTAGAAAAGGTCCACCGGATATTACACCATTCCAAAACATTATTGTTGGTGGCGGTGGTGGAAAAAGCGTTTACAATGAAGCTGTGGATTTTTTGGAGAAGGACTTTGAAGGCAGGAATGTTGCGCTCTACTTCCTTTGCGAGGGTGGGGAAAATCCGAAAGTGGAAATTACTGAAGCAAACCAAGAAAAATTACTGGCTAAAAACAAGTCTCTTAAGCCTATCGCTGTTGCTGGCTTTGGAGGCTGCATGATTAGCCAAAATAGTCTCGTTATGGACGATGTAAACACGGCTATGGTGAAGGAATGGGCGATAGAGTTGGGGAAGAAGTTTAATACTCTATCCCAACCGCTAAACCTTCCTAACACCGTTCCCTTTGAAAAGGTATTTCAATTTTTCACAGAACTAGGAAAAAACACTGGAATAACTACAAGTAGCACTGTTGAGTTCGCCGAAAAACTCCAAATAATACCCATTCAGTCTGTCACGTTTCATTTTCAGCGTCAAGATTTTCAAAAATGGTTCATAAATGTTATTGGCGATGAAGAACTAGCCAAGAGAATTGACCAAATTAACTTATGGACCCATGACGATGAAAACTTGAGGAAAGAGCTATCCAAAACGGTTCAAAATCGCATCGCCGAATTAACGAAACCCTCACAGCAGATTTCTCCCTAGTCAATAACGTAGTGGTTAATGAAAAAAGTGATGAATTTATAACAAAAGTATTAATTTCTTGGAAAGGGATCAACGCACTCTTGAATTAGAAGTGTTTCATGATAAAATCCCTAATAGTTATATGATTAGCCATGAGTTCAACGAGCTTTTTTGTAGCGTGCGTTATTTGCGCATCAAATAATCTTGTTACAACTAATGAAAGTATAAACACAAACGCGCCGATGATTATACTTCCAATAACATTTATTGTACCAAGGTATAATATGATAAGGTATGTAAAGGCTGCGCCTATCTGCCCCATGAGGAAGGCTCTTATTATAAAATAAAGCCTCTGCAACCAGGTAGAAAACAATAAAACCTTAATCACTGCTCTTTTCTCAAGCTCTTTATCAGTTTCAGCAGTAGCACTTCCTATCTTTTGCACTACACCTTTTGCATAATTAACATCCGACAAACGCAACATCATTTTTGCATAACGCGCGTCTGACAAATCTGTGGAACTTGCAGATTCAAGTTCCAGCAAAATTCTCTGCACTATTTTGTCTATTTCGTCATCTGCTTTTTTTATTTTTGTATCTTTAGTTACCAATATACACCCAACAACGAGATTTTAGTGATTGAAGTTTCTAAAATGATCATATAAAAGAAGGCTAAGCCAACAACAGAAAAAAAATGAGTCCTGGACTTAACGAAATAGGGTGTTCGTGCACCCCAAATGCGTTAAGGTATGTTTTACTTCTTTTGTCTTACAGCGACCTTAGCTTTCAAATCAATGATCGTGTCATTGCCGGTTTTTCCAACACCAAAGTTCCATTCTAATACTTCGACATCCATGTCTTTAAAGTGGTTAACCCAGGTTTTTTGGAATTCGCTCCATTTTTCGCCCATCTTCTGTATCTGCTCCTTGACGTCCATATGTTGTTCTGACATAATTTGTTACACCTCCTAAAATACGCTAAAAAATTGCGCAGACCTAAGTTTTAACTACTGGTCTTAGATACATGTGCAGTTTGTCTTTTGCAACTTTTAAGTGCAATCCATTGTCCGTCCACATGCCAGTTCCTTTCTCTAAAGCTGAAACGTTCAGCATATTTCGTACTCCGCCCTTCTTTGCGCCAAGCACAGATTCAGCTACATCTTTATCCAATTCAACTTCAAGATGAGTTACTTTATACTCTTGTGGATCTACTTCTATTTCTTTGATCTTTCCGATTTTTTCGTCTAACGCAAAAACATCTTTATCAATAAATTCTCTACCTTTCATAATTAAATATCCTTCCTTTTAATGCCTATTCTGTAAGCTTCTTCTCTATAGTTAGTCCTTGGTTGGTTTAAGTGTGTGTGACTGTGAGGCTGTGGCTACAAAGGGATAGTTGAAGTAAAAAGTTGAGGTAGCTGTTACTGTTTATTCACAGTCACACATCTTAAAATAGACTGGCGAGTTAAGGGTAAGTGGAGTTTTTGAAAATTCGCGCACTTGATTTTCTTTTCGTAGTTGCTGATTCAGCGCCAGAAGCTGCTTCCCAACTTTTTTATAAACAAGGAATCGGTTTGTTTAGGTAGGCTTAGGTCATTAACTGCGTTTGAAATAATTATGTATCAGTACACGCTATCCAATAGCGCGTGTCTGATCTTTTCTTTGGCTTAAGAAGTTTAGAGCCATATTTTGTGAGCCTTTTTTCAGCTTCATTTTGAGTCAAACCTTTTGATGTAGTCTGCAGTTGCTGGAGAAGTTCAGAAGTTTGAGCGCTCCAGAATGATTGATGATTTTGGCTATCTTGATTACTCAGAGAAACCGCCTGGCAATCGTCCGAAACAAATATATTATTGAAAACCCGAGTAAAATTAGGTGTTTTTTGATGTTTTCAAAATTATATCGAAATTACTATAGTATTGGGAACGTTGATCAATGATGAATTCGTTTGGTCAATTAACATCATTTGAAAACCCTAGTTATTAATGCCGTGATTGTTTGGGGAAACGTGTTTTAGACATCGTGGATTCGTTAAGATTAAGAATTATACTGTTGACCAGGCCAAGAGAGCGAAAAATTAACATCGACGTGTTTGCTAATCCTGAGAAGTACTTACTACGGTTGCCAATTGAAAAAATTGTTGCTGACACAAAAGTCGACACAGAAGCCATAGAGATGTACAAAAAGAAGCTCCAAAACGGTGAGAAAATTGCGCCCATAATCGTGGTTAAACATCCAAAATTTGATGTATACGCAGTTTTGGATGGTCACCATAGGTATTATGCTTTTTTGGAATTGGGAAAAAAAGAAGTTAATTGCGCCTTGGCTGGGGATTTCTCAAGCCTAATGTTTTACATGACCGAACACGGTTATTTTCAACCAAAACCGGAAACCAAGGAAGAAAACCAAAAAAAGGTTTTCCATTTGCATGAAAATGTCCAAGATTTTCTTCAAAATTTTCTGAAAGATCCAAACAAGTTAAGGACATCTAAAAGAGAAAACCAATCCTGATGTTTAATCCAGAATTCGGAAGCCCCAATGATGGGAAACTGCTTGGTGAGAAACGCGTAAGGCAAAACTATTGGTTTTGATTAGATGCTAAATTCGGATAATTTGGCGAGCGCATCTACAGAGACCACCAGTTCCGAGGCTAACTTTGTTACGCGTTTTCTGGCTTTCGCCTTAAACGTCTGACGGCTATAACTGAAAAGATTAAAATGATTTCGGGGACGGTTATGCCGACGGCAAGCACAGGTCCTAGTAATCCTGAAGGCGTTGGTGAAGATCCTGCGAATTGTATTTTCACTTGGTGTGTGCTAAAGTGTGTTGTGTACCATACATAGAAGTTGTTGGAGTCTTGCTTGTAACCCTGGTTTAGAGCCTGCTGACCATTTATGTACACGACTGGACTTTTCCCGTAGGATACAGCGTTTTTTGGAATAGTCATATTGCCAAAGCCTACTGTTCCACTTGGCCCTGTTATCGTGAAAGATATTGTGGTTGTCGTAGTAGGTTGATATGATGTGATTGTAGCATTGGATATCTGTGAACTGGTTATGTTTCCTGTGATTGCAATGTTAACTGTTGCGCCACTAGCGATTGACGCTGGCACAGTTGTTGTCAACGGAGTCACAGTGGGTGACGATGTTGGTAATGGAATTGGAGTAGGAGTAGGTGTAGGTTTAGGTGTTAAAGTTGGTGCAGGGGATGGTGTACCGGTTGGTGAGGGCGATGGCGTCGGAGTTGGTGCAAACGTTGCTAAGATGGTATATGCAGCCTGCACATTACTGAAGGTGTAGGAGCTAACGGCGCCAACTGAACTTCCATTCACTAAGACATCAAATATGTAATAGCCAGTGTTTTCTGTTACAGTGAAAGATTGGTTGTTACCATAGTTAACGTTTACAGATCCATTTGGGCTGATAGAACCCCCGTCTCCGGCAGAAGCAGTAATATTGAACGTGTTAATTGCGAAGTTGGCAGTAATCGTGTGAGCAGCCAGGACAGCTGTGAAGGTGTAAGATGAAATGGCGCCCAGAGAAACATTATCAGCAATAACATCAGTGATTTGGTATCCAGTGCTCGCTCTTATGTTGAAGCTTTGACTGCTGCCATAGTTGACAGAAACACTTCCGGACGGACTGATAGTCCCATTAGCTCCAGCTGAAGCAGAAATAGTAGGATTAACCGTAAACGAGTTACTTGTCCCAGTATGAGTGCCGTCAGTAACCGTAATAGTAACGCCTAAACCTGCAGCAGTTACTGAAACCGAAGCCGAACCCACCCCGTTAAGGAATGTAGTCATATTAGTTGGACTAATCAACCCAGCTGAAAACGTCAAAGACGGTGTACCTGAGTAGCCTGTAACCGTATTGTTATACGCGTCCTTAGCAGTAACCGCTATGCTAAAAGCAGAGCCAGCAGTCTGAGTCTCAACAATATTAAAGATAAAATGATCTAGACCAGCCGGATTCACAGTCAAACCAGTAGAGTTAGCCGCAGAAGCATAAGATCCAGTAACTATCCAGGAACCAGCCGTTGCGGAAGTGTAGATGTTACTGTTCCATGAACTTCCCGAGTCAGAGCTTATGCTCCAAGTTGTTGAAGAAGTCACATCCCAACTATTACCATACGCGTCAAAAGCCGTAGCCGAATAAGTCTTAGATAAACCAGCCGTAACCGATGAGGCAGCTGGAGAAAGTATAACACTTGAAGCTGTAGCTGCATGAGCAACTGTGATGCCAGTCTGAAAACCCGTAATCGCGCTATTCGCCGTATCCGTAGCGGTAATCGACTGAGAACCTTTAGTTTCTAAAGTAACATTGAAAGAGTGAACACCAGCATCGCTTGCTTGGAACGCATAATTAGAAGGCAAAACGGCTTGATTATCACTTGAGGTAAACTTAACCATACCCGCATAACCGGTAGCAGTATTCCCATATGCGTCCTTAGCCGTTACTGTCACAGAGAAATCATTACCCGCAACTTGAGAAGCCCCATTTGAAACCACTATATGCGTGGCAAAACCAGGATTAACCGTAAACGAGTTACTTGATCCCGAATGAGTGCCATCAGTAACCGTAATAGTGACGCTTGAACCCACCCCAGTCGCCGTAATTGCACCAGTCCAAACGCCACTCGAGAAAGCGCCAGTGATAGGTGAACTAATAGTTCCAGTTGAAACACTCAAGATCGGAGTACCAGTGTAGCTCGTGACTGTATTGCCGTTGGGAGTTTTGGCTGTTATTGTTATACTGAAGACAGAACCTGCAGTCTGTGGACTGCTTATAGCGTTAAAGACGAAATGGTCAAGAATAACCGCATTTACAGTGAATGAGTTGCTTGTTCCAGACTTTGAAGAACCAGATGCACCTATTGTAATTCCTGAACCAGAT
>PLYI01000084.1 GCA_003151735.1 Candidatus Bathyarchaeota archaeon | reverse complement strand
AGAAGAAACTTGGCGCTAGGCATGGCGCAGAAATTTTGAAGCGGATGATACTAGAAGCAACCAATTAAACAAGGGTTTAGTTTGCCAGTATTTGTTCTTCTTGAGGAATCATAATTAACTCGATTTCATCTTGCTTGGTCTGTGTGTTGTTGGTTAGTTTTTGTGGTTGTTTTGTGTTTTGATGCCATGATTGTCCTATCCAGTATAGGCTCCAGCCGGCGATGAAGACTAAGGCAAGTATGGGTGCTAATAGGATTACTGTGAGTTTGTTGCGTTTTTTTCTACTGGTTGATTTTGTCATGTCGACACCTACATCTTCTTGTTTCTTAATTCTCAATATATAACCTTTATGAATTGTCGATACAGCTAAGGCAATAGTCGAACACCTGAACAGATCACATTTTTTAGCAATATGGTTCCTCGAGCAAAGTTGTCGCGTAACCTAACCCTTCATATGTATTTGATTAATTGAACGTTAGAACTTGAGCCATTAATCAGGAGCAGAACAAATGAGTGTACGCTGCAAGCTGTTAAGCACAACTTTTCTGGCTATATTGATGCTGAGCCTATGCATTCTATGCGTCTACCCATCAGCTGCCCAAATAGACCAAACCACGTCGAAGCTGCAGGTAGCCAACACGGCGGTTAATCAGGCTTTTAACGCTGTTTTGGATGCTGAAAAAGCAGGCGCAAACGTCACTGGCCTACTGGCTCAGCTAAATATCGCTACAAGCGACTTGGCTCAGGGAGAAAACTCATATAGAAGCGGAGATTTGAACGCTGCCGCGGCTAAAGCAGACAGTGTCCTTCCAATCGCACAAGAAATAGTAACCGCGGCTCAAAGCGCCAAGCAAACTGCGTTAGTTTCCGGTCAAAACAGCTTCTGGTCCACTATAGTCTTAACGGTGATTGGCGCGGTCGTATTCGTTTTGGCGTTGTTTCTGGTTTGGCGCTGGTTCAACCGAAGGTACATTAAGAATTTGTCTGATGCAAAACCCGAGTTGGTCAGCTAATAAGTGATGTATGAGTCGAGCAAATTGAACTATTGAAGATGATTGAATTAAATCTGTATGTATTATCGTGGTAAAGTTTATATTCCCACGGTGGGACTTTTCTTGGTGGGAAAAAATGAGCACTGAAGAAGTAACTGTTGACCACAAAGGACGCGTACAAATACCCAAAGCAATTCGAGATAAAGTTGGGTTACACGTTGGCGGAAAAGCTCGCCTGAAAATAGAGAAAGAAAACATAGTTATTATGCCTCCAATTTCAGCTGAAGAGTTCATTAAAGAAATGGAGGGCTGCATTAAGGAAGGCACCCCAGCCATAGATCCGCTGAAACTAAAGAAAATGTGGGAACTTACAGAAAAATAAAGTGACCACAATGTTATTCGTAGATTCCAATATATGGTGCTGTTATTTTGATCAGCGCCTTCCAGAGTATGCATCTGTGCGGGATGCAATGCGGGAAATCATAAAAACCGAGGAAATAGCCTGCAACACTGTTATCGTCATGGAAGTTGCACATTACCTTGTCAGACATTTCACAGAAAAAATCGCCCTCAAGAAAATAGAGACCTTCATTAACCTAACCAACATTGATATCGCAGACTTTAATCGGCAAGCATTGAACCAGACTGTCGAAACCCTGCTGGCGTACGCGTACACTGAAGGTTTAGGGGGAAGAGATGCAACCATAATTGCATCCATGAAGTTGCAAAATATAAAGAAAATTGTTTCTCACGATGATATCTTTAGGCGTTTGGCAAACAAGTTGGAATTGGAAGTCATCGACCCCGCCCAGCCAACACAACCAATAGATATGATCATTTAAAGGGTACTGTCTTATGGTTAGATGTAATAATCACTAAATAGGAAACAGCCAATAGAGTTTGAGAAGACATGACAATTGAAGTTGAGCTAAAGGAAATAAAAAGTCTGCTCTCAGAGTTTAAACAGAAAATGGATGTTTTGCTTGAAGAAAAAGAAACTTCAACAATGATGGGTCTATCCGAGAAATCGCTTAAGGACTTCTTTGCAAAAGAACCTGACATTTACACAATTAAAGATATAAAAGCCAAGGTTAACTGCGTTTAAAGGGAAAAATAGTTCTCATACCTTTTCCGTTCACAGACCTAACAGCAACTAAACTAAGGCCTGCACTTGTTCTTTATGAGGAGAAAAAGATGTCGTAGTAGCCTTCATTTCCTCCAGAACGGACAAACCAAAACCCGTCGAAGAAATTACTACCGAAACAAAAGAAGAAAAAACCTAAACCCTAACCGCATTTTATTCTTTTTTCATTTTTAGACCAATTTGCCGTTACAAACCGGAATATAAAGAGAAGTGGCAAGCACTTTTTTATAATTTAAATAAAAATTATTGATTCAGCTTTTTAAAGCCTTCACAGAGGTTTTACATGTTTGTTGTAACTGTTGTGTAAGACATCAAGTCAATGCAGCTCTTTTTGTGCCGTCATCATTCTCCATTAGTGGAGTTGGCGTGCACCTAGACCTATCTATGCTTAAATAAAAATGAAATATACTTTAACATCCAGGAATTTTTCAGAGTGACGCCCCCGAATATCGCCATCGAAAACTAAAAATACGGAACCAAAAGAAACCGTAAGTTTTTCCTTGAAAAAGCAATTTAAAGAGGGGGTGGGTTAGCTCAGGCATCTGCCGCACAATTCCCCTTTTTTTTTCGCGAACACGTTTTTTTGAGTATTGTTAAATACTTTCAATATTAATTATTTTTAGAGATGTTTGCTTTTGGTTACGGAAAAGAGGATTGGAGATAAAACAGTTTTTCTCTGTGATATTTGTGGTCTCGGATACTCAGATGAGAAGACATCTCAAGACTGCGAAGATTACTGCAAAGCTCATCCTGCTCGTGCAGTGTAGAGATATCCCAGAAAGCAGTTTATTTTCCAGATACACAGGTGTTGCCAAAGAAATAGAGCTGAATGTTGAAGTGGACTGGGGATTTGAACCCATGACATACTGGAGATGTCACCCGCAAAACCTTCTTTTTCTAATTCTCAGGACACTGTTAAGTTATTTGTGGTAACCGAGAAAACCTTTAATCTTTTCTCTAATAGGAGAAGTTACATAGAATAGAGATTGTTTACATCAGTTCAAGTTACAATCTAAATGTCATAAATACCCTAAAGCCGAATGAATCATTTGATATCAATTGAAGTACACTTATT
>PLYI01000115.1 GCA_003151735.1 Candidatus Bathyarchaeota archaeon | reverse complement strand
TATTTTATGGTAGCGAGCTTTCTCTGTTTCTTCTTCTTTCAGTTAAATATTTGCTTCGTACTAAAAACTTTAGATTGCAGTTGGTAGAACAAAAAAACATGTTTTTTCAGATTTTATTTGTTGCTTTTCTTCTCTTTAGTGAGCTGCTATGCTGCAGAGGTTGAGAGAAAAAAAATTGCATTTCTGGGAAAAAATACGTTTTTTTTCTTCTACTTTGAAAGAAGAAGACAACACCCTACATCACCATTTCTTCTTCCACCCAACCCTACAAAGACATCTTTTAGAAATATCAATTTACTTTAAAAAGTGAACAATCAAATGTATTGCACCAACACTTACCTAAACTTCGACAACACACAAGGCTTTAGACCAGAAACAAAGAGTGTTCCCAACTTAAGCAACAAAAAAATTACCATAAACAGAGTTCCCAACCTTTTCTTTTTTCTTTTGCTTACATTAGGTTTTGAGTAGTTCAAGCATTTTTTCAATGCTGTTTGTCGGCGGCATGCATGTTTGGTCGCGGCAGACGTAAGCGGTGGCTTTTCCTTCGATTTTCTCATAAACGACTCCAGCGGCGGCAGACTTGGCTTTTTCAAGTGTCCAAATTGTAACAGTCAGGTTTGGCAGGTAATTTTTTCTTAAAACCCCCAGCAGTTCAACCATGTTCTTATCAGCGGGGTCGCCAACCAAAACAACATTGAAGGTTGGTCCAAGGGCAAACATCGATCCTGCAAGCATAAACGTGTATCCAAGCGGCTGGCTTTTAACCTCATGTGAGAACGCTTTCAGCTGTTTTTCAGCGTAATCCTCAAATGATGTTTCTCCGCTTAGAAGTGCCAAACGCAGCAAATTATGCAGCGCCATCGAGTTCCCTGATGGAATTGCTCCGTCATATGTTTGCTTCAACCTCGGCACCTCTTCAACAGTATTCTTACTAGTGAAGAAGAAGCCGCCGTTTTTCTCATCCCAAAACTGTTCAATCATTGATTTGGTTAAATCCTTGGCTATTTGCAGGTATTTCTCGTCAAAACCCGCCTCATAGAGTTCAATGAGACCGAAAACAAGAAATGCGTAGTCATCTAAAAAGCCCAAAACAGCCCGTTCGCCCTTAGCATACCTGTGATAAAGCCTTCCATCCGCTGTTTTCATTTCTTTTAGGATAAAATCTGCCGCTTTAATTGCCGCTTGAAGATACTTTGGTTCACCCAAGACTTGGTTTGCTCGGGCTAATGCAGCAATCATCAGGCCGTTCCAATCAGTCAGTATCTTGTCGTCTTTGGCAGGATGAATGCGTTTCTCTCGAATTTCAAAGAGGGTATTCCTGATTTTTCCTAGCCTACCTATGAGTTCATCCAGTGTTAAGGTGGATTCTGAAGCAATTTGCTCCAACGGTATGGCAAAGTGAAGTATGTTTTTGCCCGTTCTACCGATTGATGGCTCAGCATAGTTGCCTTCAGATTTAATGCCAAAGAGTTTAACTGTTAAATCAGCATCTTGCTTTGGCAGTGCCTGCCCAATTTCTTTTTGAGACCAAAGGTAAAATTTTCCCTCTTCGCCTTCGCTGTCAGCATCTTCCGCCGAGTAAAAACCGCCTTCTGTCGCAGCTAAATCCCTTACAACATAATCTAAGGATTCTTTTGCCGTTAACTTGAATTTTGCCAAGCCAGACGCCTGGTAAGCTTCAAGATAAGCTAACGCCAGTAGAGCTTGGTCGTAGAGCATTTTTTCGAAATGAGGAACCAGCCACTGCGCGTCGGTGGAGTAACGGTGGAAACCAAAACCTATTTGGTCAAAGATGCCGCCTAGCCTCATGGCACGCAGGGTTTTCTCAACCATAGTCCACGCATTTTTTTCTTTGGTTCTGTTATAGTACCTTAAGAGAAATAGGAGGTTGTGTGGGGATGGGAACTTTGGGGCTCCTCCAAACCCGCCATTTTCCTGGTCGAAACGCAAAAAAAGGTGCTCATAAGCGTGGTCAAGTGTGCTTTTATCAAGTTGATTTTGGGTTCCCGCCGTCCCTTGCGCTGTTATTTGCTCTTTGAGTTCTTTGCCGATTGATTCCATTTCGGCTCTTCTGGTTCTCCAGATTTCCCCAATCTGAGGCACAAGACTCAGCATCCCAACCGTGCCATAACGATCATTCTTTGGTATGTAGCTGGCGACGAAAAAAGGGTTTTTGTCAGGAGACATAATCACATTTAGGGGCCAGCCGCAGTTTCGCCCCATCGATTGGCAAACAGCCATGTATGCCGAGTCAAGGTCAGGGCGCTCTTCGCGGTCAACTTTGATGCAGACGAAGGTTCGATTCATAAGCTCGGCTACTTCGGCATCTTCGAAGCATTCTTTCTCCATAACATGGCACCAGTGGCATGTTGAGTAGCCGATGGAAACAAAAACTGGTTTATCTTCCCGTTTAGCCCTCTCAAAAGCCTCTGAGCTCCAGGGATACCAGTCAACGGGGTTGTAGGCGTGTTGAAGCAGATAGGGGCTTTTTTCTTTAATAAGCCTGTTCGGTTTTCTTTCTGACCCAGATGGATTTTGCATAGAAGAAGCAGCTCCTATTCTACAAGGGGGTTGCATGTTAATATGCAGTTTAATAAAAAAGAAGAATTAATAGTAATAGGTTGCACTTGCAGTTACAGTGTTTGAGGTAGCCTGGTTTATGTTGCCGATGTTGATTGTTAATGTTCCCGGCAGCACTGGAAATACAGCGTTTCCTGATGTTCCTAAGGTTTGGTTATAGTCAAAGTTGGTTCCACCGTAACTGTAGATTACTTCAGCGTAGGTTGTGTTTGCTGAAGCTGTTGATTGAATGGCAACGTATCCCGAGTAGTATATTACATCACTAAAAACTTGTGTAGTTGAGTTGGCATCTTGCGTTATGGGCTGCTGACTGAATAGAATGCTTGACACATTCATAATTGCGATGTTGTAGTAGCCTGATACTTGGTCGTTTAAGCTAGTTAATTGCTGATTTAAACTGCCAAGTTGGTTCGTATAATATGATATGAGAGCTTGGGTTTGGGTAATGTTGCTTTGCAAAGCTGTATTATTCGCTTGCAACGAACTAATCATGTTGTCCTTAGTTGTTAGCTGCGCTTTTAAATCCGCTGAATTTCCGTTTAATGCGTAAACTGCGATAACGCCAACTAAGCTGGCGGCAAGAATAACGCATACGACTGCGAGTGCAAGAACTTTGATGTTTCTTTTCTTTGGTCCTGGATTATATACGCCCATATATTTCATCTGCTTTTTCTCTACTTGAGTTGCTCTCCCTTAAATGTTTATTTCCAGATTGTACCCAGCCCTCTTACAGAATCAGGGAAAAGGTGTTGAATGTAAGCTTGCATTACGTTTAATATTTTACACTCAAATAGAACAGCACCAGTAATGCTGCCATCTCGAAAAGGTCTGGTATAACTGCAAAGGGCCCTAAACCGAAGAGGCTGAATCCGCCTAACACGATAACGAATGGACTTGTTGTTAAATCTTTAATTAGGAACATCACAGAGAAAAGCAACAGTCCAATCGTGAACTGCGACCTAGTTTTCTTGTAGATACCCAAATAATTAATTATTAAAATAACAGTTAACACAATGTTAATTGTTGAAAGAACAGTGTGCCCCATATAGTATAATTCTATGTCAGCTGGATTTTGAAAGTTTGGTCTTTGTGAAAATGGGAATTGGCGATTTCTTACATTATTTTGATATTCTAATAATAAAACTGCTGCAACAGCAGTTAGTGAAATCAAAACTACGAGCAATATCACAATTATTTGTTTTCTATTCATTTAGTTCTCCCTCTCGTTGTTCTCCTTTTTTTACTTTTTCCCGATTTTCTTCATAATCTCCTCAAACAAGACGTAATTGTCCTCCATTGTTTGAGATAGAAAGTATGTTACGCCATACCTGTCTCCGACAGACGTTATAATTTTGTTTTTCTCCAAAACTTCAAAGTGATGACGCATCGTTTTATAATCCATCTTTAGCAAAGTAGCCAGCTGATTAGCGTTCTGCGGCGTCTCTTTTAACGCTTCAATTATTTTTGCACGTGTAGGTCCGCCTCTGGTACCTGCAATCAGCCATCCTAACAGGTATTTTAGCGAACGCGTATTTACAGACATTTTTTTACCGTTCCGTGCCTAAGGATTCTTCGTCAGAGTTAATCTGACTGAAGTAATATATGTGTGCTTTCAACCGCCCAGCGAAAATAAGTTTAGGTAGGAATTAGGAGTCAATTTGGGTGTAATCCTGAAAAATCCCTTAATAATCTATCGCTCACCGTTTTTTTGGAACTGGGAGGTGAAATTTAAAGGTATGAACACAAAAACTAAAGCCTTAGCTTTACTTTCAGTTATAGTTGTCGCAATAGTCGCTGGATCATTTATTTTTGCTATGCAATCAACAGTAAAAGCTGACACTACCGCCTCCGTTGCAACAGACTCAGAGATAACCCCTTCAGCCGTGAACGCAAGCGATAATGGCTTAAACGGTTTTAACGGGTTTGGCAATGGACCTATGATGATGGGAATGCAACCTAGATTTGGCATGGGTCACAGAGGAATGGATAGAGGCTTCGGAGGATTTGGTGCGGTTCAGGTAAGCAGCGACTTTACAGCGAACGTAACTAACATAGCGCAAAATGACAGCGACGTACAAAACCTACTCAATCAAGGCTACAACATAACTTCAATCCGCCCCATAATCAGCACTGTGGTTGACGGAAACGGCAACGTAGTAACCAAAGCCTCAACTGCAGACTTAACTTTGATTGGCACAAACGGACGCGCATTCGCAATAGTTGATCTTACTCAAGCAAAAGTAACAAAGATCGTGACTTTAACCCTGACAGAAATCGACAAGTAAGCTAAACTAAATTTTTCTTTTTTTTTCAACGTTTTTTTTAAATCATCTTTTTTGTTAACAGGTGAAGGCGCTTGGCAATTAGGGTATGATTTGGGTGAGATTTTGAAAAATCGTTTAATAACGCTTTGGAGTTACGCTGAGACAAGCATCCAGGAAGAGATTTGAAATTGGCCATAAGCCCAATTAACTGCCCAATCGAAATCCCCTTCAAGTCTCTTCTTGGTTGTCCCTCGCATTAATTTGAAAGGTGTATTACATGGGAATAATCAATAGAGCAATAAGAAACATTTCAAGAAGAAAAATTCGAGCGTTACTCGTAATTATAGCGTTAGGTTTCTCCATGGCTATCCTGATTTCAATTCCAGCTGGAGTTTTAGCTAACCAGCAGACCGCAACAGACCTGGCTTCGAACCTAAGCAACACTATAACTCAAACAGGGCAATCGATTAACCAAACCTTAACCCAGATTGACTGCAGTTTAGCGTCAAGCTTTTCAGGTTTTGGTTTCCAAGCGCCCAATTCAACCAGCTTTGATCCTAGTCAGTTGGGTCAGGGAAGGAGTGGTGGCGGTCAGGCTTTTGACCCTAGTCAATTTGGCGGCGGCGGCACGATTGGTCAATTTGGCGGCGGCGCGTTTGGAGGTGGACAAGCAAGCCCAATGAACCAAACCCTTTACGATGACATAAACACTGGCATCGCGGGGGTTGCAGCTGTTGAGCCTATACTTCAAGCTTCAGAAGGCGACAACGTAACAATGTCCATGTTTGGGCGATCATTTACTCGCCAATTAACCTCGTACACAATTGAAGGAATTCCATTAACCTCCGAGCTTATCAATAACTACTCAATACTGACAACAAACGTAACTGCTGGACGAAACCTACAGGCTGGCGATAGCGGAGTTGTTCTGCTAAGTGAAAATAACTCGGCGTACTTCAACGCAGGCGTCGGTGACACGATTCAAATTCTTGACCAAGACTTCACGGTGATAGGGATACATGGCACATCGTCCGCTTCCGACAGGCTAACACTATACATGGACTTATCAGATGCTCAATCCGTAACAAACAACACTGGCTACATTACAAGTCTTCGAGTGTTCGCTCAAAGCAGCGACGTAGTAACGCAGGTCGCTAGCTCCATAGGTTCACTGCATTCAGAGCTTACAGTTACAACAGGTCAAGAACGCTTAACTCAACTTCAAACCTTAGAGTCATCTTATAACACTGCATTGGAGAGCGCCCAGACTTCTATCGGACAAACACAAACAACCGCGTTTGAAGAAATTGTCGTTGTAGTTGCTGCAACAAGCCTGATAGTGCTGTTCGTCATGCTGTACACTGTCCGCGAACGAACCAAAGAAATCGGCACCCTCAAAGCGATCGGGTTCAGCAACACGACGGTTATGGGACAGTTCATGCTTGAAGGTGTCCTCCTAAGCGTAATCGCTGGCGTAGTTGGCATTGCAATAGGCGTCGTAGCTGCACCTGCGCTCTCGTCTCTGCTGCTTCCAAGCATAAACCTGTTTGGAACTTCAGGGGCACAGGTCGCAAGAAACGTCGCGCCAACTGCCGCAGCATCTGTGAATCTGGAGCTTGTCTTGATTGCGTTTGGTGCCTCTCTACTGCTTGGCGCCTTAGGCAGCTTGTATCCTGCTTGGAGAGCAGCAAAAATTAGACCCGCAGAGGCGATGAAGTATGAGTAAACCTGTACTGCAAATAGCAAACCTAAACAAAACCTACATGCTTGGCAAACGCCCAGTCCAAGCCTTAACCAACCTGAACCTGCAAGTCAACCAAGGCGAATTCATAGCAATCATGGGACCCTCTGGCTCAGGCAAAACCACCCTGCTCAACGTCATCGGCTGCATCGACAAACCCACCGACGGACAAGTCCTCTTAGACGGCATAGACGTGGGAAAAATGCCTGAAAACCAACTCTACAAAATCCGCCGCGACAAAATGGGCTTCATATTTCAAACCTTCAACCTGCTGCCATACCTCAATGCTCGCGAAAACGTTGAGTTACCGATGGAAGGCAAAATTAAATCAAAAACTGAACGCAAAAAACGCGCCAGCGAACTTTTAGCGTTGGTTGGGCTTTCAGGGCGAGAAGGACACCGTCCGCAACGCCTCAGCGCAGGCGAGCAGCAACGTGTCGCCATCGCCCGTGCCTTAGCCAACAACCCCGCAATCATCCTTGCAGATGAACCTACAGGCAACTTGGATAGCCAAAACAAACAGGAAATAATCAAGCTGCTAGCCAACCTCAACTTAACCCAGGGCACAACCATAATCATGGTTACTCATGATAGTCAAGCCGCAAACCACACCGAACGAATGCTGCTACTGAAAGACGGAAAAATAATCAAGGAAAAAGAGGGACTACACCTGGCGAAGAAGAACAGTAAATGCCCCAACTGCGGAAGCAACATCAAACCCGACGACGTAACATGCCCCATCTGCAAAAAACCGATCCTCGCAACCGTTGAGGAACCATTTTCCTCCTAAATAGAGGGCTTCTATGGAACCATCACCTACACCTCCAACTCCTCCTCCTTCCCCCCAAAAAACCAAGCGACCACTGGCATTAATGATTATTACAATTCTGCTCGTCGGCTTGGTTGCAGGCGGCATAATTGGTTACGCAGTAACCTACTCAGATTTTAACCAAAAACTCACCAACCTGCAAGGCGAAATAGGGCTTTCTCAAAATGCAGGCAACGGATCCCAACAAACATTCATTCTAAACGATAATGTTTCGCTCTCCAGCCTCTACCTGCAAGTTAAATCGTCGGTGGTTGTAATCCAGGATCTTGTTCCTGAACAAACTTTCTTCGGCGGCACCGTTTACAGTCAACAGCAGGGCTCAGGATTCATAGCTTCAGCGGATAATCAGCTGGTCATAGTCACCAACAACCATGTGATTGCCAATGCAATCAACGAAACCGTAACCTTCGCAAACGGCGACGCTTACCCCGGAAAAGTTCTCGGTTCAGATGCACAAGCTGACCTTGCAGTTCTAACAATTTCTCCAATGCCCAGCAATTTGACGCCGCTAACTCTTGCCAACTCCGACTCTCTGCAGGTCGGTCAACCTGTCGTTGCAGTTGGTTCACCTTACGGGTTGTCAGGAACGTTAACCACAGGCGTTATTAGTTCGTTAGGAAGAACAATCACTGAAGATTCAAGTTCAAGCCAAAATGGCCAAACCATCGCCGACATCATCCAAACAAGCACCGCCATCAACCCCGGCAACTCAGGAGGCCCACTTATCACCTATGCGGGAGAAGTCATCGGCATAACAACGGCAGGCATCAGCAACTCTCAAGGTTTAGGCTTCGCCATTCCCTCTAACACCATAATTCGAGAACTAAGTTCGCTAGTTACCTCAGGCTCCTACACAAACCATCCATCCATAAACGCCCAAGGCACAGACATGAACTACCAAATCGCCCAAGCCATGGGCACAAGCGTCACCTACGGATGGCTCGTAGAAAGCGTCTCCGCAAACAATGGGCTTAAAGGCGGCAGCACCCAACAAAACATCTTAGGCTCAAACGTCCAACTAGGCGGCGACATCATAACAGCCATAAACAACCAACGAATAACCAACACCGACGACCTACTATCCTACCTCGAACAACACACCCTTCCCGGACAAAACGTCAACTTCACACTAATACGAAACGGACAACAACAAACCGTCCAAGTCACTATAGGAAAGGCTTAACGTCAAGGAATATTTGGAGCTTAATATCCAAAGGTGTGCAGAATACGATAGAGGGGGGTCGTATTGGCGCTTTCCGCTGTCATTAGCATGTTGAAATTCTGTGGTTTAAATAGGGGAGGGGTCACGCGTGAGAGCAACAGTTCCAGTCGCTATTTTTATAAGCTCAACGCTTGAATTACCTTTTCATGCAAGCTGAATTTGGAGTAATCGGTGGAACTGGTCTTTATGACCCTAAGCTTCTCAAGAATGTTCAGGAAGTTACGGTGGATACGCCCTATGGAAAACCCTCCGACGCCATCACAGTCGGCGAACTCGGAGGCAAATCTGTCGCGTTTCTGCCCAGACACGGAAAAAAACACACCATTCGCCCAACAGACATCAACGTCCGCGCAAACATTTTTGCCCTCAAAAAACTCGGCGTAAAACGGATTTTGGCACCTTCAACGGTTGGCTCACTTCGGGAAGAGTATCATCCTGGCGAAATCGCTTTCGTGGATCAATTCATCGACCGCACCACACGGCGCGAACAATCATTCTACACTGAAGATAGGGTTTGTCACATATCCGTCGCTGAACCTATGTGCCCTGAACTGCGGAAAACCATAATTTCAGTCGCCAAAGGCATGGGCGTTAAAATGCATGAAACCGGCACATACGTTTGCATTGAGGGGCCGCGTTTTTCCAGTAAGGCGGAATCTAAAATGTATCGTCAATGGGGCGCTGACGTGGTTGGTATGACGTTGGTTCCTGAGTGTGTTTTGGCTCGTGAAGCTGAAATCTGTTATGCGTCTATTTCCACGGTGACGGATTATGACGTTTGGAAGGACCATGTGGTTTGTGTGGATGATATTTTGGCGACGATGAAGGGCAACGTTGAAAACGTTAAGTGCATAATCGCCGAAACCGTCGCTAAAAGTCCCGCTGAATGCGGCTGCACCTGCAATCAAGCGTTGAAAGGAGCATTCGTCTAAAGGAGAAACCGAAAATGAGCAAAACCGACAAAACCGTAGACTTAAAAAGTAAAATCCGAAGAATCCCCGAGTTCAAAGGCGTAGTTTTCTGGGACATAACCCCCCTGTTAAAAGACAAAGTCTGCTTTCGTGAATGCATCAAACAGTTAGCTGACCATTACAGGGGCAAACCAATCGACGTCATCGTTTCTAATGAGGCAAGGGGCTTTATCATCGGTGCTCCTTTGGCTTATGAACTTGGTGTGGGTTTTGTGCCCATACGCAAGAAAGGCAAATTACCCTACAAATGCGTGGATTTAACTTACAAAAAAGAATACGAATCTGACACCATCCAAATCCATCAGGACGCCATAGAAAAAGGACAGAATGTCTTAATCATTGACGATTTGCTGGCAACCGGCGGAACCGTCAAAGCTAACATTGAGTTGGTTGAGAAATTAGGCGGTAAAGTTGCGAGTTTAGGCTTTCTTATTGAACTGGCTTATTTGGGCGGACGAAAAGCCCTCGGCAGCAAACATGACATCTACTCGCTGATTGAGTTGAAAACCACAAACCCATAAAATACAAAAACGCATCAAGCTATGTAAGGTTCGGGCTTGGCATATGAAAGCACAAGTCAAGCTCCATTCCTCTACTTCCTCCCAGATGGCGAAAAAAATAATTGCGAATGAGGCACATAGCTCTCGTTATGCTTTCTGTGGAACAAAAGCGGGTTTCGCCAAGCCCCAGCTTCTTCCAGCTGCACATTAAATATTTCAACCCGATTTAATATCAATTTGTTGTTGTAGCGTGACTGCAACGCATCGTTAATAGCGGGATTCTGGGAATAGTTATGTAAGGTTATTTTTGAGGTGGCTTTTTGGAGAACGTTTTTGTAGATATGGGCACAGAGATTTCCAGTAAATTTTCTGAAGCAAAAACTTTAGAGAAGCCCAATCGAAGCGCTTTTGTTTTTATCACCACGGAAGCCTATGGCACCCACTTGACGCTTGAAGACTTAAGAAAAATCGATGAAGTTAAAGAGGTTTATCTTGCTCATGGCGCGTATGATCTTATCGCTAAGGTCAGCGGTGAATCCTTTGATCAGCTTCGCGAAATTGTTTACACAAGAATAAGAAACCTAAGCAACATCAAATCAACGTTGACTCTAACAATAATCTAAGCATTCAGCTCAATTCAGATGCCTTTTCACCGCTGATAAGTACTCGACAAAAAATATTTCTTTACTTTTTGATTTATAAGCAAACCCCTTTACCTTGCCCTGAACTTTCTCTATAATTTTTAGTTCAACAAGTTTGGCGGCGACACCGAAGAGTGATTCAACAGCAGTTGTGAATTCATCAATCATGCTGGGAATTTGGTCTTCCCTCATGCCATAATTGTTTTCTAGGTAACTGTACATGGCTTGTTTAACGTTTTCTCCGAGAGTTGAGAAGACTTCGTCAATTGACTCCGTTACTACCATTTCAAAACTTATTAGGCTGATGGGTTGTTGGCTCATTTTTTTTCCTGCTGTCGTTGTGTTCTGCTTAGCTACAGTTGGATTTGTTAATATATCCGTTGCTTTTTAATTCGACATATTCCCAAAGTCGATATATACAAAAAAGAATCTTGTGATTACTGCTGCTTTTTCCTCATGCAGTCATGCATATGTTTCCAAAGCATGTAGCGGCTCCTCCAAGCTGGCGCATCACAGAAGGGGCAACTGAATATTGGTTTAGTCAACATCACACCCACAGCTACAGTAGTGCTTCATCTTGATAAATCAATATGTGACTACGCTAGCTAACAACCCTTGTTTTAAATTTCCAGAAAAAGGCAAAGCCAAAACACTTTATAAAATCCTTTCAGTTACCTATTAGTAGGAAGTGAATTTTTTGACAACATACATGGTTAACTCAGCTATTTTAAAGTCAGGAAAAGAACCAAAAGCCTGCGCACAAGGAGCAGCAAAAATGCTTGCCAAAGGAAAAATCAAGGGAATAGAGATGAAAGCCTGTTATTGCTGTGAAACAGAAAATAGAGTAGCTTTCCTTATTGAAGGTCCAAGCGAAGATGCCATATTGCGTGTGGTGCAAGAGCAACTTGACGTTCCAGTCGCTTCAATAATGGAAGCTGAGGAAGTTTCAGTCATACCATAAGGCCCACTCCCATACCTGCATTAGCCACTTTATTTGGTGAACGTTTGCTCTGAGGAGCCTCAACTCCCTTTATTTATAGCAGAAAAAAGAGCGGTAGCCCAGAACAGGTTATTCCTTAATCAGGTTTTAGCTGCTTTTAAGTAAACTTCAAAATCCCGCTCTGAAAACAACACGAAAATAACCCTTTCTAACCTATCCTCTTTTTCTAAGAAAGCCTTAACCGTACCTATAGCTATGCGGCTAGCTTCTTCAATGGGGTAACCGTAAGCTCCAGTGCTAATTGATGGAAACGCAACAGTTTTAAGCCCTTTAGAAACAGCAAGTTTCAACGTGTTCCTATACGCCTGCTTTAGAAGCTCAGCTTCAACGTGAAAACCTCCAAGCCAAACAGGACCCACAGTGTGAATTACATACCTTGCTTTCAGATTGCCGCCTGAAGTAATCACTGCTTTTCCCGTAGGCAATCCATCAGGCCACTCCGTAGCGCGGATACGTTTGCATTCTTCAAGGATTCTTGGTCCACCTTTACGGTGAATAGCTCCGTCCACTCCGCTGCCCCCAAGAAGTGTCGAGTTAACCGCATTCACAATAGCATCCGCCTCAACATCTGTAATGTCGCCTTGGATTAGTTCTAATGTGGTGTTTCCGACTTCAAATTCCATAAAATTCTTGCCTATCCTTATACACTTTTCTTTGTTTTAGCTTGAATACCTAATGCAGCGGCTGCTGAACCCGCGAACGAACCCGAAATGTTTGATTTATCGCTGGCACCTATAAGATTAGCCTGCCCGGTTTAAAGCCTATAGACGTCAACCAAATTTGCCTGGACATTCTGACGATTCAAATAGACATTGCGAGCGCCGGGATTATTCTCGATAACGCTTTAAACCATTTTCCGTATGGTCGGCTATAAGCCTTTCACTACTTATCTAACGCGTTTTGAATCCCAAAAGCTCCAATAGCACCTACCCCCCTTTAGGTTTCTGCATAGAGATCCTATTAGGATCCAAATATGCCCATTTACTCATCCGAAATCATCATTCAAACACGTTTTTACTTGGCTCGCGTTTCTGAGGCTTTAAAAGTAAAGTTTGCATTTCTACAATGTCCGCACTGTCCTTAGCAGTAACATATTTATCCAAAAAAGCTTGGTTTAACTCAAAAAAAGTATGTCCCCAAGAAAAAATTGTAAGCACATCCTCAGCTTCCTGTTTAAAGCCAGCGATGTAAAGAGCTGCTGCGATGGCTTCGGCAGTTGTCAGTTTGGTGAGTTTTCCATAATTTACAGGGTTGCCTGCAATCAAAATGGGTAAACATCTGCTGGTTCCCTTAACTTGCTTTCCCATAACTTTCTGTGCATGTTCCCAACTGCAATCCAACGCCGCCAAACCAAATTGTTCAAGCCTTTCCCTGTCCGCTGGAGAAAACGCTATCTCACCAAAGGGGTTAAGCACGATGGCTCGCTTTGGCAGAAACTTTGTACTTGTAACTATGCGCGCGAGTCCTCGACGTTTAAGCCGCAGTGCCGTGTTCTTTTTGGGGTCATCTTGAGCAGCATGGTAAATGGTTATTCTAACAGGCAAATCAGGTTTTGGTTGTTCTGAGTCAGTTTCCACTTGGATTGCGCACCTTCAAATGACTCATAGGGTCCTCAAAAACATGGGGAATCCAATCAATAATATCCGTTGCCACCATGTGGAATCCAATCTCACTCGCAACGAAGTCGCCTGCAGCGCCATTGACGAAAGCTCCAGCCACCGCAGCCTCAAAGGCATCCATTTTTTGAGCCATCAAACCGCCCGCAACACCGCTTAGGACATCGCCTGTTCCTCCGACAGTCATTCCTGGATTGCCTGTAAAATTCAATTTTGTTCGTTCAGAATCGCAGATTATGTCAACTTTGCCCTTTACTAAAATGACTGCGTTTAGTTTTTTGGCGGTTTTCTGTATTGCCAGGACACGTTCATCATGGTTTTCAGGTAGAGTTTCCCCTGTTAATATCGTGTATTCGTCAGCATGCGGTGTTAAAACAAGCGGAACTTTGAGGGGTCGTTTGAATTTGGCGAATGCTTTTAATCCGTCAGCATCTAAAAGCAAGGGTTTTTTCGCTTTTTCAACCTCGTCCACACACGACTTGACAAATTTGATGGTTTCCGGATTCAAACCTAATCCTGGACCCATGGCAACCGCGTCAACCAAACCTAAGTATGGCTTAAGGGTTCCTATGTTTGCTGGGTTAAGGTCTTCTCCCTCAAGTTTTATCGTTATCAAGTCAGGTGACATAGAAGCAATGGCGTAAGCGGTCTTTGTTGGAGCGGCAAGATAAACAATGTCCACGCCTGTTCTCAGGGCAGCCAACGAAACCAAAGTGGGTGCACCCGAGAAAACTTCGCTGCCGCCGATAACGAGCAAACGCCCGAAATCGCCCTTATGAGATGTCGGACTGCGCGGTTTAGTGGCAAGCAAAACATCACCTGGACCTGCAAACCGCTCCATCTCTGATGGCAAACCTATGTCGACCACAACAAGTTCGCCAACATATTTCTTGGCTTTTTCCAAACCTGGCTTTGCTTTATGGAACGTAACTGTGAGATCTGCTTTTACTGCTGTACCTAAAACTTCGCCTGAGTCTGAATCAATGCCTGTAGGCACGTCAACGGCAATTTTGAAGGCATTTAACGAATTAATGTAATCTACAACTTGGGAAATTGGCGGCTTCAGTTTGCCTTTGGTTCCAGTTCCCAGTAAGGCATCAATAACTATGCCAGCGTCCACTTTAGGAATGAGCGAGCTGTCCGTAACCTCAAGCAAAGTAACCTTTCCCTGAAGCGACTGAAGAATCCCCCAGTTGCTAAGCGCCGCTTCATGGCCAATATCGCGTCCTCTGCCAACCAAAACCACAGTAACATCAAAACCTTCAGCCAAAAGATGCCTAGCAACAACAAAGCCGTCGCCTCCGTTTCCGCCTAAGCCACAAAAAACCGCTGCTTTCTTATTTTTTTTGAAGCGTGTGATTGTTTCTTGAGCGACGCTTCGTCCAGCGTTCTCCATTAGTTGAAGCAGGCTGATGCCGAAGTATTGAGCGTTGACTTCTAGGGCGCGCATTTCGCGGCTTGTAATTTGGGGAGTTCTATTTTTTGGTTGCATGTTGACGCCTAATACTACTTTGTCGAGTTTAAAGATAAGCCTATCCTTGAGCTTATACGAAAGCATCACCCAAACACATAATTCGCGATAAATTCCTTTCAAACTCCCTAAAAACTGGCGAAATTATCGAAACTTTACGAACTATATATATTCATACTAAGCACTTAGGAGAAAAATATGTGAAAGAAGAACTGCGGGCTTGCAAACTCAAAGAACGTGGTCTCATTACCTCACAAGCGTCGTCGAAAGAGAAATAAATAGGTCAAAGGAGACTGAGAAAGTGTATTTTGTCTTCAAAATGGCTAAAATCTCCCCAAGAACAAGGCGACACATCAAAGATTCATTGTTTGAAGCATGTTTAAGCTGATTTTAAAGTGCTTTCTGCTTATTTACAGTGCCTTGTTTTGCCTTTTCAGCCTTGGCTCTCGGTTTTTGTCAGCCAGAGTTCGGCAGCTAAGCTTGAAAGTTGCGTTTGTTTAGACGAAAAATTCCCGAACAGTCATTTTTTACATTAAAAAGTTAAAAATGCAATTGTGACTTTAGCAGAAATGAGGTAAACATATACTATTAACCATAGCCCTGTTTATTTTTTCCAGATGCGAGTTGCGAAGAAACACAGGTTATTTTAGAAATAATTTGAATTCGCCTCGAAAGATTAAAACAACAAAAAAGTTTATCCACACCTTCACTCTCTTACTTAATTTGGATTTTAGCAAAACTTCTTAAAGGAAACTATAATTTTAAAAATGGTGACTTATTTGAGTAAAAACTATGTCATAAAAAACCCTGATGCCCTTTTAATAACAGACATCCAAAAAGATTTTCTGCTAGGAGGAGCCCTACCAATTGAAAATGCCGACGAAATCATACCCGTCATCAACTATTACATACGGCGCTTTGAGGATGCGAAAGCACATGTTTTAGCTTCCAGAGATTGGCATCCACCCAATCACATATCTTTCAAAGCACAAGGAGGTCCATGGCCACCTCACTGTATCCAGGAAACATCTGGCGCAAAGTTCAGCCCCGACCTCAAACTGCCTCCTCACACAATTATTATTTCAAAAGCTACAAACCCTGAACGAGAAGCTTATTCCGCTTTTGATGGCACTAGCCTTGCTCATGAGTTAAGGGTGCTGGGTGTTAAACGGCTTTTCGTTGGTGGGTTAGCGACGGATTACTGTGTGGTAAACACTGTTGTTGATGCACGAAAACTTGGTTTTGAAACAGTTGTGCTTGGGGATGCAACATTAGGCCTTAACTTGGAGCCAGGTGACGTGGATAGGGCAATTGAAACTATGCTTGAAAACGGTGCCCAACAGGCCACTGCAAACGATTTTCCAGATGCCGTTGACGCATTGCCTATAGAAGAAACGCAGCCTGACGCATTAGAAGAGAAGCCTTCGCAGAGGGCTGAAGTTAAGAAAAAGGCACGCATGCGTTCCAAAGGATCAGCTAAGCGAATTCGAACAGAGCGAAAAGGCTAATTTTTTTCGAATTATGGCGAACATTATATATCCATACAGGTTAACGCTTAAAGAAAAAGTTAAGACTCTGTAAACCTTTCTTTTTCTAAAGAGATCTGTCACTTTTTCAGAAATAAGACTAACTTTGAGCTCGATTTAACGGTTTTTTAGTGGTAAATGAGATGACCTTGGTTTGTTTGCCCTGACTTTAGGCTTGAAACTTCGAATTTAACGCTTGAAAGCGACTTTTCCAGGCGGTATGTCGCTTGGGTAAGAAGGTTTTTTGTGTTTCTTACGGTGTTTTCTGCGTTATGGTTTAATTTCTGGACTTTTCCAATTTTCCGATTTGAGTTGACTGCTTCAACAGGATCGTTTAGGGTCTTTGGGTCGCGTAACTTTAACGAATGGTAACTTTTTACAATAAATAGTTAAATAAACACGTGAGAGGTTGCGCATTTAACATTAAATTGTTAAAATTTAATGGCGATTGCCTCTTTTTTGCTTGTACGAGAAGCGAAAACTGGAAACTTGCGTGGATTGGTCTTTGATCAGGTAAAACACTATAAATCAACTTCAAGACCAGATTTTATTGCTCGCCCATAACCTGGATAATTATTGTCCTTTCCCGCGGATAAACATCGGTTTCTACAAAAAGCAGCGACTGCCAAGTCCCAAATGCAACGCGTCCATTAATTATCGGCAGGGTCTTGTCTGGCGGAAGAAGCATCGACCGTAAATGTGCGTGTGCATTAGATGGATGCTGGTATGATCCATGTTTTGGCGCTAATTCTTCAAGAAAAGTTTTGATGTCGGCAAGTAATGCGGCATCGTTTTCTGTTAATATCAATATGCCGGTTGCGTGTGGGGCGAAAACGTGGACTTCGCCGTTTTTTATTCCTGAACTTGAGACTTCTTGTTGGACTTTATCGGATAAGTCTATGAAGTCTATTTCTCCTTGCGTGGTGAACTTGTAAGTTTTGTTCATAATTTTGAAGTTTGACATTGCAGGTACCATGGTTGTATCCGTTTGCTTAGCTGAAAAAGTTTTCGAGGATTCATGTAAAACTGTGTCTGGGGGATGCTTTTGTATACGGTTCTGTTTAATTATTTTTGACGAAGATAAAAAGCCATTGGAATATGAAATTACATCAGAAGGCAAATACAGCTGTCGAGACTGCGGAATGCTTTTTGACACCCTAAAAGCACATGATGAACATCACCGCACTGTGAATGGCCAAGCGGAAGCCTACCTTAATCAAAGAATGACTATGTAGTTTTGTCATTTTCTGGAGTTTTTGGTTAAATAAATTTAAGCCTCATATTGAAAGGAATGTTGCATAATTTGTCCACTTCGGCGTTATCCCTTCGATTTGTTTGAACTAGCCTGAAGAAAACATTAAGTTTTGCTGTTGTTTTTTTGCTTGTTGTCTTTAGTGATGGTTATTTTAAAACGTAGTACACACTTCACCAAACACACTGATAGTTCTTTTCTTATCGATCATCCATCAAAAAATTGGGAAGATTAGGCCAGGCTTAACGCATTCAATATTGCAACCCTCCACTAAACAAGTCCAACAAACGGTTATTTACCAACTCGTTAAGCACTTTAACTCCTCGTGATATCAAGAACAAACAAACCCCCAGTGGCGTCAAGAAAAACAGAGCCATAATTTTTTCACAGAAAACGGCAGCTTTTTCTAAAAAATTGTTTCCGCCGCTTTGGCACTGTTGCTCCTAAAGTCAAAGCTAAGCAAACCTGTTTTTCTTAAGAGAAAACTTGACAAAAGAAAGAAAAGTTTAACACAAATTATTTTCTGCAATTTTAAATAATTGATCGCTTAAGCGTCTAACGGCTCCAAGTTGACCTCTCAGCACGCCACCAGCCGAAATGGGAAATTTTGAAAATCGGATATTGCAAAGGCTACCGACTGTACCAAAACGATTGCCGCCGGAAGCAATTTTTTACAGCTGGCACATAGTGCATTTCAACAGTTACGCAAAAAAATTTCTGAAAAAACTGTTGAGGACAAATGAGAATATTTTTTAACTCTCTGGCTCAAAATTATCCACAACTTTTTAGCTCAAAACTTACGGCTAATCGCTAAGCTTATTTCGCATGAATAACCCCTAATTGGGCTTATTTTAGCTCAACTTCACATTAGAGCCAGTGTTTGGCTCCGAAAGAGGCTAAATGAAGAAAGCCGCCATTTTTTTCAATGGAAACGATAATTTAAGAGCCTGATTTACGGTTAAAACACCAAAATACTCTCAATTATGACTTTATCGCTTATGACTAAACTGACTGGCATGGACATTACTAGAGCCTCATATAAGTACCTCCGAAAATCTCCATGCGAAGCAAAAGCCTGTTTTTTCGGCTTACCTTCGAGCAAAAAGGATGTTTTTTACTTGGCAGAGTAAACTTTGCCATTTGTGCACACAAAATTTTATTCCTGAAATTCTATGAGTAATTAGCGTGATTTTGGCAACTGTGCTTATTGTTAGAGGTTGAGGTTTTGATCCTGACTTTTGTTAATAATTTAGGGGTATCTACTATATGCTATTTTGTGATTGCTTTCCCGAAAAGATTTTTTACAGATCTTGGTGCCCAAAAGTTGTTGTGGTGTAATCTTTTTCCGCCAAAGACGAGCTTTTTGATGCACATGAGGGTTGCTGGCAAAGTTTTTTGTCTCTTAGAAAACGCTGTTTTGTGGTCCCTGGGAGCCAGCGATGACTTTTCAAGTGCTTAGTGTAGTCTAAACAGTGGATATTTTTTCGTTGTAGATGTTGCCAAATACATAATCGGTGAACATGGTTGTGTTAGTATTGCAAGTAATTTTATCCGTCACCAGAGCACTCCAGCCACACCACCTGAACTCGCCGAATACAAAAGCATCCCCTAAACACAGCTTCACAACTCTCCAGAGGAACAATTTTTATCTCAAGACCCCGATAGATGCAGCATACAAGAGGGAAATTGTTGACTACAGAGATTGACCGAATCAAACTTAGGCGTTGGCGCAAAAGAGGCTTCTACAGCGAAACCGTACTCGTCAAGCTACTACAGAAAAAAGGCTACAACGCCGTCCGTGTCCCAGTCAGCAATCCAAGCCTCAATCCCCTGCCAGACATCATGGCACGGAAATGCCTACACTTCTACGCGTTTGAAGTAAAAAACGCCAGCTACTACGCTTACTTCCCAAGAGTACAAATTGACAAGCTCTTCCGTTTCCTCGACCTATTCTGCCCCTCAGGCAACGAAAAAAAACACGCCGTCGTCGCCGCACACTTGGGCAAACGGTGGCTTTTTAAGGAAATTAGCTGGACTGATTGGGAAAAAAACAAGCTTCCGGATAAGGTACGAATTTTAAAACGCGACAGAGGCAACCTAAACATAGATACTTGTTATCCGCAATAACGCGTAACAAACGTGTCAAGCTTATTATTAATTTAAAGGCAACCTGACCCTACAGATAAGTGCAGGAGAGCCACAATGGCTGAACAAACAGAAATAATGGTCTACACACAAGCATTAGAAAAAACCTACGAGATTGGCGACGGCAAACTACAGGTTCTAAAAGACATAAACCTGCAGATTCCCAAAGGAAAATTCGTTGCGATATGTGGTTCTTCAGGCTCAGGCAAAACCACACTGCTAAACATTATAGGTGGAATTGATAGACCAACCAAGGGAAAAATCGTGGTTAATGGGCAGGATTTGACGGTGCAAGATGAGGATTATCTTTCAGATTTCCGCTGCAACAATGTAGGATTTGTTTTTCAAGCCTACAATTTAGTTTCTACTTTAACGGTAGCTGAAAATGTTGCTTTTCCAATGGAGTGGACCCGAAAACCTGACCAAGAAATAGAAAAACGCGTCAAGGAACTGCTAAAAAACGTAGGTTTAGAGAATCGCGCAAACCATTTTCCTTCGCAACTGAGCGGCGGAGAACAGCAACGCGTCGCTTTCGCCAGAGCATTAGCAAATGATCCTGAATTGATTCTTGCGGATGAACCTACGGGCAATTTGGATGTTAAGAACGCTCAGAAAATTGTTCAGGTACTTCAATTTTTGAAGTCTCAGGGAAAAACTGTCATTGTTTCAACACATGATGTGCAAATTCGAGAGTTAGCGGACTTGGTTTTTTGTTTAGAAGAAGGTAAATTGGCGGGTAACCATGAGTAGTTCTGGGTTTCCAATTAACGATTTGTTGCGAAGGAAACTGCAAACAAGCCTAACCGTCGCAACTTTAACGTTGAGCGTTGCCTCCACGCTGTTTCTTTTGCTGTTTAGCAGGCGTTTAGGCTTGGGGCTAGCTTCTGCCACAGGCACCTTAACGTTGGGTTTAACCGCTATTTTCAGCCAATTCATCCTCTTCATCGGCATATTGATTTTTGTGATTGGAGCAGTGCTTACTGCCTTCATTGTTTTCTTGATGATGGCGCAGAGAACGCGTGATTTCGGTTTGATGAAGGCTGCTGGGTGCCCAAACAGCCTTGTCGGCGGATACTTCATGACTGAACTTTTAATTGTAACATTTCTTGGCTGTGTTTTAGGCGTAGTTTTTGGGTTTTTAGCAGATTTCGTTGCTGGTGAACTTGTTTTTTCTAGCTATACAACCCCGTTTATCTGGTTTGCACCCTTAGTTTTTGTAGCGTTTTTCGTTCTTGCAATATTTTTTGGGTTGCAGCCCCTTTTTAAAGCCTCCAAAATATCGCCGATAAAAGCACTTTCATCCGTCAACTACTATGGCTTAACAGTTGGAACTAAGCATAAGACTCTGCCTCGGTCGGGTTTAAGTTGGCGGCTTGCTCTAAGAAGCTTGATTCGTAGACAATCACCAAGCATTCGCATCATCTTTTTACTCTCGATAGTGTTCATTTTGCTGACGGTTACGGTTGCAGGCGGAATCATAGCCAGCGGCACAACGATTTCATGGGTTCAAAAAACCGTTGACAGCCACATAATCGCCATAGCTCACACCAGTATGGGAAACCAATACAATCTACTTTTAGCCAAGTTTTCAGGAGCCAAGGAAACAAGGAATTTTAATTATTCAGATCCAAATCTCGCCATTCCCAAAGCGGTTATTGAGCATTTAGATTTGTTGCCGAATGTGGGTTTGGTTGATTCACGTTTAATTGTGAAGGAACAGGTTAAGGAAGTTGGCAACTTCACTATTGACCCTGACACGTCGGCAACGTACCCTGTTGGTGACAGTCGGGAAGGTCAATCATTGGTTATCGGTGTTAATCCGCAAAAACTTGCAAGTTCATGGTCAATTAAAGGCCGATTTTTAAGCGGAAACGACGATTTGGAGGCTGTTATCGGCGATTCAATTTCCCAAACCATGTATTCGCCTCATCCCAGCAAATACGTGGTGCTTGCTGATCCGTTACTTGAAAGCATAAGTTTTCAAAATACTAGCTTCCGTATAGTTGGTATTTGCGTTGATCCTGTCAATAATGGCTTTGTAACTTATGTGCCCATTGATAAACTGGAAAATGCAACGGGAATCTCCAGCCCTAACCTGCTTTTGGTTAAGCTGAACAATTCAACTAACCGCAATGCGGATATTGCACAGATTAGAAGCTTGGTTCAAGCGTCCGACCCAGATTTAGATGTCTTTGACTTAAGCGGAGTGGTTGAACAAAACGCTGCTTTTCTATCATCCAGCTGGCAAACAATCATGCTTCTCCCGCTTTTCACTGTAACCTCCGCAGTTCTTTGTCTCGTGGGTTACATGATGCTTGCGGTGGATGAGCAGCACCAAGAATTCGGGATATTACGAGCTGTAGGCGCCAAACCAAGAACAATCATCGTTATTTCAGCTATTCAGAGCATAAGCGTGCTTATTTCAAGCTTTGCAGTGGGAATTTCACTTGGCGTTGTCACAACTTTGCTGATATTAATGACTAATCCTCTGGTTACAACTATCACCATTGCAGAGATAGCTGCGTGGCTTCTTGCAGCTTTGATTGGAATGTTCCTCTTTAGTCTTTACCCCGCGTACAGGTTATCTAAAACCTCAATCCTCAAAATCCTAACTTAACGTTGTGAAAGTTCTTAGATAAAACTTCAGTGTTTCCGTATGAGCCGGCAGTTGGTATATGAAGTCTTGAAGCTGAAGAACGGGTACCACAGGGATTCTCTCGTAGAATTTGCAGGCGCTTGGGATAAGTGACAGCACTGATGGAATAAACTTGGCTCTTTCCCATTTTACGCATTCAAGTTTTAGCTTAACGTTGGGCAGTGAATCGGCTAAGGCAAGGGTTCTTTGTGTCTGCAAGTCTACTATTCTTTTTAGAGCCGATGACGAGATTGCATGTTGCCAATGTTTGCAGTCGATGCATAAGACTAATGGTTTTTTGCAGCCGACCACATCGATTTCCCACCGTTTTCTTTCATGTTTGAACCTTACGTTGTTTTGCACTGTGTAGCCGTTGTTCTTGAGGGCTAAGGCAGCGATTTCTTCAAATTCCTGCCAGCAAAGCAGGTTGCTGATGTGCTCGACATCAGCGCCTAAAGATGCCACTTTAACGGCTAGTTTGAGCCTGCTGGTTCTGTCTACTTCGATTTTATCAGATTTTAGATAAATGAGGTTTTCGTTTTGCAGTTTTTCCAGCAATTCCCATGTAACAGTTGAGGGTAGCCGTGCCTCTTCATTAACACTTTCAACTAAAACAGGCCCATTTTTAGTTAATTTTAGGAGCGAAATTACCAGTTTTCTTTCAACACTCATTATTTAGCCTCGGCAAAGTAGACAGAAACAGAGCAAGAAACCGCCAAAGTTCACTACCTTTTGAGTCGCTACTTGAACTGTACTACGGAAAACGGTGTACAGAAGCATCCCCAAAACACAGTTTTTTATACGCCCTAACGTTGATCCGATTTCCGCCAAGTCCGCCGTCCTCCCCTCTTGATTATTTGAAATCAATGCTCTCCTTGCTGAAATAAGCTTCCCTCAGTTTTAAGAAAAATAAGAATTTCTTTCTTCGTAACCCGTACCTTCAAAAATAAGCAATGCCATAGTTAAATCTACTTGTTTAACTCATTTTAGGCAGATGTCCGAGGCCATTTTTAACTTTTAAATGTAAGAAATTAACGTTCGATGATTTTTCGGCTAAAAAAAGTAGCTAACAGAGACCAAATGACGCATTTTTTCCCGAAAGCTTCAGGTATTCCCTGAAGTGCAAATCGCAGGCTCGCGTGGAAGAACTTCAAAATGCTTCTGTCTCCCCAAATTTGGAAAATATTCTTGCTAAAATGAGAACTCAAAAAGCCTTTGGGCTCCAAACAGCGCCTAAAAGACATGAAAACAAGACTGTCGGACCATATTTTTTCTGCTAGCGACTGTTTTTTGAGGCTATGGAACAGATTATTTAGTGCTAAGTCTAAAAATCGCGTCAGGCGCCAGTTATTTTTTTTAATTTAGTGTTTTGGCTTGTAATGAATATATAAGGTTCGTGAAGTTTCGATAGTTTTAGCGGTTCTGGGGTTTGAAAACAATCAGAACAGATTTTGTGTGTTTGGGCGATGCTTTTGTATACGAATTAAAAAAGGCACGGCAAAAAACATCATGCATACGCCTTAAATATTCAGGGGTTGTTAGGAGAATAGGTAATTTTATGGCTCTAATGAAAGCAATCCAAGTTAACCATCCTGGCGGAGAATTTATTTTAGTGCAGAAAGAAATCCCAGAACCGAAAGAATACGAAGTCCTTCTAAAAGTCGAAGCTTGCGGTATCTGCCATGGCGATGCCATCGTTAAGTACGGTGGATTCCCAGGTTTACAGTATCCAAGAACTCCGGGACATGAGGTTGTTGGCACAATTGCAAAGTTAGGATCCGAATCCCATTACTGGAAAGTTGGACAAAGAGTCGGTGTAGGTTGGCGTGGGGGCCACTGCCATAAGTGCAAGTCATGCCTAAAAGGCGAAACATGGGCTTGTGAGAGCCCATTAGCAACGGGTATATCAACCGACGGCGGATACGCCGAGTACATGATTGCTCGCATAGAAGTCATAACTGGTATCCCTGACGAACTTACCTCTGTAGAAGCAGCGCCTCTTCTATGTGCAGGCGCAACCACTTTGGGAGCGATAAAAAGCAGTGCGGCAAAGGGTGGAGATTTAATCGCGATCCAAGGGTTCGGCGGTTTGGGGCATTTGGCGTTGCAGTTTGCGTTAAGGCTTGGTTTTAAGGCGGCGGTTATTTCCCGGGGCAAAGAAAAAGAATCGTTAGCTCGCAAACTCGGCGCTCACATGTACATAGATGCAGAAACCTCTAACCCAAGCCAAGAACTAATGAAACTTGGAGGTGCAAAAGCCATATTCTGCACTGGACCAAACAGTAAAGCCATCGGCGAATTGGTTGAAGGGCTTGCACGTAACGGGCAATTAATCATTGTAACCTTTGTTAATGAACCAATGCAGATTTCGCCAACCCAACTGATGCGTGCCTCACGATCAATTAGCGGTTGGGTGGGAGGAAACACCGATGATACACTAAACTTTAGCGTCCTCACACATGTTGTTCCCATGGTGGAGATTTTTCCCCTTGAACAAGCGTCAGTCGCGTTTGATAGGATGATGAATGCGGAGGTCCATTTTAGAGCAGTTCTAAAAATTGGAGAGACACCGTGATGATCGATATCCAAAGAGTAATCCAAGAAAGACAATCTGCAAGAGTGCCCTATGATCCAAACCGAAAAATTTCCAAACAAGATATAGCGGATATTTTGGATGCTGGCCGCTGGGCACCTACAGCGCATAACATGCAAAACTTTGAGATAGTCGTTGTTGATGACTCAGAGGTTTTAAATTTAATTGGGAAGGTTAAATCCCGGATTTCAGAGGAGTTTCTCAGGGAAAACTATGAACAATTGTCTTTTTCAAAAGAGGAATTGCTGAAAAAGAAGACGGGTATTTTAGGCGCTATGTTTCCTCCAGCATGGGTTGATCCTTCGAAAATGGCAGAAGTTGCCAGTAAAAGCGAGCCTATGCCGCTGACACAGTCTATTCGAGGGAGCCCTTGTCTTCTAATTGTGCTTTATGATCCTGGGAAAAGGGCGCCTGCTTCGGAAGGTGACGTTTTAGGGTTCATGAGTCTTGGATGCGTTATGGAGAACATGTGGCTTATGGCTCAGTCGTTGGGAATTAGCTTGCAGATTCTCAGTGCTTTTGCTGCTCTACCCGTAGAAAAACAGGTAAAGCAGATTCTAGGCATCCCGGAAGAGCTAAAGATAGCCTACACCTGCCGCTTAGGTTACCCTACAGGCGCAACTAAGTATTTGCGAGTGCGCCGAGACATTGAAGATTTTTCGCATCATAATAGGTTCGGTAACAAGGGTATTAAGTAGCTTCCATTCCCTATTGCTTTTTTACTTTTACATAGGGAGGGAGTCAGTGGTGAGACGGCGTGTGCTTCAACATCGCACTGCTAATAAATAGAGTGTCTAACTTGGAAAACTCGTTTTCAAAACAAGAGAAATGCGCTATTTGCGTGCAATAAATAAAAAGAACGATGAAAAAATTATTTTTCTTCTTCTTTAATTGCACATTGCAGCTTCTTTATGATTTCGTCAGCTCGCAAAGGCTCAATCTTTAAAGTGTAAAGTTGGCCGGGTGTGCGAAGCTTCAATTTTACGGTGTCCTTGAGCCTTTTAACTTGGCATTGTTTTGCTTTGGCGCTCATGGCCACAAATTTTTCAACATCAGTAATTTCAGATGGCATATGGTTTACCTTCTTTGTTAGTTCATTGTGATGGATGCAAAGCCACGTTTTTATCTGTTTTGGTGCAACAAAAGGTTCCCATGGAATAAGCATCTTATTGCAACTCTTATATTCAATCAAGCCGCATAGTAAGAGGAAGGTTACTCGCCGAGTGCTTAACCTAACGGAGAACACAAGCGATTGAAAACCCAACATATCGTCTCGC
Source organism: Candidatus Bathyarchaeota archaeon (assembly GCA_003151735.1). Classification (GTDB taxonomy): domain Archaea; phylum Thermoproteota; class Bathyarchaeia; order Bathyarchaeales; family Bathycorpusculaceae; genus Bathycorpusculum. The sequence continues at coordinate 7,967 of PLYI01000115.1, read as the reverse complement.
TTATCCTAATAGTCATCCTGCTTGTTGCAACCGTATCGCTGCTTATTTCATACACTCAAAGCAGCAGTAACCTCCAAAAAGAGCCCGTTTACGTTGGCGTGGCCTTCGGCGGCAACACGACCGAGCAAGCAAAACTTCTCATCGACAGAACAAAAGGTTACACCAACCTCTTTATTTTGGACTCAGGCATAAATCCCATAAGCACAAATGAATCTGCAGTTACTGAAATCTGCGATTACGCCACAAACGCAGGATTAAACATAATAGTAAACTTGGGCACATTTACTAATCGAACTGATTGGGCTTGGAAAATCCAATTCTATAATTCCTCCATACAGAAATACGGTGATAAATTCCTTGGTGCATACTATGATGATGAACCAGGCGGTATACCACTTGATTGGAATTGGACAAAGCAATTTACTGAAAACAGCCCGTTGTTCTCAGGAGCGAATCCGTTAGACCTAACACCGATTCACTATAAACTTCAAATAGCAAACATAACTGGAACTGAACCTCAAAACTACACAATAGAAGCTCAGTGGTTCAACCAGCTTTTAGAGCGGAATCCTGGTCATAACAGTCTAAAACAATACAACATAACAACCTTCACGTCAGATTATGCCCTCTTCTGGTTTGATTACCTTGGCGGTTACGACACACTTTTTGCTCAGTTAGGCTGGAACGAAAGCGTAAACACACAAATTTCGCTTCTTCGTGGTGCAGCAACCATGCAAAACAAGGATTGGGGCGCAATCATAACCTGGAAGTACACGCAACCACCCTACCTTGACACAGGCGAAAACATTTACAATCAGATGGTAACGGCATACAACTCTGGAGCCAAATACATAACAATTTTCAACTATCCCTATAACTCCACGGATAACCCATATGGCGTTATGGAGCCTGAACACTTCCAAGCGCTCGAGAAATTCTGGAATCAAATTGTGACAAAATCAGCGCCAAGCGTCCCTCATGCTGAGGCAGCGTTGGTTTTGCCGAAAGATTACGGTTGGGGAATGCGAAACCCAAATGATAAAATTTGGGGTTTTTGGGGTACTGATGACAAGTCACCTTTAATTTGGAACAACACCCAGACGCTGCTTAACAAATATGGATTGCGCTTGGATATTATTTACAATGATCTAGCGTTTCCGATAGAAGGAAACTATTCGAAAGTTTACTATTGGAACCAAACGGTCACTTAGGGACAATTCGAAAGAAAAGGGGTTCAGGTTAACCCTGCTGTTTGTTTAAGCTTTTTTTGAGCGAATGCCAAGCTTAAGGTTTACTTCAACAATATATTCTTTCTCTGCTTTTCCCACCGCGAAGTTCCAGTCTTTTACTTCAACTTCCATGTCCTTGAATTGGTTAACAATTTCATCCTTGTAGTCTTGAGCGGTTTGTCCAATCTTCTGTAGCTTCTCGGTAATATTGATTGATTGTTCAGGCATAAATTGCACCTCCCAAAATACGGTTAGTACGCTAATAGCAACTGCGAATTAACTGCTTTTAAAAATTTGTGATTGTACAGGCACAACAGCAACCGATGGATTTCTTGGTTGCCCTCCCCGCCTCCTTATACAGGCTGAATTTGTAGCAAAGCGAACTTCCTCATTATCTTAATTTACCATATAATTGCTGTTTTTCTAGAATTTGTGATTTGGCTTGCTGGTTTAATGTTCTGGGTGGGGATGATTTATTCCATAGAACAGAGTGACCGCGAACAGAGAAGCAAAAACAACTTCAACTATTGCCACAATTATGAACGTATTGTTATGATTTTCCTGCAATTCCGCTGGAGTAAGTATTGTTACGTTGCCATTTGTCTGTAACCCATTAGGATTCTGAGATATAATGTAATTATCCAAGTCTTTGTCAGCCTGCAAGACCAAAACTATCGGCGGCACAATCAAAGCTACAATCAAAAATACACCCGCAAGTATAAACACTGCTTTTCGATGCATAAAAATACCTAAAAACATATTCTCTTTCAAGGTTATAAGCATTCAACTTTGATTGTTGGCTGGTGGGCCGTACCGGACTTATCCCCTACACGGTATGAGTCCCTAACTCAAACTTATTGAATAAGACTAATCTTTGCAGATTTTGACCAAGTTTGAAGGTGCCTGTTCCCCCCCCCCAAAATGTTCAAACCTTTTCTTTACACTTGACTTCTGATTTTTTCTCTAGGCGCTGAGTGGGGAATCCTAGCCCCATTTTACCAATAGAAAATGCTTTTAAGGCGCGAATGGTTGGACCGAACTTACCCCAAATCGGTATGCGTGCGCGTCCCGAAATGCGCGCGCCACAAACATTGCATATGAACTTAATTTTGGGGCAAACCGGCGCGTTGACAACCTCCAACAGGCGCGGTAGCGCAATAGAAACGCGCACAGCCAGTAATGCTAGCGACATACTATTATTTGGTGAGAAAGTATACAAAAAGAGGTCGAGAGAGGCGTTGGTCTTGAAAGCAGAAAACGTGTTCAAAATAGCGGTGACCTATTCCAAAGTTCGTGAGTTCCTGACAAGCAAGGGTTGGGAATTCCAAGGAAAGGTTGAGGAAATGGAGATGGACTTGTTCAGAAACAAGAAGACCGGAGAGAGGGTGTTCGTCGAGGACATTTCGGAGGATTTTCCAGTGACTTTTCTTATGGGCGAGCTTAGCGTGCCGGAGTTCAGTATCATTGCTATTGAACTAACGCCTGAAATCCAGTTACTGGAAGTTGACAGTAGTTGGGAAGGTAAACCAACGACCATCGTGGTTGCTATGACAGAAGAGCAAGTTAGGAACATGTTCGGTAGAAGAACGAAGATGAGAAAGCTTGCGGTTCACCGCGTGCGCTCTGAGTGATCTCTTTCAGAGAATTATTCTATCAGCTTCATTGAGGAAGTAGATGCTCGAGGTATCCATCACGCCAGCACGCTGCATGGCTTGTTTCAACTTGTAGCGCGCATGGCTGTTCCGAAATTAGTCAAAATGGTAATAATTCGCCTTATTGTTCCCAAACCCCACGGATGGCTCCATTCAAAGTTCATACTCTAACATTAGCCCTAAACAAAAAAACATGACTTTTAGCCATTTTTAACCATTTTTGGAACAACCACGCGCGCCAAATGGGTTGGGAACCATCTATACGCGACTTGCACTCAGATGGGGATTCTAGCCCCAATTTACCTGTAAAAACAATTTTACAAAAATAAATCATCCAACGCGCGCGACATGGAGCATTCCTTGTCAAGCGTCGTCTCTTGTTAGCCTATAGAATCCTTGCACTGGTTGAAAAACTATCCCGGCTGTATTACATTCATCCAGCAATTGTTGGGTTTCGAGTGGGTTTGTCTTTGCTTCTCTAATAATATCCTCGCGATTAACACCTGGAAGATGAGAGGAGTTGTATTTTCGAATTATTCTAATTATATCTCGATATTTGACGCGCAATGAAGCTACCGTTTTTTTGCCAACCAGAGGCTTTGCTAATAGGTCTTCCCATACTTCATAGATATACTCAAAATTCCACTTGAAGAAATCATCAAAAACTTTCTTTGTAAACTCAGGAGTTACTATGTCAACATTTTGCGCCCGGGCAAAAGAAAGGCTATTACGTAAAACGGAAGTTGGTCTTGCATTATAATTAGCATTCAAGAAGCCGTACTGGGTTAGTTGTCTAGGGTCTAGAGCGTAATCATCAGCTAGTTTTTCAATATTGTCAGCAACTTCGGTTAGCGAAGTGGATAGATCGCTAATTACAGGCGCCTTATAGTGATTCATAACTATAAAATTGAATGCGTCAAACGGGTCAATACTTGGTATAGATCGGAGAATTGAGGTCTCTTCAGGTATAACTGTTGGAATGTCGCTTAGCCGGCATGGTGCATCCTCGATGGAGGCTGGTCTGTCTTTTGAACTGAACATTGAAATTGAGGTTTCTGTGCACGCAGGCATGAACCGTGAGATCTGGTGAGCAAGCAGTTCTTCAGTTTTAGGGGATAGAGGTTTGTCTGCATCTTCTGTAAGGAAGGCATATTGATACCCTACTTTAAAATTTCCGTAGTTCGTTTCTATTATGTTTGTACTGCCGATGCCTTCAGGTATCGCCTTTTTCAGCTCTTGAGCGACGAGTTTTGGAAGACCTGACTTAGTTGAATCATACATGGTCAGGTTTACTCCGCCAGCGTTTTGATAGAATGTTGGGGTGCTAATTGCTGTGAAAGCTAGGAAATCTCTTATCTGAGGTTCTAATCCTTCAACTCTGGAAGTTAAGTTCTTTTTGAACGCTTTATAGTCCAAATATGATTTTGGGCTTTCAATCTCGGATTTCGTATAAGTCCAGTCATGAACGTAGATTATTAAGTTGCCTTCGAATCTGGTTGACTCCGGCGACTCAGGTCTTGGTCTTAACCTGTCGAATTTGGAGTTTCCGAATATTGTAATGTGTGAATTTTCCAGAGGCTTTTTGTCGGTGTCATTTGAGCAAATTAAATGGATCTAGTTGGAAAAAAGGGTTGGAATCAAAGCAAATGTAAGATCATTAACCCATTTGACGTAGCCACTTAATGATGTTTTTTCATTGGGCTTAACTTTTGAAAACTCATTTATTTTTTTACGTTCAAATGAAAGCCAAGTTGCCCCAACATCGCGCTGCCAAAAATCTATGATGAATGGTTTAATAGAGGTTTTTTTCTTGGCGGATATTTCATTCACCCTCTCCTGCAAATAAACTGAGCTGAATTATTGAATAGAATGGTTGCAGTTTTAAAGATTTGCACAACAAGTTTTGCCAGAGCAAGATCTTTGCGCCCAACCTCACCATGCCTAAAGCACCGTAAGCGCGTGAACGGCAGCGCGCTCTATTGTCTAAACAGTGGACTCTCTGGGATCTAGACTTAATTAAGTTTGGACTCGGGCGAGAGTCTTGACCAGACTTGTCTGCCTAAGCCTCCTGATCATGAAATTAGAAAATAATCCCGATTAGACCCTTATTTTTCAAAATGAGGTGAAATATGAGGTTTTAGCGCCCAGGCGCGCGCTTTTAACTCGGAAAATAAAAAACGTACACCCGCGGAACCGCGCACGCGTCCTTTTTCCGATCTCAGACGTTATTGAAATTTGCATTAAGTGCAAGGTCGCGACAAGTTTAAGTTAAGAAAACAGAATTACTGTTATTTGAGGTTCGAGAATGAGGCTAGGTTTTGTTCCTGGTTATGTGCTTGATAGCGGCATCGGCAAGAAAGTAGCTAACCTTAAGGGATTAGACACAGGCTGGAGTTACCCAACCTTTTTGGTTCAATTCGTGAGAAATCCAGGGCCTCTGCTGCTTTTCGACAAGATTGTTATAGATCAAGAAGCCGCCAACCAAGCTGTCAACTTTTTTATGCATCCCAACCTTGACCCGTCAAGCTACGAGGGATGTGTTATAAGAACCGCAAGACCTACAAAAAAAGAGGCTTCCGTTCTAAAAGGATTCCTTGAATCCGATTTGTTCATCAAAAAAGACATTTCTAACATGCTGACAGAAGACGACTACCTGGAGATTGAATCTGGTTAGTATGCTGATACCGGATTAAGAGGAGAAAGAAATGAGCACACTGGGTTCAGACCCAAATCAGATAGTGTAAAAACTATTTACAATCTCAGAAAATTGCTACTTTTATTCGGATTTAGTAGGGCATAAATGTGCCTGTTTTTAAATATAAGAAGCAATTTCCAAAACTAAATTTGAGTTTTCACACAGTCTCAAATAGGTTCGGAACCATAACACTAAACCGACAGGAAAGTTTTCGAAAAGGAGTTTGTGCAATTAATAAACCTTGTAGAGGACCCACAGAACAAGGTGAGCGGTCCAATTGGGTTCAGAGGCGGCATACCTGTGGAATCTTCTGACGGAACTACCTCTGAAGTTCGCAATCGCCAAACCTTATGCCGATGCGGCAAATCTCAGAATAAGCCTTTCTGCGACGGCTCTCACATTGATGAAGGCTTCAACGACGACGAATCTCTGAAGTAAAAATGAGGGGGCGTCAAAAAAAGAGAAAGCTTGAGGCTCTTACTGTTTCTCAGTAAGGTCCTTAAGCTGTTTTTTGTTTAAGCCAACTCCTGGTTCTGCGTCTAAGCGTTTTTGCACGTTTCCTTTCTTGAACATTATAACAGTTGGATAGTATTCTATGCCGTATTCTTCGCAGACATCGGGTTCCTCATCCACAATAACGCTAAGGCACTCTTTTGGATTGCTTTTGGAGTACTCTTCAAAGATTGGAAGGAACCGCTGGGAATGCGGACACCAGGTTGCGTAAAAGAGTACGAACGCTTTGTCTTTGCTATCTATTTTATCATGGAAAGTGCCTGTTTTTTGGTTTTTAATTTCTTGTTTTTTTGCTATGCTCATTAGTTACAACACCTCAATTCCCTGTTTGGGATATAGAGAATTTTTTGTTTTTATAAAAGTACCAGCATCCAGCTCTTCGAAGGCTTGGTCTAATTCTTCTTGTGTATTCATTACTATGGGTCCTCTCCAAGCCACGGGCTCATTCAATGGTTCACCTGACACAAATAGAAAGCGACTGATGTTTTTAGAGTCTATTTTGGCAAAATCTCCTTTCCCAAAGACTACGCATTGCCCCTGAGTTATGGTTTTGCCTTGAACCTCAACGGAGCCCTCAACGATATAAGCAAACACCGTATCCTCCTTGGTTGTTGTATGTTCAAATGTTTTTCCTGAGGCTAACTTTACATCAAAATATTCTATGTCAATTGCTAAGTCACGAATTGGCCCCTGCGTTCCATCCACCTTTCCTGCTATAACTTTAATCTTTACGCCATCTTTTTGGACCATTGGGATTTGTTCTTTTACTATGCCTCGATATTTAGGATCAACCATCTTTTTCTTTGCAGGCAAGTTTATCCATAGTTGAAAGCCCTGCATTAGACCGTCATATTTTTGGGGCATTTCTTGATGAATTATGCCTGACCCCGCAGTCATCCATTGTACGTCTCCTGATTTGATTACGCCCTTGTTGCCCATGCTGTCGCCATGTTCAACTTCACCCGTCCACATGTAAGTAACTGTTTCCATTCCTCTATGGGGATGCCAAGGAAACCCTTTGATGTAATCTTGGGGGTTGTCTGATCCAAAGTGGTCTAAAAGCAAGAAGGGATCAAGTGTAGAGTCATCATCGTTTCCCAACACTCTTTTTAGCTTAACTCCTGCGCCCTCAAGAGTTAATCTACGATTCAGAATCTTTTGAATCTGTCTCTCCAAAAAAATCGCCTTATGATTTAATTGCTGTATCACATATATTCGTTATCGGAAGAAACCTCCGAAAAATCAGGGGAATTGATGATTTTACCCTTAATTCCCTTTCCTATTTGACTATCGCCAACTCTCGATTAAGACAGCCCAAGCTGTTTCATAAAACCGACAACATCATAGAACAGTCTTTCTTCCACGATTTCGCCGTTTTTCCAAGTGGCAACTGTACAAAATTCAAGCCTCGCTGTTTTCCCTGTAGGCTGAATCATCTTTCCATCTGCACTTTTCATGGGCCCTTCATAGTTACTGTCCAATCAGCGACGGTACATGTATGGTTCTCATCCCCGAATGCTATCTTGTAGGGGTTGTTAACTAATCGATTATCAAAGGTTTTGAAGAATTCTGTAGCTTCAACGTCATGGTTGTGCCAGTGGCACCAATGGCTTAGCAAATATACATGGACAAGTGTTAGCATATGGCTAAACCCACTTAACATTAATTTTCTCCCCCTATCACCCGAAAGTTAACAGCCCATTTTCAAGAAATGGAAAATAGTAGACTTATCATCGATTGCTAACAGGGAGATTTATCGCATACGAAGTTAACAGAACCGAGCGGACCACCATTTAGAATATTTCGATATTTGCAATATCCGTTTTAAGATAGAGTTGCTTTCTTTTGTTTAAGAATTATGGCACAGAAGGATACAAG
>PLYI01000104.1:62390-62558 GCA_003151735.1 Candidatus Bathyarchaeota archaeon | reverse complement strand
ATTAATCCCGACCTTCAGCCACAAGCTTTGCTACACTCTCCCCTCTAAAGACACATGTGCCCAGCTGCTCCAACTCGTTGTCCGTCAACACAGGTGCCTTCTCAATCAATTCTTGGACCTTGTCGCCTAAAAACAATTCAGGATGCTCTTTTAGGTATTCTTCGGTGA
>PLYI01000104.1:0-62375 GCA_003151735.1 Candidatus Bathyarchaeota archaeon | reverse complement strand
CCCATAAACAATTCACATCGTTGTTTTTATGTTGGTCATTTTTGTTATTTCATTATTCTTAGTATGCAAGTCCGAACTGTTTGGTTGCTTTTACGCCATATTTGGTTATCTTAAGGGTTTTCGAACACTTCGTATATAAGAACAAAAATTAGGTGACTACACACTTTCATTTTAGAAGGCGAATTTGTTTGTTTCTTGGTTTAAAAGGTGGTTAAGCTACTATTGCTTCCTTTTTTGCCAGTCCTTCAACCATGAGCGGAACTATCTTGCTCGCCTTAAGAATTTCTAGGAAAAGAGGTTGACCTTTCTCATCAAAGTGAACTATGAAGTCGCCAACTTCTTCTGCATGGGAAAGCTTGCCCTTGCCTTTCAGGATGATAGTGAGCACGTCTGCATCTTCGCTATACTTAATTTTATAGGCCATAACGCTCACGCTTAACCGGATAAAAAGTAATAACCAGTAAATAGTCTTTTCTAGTCTCATAAACTACTCTTAACGCATGATTTGAGTCTAATAGGCTGGCAGCGAAAAGCTGGTTGTTCTTGTCATCTAGGCGTTCAGGATTAAGGACTGTTTGAGTAATTTGGTCTTTTGTAACTTCAAAACCATACTTCTTCAACATCTCGATTTTCTCAGTGGCATGCTTAGTTAATTTGACTTTTGAACCGCTTGCCAAGAACTTTTCTCCTTTGTGTGTAATTGCAGGAAAGAGTAAATAAACTTACATTGGACGCTTACTTGGTGGTCCAAACTATCCGCGACCCTATTATGATCCTTGTCAACGCCACTGGGAACAGTCATTGATGGCACAAATTTAGAGGGTGAATTGCCGTTAGGCGTTTGAACAATGGAGCTGGACAACACTGCGTTCAATGGAATAACAGTAGAACTAATAGACCAGCGATTATAAGAAATGCTAAAAATGATTTTTTCAAACTTAGCCTTCTCCGCAAGGTTTCATAGTGAATTATGATTTCTGGTTATTGAAAACTGCAAAACCAAACTATTAAAGAAATACCCAAATGCGGTTTGATAGACATTTTTGAAATGCATGATTAATTGCTTCCATTTAATTTTAATTGTCTGCTATGAACTTTTCAGACTTTTTTAGACTATTTTGGACTTTATTTGACTCGACCTGCAGAGAAATCAGACTCTAAATTGAAAAAGCAACTTATTGCACAAAGAGCAAAACATGGCACAAAATTTTGTTTCCCTCCTAATTTTGTTTCCCTCCTTGTACTTGTTTGTCCTTCTGTGTACTTCCTTGTACGCAGCCTTTGCAGACGAATCAAACTTTGAATTAGAAAAGAAGCTTAAAACAACTTGAGCAAAAATTAGGCACATGCATATGCGAATCCCTACATAGCATAAAGCTAATCAGGGTGTTTAACCGCAAAAAAGAAACTGTTGCTTTTTGAGAGGTTGTTATTGTAAAGTTTTTAACGTATGATTTGGATTCTGTGTTTGGAATATTGCGAAGTAGGCAATATTGTTCTTATAATCGGAAAATAAGTTGTTGACAAGAGTGTTATGGAATGAAGAAAATTGCTAAGATTCCGCTTTCAGAGATTAATGTCCAGGATGACTATTCACCAACCTTGATCAAGGCTTTAAAGAAAAAACAAAAATTACAGAAAAACAATTCTCTTCACCAAACAACTGAATCTAAAAAGCGATAGTAGTTTAACTAAGGCAAGATTGGTGGTCTGCCTCTACTTATCTAAGCTTATTTATTTAGTTGATTCTACAGTTAACCTAAAAAGTTATACACTAATGCTGAGAAAGTATAGATAATGTTCCTGCGGAGGTGCTTAGTTGGCGATTTTAGTAGCAACAGACATTTGGAAAACATATGTTGATTGCCAATTCGTTCTGAAAAACGTGCAGCTTACTTTAAACGAAGGTGAATTCGCTTCAATACAGGGACGGTCTGGCGCTGGAAAATCCACCCTTCTTAGGATCGTTGGCCTCTTAGAGAAGATGGACAAAGGAGACCTCCATCTTTTTGGTCAAGCTACAAACGATTTGAACGAGAAACGACGCGCAAAACTCAGACTTGAGCAGATTGGGTTTGTTTTTCAGGCTCTCAATTTGATACCACACATAACCGCAACAGAGAACATCGAGGTTCCCCTCTGGCTAAAAAAAGTGAATGCCGCAAAGAGAAAAGAAAGGGCTTTGGAACTGCTAAATAAATTTGGATTGAAGAGCCTTGCAGATAGGTTTCCGCATCAAATGAGCCTTGGTGAGCAGCAAAGAGTTGCTGTGCTTAGGGCTTTAGCGAATGAGCCTTCTCTAATTTTGGCTGATGAACCGACGGCGCATCTTGATGAGGATAACGCTGAGATTTTATTTGACTTGTTGCGGCGGTTGAATAAGGAGTTTGGTACATCTATCTTGATGACTACGACTAGTGTGGAGGAGTCGGATGTGGCTAGAACTCGATATCGTCTTTCGCATGGAACTCTAGAAGTCAAAGTGTAGATATTAGAAAAAATGGGTGTTTAGTCATCAGGTGTTTCTTCAAAGTTGATTCTCCAAACACTAACCAGTACAGTTGATACGATTAGTGCTACGGAGAATAAGAGAATCAATGGATTGAAAGTCACGACCATTGTATGAAAGAGAACCTGCAAATTACCCATGTTAGTGAATATCATTAGCAAGCCGTTTGCCAGAGAATAACCCAAGACGCCAAAGATAAGCGCCAATGTTACAGCAAAGGCAGAAAATAGACTAACTTTCCTTCGTCTAGTTATGCCAAGGGCAGATAGTACAGAGAAGAGACAAAAATTCTCTTTGACACCCCAAGCTAAACTGTAGTAAAGTGAGAGAATTGACGCAGTGAAGACGACCAGAAAGAGTGCCCAGAGGGCGGTTTCGGATAAGCCGATGCTTCTTGAAAGTATTTGACCCATAGCGTCAAGAGGATTGCCCACTAGATACTGACCGATATTTGTTATACTTGTTATGGGAAGATTCTGCAATGCACTGTTTGTATTTGAAGTGCTGTTTGTTTCGCTGCCTCCGAGGAGGTTTTGGACGGAGCTGAAATGGAACATGCTGGGGTCAACTTTCATTCTTATAATAGAAACATAGTTGTCTGTTGATCCACGCATTATCTGTCCTATTGGGAGAGAAGTGATTAGTTCGTCGTTGAGTGCGTCGTTAGTGCTGAAAATTCCGGATAGCGTTAGGGTGCTGGAGAAGTTTCCAAATGAGGATTGAATTGTAATGTTTTCGCCCGTTATTAAATGGAGACGGTTTGCTAACCGCTGACCAGCCATAGCGCTGATGCCTAATTGGTCACTGGACCATGCTCCTGAAACCAGTGTCGAGCTGTCTAATTCCTTCAAAAGGCTCATATTCATGCCTCTGAGGTAGATAATTTGGCCGTTGACTGCAACTGTGGCGAGAACTTCAGGACTTACGATTTGAACCCCTGGCGCATTGCTCAGATTTGTTGCTAGCTGGATTGGGATTAGGCTTGTTTGGGGCAGTTGTGAGTTGTTTGAATAAAGTGCGATGACATTATTGCGTTCGCCGATTGAATAGGGGACAGTTGATAGAGCTCCCATTAAGAGCAGGCCTGTTGTTGAGGTTACTGCGGAGACTGTTAACACGCAGATTGCAAAGGGAATCAAGGCGCGTTTTGATAGAAGCCGCAAAAAGAAACGGATCATTTCGTTATTTACGCTCCTGCTTCATCGAGTTTTCTGGTTTTAATTACGAAATATAAACCGCCCGCGAAGACTGCCGTAAAAGTGAGTGCTAGAAGGTTTACCAAGTCTGTTAGCTGAAGGGTTGGAATTGCATAGGGCGCTTTTATTGCGTATGCGGCGAGTCTGTAGGCCATTTGGGATGCGACAAGTCCGCCGGTCCATCCGAAGAGCCAGCTTAGTGTTGCGAGAAGTAGTAAACGAAGTGAAATCATTGATCGATATATCTTCTTTGACGAACCCGTTTGCCAAAGTATGCTCATGGTGGGAATCATGGAGCGAATAGATTGAAGGCCGACAACGTATGAGGACATGGCTAGAAGAGACCAAGCTGCAATAAGCCAAACCCAAAAGATGCCTGTTAACTCCGATAGAAGACTTAAGGTTACAACTGCGAATCTTGAGGCAGCTCCGATGTTAAAGAAGCTGTATGCCATGTTGCTTATGGATAAACCGCTGGTGATTAAAGCAACGATTGTGGATAGAGTTAGTATTTGCTTTATGAAATCGTTGGTTCGTCCGATGCAAAGGCGGAATGCAAGCGAAGACATGGATGTAAGTCACTTTTATGAACGCATTATGCTTCTTCTTAACTTATTAGCTGTTGCCTTAGCAGAGGAATTATCGCTAAAACTTGCCCACGAGACAGTACCTAAACCCAAAGTTTATCGTTCCCATTTGAGTAGACAAGCGACATGCCGTAGTTAAGTTTAGTAGACCAGTCAGCAGGTAATGGTTCACCATAAGCAATAATATCATAGCCATTTTTGGACATTAGATCGTAAGTAAAGAGTGGTTCACCATTCCAAACTGAAACACCAGTTAGGTAAGCATATCCATAGTTTATATTTGGTTTAATTCCGAAGTAGGCGAAAAGTCCATAGACATGGGAATCTCCCAGAAAAGTGGTGTTTGTAGGAAGAGTGGCATTTACCCAGCTGGACGCAGACAAATCCGACGGTTTAAAGCCCCACTCTCCACCTAAAAAGTTGTTATTCTCAACAACTGCTGAATAGCTTTGGAAAGAAAGTGCAAAAACAATCACAAACAGAAAGGCAACCGCAAAAGAAATCTTGGTGGCATGACGAATTCTGCTTCCACCCTTAACGAACCTTATCAAGCCAAAAGACGCAAACACTGCAAGCGGCATAAAAAGAAAAGTAAAAAGCCTGTAAATTATTCCAAAACCTTGAGTAGATCCGAAAACACCAAAAGCTACTAAAACCAAGATAACGCCAAGCCACAGCGACATAAAAGTGTATGACCGATTCTCCGACTTTTTTAGAAACAGGAACCCTAATGCTGCCAACATGGCAACCGCAAAGTAAGGAGCCGCTTCCACAACCAAATCACCTGTAAGGGTCGGGGCAAAAGGAAGAATCGCAGTCCTAGTCCCTACAACAAGCAAAGCAAAGGCAATAACTATAGCAATAACTGGAATTACCCAACGCTTTGACGAATTCTTTTGTCCAGAACCCTGTTGAAAACCCACTTGAAACCCAGCCAACAAAGTTAAGAAAGCAAACAAAGACAAACCATCACCCAAACTAAAAGAAATCCCCACAGGCTTCGCATTGAGGTAAAGGAAAAAGTAGGCAAGACCAACAACTCCCATTATCGTCGGGTAAAAAAGTTTTTCAGGTTGAAGCATCTCACCTCGGGTTCGTATAAGCAAAGGAACAATAGAAACTTCAGCCGCCAAAAGGAAAAGAATAAACGCTAAAGCAAAATGCGACATAATTAGACCCAGCGAAACAAACGAAAAAACAACCAAGTTAGGCAGTTTCACTTTTTTGAGAAGAAGTAATATGCCAATCATAAAGAGGGGAAGCGCAAAGGTCTCTTTGGTTACAGACGCAGTGAATATTGCGTCAAACGAAGCTGCAGCAAAAAGAATGGATGCCACCGACGCAAGCAAGAAATTACCCGTCAACTTTCTCACCACCACAAAAAGAAATAACGTAGTTAACGAACCGACGAGAGGAATCAGAAACGGCATCAAATTCACAGGCGAAACACCAAAAACCAAAGATCCGACAGCTCCAAAGACGCTTACAGCTGGCCAACAAATATTGTAGGTGTCAAAGGTTGGGTTTCCGACAAGTTGTGTCGGAGAATTAGACAGCAGCAGGTTTGAGTTTCTCATCAGGGTCCAGCTGTCAACTCCCCATGGCGCACCAGTCACCAGATAAGGATAGATCCTTAGCGTCACAGCTATAATCAAAGGCAAAAGGAGCAGCAGCAGTTTCCGTCTGCGGGGCATGTTTATACCTGCAAGGTAGATTTAGTTAAACTACTAACTACAAAAGCTTTTTTGATCAACACATAGTAGATGAGCTCACCCAAAATGTTGGGTCGGCTCAATGCAGACCTTAACGCGCTTTACAACTTATGCATTGTTCTTCGCAGCGGAAGTAAAACAGAAAACATGAGAAAACAGACAAACCAAATCCTCTTCAACTCCAAATTTCAGAAAAACCAGCGCTCTAGGATCGTTGTCGTTCAACACCAAATTTCCTATGAAGGTCATCAACGTATTTCCCAAAAGAATCCTCTTCTTCACTCCTCCTTGATTTTGAGGATATATCTTGTTTACAGAAGGGACATAACAAGATTAACTTTGGAGTTGACGAAGAATTGTCCAACATGTAACTGGGTGTGCTGAATTGTTTTTTGCAGTAGGGACAAGTTATTTTCTCATTGTCTGATTTGTTTGCAGTGGTTTTTTGGTTGTTTGTTGTGTTTTGATCTGTTGTGGGCGGCGTCGTTTTTTGAATGGGCAGTTGCTCGATAATTTGGGTGGTTTCTTGTTTTGTTTCATTATTTTTGTAGTCTTTTGGTCCTTGGATCATGTTCAAAGGATTATTTGCTATTGGTGCTTTGTTAGTTGTTTTGAAGCTTAAAATGAATGGTTTGTGGGGGGATTGTGGTTTTGTGGATTTTCTTTTTTTGATAAGAGTTACTGATAAGCCGATTATAGCCACGGCAGCCCCGACTAAAGCCACATAAATAGCTATGTCGTGGGCGGTTTCATTACTTATTATAAAGAACATAGAAAATACAGGATTCGCAAAAAAGTTAGTTACAATTCCGACAGCATAAAAAATTAAAATACTTACAATAATTATAATTGCGACTTGTAGTTTTCGGGTTTTAGATATTTCTCTCACCGTTGTCGCTAATGTATAATAATAGAGTATTAATATATAGAATTCATAAAGAAATTGAAGCTTTGAGGCATAGTTTCTAAGGGTTTAGCATGGTTGGTTCCATTTGGGTAATCACTAAGAAAATATTCAGTCTATCATTGATTCTTAATGCACTCATAACTTTGGCTGCTGTAGCACAAATCATTTTTCATTATTACCAAGCTTTTCCATATTGGCAGCCCTATTCACCATACATTGTTAACGGAAGCATTTTTTTCCTAGTAATTGTTGCAGCGCTTGTAAATATTTATCCTAGTGCAAGTGTGGGCCGAACTCTGCACACTGGACGATTCTTGTTCCATCATTATGTGTATGGCTTTTTTGTCTTGCTGTTTTCCACCGTTTTTGTAACGGCGTTTACATCTGTTTCACTGCTTAGTCTTTTTCTAGTGTACAATCAAAGCGTAGCGGTTAACGCTGGGAAATTTCTTTTCTTAGCCGGATTTGCCCTCCTCTTAGATGACCTTCCAGACGTTTCAAAAAAAATCGATTCATCATTAAACAAGTTAAAGTCTAAGGCTTACCCGGGACGAAAGGCACTTCATTTAATTCAACTGGTTACGGGGTTAGTTTCGTTTTATGTTTTTCTAGCAGTCAGCCTCTGGGCAACCCAACATCCTGAGCTTGCCCTTTCTGCCTCTTTCACAAGCGGCACATTTCTCATAACAAGCCTCACTTCTCTTGCTTGTGTAAAAAGAAAAGCATGGCTGAAAATCGCTCTAACTAAATAGCTAAAAGTGCAATCGAGTTTACAGAAAACCACTATCGTTATTGATTGTATTATTTGCATTCTGACCAAAAATAGTTTTTCCAAATATTTACGGAGTATTTTTTATTGCGAAAAACTCCGAGAAATAATGCATAATATTGAACTGTTCGTCTGATATCTTTTGGATTGTTGATTAATTATTCACAAACAATAAAAGCACTTGTCGCCAAATAGTAATAATTACTAGAGAGAAACGGGACCCATGAAGAAGCTCAAAATATTTCTCACTCTGCTTTCTGTTGTCATAATTGTAGTACCCATAGCCTTTGAAGTTATCTTGTACAGGGATAATTTACAGGGTTTAATCATTCCGCCAGAAATCACCAGCATAGCTAATGGCAACAACAACAACAGCAACGACAATGGCAGCAACAATAATAGCAGTCCAATAAGCAACGACACTAGAATCAGTAATTTAATAAATTCTGGATTCCAGCTTCCACAGCCAGTCGGCGAGCCTCAATACAATGCAGAAAACAAAACCCTCGCATTCACCTTCAATTATACCAATCCTCTGCAAACCCCAATTGTAATTGACATACTTCAAGCAACTATCGTCTCACATGACGATGGCGCTTTCTTAGGAAACGTATCAATCGACAAACCTTTAAGCCTGCAACCAGGGCAAACCATGAACATCACTGCTCTTGACGTACTATCTGATGAAGCTATAAACTACTTCAAAACCAACTCCATTAGTCAAAATTCAATTAATGTTGATTTCGTCAACTTAAACGTCAATGTAGGCGGAGTCAATGTTAAAGTTGATAGGCAAAATATTGGAGATATTCCAATTCCTCCACAATTCTTAAAGTGATAAACATGATGTTAAAACAAATCAACTGGTTCGCATTGGTCGGAGGCATTTTGATTTTGCTGCTTCTTTTTGTTTCAATTTATTTTCCATGGTGGCAACTAGCAATCGGCGATAATTTGTTTAAAATCAGTGTGTCTCCAGTAAATACTAACGTGGGCGTCTTAGGTTCCCAGTTATCGATGCCTTTGATTTGGGCAATGAATTTTGCAAGTATCCTGATGTTTTTAGCAAGCGGAATCATAATGTTGATTTACGCAGTTAAGCCATCTAAGTCTTATTCAAAAGATCTCCTTAGTTTTGCTTATAGAAAACCGCTATATGCAGTAATTCTAAGTGTCGCGGGTTTACTAATTGCAATATATGCAATACAAGCAGTAGTTGGCATTAATGTTCCTTTGATGGGCGCTGGAATTATTGTTTTGCCCTCAAGTATGACACCGATGGGCATAAGCGTAAGCGTGGTTGGTTTAGCTGGGTTTCAATGGCCTTTCTGGCTTGCGATTGTAGCCGCAGGATTATGCATAGCCGCAAGAGTTTATCATAGAAAACTGTCTTCAACTCCAAAACAGATGCTACAAGCAACAACAAGCACACCCCAGATAACCCCAACAATTTAGACAACAACAAAACCCGACAAAATTTCTTAGGCAAACAAGGTTTTGGGTGTAAATCCTCTTAGGATGAATTTAATACTTAGTTGATTTCGCGTCAGGTTTGGCTATTTTGTTCTGATTTGCCAAAATTATCAATGCATGAAACTAACACTTCGAGTTAATGGTAACTGTCTTCACCTTCAAGAGCCTTTTAGGGACGCAGGAAGCCCCTTTAAATTAAAGGGGCGTGGATAAAACTTTTTGACGCACAGTGACATTTTATGACGCATAGTGACGAATAATGACGCAACCTGCAAAAGTGTAAAGACCTAAATTACAAAAGCACCCCAAAATAAGCTGAACAAAAAATCGCGACACAAATAATTATTTTTAGCAAGACTACATTTTTTAGTTTTGACTTTTGATGACTTTTAGTAAATCAACCTGCAGACAAATCAAGCCCCAAACCAAAAAACAACCCAAAACACAAAGAAAAAATTGCAGCGAAGTTCTCAAGAACACGTTTGCTTTGCAGAAGAATTCATGTTGAGTCGTTTCACCAAACCTGTTTCTTTGATAACGGTGACAGCTATGGGAATTATTAGTAAGATCATCAGTAAGATTTGCCCCGCAGATATAGCTTCGATTTCAAGTCTGGAGAATCCAAACCTAACAAGTTGCTCTAACTCGGGTGTTCTTGCAGCAAGCCAAGTCAGCAAGATCATTGAAACCAAAGGAACCAGCATCAATAGATTTTTTCTCTGACCACTAAGCATCCGCCTAAGATCCCCGTTTCCCCACATAACCAGAAACATCAGTAAGAAAGCGCCAGATTCCAATAAAGCGTCGGCAAACGAAGGCATACCCAGCCTCAACCCAATAGACACATTACTCAGTGGCAAAAGAAACGGAATGCTACTCACTAAAAAGTCACCGATTAAAAGATGCGACAAAATACCAGCAACATACGGCAAGCTCTTCCTATTCCACAATACTAGGGCGATGGCGATGGGCGCCCAGAGGAGAAGAGAGTGAGTATACGTGTGGTGTTCCAGACCCAGTCCCCCAAATAAGATATCAAAGTCAGGAACAATCCCGACTGTCAAGGCCAGCCACAATGAAAGCTTCTGTTTCCTCCACCTAGCGAAAGCCCAAGCAACAAGGTAACCTATTGCGATATGACCAAGAAGATACATTGCATTTTAGTTTGCTGCTCCCGCAAATAAACATTTATTCACATTAACGGTTGAAATTTAGTTGATTAAGCAGATAACATGTAAGAACTCAAGACTCAGCCTTAAAACTAACAGTCTTTTTATTGTTTGCTTCTGGCGTCGCCGAAGTTAGATTGCTGGAGCGGTAACGTTAAGCCAGACCTGTCCCCATATGTTTTGGTATTGATTTTGGTTTAAAGTTTGATTATATGCCCAGAGTTCAAATATTATTCTTTGGTTTAAGCCCGGTTGTGTTAAGGTAACGTTTACTGGAAAAGTCCACGTTTGATTATTAGGTAATATTTGGCTAAATTGCTGGATCGGAGTTATAGGCGCTGGATCTACTGCGGTATCATTGTTTCCAAGTTTTACCAAAATATTATAATAAACTGGGCTACCCATCTGATTACCCACATAAACATACAAATTGATCGTGTCACTTGCAACCACTTGAGACGGATAGTCACCTAACTTCATATTTGGCCCCAAGACGCCTAATTCTGAGAATTGTTCACCTTGGTTTCTTGGAAGTACAATTTGTGAAACCGAAAAAAACGCTATAATGATTGTTACCCCTAAAACTAGGGCACATAATTGTTCCGCTGTAATAACTAGAGGTTTATTATTTGCTAATGGGTTTCTAGTTTTTATTCGATAGTTTTTTCTAAGATTAAACCAGATTCTCCAAAGTAATTTTGGACCAAACACATAGACAAGTATGCCTGCAGCTATTATGGTGACAGCAGTTGCTACAGCAATTATTGGTAACACGTTTGACGCTGACTGTTGGGCTGTAATTGCTTGTTGTGTAACGTTTTGAGCGATCGTTTGCGCTTGGTCAGCTAATGCTTGGGCTTGCTGCGGGTCTGTAGCATTAAGCTGTAGGGCTTGACCTGTCAAGTTTACTGCTTGATTTAGTTGTTGTATGAGCTGGTTTGTATCAGCACCTGCACTAGAGGCATTGACAATTGCATTATAAGCATTGTAGGTTGCATCTTGTGCACTGCTGGTTATTGATGATTGACCAAAGGCTAGGGCAAATGCTGGAACTATGATCAAAATAAGCAGCAGCACAATCAATAATTTTGATGCTTTTTTCATTGCCCTCTTTTGTTCCCGAAATAACGATGTCTAAGCATAAGATATATATAAAAATTGATAAGGATTACCTGTATTATCATCGCAGGTGGGAGACCAGAGGGTTGAATGCTGATTTAGATAAAGTTGTTTTGGAAACCGCTAAATCGTTAGGTCAACCGACTGTTTCTGATCTTGTAGACAATTTAGTTAACAAAAAAGGTCTCAAGTTTAAAGATGCGACTAAAGCTGTCTACGTGGAATGGAAAAAAGGCACTTTAGATCTATCCGAAGCTAAGCCTTCTTCATCCTTGGCAAATTATCTTTTTAATTTGGAAAACATGTGGTTCTGGGGCACAACCGTACTAGTTGCTTTTACAATGCTTATTGTTTTCACTGTTGATAGCACTTTGCTGCTTTATGTTCGCTATGTTTTAGGCGGCATTTTTATTTTATTTTTGCCAGGTTTCATGCTTATCTCTGTGCTTTACCCAAGAGGCAGAGAGATAGATGAGCTTGAAAGATTGGCTTTATCAATAGGATTAAGTCTCGCCATTGTACCGCTTGTTGGACTTATGCTAAACTACACTCCTTGGGGAATAACTTTAACCCCAATTATGGTATCCTTAGCAGTCTTTTCGGAAGCAATGGCGTTTGGTACGCTTGTGAGAAAATATCAATATTACAAGATAGGTTCAAAGTAACCAATGCAAAACTTACGCTTCTCCTAAATGCTTTGGTTACTTTTTTTTATGGAAAAGCTTTAAACTTTAATAAAAAGGATGATATCCTAAAAGATCATTTAGGAGAGACGGTGGGAACCAGGGGCATCCTATCTTACCGGGATAAACAATGAAACCTATCAGCAATTCATACACTCTGCTTGGCGTTTACTTAAGTTTATCAGGCTTAACGCTGGTAGCTATAGCTTTCATTATTTTACAGTCAACCCCCATCACGGCACTTGGATTATCAACCATAATTTTGGGTGCAGTTTCACTTGCTCTAGGAAGAGGCCAACCGAAAATTTCGCCAGAAGCAAGCGAAATACTTTTGCAATCAGGAATAGAAAATATTTCAGCAATCGTGGAAGAGTTAGGTTTAAAATCCAAGGCAATTTATTTACCCTCGTCCATGACTTCAGGAAAGCCTCAGGCTCTTATACCCATAAATTCAAATCCACATCCACCCCAACTTGGGAACATTGTTTTGCCAAAACGGCTTATTGTGAAGCATGGTTCTAACCCTGAAGATATGGGACTGTTGGTTACAACACCCGGATCAGCTGTTGCAGGCATAGTGACAACAAAATCTGATGCATCAGAAGGAGACTTAGAGGCTGCTCTCACACTTGTTCTTGTTAGCACAACAGGTTTAGCAGATGGAGCGAAAGCAGTTATGGACGAGGAGAAAATTCGAGTTGAGATTTCTAATCCCCGTTTGGAATACAAGAAAATGTGGGTTTATGAAAGCTTAGGCAGCCCAATCGCTTCTATAGTTGCATCTGTAGTTGCTGAGGTCTTGGATAAACCAGTTACCGTTGACAACGAGCAATACAGCAGGGGCAAATGCGTTATTGAGCTAAAGTTGACGGGGCGAAGTTTCTGAAAATAGCGGAAAGGTACATTCTATCTTTAGCCGTCACATATGCCTTAACAACTTTTGCGCTTTCGTTCTACACCGCAAGCGGGCTAGACCTGTTTGTTTCGATTTATATTGTTGAATACTTCATCTTAACGCTTCTACATTCACCATTTAACGTAAAGACTCAAAAAACAACTAATTTGATTGGCTATTCACTTTTCGGCATTTTCATAATTATCGTTGCGTTAAAAGTGCTGGAAATACTGATAGGGGTTAGGTTATGAAGCGCATTGTGGCTATTCTAATCCTCCTTTTAGCTGTTTCTTTTCTTTCTCCAGTCCTCTTGGTTAAAGCTGGACCTACGCATATTCCCCATGAGGACCCTTCAAGTGCCCAAAGCACAATGGATCCTTACTCTTTTCTGTCTCAGTATGCAGGCATTTTGTCGCTTATTGCTAACGAACAATACGATAATGCAAGCAAGCTCACTGCACAGCTAAGCCATATTATGGTGCCGCCAGACCTAAGTTACATAATAAACAGATACAACAACATAACTCAGCAACTTATCGGCACCTTATCAGACCTTCAAACAACGTTAGATAACGCTACTTCTCTTCTTAGTCAAAACAGATTAAACGAAGCTTCCCAAGCCCTCGATAACGCAGGCGTTTTAGTTGCTAGAGCACAGATACTTCTAGGTGACTTGCAAGACGCTACAACAACCGTGAGTCAACAGCTCGGCGTTTTTGCAGCGCCAGCTCAAAGCAACATTAAACAATCATATGATACGCTTCAAGGTCTTCTGCAAAAATTAAACGACCTTATTAATCAATACCATCTGCTTTTGCAGAGCGATAACAAACAAGCTGATATTATTAGGGCCAAACAACTTGATTCGACTCAGCTTTCGCTTAGCCTTAATCCGACAGCAGCATTTGTCGGCGCGACAGTTACGGCTTCAGGAGTGCTCACGAGTGTCGGGCAAGTTTTGCAAAACCGGGTTGTAACGTTACTTCTAGATGGAACTCAAGTTGCAAGTTTCAACACTAATTCAAATGGGCAATACTTCGCGGTTTTTAGTATTCCATATAACTACGTAAATAAAATGACCGTTCAGGCACTTTATGCGCCTACAAGCAGCTACGACAAAGAAACGTATTTAGCAGGTTTAAGCACAAAAATCTCGATTAACATACTGTTCTATCAAACTTACCTTAACGTGACGACGCCCGGTGTTGCTTATCCAGGTTTGAATTATACAGTTAGTGGTGCGGTAACTTCCCAAGATGGATCACCAGTAAATCAGCGAGCAGTGAAGTTACTTTTTGATGAGAAAGCGGTTGGGCAAATTACAACCAATCAGTCGGGATTATTCAGTATCGAAACCATGCTTAGTCCCCAAGCAGAAGTAGGAGTACACAGCTTAACCATAAGCGTTGATCCTGAAAAACTCTACGCAGGAGTAAGCAAAAACACAAACTTATCAGTCACACAGCTTACTTCAAAACTAAACTTTAATGCGCCCTCTTTTGTTTTCCTTCCCTCAACGTTGCATATTTCCGGAACTGCAAATTCCGCTTCAGGACCTTTAAGAAATGCTTTGGTTACGCTGGAATTTGCAAACGTTTCAGACACAGTTTTAACAACGGATGATGGCTCCTTCAACTCAACAATGAATATACCGTTGAGCACAATTTTTGCAGGCACTCAAAACATCAAGGTTTCTGTTTTGCCGGCTGAACCTTGGCAAGGATCGGCTCAGAAAAATGTAGGTATTTTCGTTTTGAACTCGGTTAGTACAGCAATTTCTCTTGCGGCTTCTTTCTCCATTATAGGCGTTTTATATTTGAGGTTTGCTAAATCAAAAACCAAGAAAAATAAAGAAAAATTGGTTCAAGATTATTATTCAGTGGCAGCGCAGACTCCAGCAACGAATGACGCTGGCACTCCCATTAAGGCTGAGTTCAAATTCGAAGGAGTTAAGGGCAAAGTCTTGGAAGCTTACATTAAAGCTCTAAGAAGCATCGAGTCACTTACAGGAATTACACTTAATAAAGACATGACTTTGCGCGAGTTTTTGCATTTGACCGAACACAGTCTTGGTAATGCGGTTAATCCATTTACTGATTTGACATTGTTGGCTGAAAGAGCACTGTATTCCACACACATGCCTAAAGAGCAGGATTTATTAAAAGCACAAAGTTACGCAGACGAAATTGGGAGGATACTAAATAGTGAAAACAAGTAAACTCTTACTTGCCTTAACCTTAGTCATCATAGTTTCAATGTTGACTTTGATTTGGTTCTTCCCGCCCAACGGAGATTTCAGGGTTGACAATCCTTCCTGGAACGGGCTTTCAACACTTAACTCAAAAGATAAACTCACTGTTATAGATACTTTTGATAATCTGCCCGCTAATCCTAAAGGCACTGCCCTTCTTCTAGTGCCTTACGAGCCGTTTTCTGATACTGAACTCTCACAGCTAAAAAACTATGTTTCAAATGGGGGAACGTTGGCGATCCTTGACGATTATGGCTATGGCAACCAAGTTCTAAGTGGCGTTGGATTAAAAATGAGGTTTACTGGTGTGCCAATGCTGGACCCCTTGTATAATTATAAGGATAAGTGGATGCCGAAGACTACTGATTTCTCAAATGCCTCAATTGTAGCTAATGTTAACAGCATAGTTCTTAACCATGCTTCTAGCTTGAATAATACCTCAGACGCTACTGTGGTCGCTTATTCTTCTACGTTTAGTTTTTTAGACATCAATGGTGACGGTTCATGGAACAATAATGAACCCAATGGGCCTTTTCCAGTCATAGCATATAATCCAGTAGGTCAAGGCATCGTTATTGCCATTTCTGATCCGAGCCTGATGATTAATGGCATGCTTGGTTTAGACGACAATCTACAGTTTGTTAACAACGTTGTTAGCATACAGAGTAGTAACCCTAAGATTTTTGTTGATCAATCTCATTTACCCAAGGAACCTTTAGATGAGGCTAAGGCTAATATTGCAGCAGTCTATGGAGCGGTTGCTTCGCCTGTTGGCACATTAAGCTTAATAGCAGTGATACTAGTTTTATCTCTAAACTCGATGTGGCGGAAGGGAGCGAGAATTGGCGACAAACATTAAAGACATAACTGAAATTCCTGGCAGAATTCTCGATGAAGTTTCAAAAGTTGTTGTAGGTAAAGAAGAAATAAAAGAAATGCTTCTGGTCGCACTTTTGAGCGAGGGTCATGTTCTAATCGAAGGTTTACCAGGAACAGCCAAAACCCTGCTTGCAAAAACATTTTCTAGAGTTATAGGTGGAGAATTCAAAAGAATCCAGTTTACACCAGATATGTTGCCTGCAGACGTAACAGGATTTAATCTTTATACTCCTGACGGAAAATCTCGATTCTTGGAGGGCCCATTGTTTGCCAACGTGGTTTTATCTGATGAGCTGAATCGAACGACACCAAGAACCCAAGCAGCTTTAATTGAAGCCATGCAAGAAAGACAAGTAACTATTGAAGGTAAAACACATGTTTTACCTAGACCTTTTATGATTATTGCAAGTCAGTTACCTTATGGGTCTGAAGGAACCTATCCATTAACTGAAGTTCAAGCAGACCGGTTCATGCTTAGAGTTTGGAGTGACTACTTAAGCAAAGAAGATGAGAAGAACGTTATTTCCAAATTAGATTACATCGAAGAACCCGATATCAAAGCAGTCGTTTCACTTAAGGAAATTGCAAGCCTACAATCAACAGTCAAGAAGGTCCACGTATCCGATGAAATCAGAGACTACATAGTTTCGTTGGTAAGGTTTGCCCGAGAAGATCCAGACATTCTCAGTGGCCCAAGCACCAGAACCAGCATTTCATTTTACAAAGGAGCAAGAGCGTTTGCCTTCCTGCAAGGAAGAGATTATGTTTTACCAGATGATGTGAAGAAGTTAGCCGTTCCAGTTATGATTCATAGGATACGTGTCAAGCCTGAAGCCGAAATGGAAAATGTAAAGCCCATCAATATTGTTGATAGGGTTCTCAAAAGTGTCGCTGTTCCTAAAATATAGTTAAGCCTTAGCTAAACAGATGAAGAATCGATGGTAGCAGTTACTGTTAAAACCGTTGCTAAAGTATATTTTGTATCTGTGCTTTTGCTCGCTATTCTGGTTTCTCCTCTACCACAGTTGGCTTTAGCTCTTGTTTTGTTAGCAATTCAGCTTGGTTTGACCTATAGACAACCCAAGGGAAACATAGGCTTGTTTTTGGTTTTTGCTTCTTTGATTTTTGCTCCCTTAGCATTTAGCGCTATTGCCGGTGGAGTCTTCGCTGTTTTGTTAACAGTTCCTGTCTTATTGCTTTTAGATGATAGCCTCAAAGAGAACGCTGCGGGTCAACCTTTTGTTTTCAAGAGAGTGGGCAGAAGCGCCTCTGATGTTTTGAAAATCTTTAGTGCAGCAGCGGTTATTGTATTTGTTGCTTCAGCCTTTCTGTGGAATTTAACGCTGATGTTAACGATTACTCTTATAGGGATTTATTTTGTTGTTGTCCTATCGGGTGTTTTCCGTAAAATTTCCAGAGCGCCTTTTGAAGAATCAAAGACATGGAAAAGGATAGTAGTAGGTGAAACTGCGAGGAATTTGTTTCCTCTTAAGACAAAGTGTAATGTGCCCATTTTTGTTTCTCTGTCTTCTGCGGTTTCCTGGGTTAAGGTTGAACAGTCAGAGTTTGTATTACCTTCCGGTAGCGAAGTGAATGTTACTTTGAGTTTTACGCCACCGTTAGCTGGTCCAAGCAAAATTTTGCTTCGTGCATTGACTGTTGATTCTCGCGGGCTAATTTTGACAGGTCAGAATTTGGAGCCGCTTGATTTGCATATTATTCCGAGGGCTCATTATGCTCGTTGGTTAGCTCTTAAGTATCTTGAGCGCACTGCTTCCGGATCAAGCATGGTCGGTTCTGTTGTTTCAGATTCCTCTGGTAAGTCTGCTAAGAAAGGTGTAGAGTATTATGGAAGCCGTGAGTATCAGCCGGGCGATAAATGGAAGAACGTTGATTGGAAGCACACGTATCTTTTTGGAAAGCTTATTGTTAAGGAGTTCGCAGGTGCTCAAGGACAGAATGCTATTTTGATTGCTGATTTAACTGCTAAGGATTCCGAGGAAGCGGACAAGTTAGCATTTGATTTAGTAATGTCTGCTTATACTTTTGCTTTGGAGTCTCTACCAACTGCTCTCGCTGTTTATAATTGTGATGGAGTTCTTGCAATGTCTCCACCACTCAATCCTAGAGACGCATTGAAGAAAACGCTACAATTAACAGAGAAGATAATCGTTATTGCGCCTTCGGAAAAAGTTTTGGAGCCCACTAAAATGCGTAAGATTCGAAGGTCAATTAGTCAACTTGAGCAATCAAAAATGGACTCCAGTCAGAGGTTAGCTGAAATTTTAAACCTGGAATATGAAGCAAATCAGAAAACAGCATTAAATGATCCGATCGGTAAAGCGTTAATAAAAACTGTTGAAAGCATATTGCCGCCTGCAACTATAACAGTTGTTTCCTCTTCATCGTGCAATGAAAACATATTGAATGTACTTCTAGAAAAAGTAGAAGACAAAGGATACAACATCATAAAGACAGAAAGCACGCCAACAAACAAAATTACTTCTATTTAAGCTCTGAATAGAAATAATATTTAGCCAAGATACATAATCCTAATTAATCGTTTAATTTCTATCTATCATTACTAAAACTTTGAAAAAACACAAATCCCTAAGATTTCCAACTAAACACTTTGGCGAAAAAATGTCAGAAAAATTCAAAGAACAAAAGTTTCGCATAGCGATAATAGTTATTGCAGGTTGCTTAATTTTTTATACTGCTGGCAATGCGACTAACCTGTTTGGGAATCCTGCCTTCTCCATGTTTTGGATAATAAGCAATGAAACAGCTCATGGCGTTGCCACTTATGGTGCCATAACAGGAGTAGTCGCCGTGGTGATAATTGGCTTAACCATTACTCTTATCAAAAAATGGAAGACCATAAGACCACAGTCAACCTACAAACCCGTCGTTTCTCGCGTTAAAACAACATATCAAACATCAGTTAAAGCCGCTCCCCCAACTATTACACTAAAAATGAAAGGCAAAATAGAAGAAAACAAAACAGAACAAAAAAAAGAACCGATAAAACAACCAATTATCCAGCTCACTGAGCAATCAGCAGCTCAAAGACTGACCCAACCAACACTGAACAAAACAAACAACCAAAAGATTGATACAAACAAACCAGTTAACGGGAAATTAACTTGCTCGAACTGCAAAAAACAATTCAGTACACCCCTCTTTATGCTGGAATATGTCCAATCAAAACCAAAACTGGTTGGGCATTGCCCCTACTGCGACCAACCATTGAAAAACAGCCAAAAAGATGCTTAAATGTATACTAGATGATTAACCAATAATTTTCTCAGATTGATTGATTTCTATTTCGTTTTGAAAGAAAAGAAGTTACTTTTTTAAGCTTGCTGTCGCTAATAAGAAACAAGTTAGATACCGTAATTAAAAGCGATAATTAAAAATTATGGAGTGTAAATGCGCCCAATGAGCAAAGCAAAGGTAGTACTGTTAGGTTTAATTGGAATAATGTTTTTGGTTTGGAGCATCGGCGTTCCAATTCATCTTTGGGCGAATCCGATATTCGCTTATTTCTGGGTTGCAAGCAATGATGTGGCACATACTTTGTCTTATGTTGGTACAGGTATTGGAGCGTTATTGCTTTCATTGGGTGTGATGGTTTACTATCAAAACACAAACAGAAGAACAAGCAAGATTTTCGAAGCTGCGTCTTCACAAACATTTAAACCAGCTATGCCCGAACTTTACAAAGAAAACTGGCAAAAAAAACTCTACAACAAACAGAAGCTGATAACGTTGAGTATCCTCCATTCGTTATTATAAACGGACGGCGCACAAACCTGGGTTCCGAAGAAATGGAGAAAATTGTAGATTAGATTTGTTGAACTCTAATTTATTGGTATGGGCTCTAGGACTATAATGAATTAAGCCTGGAACGGTCTTGGCAAACAGAGTGAATATCAGATTATTACAACGTCGGATAGTGCAATCTATTTCTGCTAACTTAGTTTATCGAATTCAAACTTTGCTAATTGTGCTATAACGCTACGGCTTCTCCTTTGATTCTTCTGTTCGCTACGAGCACTTCAACGGCTTGATCCACTACTCTTGCTAGCCTCTCAGGACCTACTTTGGTTCTGAACCTGGACAAGACTGCAATGCCGTATGGCGGCTCATTTGTTTCTATGTCACAGATTTTCTTAAGTCGTGGGTCATTCCACATTTGTCTAACAAGCATTCTGCCACTTGGAATGTGCTTTACTCCTTACAAGATGCGCTTTGAATAGTCCCAGTGGCTTTCTTTGTGGTCTCCCCGTATCGCTTGGGGTGGAGTGTTTGAAGCATAACTTCTCCATTTTTAGGCTTTCAACAAAGGCGTCTATGAATCTGACTGGGTTTTCTTTGTCTATGGAATCGTCGAGCATGTCTGGGAAAAGTACTGTTTGCTTTCTGTGGTTGCCAGTTACGTGCTCACTCATTGCTGTTCGCTTCCTTCAGTAGACTCATCTATTATTACTAGGTATGCTGTTTTTCCGAGGTATTCTTTTGGGCAGGTGACTTTAGCTCCGGTGCCGTGTGGTGTTACTTTTCTTTTTAGGAAGCCGATGATTCCGGTGACTTTGATTTCTGTTGCTGGTTGAAAAACTATTTTCTTAGGCATATATAGCTAATATTAGTCAATTATACATATAAAACTATAATTCACTCGAAAACCCAATAGTTTTCACAGTCTGTTTTGGGTTCAAATCCCAGCGGGCCCGCCATTACGAAAAAAGTCGGCCTGTTTCTCAAAGAGCGTTGTCATGGATTGGAACTTGAATTCGTTTTGGGTTTAAATCTCGGCGGGTTTACCTTCAAAAATATCGGGCGAACTCTTTCATAGTTAAAGTGATTAGGTTCTGCGCGTTAAATTTAGACGTGTGTTTAGATCTAACCCCCTGCACTTTTGCTTATTTTCTGCTTGTTTTTTGCTAATTTCTTGCTCCTTCGCAAATAAAGGATAAGGTACAATCATTTTGGTTGGAGTTCAAAACTCCAGGTCAATAGCATGGCTCAAACTATGCAAGGTTCAAATCCCATAGAGTCCTGTACCGCTTCAGGCTCGAATCCAATTAATTTCACTCAGGTACCAGCTCAACTTAGTGTCTTCTTGGGCCGTGAAAAAAGGCACCCGGTTATATACCTAGTGACTTGTTGATTTCTTTGACGGCGTCAGCGGATTTTCTGAACGCTTCTTCTTCTTTCTCATCAAGCGGTAGATCGATTATTTTCTTGATGCCGTCTCTGTTGACTATGGCAGGCACGCTTAAGCATACATCATCTACTCCGTGATAGTTCTCAAGGTAACAAGAAACAGTTAAAATTGAATTCTCGTTGCGGACTATGCTTTCCACTATCTTTGTCAAGCTCAATCCGATGCTGTAGTTTGTTCTGCCTTTGCGTCTTATGATTTCTTTTCCAGCGTCGCGTACTTTCACGAAAATATCATCGAAAGCACCTTTGTCGTATGGCATACTGCACAGGGGGCAGTACTCTTTTAGCCGAATTCCAGCAACGTTTGCAAGGCTCCAAACGGGCACTTCGCTGTCTCCGTGTTCTCCAATGATGTAGGAATGGACGTTTCTCGAATCAACTTGCAAGTATTCTCCAAGCAAAAACCGAAGTCTAGCTGTATCCAAGACTGTTCCGCTTCCAATTACCTTTGTTTTCGAGAAATCGGAAAGCTTCAAAGCGGTGTACGTCATTACGTCAAGCGGGTTTGTAACCATCAAAAGGATGCATTTTTCGTTGTACTCAGTGATTTTAGAGATTACCTCCCTCATTAGGGTAAAGTTTTCTTTTGCCAATTCCAGGCGAGACTGCCCGCTTTTTCTGGCGCTGCCTGCGGTGACGACAACTATGTCTGAGTCCTCGCAGTCGGAGTAGTCACCAGCGCGGACATCTACAGGCTCTAAAAATGGTAATCCGTAACTCAAATCCATGGCCTCTCCTTCTGCCCTATCTTTATCTGAATCAACCAAAACAATTTCAGAAACCAAACTGCGAATTAACAATGAATAGGCAAAGGTTGTGCCTACAAAGCCAGCACCAATAATTGCAACTTTCGTTCCGCTATTTTTTTTAATCAATCAAAACCCTCCAAAAGCTATAAAAAAAGAACAAATCGTGACAATTAAATCTATTCAAAACCCATCGAAAAGATCGCTGGAGACAAACAGAAGAACAAAAAGGATGATGATCATTTAGGAAACAAAGTTAAAGCCTTCATGAAAAATGGCTTTACTTGTTGACTTTAACTATTTACTGTCTACTAGATGGGCTGTGGCGTCTGGACAAAAAACTTTCTCACCTAAACAAACATGAGAAAAACGACGTTTACACTCAAAAAGCTGCCTTTCGCACCCATCACAATCACGAGATAACACCTAAACACCCACCTATTCAAGATATGAATCTTAAGCGATAAGACATATCAAAGAATTAAGTATTTGTATGTTGCAATTACTGCGCACGGTATAGTCTGACTGTGCAAGGTTCTTTTTTCATTAAATTTTGTTGGAGCGTTGAAAGGACAAGGAGCCAACAAAGGAGTCTTCATAACAACCTCGGCTTTTTCAATTGAAGCAATTGATTACGCTTCAAAAATTGACTACCAACAATTGTTTTGATTGACGACATAGACTTCGCTCAACTTATGATCGGATATGACGTGGGCGTTTCAAAAGTCACAACATACGAAATAAAAAGAGAGGATTCTGACTATTTTGTCGAGGATTAGCAGGAGTACGTGAAATGGTGAATCTTCTGATCCCTTGTCGCCGGCTAATTGACTCGAAATCGTGTATTTTGCAAGACCAAAAGGTGATAAGCGTTGAGAGTGTCTACGTCGAACCTGGATTTTGGGCATGCTGAGGCTTGGGCTTATCTGAGAGAACAAATAAAACCTCTATTTTCACCTTGTTGGCTATTAGTATTTGCCAGCTTTCCCGATCTCTTTAATGTAGACAACCACTGGAGGCTCAGGCAATTTCTGGGCAACACTTACCTGTTCAGCATAAGTTTTCGTTCTCTGCAAGGCGTCCTGCGAATCACATAGTAGTACACTTGAAACTTTGCTTTTTGTCAGCTCGAAATCGGTTTTTTCTAAAGTGACACGTTTCAGTGTTTCTTGTAGAAGTGCGAACGCGTTCTTGTAGTTTTCTTCGTCCACTTTGCCTATTTCATGTTCTATTTCAAGGTTCGCGATGGCATAGCTGAGCGATGATATTTCTTCGCGGCATCGTTCAATTTCTATCGCAGCTTCTTCAACAATGACTTGGGCGTCCTTCTCTAGTTGAGTTAAAACGCCAGTGAAACTAATGTGAAGCTCCTGATAGAGGTCTGGTGAGATTTTTCTTTTGTCACTGAGATCTTTTAGAGCTTGGTCTTTTCGCCTTATGAGAGGGATCTGGTCACAAAGGCTACATGCTTGGTTCTTAATTTTCGATATGAATGTGACTTCAGCACCATTAAATTTCAGGGTTTCTATGGGCTGTTTTGTGAATTGACCATCTCCAAATTCGACGAAAACAGCCTCAAATTTTCCGCTTGGAGTTAATGCAAAAGATGCAACTTTACCGATTACGCGACCATACTCGTTTTTAATGGGTTTACCAATATAAAGAAAAAGATTGGAGTAAGACATGTATTTTGTTTTCCTCCTATTTTAGAAACTCTGTGTTGATTTTTCGGTTTGTGAGCCTGGGGTTGATGGCATTCCTGGGGGCAGATCGGGGAACTTGTCCTTTATCTTTTGCTCTGCAACGGTTGCTGCTTCTGTGAGAATCTTTGATGCGTCCTCGTTTACTGCGCCAAAGTTTAATGTCGTTCCTGAACCTTGGCTAGCTTCGATCATGATTCCGCTTAACATGTTACCAATTTCGCCCAGTTCGCTCTCTGCTTCTGGAAACACGCTCACTAAGCCCGCATTGACTGAACGTAGAACACCCACAGCTGGACCTAAGGTTGATACTACATCGCCTAATTCTGAAACTGTTCGTAACCTCAATGTAATTTGTTCAAGTGCAAGTTTAGCATTCATTATTAACTTTGACATTTTTCGAACTTCAGCTAACTCGCTGGCGAAAACATTTGCGCGTGCAATGTCATGCTTTGCATAAGCATCAACTGTTCTGGCGAAGATTGCTTTGTCTCTTTGGCTGAATCGGTCTGTGGCTTGATCAAGCTTCTGTACTTGAAGATCAATACGCCTAACAGCGAAATCTAGTCGTGGCTTCAATGGCCCCGGCGGTTTTACAGCGTCTTTGATGCGGTTTGAGAATGGCGCATCTTCCCGTTTACTTTCCCACTTTTTCGCAAATCTTTCCGACAATTTAAGTTACCTCTGAAGGCAGGAAACGCAGCGAACAATCTTATACATTGTTAATATGATGAAGATATGCACGTATAGCTGTACAGCTATATGTCGGGTAAAAAGTTGCTTTAGGCTTTAACTAGACGAGCTAAAGACGTTGTAAGCGCTAAAGCGATTAGACAGAAATATGTAAGTTAGCCTAAAGAGAAGCGCCAGGTAATGCTAAAAATAAAAAGGTGATTGAATGAATAGCAGATTGAAAGTATTCGGTTTAATAGCTGTTTTAGGTTTCGTAGCAGGCATTATAGCACAAGTTACAGCAGTCTTTGTTGTCCCATGGATGATTGCAGTTTTGCCGTTGCTCGGCGGTATGACAAGCTTCATGATTTCAGGATTTGCAGGTGCATGCCTAACAGTTGCGATAGTCGGCGCTTGGGTGTACATGACCGGGAAAAAAGAACCGTACTAAATAAGAGTATACCAGTTTTACCATTTTTTTTATCCTTTGAAGTGATTAGTTCTTTTGGTTTCTGTTTTAAGTTTTTACATCTCAAATTTTGAATATGCACATGATAATTACTTTCTACAAGTGATTAACTTTCAATTAAGAAACAGGTAAATTACAGAGACCATTAAGCTTTAAGGATAGTTTCAAAGATTAACGCTTTTTTTTATTCAAGTTTCCAGAGACCATTAGAGCATAGACCTTAAATGTACAGGCAACTTACAGAGTACGGGTAGGCTAAGAATGGTCTTGATTCTGCGAATCTTGTATGGGTAACATGCAATGTGAGATTCAGGCACGGGACGAATATCTTTCTGGTCTAAATCTTGGTAATCTTAAAAAAGAAGAGGAGAAAAAAGAAATTGGCTCAAAAACAATTAGGTAGTTTTCACCTCAAAGCGAAAAGCGTAGAAACCCTGAAACAACTTGTCTCCGTCATTAATGTGCTGGCAGCCGAAGTTCCCCTTGAACTGAACGAGAACGGAATACACGTAAGAGTAATGGATCCCTCCCGAGTTGCCATGATTGATGCCGCTTGGCCGAAAACGATTTTTGAAGAATACAACTGCTTAGCACCAATTCGGGTTGGCGTGAACCTTGGCGAACTATTGAAATTGCTGAGGCGTGGCTCAAAGAATGATTCTGTGGATCTTGATTGGAGTTCAGAAACAGCCAAGTTCAAAGTATCAATTAAAAATACTTCGGGAAACAATGCTTCATCACGAAACTTTACGTTGCCTAGCCTCAACGTAGATGAAGATCAAGTACCTGAGCCTAAACTGTCTTTTAACGCCAAAGCCAAAATGGTGGCATCTACATTCCAGCAGGTAATGAATGACGTTGACATTGTTAGTGACCATGTACGATTAGAAGTGAAAGCCAACCAGATGCAAGTGATAGGTCAAGGCGATCTTATGGCTGCCACAATTACCCTGTCGAAAGAACAAGGCTTACTCGAACTGGAATCAACAACCGAAGCCCAAGCTACTTACAGCAACGCATTCATAGGTTCCATCGTCAAAGCCGTCTCCACAGACTCATTAGTCACACTTGAGCTGTCAACCGACATGCCCGTCAAACTCAGCATCATGGGTCTCCTCGATACACAAGACAAAGACGCACACATAATATTTTTCATAGCCCCCCGAATCGAGACAGAATAGACACAAAGAACCAATGATGAGTGGCAATCAGGTGCTTTTGGGCAGTATCTTAGGAACAGACGCGCGCTAGGGCTATCTGAAGAGATACAAGCAGACGAAAAACCCCCTGAAAGTAACGAGAATTAGTGTATGCTGAAGGAAGAGTATTATCAAACTTTTTTTTAGTCGCAAGTTCAATGTAAAAGTGGAGGTTAAGTAAGCCTGCGACTACGTCGCTGGAAAACACAGAAGCCTTTTGGCTGTTTAATGCATATTTTCATATAGCACAATGTAGAGAATGTTGTTTCCGCGGAGCAACACATTACCGTAATTTGTCATCAACTGTTCTTCTTTGCATTCGTTTGCGCCTTCGATAAGAATGTTCATGTGCCCATCGCATTTTATCATTTTTCTCTTATATTCATAGCCATTTTTGAGAACAACATCAATATTTCCGTGCAACTGTTTTATGAGTACGTTCAATGGTTTTTTACTTGGTTCCATCATACTACTGTGTCCCAGTCCATTTCTTGCAATATCCAAGAACCCATTACCCCTATGACTTGAAAACAATTAAATAATCGTTACTCATTTCGAATGAGAAGTGTCTTTTCTTTAGAAATATTCCAATTAGTTGAAGGTTATAATCGCCTCTAATCTGCAATAGGTAACTATTGGATTTTCGCTTTTCAATAAGAACTAAAGACGGTTGAACTAAACGCTCCGTGCCTAATTCTTTTAGTAGTGCTACCGCTTCCTCTCTCTTCACATGAGCCACTCAAGCCCTTGTAAACGCACAACACTAATAACACTTTGTTCCGAACCCCTTCCTTTAAGCCTCAAACATTTTGTCTTTACCAATCAGGTTTTCTCTTCCAAATGTTCATTGTGCATTGGCCCCAACAATAAGAACTAGCCTTGTATTGGCAGCCGTTGCAGTTCATACCAGTAAATTTCGCTACATGCTCTTGTTTTGAGTGAACGCGAACAAAAACCTTTTTCGGTTCAATTTGACTCAAAATCACGCCGTCTTTTTTGTACTTCAACCGCTGTGGGCATCTTTCGTAAATTAACGGATTAGAAAAAATAGATAGAGGACAAGTTTGATTCCCACACTGACGGACACTTAATTCAAATTCTCCTAAACCAGTTACAACTGTGGCATACTCGCAATAAGCTACTTTCCCAAGGTCTTTCTCATTTTCAGCTGTACTCATATCTATCGCGATCTCGTTAAGAATTAATTTTTTCCGTTTTCATGATTATGTTAGGTAAGACGGCCTAATGAACTAGTCAGAGATTGAATTACGTCAGAGGAGTCGGTAAAAATCAATAATGCTTCTGAAGGGTTCGACCAAAAGTGACTTTAAATTAGAGATTTTATCTTACTCTTATCTTGGAATCTGAATGAATTTTTATAAGCCTATGCTTGCTAAGCCAATTTCTAAGCCTTTTTCCGGCAAAGATAGGATTTTTGAAACTAAATGGGACGGTTTTAGAGCGATTGCTTACGTTCGAGATAGTTTTTCGATTCAGAGTCGAAACGGCAATGAACTCAAGTATGCTTTTCCCGAGATTGAGGAACTTAGACAATTAGCGAAGGATGTGGTTGTTGATGGCGAAATCGTTATTATGAAAAATGGCAAAGTAGATTTTCACGCCTTGCAGGAAAGAGGTCATCTTATTTCGGGCAAAGATATTGAGCGTTTAAGGCGTCAGTCACCTGCTACCTTTGTGGTGTTTGATATTTTAGAGAAGGATGGTAAACCGCTTGTGGATTTGCCTTTAATGGATAGAAAAACATTTCTGAAACAATCGGTTAAGGAAGGCTCATACGTTATCATAAACGATTACATCGAAGAGAAAGGCGAACAGTTTTATCAAGCTATCTTGGAGCATAATCTTGAAGGAATGGTCGCTAAAAGAAAAGATAGCCGCTATGAGCAAGGATTGAGAACTGGTAGTTGGCTTAAAATAAAGAACTTGAAAACCT
Source organism: Candidatus Bathyarchaeota archaeon (assembly GCA_003151735.1). Lineage (GTDB taxonomy): Archaea > Thermoproteota > Bathyarchaeia > Bathyarchaeales > Bathycorpusculaceae > Bathycorpusculum. Next base: position 34,257 of record PLYI01000104.1, on the reverse strand, counting down.
GCGATTGCGTTATATTCGGTTATAGTAAGGGTGAAGGCGCAAGGGAGTCAACGTTTGGTGCATTAATAGTTGGATTATTCGATATGGAAGGCACCCCCATCTATATTGCTCATGTTGGAACTGGATTCACCGATAAATTGCTCAGAGATTTATACAATCAATTTCAAGCGATTAAGAAAGATGGTTGCCCCTTTCCAAATCGAAAACATGGATAGAGCAACTTGGCTTGAGCCTAAACTTGTCTGCGAAGTCATCTATCAAGTTGTAACGGGGGATTGCAGGCTAAGAATGTCCAGTTTTCATCGCTTAAGGCTGGATAAGTCACCAAGCGAATGCACAATTGATCAAATTGAAGGCATAGGCAAATGCTTCATCACCTGAAATTGCTGATTTATTTTTAAAACCTAAAAGGGTCAATTCTTTGCTTGATTATTTGTTGGAAGCCTTAACCTGCGTCAGAGGAGATGCCGCCAAGAGAGGGCGAAACCCGAGCAAGAATGGTTTCAACAATAGAAATAATGCTTACAAAAGAGTAGGAATACCTTGCGAACCATAGATTCTAAGCAAATATTAAGGTACCGGGTGTTTTGAACCTCTAAACGTCCTGGAAAAAAAGAAGGTTTGGTTTGCGGTCAGTTTTAACCCGTCTTTAAATCTTCTTTTTGCTTAGAGTAGTGCGGAAAGTTTTTTTGCATTTGGCGCAGTCAAAAAGTCCGATTTCTAGTTGGGTTTTCTTTCCTGTTTTGTCTGCTCTGCCCGCCATAACCCATTTCTTTTTCGGTGAAGCAGCTTCTGTTCCACATGTTTTACATTTTGCCATACACTCGCCTCCATAAATGTGATAGTAGATGACACGTAGAACCATGAATAAAACTATTGCTTAACAATCGATTATGAATAGTAGAAAAGCCGTGAACCTGAAACAANNGTGTGAAAACTAATTTTCGCTCAAGGGATTCCTATTTAAATACATAAATTATAGTTAGGTTCCAAGATTATTAGCTTAAGATGATAATTTTCTGAGATCATTTTGAGTTTTTACACAGCCTCAAACGGGTACGAGTCCCTACCCTGTCAATGTACCTTTAGCTTTTTTCTGGTTTTTATTTAAAATTTCTGTACCGTAGGATGCGCTTAATACATTAAGCAAATCCTTGTTTTTCTTTGGAGAATGATTGAAACGGGCCCGCTGGGATGCGCTTAATTATTTAAGCGAATCCACAACCTGAAGCCACTTCTTGGCACTTGTTCATTGGGTGTGATGATGCGAAAGGGACCATAATTATTCTGCGTAAGGTTTTATACAATATTTCAAGCAAAATTCAAATCGCTATATCATTCGTTCCATTTCCTAAAATTACATTATAGGAAATAAACTAAAAAATTTGTGTAGATAAAACGTCTATAATTTATTTACTTGAAAGTATATGTCAAGAAAGTATTTGCCTGTTGGTCTATAATGTTTCGAACGATTGTTTTCTTTCGTTTAACTGCGACTTCGTCAATAGTGTGAGTTCTTATTTAAACGGCGGTTCTGGTTTGTGTTGGGGAATTGCTAATTTATTGGAGTGCCACAGGTTGGGCAGAATTTAGCGTTTGTTGAGAGAATTTTTTCTCCGCAGTTGGGGCAAAACGTGGATTTCTTGGCGGTTAATGTAGCCGGAGTTGTTGATGCCTTTGAAGGAGTAAATTCGAGTGTTTGGGGCTGAGTGGTTTGAGCTGGCGAAGATGTTTGTGGCGGAGGTGGAGTAGTCGCGGGGGAAGATGAATCAGATAGACGAGTTTGTTTAGATTTTGATTTCTTTCGCAGCATTAAGACAAGTGCAACAATAATTATGACCACAACTACCGCTCCAATTATTATAAACAGAAAGTTAGATGACGGGTGTGAAGGAGACTCGGTTGGAGTCGGAGTTGATGTTGGAGCGGAAGTTGGAGTTAATGTTGAAGTTGGATTTGGCGAAGGCGACGATTTTAAATCACCCAAAGCATAAATGTTGAAATTATCACCGCCAATATAAACTACGCCGCCGACGACAGCAGGAGACGACTCAACGGGTCCGTTACCAATATTGTAACTTCCCAGTTGGGTACCGGTAGCCGCGTTTAAAGCATAAACGTTGCCGTCATCCGAGCCTATGTAAACCACGCCGTTGACAACTGCGGGGGACGAAAAAATATTGTTGTTTGTGGGGGACTTCCAGACTGTGACACCGTTAGATGCGTTCAAAGCGTAAATGGCATAGTCATATGATCCTACGTAAACCATTCCGTTGACGACTGCGGCGGATGACACAACTGAATTGTCTGTTTTGTGGTTCCAGAGTTTTATGCCATTAGCTGCATTCAAAGCGTAAATATACCCGTCACTACCGCCGACGTATACTACGTCGTTGACGACTGATGGAGACGAAGTGACTCCGCTACCAGTAGGATAATTCCAGAGCGCAGTGCCTGTAGTTGCATTCAAAGCATAAACGTTGTTGTCATCTGAACCTATGTAGACTACACCGTTTACAACTGCAGGAGATGAAGCAATCGAGAAACCACTTGTGACAGCTATAACGGTGGTGAAATTCCAGAGTTGCACACCGTTAGATGCGTTCAAAGCGAAAACACTGCCGTCAAAAGACGCGACGTAAACTACTCCGCCGACAACAGTGGGCGATGAACTGACTAATCCACCAGTAGTGTAATTCCAAATTTGAGTGCCTGTAGCAGCGTTCAAAGCATAAAAGTTATCGTCATCCGAGCCGATGTAAACTACTCCGCCGACAACAGCTGGCGATGACTCAATTTGGCCGCCAGTAGTGTAAGTCCACATTAGAGCGCCGTTAGAAGCTTTCAAAGCATAAACGTTATAGTCATAGGAAACCTACGTAAACAACGCCATCTACAACAGCAGGAGACGAATGAACTTCATCATGGGCAGAGTAACTCCAGTTTAGCGCGAGCGCAAGAGCGGGATTACCTACGCCTGCACCGCCATGAGACGGGCCAGCGCGGAACATTGGCCAGTCTGCGGAAGACTGAGCCATTACCTTCGGCGCGAATGCCGATAACATCGATAAACACAAAACACCGATAATTATTACGACCGGGATCTTTTTCACTTCAGCGAACTCCTTTGAAAAAATTACAGATGCTATTTTTTGGCGTTTGGGGACCATTTGCTGAGGTCCGAGCCGCAGAAGGGGCAGAACCCTTTAGTGTTGAGAAGCTGGTTCCCGCAGTTGGGACAGAAGGCCAACTTTGGTTGTTTGACATCTGGTTCTTGGGAGGGCGGAGCTATTGTTTCTGTGGTTGGCGTTGTTGTTTTTGGGCTTTCAAACGTGATGGGTTGCGCTATATTTTGATTGCTTGATTTTTGATTTGACTCGTCGGGCTGTCGTAAGTGTGCTTTTCTGCGCGTGGCAACGAGGACTGCAGCTATCGCGATGATTATTAACAGAATAATAACCGCTAAAAATATGGTTGAAGTCAGAAAGCTCATGATGCCTGATAAAGCATTTGTTGGTGTCGATGGAATTAGCGGAGTAGCAGTTGCTATTGTCGGGGTAGCGATTAGTGTTGTTGGTATCCACCATTGGTTTATTGAAGACGCGTCAAAGGCAGACAAGCTAACCTGCAGGTCTTGTTCGCTGAATCCAGTTGGTACTCCAGGGGGAAGCGCCAACATCTGGTTTGCTGATATGGTTATTGAGTTGTTCGTGTATTGATCGACGAATATGACTGAGCCGTCAATGACCTGGATTGTCGTTGATCCGTTGGAAACCTCTACGATATAGTCGGTTCCTTCGCCCATTACTAATCCTTGAGGCACCTGTACAGGTCTTACGTCATAGGTTCCTTCTTGCGGAGACAACTGCTCATGGATGTACGCGATGCCTGTTCCCAACAATAATGTTCCCTCGACGACTGCTGCACCCGTTAAAGCAATCGGAAGCGTCTCACCCAATATAAGCATGCCAACGCCGATTTCTATGGGAAGCGTCACTGCGACTTGTCCAAACTCATCAGATTCCAATCCGTTTTCAAACGGAACAGATCCTGTTGTCGGCGACGGCACTACAGTATAAGATATGTTTCCATTTATTGGATCGGTTTCTGGCTCAAGATACACCCATCCCGTGTTGGAGTTTGCACCCAAGTATACTGTTCCGCCCTGGTCGGGATAATTGAAACCTATGATTGTGTTGTTGTCGCTGCCCGTTTGAATTTCTGCTCCTGTGCCTATTTGACTTTGAGTAGTAACCGCTGCGCCAGTGTCTGCAAACCATGCTGACCCTTGAACTATTGAAACGCTGCCTAAATTGTCTGATGTAGGCGGGGCAGGGGCTGGGGTGGGAGTCGGAGTCGGAGAAAACGGAGGCTGAGTGGCAGATGAGCCTGACCGCAGTACAATTATGCCGTTGGTGTCTGTAGTTTCGGAATTTCCAGTTAACGTTGCGGTTATGATGTCAGTGGTAAACGTGCCGGCTAAGTGTTCCGCGGTTAATTGGCTTCCTTGCTCATCAGTCGTAAAACTTGCGCCGGAAACCGTTCCAGTAAGCACGATTTGATTAAATCCCACCGGAGGAACACCGGACATGCCATACTCAGTCCAGTATGCAGTATCCGTAATCCAACTTGACTCGTAAACATTCAATACTATATTTATCGAGTTGCCGTTTTGAGTTATATCCATAGCATACGTTACGTTTACATCATTCATCCGCATGGTTGGGTCAAAAGAATCCATTTCATAATACTTTTCAGGTAAAGCGCTTTTCCACGTTCCAGTTAAATCTCTAGCAGGTGTAAGAGCATGCAGTGGCGTTATAAATGCCGCAAATAACAATGAAACTAATAGAACTGGAGTTATAATCTTGAACGGAGTAACGGTTTTACTCCCGAACCTAAAGAATAAGCCTGTATTTTTTCCTTTTTGCATGTGTACCTGCTCACCATTGGCAAATTACATTTAACTTGCTAATTCTTGCTTATCGAACGAATCCTCATTTAACCTTTAAGAATCCACAATCATGACTAATACTATTTACGACTTCTGATTTCTAAATTCCATAAAATAGCGTTGAAAACTTAACCATAAAACGGCGCGCACTCAAAAAATAAAAAGAAAAAAATAGTTTTTCTTTTCAACAGTTAGCGTTTTTGTCTATACCAACGATATCTTCCGGCTTTAATGAAATAGCGATATTGTGCGTTTTTTTCTAAGCATAGCTTCAAAAGGATTCGTTTAATACATTAAGCGAATCCAATAGCAGGCCCGCTGGGATTTGAACTGAAGAGCGCAATAGTTTTTGGGTTATGTCTCGTCTTCAAGCTTTTCAAAACAGATCTAATGGATATGGATCCCATCTTTGAGATTGTCTAGGCGTGTTGTGTGGATGAAGCCTTCAAGAAATTATCTTCTGGGCATTATGATGTGGTTGTTTCTGATTATGAGATGCCTCAAAAAGATGGCCTCCAATTCCTAAAAGAGCTGCACGAGAGCAAGAATGAAATTCCTTTTATTTTGTTCACTGGGAAAGGTAGAGAAGAAGTAGCAATCAAAGCTCTAAATCTTGGTGCTGACGGATACTAAACCAAACAAGGCTACCCAGAAACAGTCTATGGAGAATTGTCATACAGGATTTATCTCGCGGTAGATAGAAGAAAAGTAAAGTAGGTTCTAGCTGAAAGTGAGAAACGTTATCACAATCTTATGGAGCAAGCATCAGAAGCCTTTTTAGTTCTTGATGTTCAAGGGCGAGTTCTCGCCCCCAACCAAAGGTCTTGCAAAAACCTCGGACACACAGGATTTTCTAATTTTATGGCAAGTTGCAAAAGGAATTAAGTTTTCGTCTGTTTTAGATTTGAAAAAAGTAGGTCTAAAATTACGTAATTTTAAAAAATTATTTGCAATTTATAGCGTTTTCCAAAATATAAAATGCTAAAAATAGCAAATATGTGAATGCTTGATTCTCAAGTTTTATAAGCTGAATTCTCCGATAGTAGCAAGCGCTAAAATCGATATCGGAAATGTTGTATTAATAGATAGGAAGGAGAAAGAAAAGTTTGAACTGCTACAAATGCGACGGTGCAATCGTTTATCCAGAAGGCTTAAGTGGAGAAAAAATCTGCAACAAATGCGGACTAGTTATAGACGAAACTCCAATCTTCAAGAGCTTTACGCAATGGGCACCCGAATGGTATTCAAACTGGAACGAACAAGACTCCGAAACCCTCAAAGAATGGTTAACCACACTTAGAGCCGTTTCTTGCCAGCTAAACATTCCAAATTTTCCCTACAGGGAAGAAGCAGCACGAACAATACGCATCCAAAACCACTTGCTTTTCCGACAACAAAAACTCTCAAAGAACAAAAGAGCTACTGTAGCTGCACTAATGCACCTAATACTTAAAGAATACGACAAAATGAGGTCTATAAAAGAGATATCCAAAGAACTCAGCCTCGACAGCAGGTCAGTAATGAAACAATCATGGATACTAAACAAAACACTTAACCAAGGAAAAGAACAGCTAAAAACTCAAAGAAAATCAGCGCTGGACTACTTACATGAAAACGCTGGAAAAATCACTCAAAATAAAGAACTTATTGTCGATGCGGAAAACACACTACTGAAAATCATGAGGTCTGGAGGAAACCCAATTGGCCTCGCAGCAGGATCCTTGTACAATTCCTGCAAAAAAAAGAATATAAAAATCTCTAAAGAAAAAATCGGCAAAGCCTTTCACACATCTGACCGAACTGTGTACATAAACGAAGCAAGAATTAGAAAATTTACAGCAACCACAGTAGCAAACTCATGGGTAAGTTGTGAAAACTCCAAAACAAGTATCTTTTTCAACTACTCAATTAGCAATAGCCAACGTGAAAAACTGTTAATTTGTGAAGAATAAATTTCTTTAATTATCGAATACAATTTCTTTCTTATTTCTTCTTACTATATAAGCAAACTTGGTTAATTAAAAGTTGGATGTCAGATACCAATGGGGACCCAAATAGAAGAGCTAAGTGAACGAATAAGCAAATTAGAAAAACATAGAAATGAAGAAGTCTTAACATTAGTAGAAATATTGTCAAATGCAACATTTTTCGGGGGAATGAAAAAAGAAAATTGCGAATACTCGAAAAATGCGCAATGCAGCTTTTTTACCTTAAAATCTGACGCAAAAAACAAAATTCCAATGGTCACTGATTGCCGCATTAAACAATGCAAAAAATCTCCTGTTCATTGCCATATAGAATTATCTGATGTTGTTTGTGCTTTCTGTCAAATCACAAATAGTGGTCCAATAATAGGCGCTTCAAAAAAACATCAAAATCAAATTTTATCCAAATACATGAGATTTTAACCAATAAGTTAAGTGAATAAAGAAAATGAGATATGAAAAATGCTGAAAAAAGTAGCCCGCCTAACAATAGCCGTTTTAATTTTAACATCAGCTTTCTTAATATTTAATCAAAATACTTCCGTTGCATCAACTAGTGACCATGCGAAACTTAATATTTTTGCTGGTCCGCCTAATGTGCTTGCAGATAACAATACTTACAGATGTATTTTCGTTCAATTGCAAGATTCCAGTGGACAACCTGCTAGAGCTTTGCAAGACACAACTATCAGTCTCTCATCTTCTCTCACAAATATAGGAACAGTAGATTCATCAATCATCATACCCAAAGGATCAACATATGCCTCTGCAAACTTTAACTCTACATTCAGTCCAGGAACAACGGTAATAACTGCTTCAGCAACGGGCTACGCAACCGTCCTATCCTCAATGACTACCATTGGACCGATACCGTCAGCGATAGCAGTTTACGGATTTCCATCCACTCTCCCAGCAGACGGAAACTCATATGACGCAATTATGGTTCAACTTCAAGATTCAAGCGGTTCTCCTGCAAGAGCCCCTCATGGAGGTGTGCAAGTAATGCTATCCTGCTCAGACACTACCGTAGGCACTGTAACCCCTTTTGCCACAATCCTTGAAGGCCAAACTTACGCAATAACTAGTTTCAATACAACAATAAAAGCCCAAACAGAAGCAAGAACAGAATCAGCAATAATTACAGCTCTATCTCAAGGATATACGCCCTACCAAGTTACGATTACTACAACCCCTGTAGCGTCGAATCCAAACCAAATTAAAATCTTTCTAGGGCCTTCCAAGGTTCCAGCTGACCAAAACTCTTACAAACAAATTGCAATCCAATTACAAAATGCCTCAGGTTACGCCGCAGTAAATCAAACAGCCGTAATAGTAAGTATAGCTTCAAACGATCAAAGCGTATGCAAAATAGACCCAATAACAATCCCGCGAATGCAAACTTACGCATTAGCAACCCTGAATACGACCTATAAAGCAGGCTCGTCAAGCATAACTGCTGTAGCCACAGACCTTCAATGGGACCGCCAGTCAATAAGCACTTTTGGTTTTATACCTTCAAAATTGGCCATCTACTGCGTACCGACAACTTTACCATCAGACAACAAAACATACCAAGCCATCCAAGTACAACTTCAGGACGCACAGGGACGACCAGCGAAAGATCCAGAAACTGATGTCAACGTAAATCAATTCTCGTCACAACCAACAGTAGGCCTTGTCAGCTCAACGCTAACAATTCCCTTTGGCAAAACACAGGCAACAGGAAATTTGACCGTAACAAACGCGCCAGGTGCAACTTCCATCACCGCGCAAGCATCAGGTTATACAACGGGGCAGACATCAATAACAACCTACCTTATTGACTACTTGCCCTTACAAATAACAGTAGCAACCAACCCAACTAACGTCAATAATGGATACACCACTGTAATAACAGCCTACGTAACTGCTAACGGCGCCCCTGTAATGGGTGCAACAATTACGTTCGCATCAAACAACGGGGGAGCATTCACCTCCACAACAGAACAGGGAAACGGTTACTATAACACAAGTTTCACTGCCCCCAGCTTTTCTATAACAACAAATTGTACCATTACAGCAAGCGGCTCAAAATTAGGATACCTTAACGCCCAAGCAACGACACAATTAAAAGTTACACCAGCCCCATCCAACAACACAGGAACCTTAGCATTATGCATCAAAGACAGCGAAGGAAATACTTTAAAGGACACGAATGTCTCGTCAACTGTTCAACCCACGGGGATACAATCACTAGTTGATGTTACAAATGCGACGGGATATGTTAATTTCCAAAATGTTACAGCCGGCGTATACACCTTCGAAATAATCAAAGAGGGCTATCTTGAAATGAACCAAACAATCAACTACGATGGTCAGCCATTGGTCCTCACCATAGCGCTCTCTAACAGCAATACCAACAGCAACGATTCAACTATAAGTCTGGTAATAGTGGCTATTGCAGCAACTGTTATTGTTATCGCAGTTGTAAGCAGCCTGTATATAGTTAGACACAAAAAATCGCCAAATATCAAAAAGCTTGAGGAAATGCAAAAACAATTGAAAAACAAATACAATTAAAACCCAACTTTTTTGAGGTTTCGGCAGGACACCCTTTGCGAGCTAATTTCATTTTTATTTTCGGTCTTACTAATAATTTCTTTGTAGGCGATATAATAATTTAACAATCTTACGGCTCCGGGGGTTCTCGGACCTTTGCTAGCGGTTGGTCGAGGCCAAGAATTTAATCTGCCAACTCTTCTTGTGGTGCATAGTCTTTTTTTTGTTGGTCTTTTTGCTTTTTCCTTGTTTGTTGAACTTAGAGCTTGGCATAATCAGAATGCAGACAAACAACAACCTATCAATACGTCTTAATTTTTTCTATCCAATTGTTCTCCTTTATTATTCTAGGTGATTGCGCCTTAGAGAAAAAACATTATTCATTGCTTCACTATTTTGGTGAATAATGTAAAACTGAATACATCTGTCATCCCACAACAATCCCTTGGTTGTTTGCAAATATCGAAGTGCATGGGATTTTGTGCTCTTGAAGCATAAGTCTGAAATTAAACTATATAATTATACTTAACAGTCTTTATAAGCAAACTCTTAGAATGAAGTGCTGATCACAACAATTTAACTTGGAGGTGCAAAAGAAAAAATGAAAAATTTTAATCGAAACATAAAAGCTATCTCACCAATATTCGCAACTCTTATTCTTATCGCAATCGCAGTTATCGCTGGTGTCGTTGTTTACATGTTTACAAGCGGAACACTTGCAACTATGACTGGAGGCGGAACAGCAGCACAAGAAAAAGTATCAGTACAAGCAGTATCCACCAATTCTACAGGATTTACGGCATACGCCCAATCTACATCAGGTAGCGTTGTCAAAATTACTAATGCAATTATCAAAGACAGTAGTGGCGTTGTACTTTCCACGGTAGCAGTTGGCGGTACTCCAGTTTCACTAACTTCAGGACAACTTGTATCAGTAACCGGATTATACACTTTCACTTCAGGAAGTAGCTACACAGTTACATTGGTGAGTCAGGCAGGCGGCAACTTCGTTAGTTCAAGTTTCAGAGCAGCTTAAACGGGATAGTTTTTTTCCCAAACCAAAATTTTTCTTTTAATTTCTTTTTAATATATTGTGGTTTGTTTCGTCAGTTTGATTCTTAAGACTTAGCTAATCAGGTAGTCAGAAGCCTTCAATATAACATCGGTAGAGAAGCAATCTACGTCGATTTTGTCTTCGTAACTTCTTAGGCGAGCCTTATTAATGGACCGATTAAATACAAGGATTTGATTTAGTCAATAAACGCTATTATTATCTTTTGTTGACGGTATTTTTTATCTTTTTCAAAGCTCAAACTTGAGTTAAGTGTTTCTTTAGTGGTCTTTGTAGAATTTTTGTAGATGCCATCTTTTCTTGCCTTAATAGGTTAAGTTTGGCGTTGGAATCAAAAATACCTAGTTTATTAATAAACTAAGGAAAAGGAATACCTGAATGCTGGAAAAGATAAAAATGAAGGTTAACGCCGCAGATTCCTCGTTAAACAATAAAGCGATAGTGGCTAAACTGAACGTTTGGGTGCGGTAAATGAGAAAATTTGATATGTGGCTACATAATAAACGTGCGCTTAGTCCAATATTTGCCACTGTTTTGTTAGCAACGATAATCATTATTTTTGGTTCAGTTGCATATTATTACTCAAGCAACATAATGACGACTTCTACAAACAATTATGCTAGTACTCTATCTAATAGTCAGCAATCGATTGCTGAACGGATCGGATTCGAAAACGTGGTTTATTCATCTTCTCCTGCAACCCTAACAGTTTACATTATCAATTCTGGAGGAGCAAATAACGTGAAAATAAACTCTGTTTTCATTTACGACACAAATCATGCCATCGTGGGTGTTTATTTTGGCAGCGCCCAAATTTCAACTTTACACCCTATATCTTCTATCCAGCCATCTCCGACACCAATTACAGGGAATGCCCTAAACATCGGTAGAGAAGCATTCTTTGCTCTCACGTTAAGTGGGCCACCTCTAAATGCTGGTTCAATTTACACCATTCATTTAATAACTCAAAGTGGAAGCGCTTTTGACTATGAATTTACGCTGTAATTTACGAACAAACAATAAAGGAATCGGTACAGTATTCGGAATGGTATTTTTCTTACTTATCGTTATGGTTGTTTTTGCAAGCTTTGTAATTATTCTTACTCAAAACACAAGCCTTGAACAAACCACAGTTCAGGCAAAACAATTGGATTTGGATCGCTATACTGAATTGACAACCGTATTGATAACTAACCCTCAAATTGCTGTTTCAAACAGCCAAGTCTACATAAGCTGCACTATTACAAACACTGGTACTATTCCTTCGGAATTAGTGCGATTATGGATTAAAGACAATACAACGGATACATTTGGCAACACAAAAATATCTCCATCAATTATACTTCAACCAGGTAGCAGTATTCAATATTTTAACTTCTCGTATGTTGTAAATTCCCGCCCTGTTGACCTATTTAGTTTCTGGTTTATTACTACCAGAGGAAACTCAATTTCGGCTTATCCCAACACTAATCAATTGAATATTTTACCACCAGTTGGGACTTTCCCCGGGGTAACCGATATGAACTCTACTTATCAAACTAACCAAAATAACCCCCTACGTTTATCTATTAACACAACTAAACCCAATCAGCTAATTTATGTGGTTGTATCATACGATGATGGTAATACCCTGTACACCCCTACATCAACCCCTGTTCTGACTTGGACTCTTAGAGGTACATCTTTGCCAACGGATGGTAGTAAATCTTTTCCAACGTCTGGTCACAGCGGGGACAGCATTTTGAAAACATTTTATGCAATTGCCCCATCAACTGGTCCCGTAACAATCAACATCCAGTCAACGGCTGACGAATTAAGCGATTATTATTGTTCAGCATTAGCATTCGCAATAAGTGATGTCAACACTACTTCCCCGTTTGACGGTTCAGCACAAACAACTATAGGCCAATCTATCATGCCACAAGATACAATCACTACTCAGTACTCAAATGATTTAATAATAGGTGCATTGGGAATCGATGATCTAAACCCCGCAATAATACCTGGAGCAGGTTTTGGACAAATTATGCCTGTGCAGAGTTCGTTTGGAGCCTCAGGAGAACCAAATTCTATGCCCCGATCAGTTTGGAGTGAATGGGATATAGCTGGTGATCCAAGAACCAATTTACCTGTTAATTGCACTTTTGCTTTTAGTGAAGATTGGGCAATAATCGTTGATGCAGTGAAGTTGGTAGTTATACCTCCAGTCACTCCTGTAAGCGTTTCCCCTAATAGTGGACCAATCGGTCAGCTAGTTACAGTTTCTGGGCAAGGTTTTGCAGCAAACTCTCCACTTTTAGCCATTTTTGGTGGAGCGCAAACACCTTTTAGTGCCACAACGGATTCGAGCGGCAAGATCCCATCCAATGCCCAATTTACTGTCCCTATAGGGTCAACGGCAGGCAACAAAACAGTCACAATCGTCGACAGAAATTTCAACTACGCAAATACTACTTTCTTTGTTACCACCCCCAGCATAACTGTAAGTCCTACAAGTGGATCAATCGGGACAACTGTCACGGTGACAGGTTCAAACTTTGTTGATAATTCAAACATAAACATAAACTTTGATGGAACCCCGACAGTAACGAATCCTTCTTCGATAGCTGCGGATGCGAGTGGCTCGTTCTCAGCAACTTTTATTTTCTCTTCTAATGATACAGCAGGCATTAAACAGATTTCAGCGAGCGATGGATTCAATTCTGCATTTGCAAATTTCGCTGTTACACCCACAATCACTTTAAACCTGACCAATGGTTCAATCGGCTCACTCGTTAAGGTGACTGGTTTGGGTTTTGCGGCTACTCAACCGGTGACTATCACGTTTGCTGGTGCAACGGTTGTCACGATCCCTGCTAACCTCAATACGGACAGCTCTGGCTTTTTCAGTGCTTCCTTTACAATTCCAGCAGGTCAAACAGCCGGAGGGAAAAACGTCAACGCGTCAGATACGATGTCAAATTCTGCAACTTCAACATTCGCCATAACCCCCTCGATCTCTCTGAGTCCAACTAGTGGCAGTATTGGTACAACTGTTACTGCGTCAGGTTTGGGCTTTGCTGGAAATTCTGCTCTAACAGCAAAGTTTGCAGGATCAGCAGTCACTCTTGGCGGCACAATAAATACAAATTCTTCCGGTGGCTTTGCTGGTGCGACCTTTACGGTGCCAACCTGGGTACCAACCTGGGTGACAGGAAGTGTTCAAACGGTCAACATCACCGATGCTTCCTCCAACTCTGGTAGTAACACCTACACAGTAAACACTGTATCCCAGAGCATCAACGTTGCCATAAGCAATTCCGCTTCAAGTGCTGTCGTGACTGTGAGTGGCGGCAATGCCATTCCAAATACGTTCGCAGCTAATGGAAACTCAAATTCCGTAACTATGTTTGCAGGTGCTTCCTTTACTCTATCATTCTCTAACAGTGGCAGTATTCGAAACGGCTTTATCGTAGCAAGCGCCTTCTCATCGACTTCCTCCTCGTACACGGCTTCAACTACTCCAATTTCAGTAACGGCATATAATCAAGTCCAGAATACATTCAGTGTACCTGGAGTTTCAGGCACTGACTCAGTTGTTTTAACGGGCACTTTTTTGGGTACAGCTTCATCAAACATTGTGACTCTTAATTCAGGTAACACATGGAGCACCCAAGCTTGGAGCGATAATAATACGGTGGTTACATTCCCCGCTTCTACAGTTAACAGTGGGTTAAGTGAGCGTTGGTCTATTGGCAATGCATATTCAACGGCGGTTTTAACGGTTGGCGGCAACACTTACTCTCAGACATATATTCATCAGTACAAACTAACATTTGCGCAATTTGGTTTGGATAACTCTGCTACTGGCACTGTTACAACAATTAACGGTTCTGCCCAGACTTTCAGCAATTTACCCTACACGACAGCTTGGATAAACAACGGAAGTACAGTAACTTACAATTACAATAATCCAGTAACTAGTTCCACGACAGGCAAACAATTCAGACTCAACAGTGTTACTGGTTCAGCTTCGCCAATTACAGTAAATAGCCCAGCGACTATTACGGGAAACTATGTAGTTCAGTGGCAGGTGACTTTCAGTCAGACGGGTGTTGATAGCTCTGCGGGGTCTAATATTGTTCTTACCGTGGGCTCAACAAACTATGTCTATAATGCTTTGCCTAGTAGCGTTTACGTTGATGATGGAACTACGTTCAGTTGGGTGTCTCCTGTTTCAGGTGGTACAGGTAAGCAGTTTGTGCAGACAGGTAGTTCAGGTTCTTCGCCTATATCAGCTGCTGGAATTTACTCAGCAACCTACAAGACTCAGTGGCTAGTGACTTTTGCACAGTCAGGTTTGAGTAGTGATGCTACGGGTACTGTGGCTACTATTGCAGGTGCTGCTAAGATCTATGGTAATTTGCCTTTCACTGTGTGGGTTGATGCTTCTTCAGGTTCGGTGACGTACAGTTACACGGCTACTGTTACAAGTAGTGTTACTGGCAAGCAATATGTTAAGACAAGCACTGATGCTTCGCCTGTTACTGGGCTTTCGGGTCCACTTACTGTTACTGGCGCATACAAGACTCAGTGGCAGGTAACATTCGCACAGTCTGGCCTCGATAGTTCAGCTACAGGAACGGTTCTTACCATCGGCGCAACCACATACATTTACTCACAATTACCACAGACCAACCTATGGGTGGACAGCGGAACAACATACAGCTATAGCGCATCAGTTCAAGCTGGCACAGGCAAAACATTCGGGTACACATCCGTTACAGGGCTTACTTCTCCGATAACCGCGTCTGGAACGGTTACAGGAAAATATGGTTCACTAATACTGAGACCGAATGCTGCAGGGACCAATACAGGATTGACACATAATACTGGCTCAAACTATGCATGTGTAGATGAGACAAGTTCAGATGGAGACGCCACCTATGTATACACTACTAGCACCACTTCCGGCAACAATGCACCACGTGACACATATAATGTACCCGATACAACACTTAGCGGTCTGACTATACAGAGCATAACTGTCCATATCGTTGCACGAGACACGTATAACGGTTATGAACGACCCTACATACTGATAGGGGGAACTGGATACTATCCGGGCAGTTACAGCACTCTCACAACTAGCTATGTTGAATATACTAACACTTGGACCGTGAATCCCAACACTAGCTCAGCTTGGACGTGGACAAATATCAATAGTCTGGAAATCGGCGTACAAATGTACATCCAATACGCTGGTTTTGGTTATGCTCAATGCACACAGGTTTGGGTTGAAGTAAATTATGCTGTGTAGCATCAACAGACTCTATTCTTTTTTGTTTCAACAGTTTTAGTTACAATTCTTCTTGAGCGCTATTATTGTCTTGACTCACCATGAATCCTCAAAATCGATTATTTCACGCTCGAGACGCAGGACATTTGGCATGCGTTAAAACGCTGTTTTGGTTGATTCAGTAATCTTTTAGAAAAAGTGTATCATGTCAAAAATTTAACTCTCGTCCATCTATAAAATTAAAGTTACATGGTTTATATTGACTCTTAAGGAATTAAGTCACGTGGTCGCTAGCTTGAAGATTTGGAAACGCGAAAAAAAATCCGAGCAATTGCAGTCACCCACAGAAAATGCTTCAGTTATAGATGAGACCATGCCTGGTCCTATTGCGGAATCTCACACGGATGTTGCTGGGGAATCAGAAGTTCCCGAAACATTCAAAGAACATTATCCTCTTTTGCTTCCATTTTCATATGCAGCAATTGTCGAAAACGAAAAAAACGAAGTAAAATATTCGCTCCTAGAGCCAACATTAACTGAGCTAGATGAAAAATTGTTAGCTGAACTAAAAAATATCCTCTGGGACGAGCTTTCAATTAACACAAAAAGTTTCAAAAATGAACAAGAAGCAGAAGAATTCTTAAAATATAAAATTTTGGACACAGCAATAAAATATCACATAAATGTTGATGCCAACACACTGGGCAAATATCAGTATTACATCACCCGAGACTTCTTAGGTTTCGGAAAGATAGATGGAATAATGAGAGACGAAAACATTGAAGACGTCTCATGCGACGGCACTAACTCGCCAATATTTGTTTGGCACAGCAGATATGAATCCATACCATCAAACGTAAAATTTGAAACCCACCAGGAACTAGAAAACTTTGTATTCAAACTCGCCTACCTATGCGGTAGACACATCTCCATCGCACAACCAATCCTTGACGGAACTTTGACAGACGGCAGCCGCGCCCAAGTAACATACGGAACAGAAGTAACACCTAAAGGCAGCACCTTCACAATTAGAAAATTCAAAAAAACTCCACTCACAATCATCGATTTAATAATATACAAGGCTCTGTCAACCGAAATCGCAGCTTATTACTGGTTCCTAATAGAAAACAGACACTCAGTCATGATTGGTGGCGACATCGGCGGAGGAAAAACCTCAATGCTCAACGCCGTCAGCTTATTCATTAGACCAACTCTAAAAATAGTGAGCATCGAAGATACACAAGAAATACGTTTACCACACAAAAACTGGGAAATGATGGTCACAAGGCAAGGCTTAGGCTCAGGTGCAGGAGCAGTAGGTGAAGCCGGAATCGGAAGCATCAGTATGTTTGATCTACTCCGAGCCGCCCTAAGACAAAGACCCGACTTCATCATCGTCGGCGAAATTAGAGGCGAAGAAGCCTATGCACTATTCCAAGCCATGGCCACAGGCCACTTAGGCTTAACAACCATACACGCAGAAGACGTAGAAGGAGTCCTACACCGACTAACAACAAGGCCCATGAGTATTCCTCAAACCCAAGTTGAAAACCTAAATGCCATCTCAATCGTCCGAAGACTAGTCGTAAACAACATCTCTCTAAGAAGAACGATAAGCGTATCTGAAATGTTAGGCTGGGACAAACAAAAAAACGACTTCGCAACCCAAGAAATATTTAGATGGGACACACAAACAGACACCTATGTTAAAGTCGCAAGAAGCCCACTACTAGACAGAATAGCAGCCCAATGGGGATACTCTCATGAAGAAATAGATCAAGAACTACAAATGAGACAAACAATCCTCGACTACATGGTAAGAAAACACATACGCTCCTATGAAGAAGTCTCTAAACTGGTCTTAGACTACTTCTCTGACCCACAACAAATATACCGGAAAGCAAAAGTGAGCTAACAATGAAATTCCAACCCTGGGCAACAGCATACAACATACTAAACAAGAAACTAGAAAAAATATATCCACAATTCCAAGAGATACACATTCAACTCAAAAAAGGCGGAGTACTAATAGCATTCAAAGCATACATCGCCTTCATGATACTAACCTCAATAATCGTTTTTGCAGCTACAATCCCACTATCATTCATCCTCTTACCACTTTTAACAAGTATTCCCATATTATCAATAATGAATTTTTCATTTAGCTTAGTTATTGCAGCATCAGCAGCATTGATAACACTTATGATAATGTACATCTACCCTAGAATGAAAGCAAGCAGCAGAAAAGGACCAATAGACAGAAACTTACCCTATATTAGCAACTTTCTAACTCTTCTCTCAAGCTCAAATGTTCCACCAAGCATTATTTTCGAGACAATGGCCAAAATTGATACTCTCAAAGAAGTACGATTAGAGTTTAACAATATTATAAGGGACATAGAAATCTTTGGCAATGACCTTCTTAGTTCAATTGTTGAAAACGCCAAACTTACAGCAAATGATCAACTCGGGGACATTCTCGAAGGTTACGTAGCTACAGTCAGAACCGGAGGAAACCCAACAGAATACCTAAAAATTACAACAGAAGCTGTAACAAAAGACCGAATAGGTAAACTTGACATGATGCTTGAATCACTCTCAGCCATGGCAGAAATCTACATAATGATGCTCGTCGCCGCCCCATTACTATTCATAGTTCTTTTTGTTACACTAGGCATGATAGGCAGCAGCTCATTTGGGGGCTTGAGCATGTCACTGGTTCTGTATCTACTGACCTACCTTGGAATTCCAATATTGGGTGCAATAATGATGGTTATAATGTCAACATTCGAAAAGTGAGTGCAAAAATGAGAGTTACCAAAAGAACAACAAAAAGAATATCCATCATTTCTGCAGCTGCAGCCATAATTTTCTTCATTATTGCATTAATTTTCTACCTAACGTCTCCAACATTAGACTACATGATGGTAATCGCTCTAACAATAGGTGTAGCACCTCCAAGCGTGGCAGGCATTATACATAATAGGTGGAAAATCAAAATTGAAAAAGCAACCCCGGATTTTCTAAGAGACTTAGCCACTGCATCAAGAACAGGAATACCCCTGCAAGTAGCCCTAGAACACGCCTCCCACCGAATCTATGGTCCACTAACCTACGAACTAAAACTATTAGTCTCCCACATGAGCTGGGGCATGAACTTCAACGAAGCCCTAGACGAATTTAGCGATAGAATAAATTTACCCCTAATAAAAAAAGCAACTGTTCTGATCAATGAAGCAGCAAAACATGGAGGAGACCTATCAAACATCTTTGACTCCACAGCAAAATACCTCGATAGCATCAATTCATGGACACAAAAAAGACGACAGCAAACAACACCATACGTTTTAATATTCTATTTCTCCGTCTTCATGTTCCTATTCATAATCATAGTCATTTCCAACATGATGTTTACTCCCCTAAGCCAAATAGGCGCAGGCAACGTGTCTTTTATTAAGCCAATAATATCACAAGCAGCTTCAAGACGACTATTTCTACATGCTTCTTTGATAGAAGCACTCTTCGGAGGTTTAATCGCAGGAAAAATTAACGAAGATTCATTCCTCGACGGATTAAAACACGTAACAGTTTTAGCCGTTGCTTCTGGATTAGCATTCTATATATTCCTCCGTTAAATAAAACGATATAAGCCAAAATGAGAAATAAACCAAAATAGGGCGTCGCTAAAATGAAAAATCAAGAACAAAAAACAGATCCAAAAAAGACAGCGGAGCAGCTAAAAGGCACTGTTACAGATAAAACTACTGAAGCAATTAATTCTATGAATTTAGAAGACAAAATAGGCCTAGAACGAAGAGAGGCATACATCGAACCTCAAACGCGCGACCTCCTAAGAAAACTGCTCCAAGATGGTGACAAAGTAGAAATAATCCCCATATATACCCCTGGGGTAGGCTTTGAATACCGAATAACAGGTACCGCATCAAATATTAACGAAACCGATAAACTCTCAAGAAATACTTTAGAAAACCTAGCTCAACTAGGCATTCTTCAAAAAAGCTTCTACGATTCAGTATCCATATGCCCAACCTGTCAATCAACAATGATGACACTACATAATCGATGTCCGAAATGTAAAAGCCACAACGTTGAAAAAACAAGCTTGACTGAACATATTCTATGTGGATACATCGATCAAAGAAACAAGTACATACAAGACCGATGTCCAAAATGCGGTGAGCCCCTTGGAGAAGGACAATACAGAAACATGGGACGCTGGTACATATGTCAAGAATGCGGAGAAAAATTTGAAAACCCCGAGTTTGACCTCATCTGTCGAAACTGCAACAAAAACTTTACAATAAAAGAAGCCCAATTAACAGAAATACCAAAATTCACACTAAACTTAACAAGAAAGAAGGAAATAAGACAAAACGTCACAAGCCTAGAAAACATCAAAACACTATTGACTAAACTAGACTTTAACGTTGAAACACCTGGATTAACAATTGGACAAAAAAGCGGAATGAACCATCACTTTAGCCTTATAGCTAAAAAACAAATCAAAGACCAAGAAATTTTCATAGCTCTGGATCATGCAGTGAGCGAAACAGAAATTCAGCCATCACCACTAATACTCTATATTTACAAAATTTCAGAAGTAAAAGTTGATGTTCCAATCTTTGTTGCAATGCCCAAACTAAGCGAAACAGCAAGAAAAATAGCACAAGGACACGACATCCTAATAATTGAAGGATCTACCGAAGGGTCAGAAGTAATAATCAAAGTAAAAACAGAAATCGAAGAAAGAATAAACCAAATAAACCAAAAAGCAACAACCACATCCAAAAATCAACAACAAGAAAACAAACCAGAAACAACATCCTTCTTCAGCAAACTAATAGGCGGAAAAAAAAGAACATAACATAAAACAACAAACAAAATCACCCCTAAACTAGCAACCACTAAAACCGCTGCTGCAAAAACCCAGAGCTTAGCCACAATTTTCAACTCACTATTATGGATATTTTATGCCATTGGGCTCATAACAGAAATCTATACAGAAAACTGGAAACCATACTTAGCATATTAAAGCAAGCAATATAGATGAAAATAAAGAAAAGAAAAAAATCTTTTCTATTTGAGTTCTTTAACCCGCGATTCAATAAATTCGGCAACTTTCTGTTCACTAAACTTTCTTTCTTCTTCCTGTAGCTGCAACTGCTCTTTCACCGTATCAAGCAGCTTTTCAACATCCACGGGCTTAACCAAATAGGCATCTGCGTTCTTGTTTACAGCAGATATAGCGTTCTGCATCGAAGGGTAGCCAGTCACCATTATTTTGCGTGTCCTAGGAACACTGTCTTTCATTAGTTTCAACAGTTCTACACCATCCATATCTGGCAATCGAATGTCTAAAAGCGCCAAGTTGTAGGCTGCATTATTTGTTTTTTGAACAGCTTCTTTTCCACTATCTGCAAAATCAACCTGATACCCTTCATCTTCAAGTATTGCTTTCATAGTTTTTCTTATGCTTTCATCATCGTCAACGATTAGTATTCTCACATTTTTATCCAATCTCTTTCACCTCCAATTTCTGTTTAGGTTCAAATGGTAGTGTAACAGTGAAGGTTGTTCCTTTAGCCTTCTCTGTTTGAACAGTTATGGTTCCGTCATGCGCTTCAACGATACGTTTGCATATGGCTAAACCAAATCCCATGCCTTGTGCCTTCGTAGTGAATAACGGCGAAAAAATTTTCGGCAAAACATCATCGGGGATTCCTGTGCCTGTATCAGTGAAAGAGAGTTGTAAATGGTCATTTGCTTCCATACTGACAATCGAAATTGTGCCTCCATTTGGCATCGCATCGATGGCATTCTTAATCAGATTTACAAATACACGCTCAAGCTTATCCATGTCGACTTTTATCTTTGCTGTATCCCTGAAGTGATTTACAACTTTTACTTTTTTGGGAACTTGAACCATCGAAAAGGCTTCAGATAACAAAGATCCAAGTGAAATTTCCTTAAGCTCTAAGCGAGTTTCTCTGGAATAATCCAAAAGGTCGTTAATGATTTTATTCGAATGTTCGACACATTTGTTGATTATTTCAAGCATTTCCTTAGATTGCTCTGAAAAACATTCATCCTTTCTTTTTAAATAGAAAGTTGCGTTCTTAATGCCCGCTAACGGATTGCGTAAGTCATGCCCAATCATTCCTGCTAATTCGCCAATTGCCGTTAACCTCTCAGACTTAACGATTTGTGCTTGTGCCTCTGCAAGCTGACTTGTTTTTTCCTGAACTATCTCCTGAAGATGTTTAGAATATTTTTCTAACTGATTCTCCATCTCTTTACGAAGTGTAATGTCATGAAAAATGCAATGAAGAAAAGTCTTGCCTCTCAATTTTATTGCTCTAGTACTTACTAAGATGTTCCTGCTGCAGCCATCTTTTGTTCGATGTTCAGTCTCAAACTCTTCCCCACCTTTACTCACCATTTCGGAAATATATAACAGGGCTTCGCTTGGGGATCCCTTAGCCTCGATATCAGCTATACTTAGTTTTTCAAACTCTTCTCTGGAATACCCCAATTGTTTATGCGCGGCATCATTGAATTCAATAAAACCAGTAGTTGTTGGATCAACAATCAAGACACCTATTGGAGCTCGATTGAATAAAGCATGGTAACGCTGTTCCTCATCTTTCATTTCCTGCTCTTCTTTTTTCCTTTCACTGATGTCTTTTACTACTCCTACGGCGTTCCATTTTCCAGACAATTTTATCGGAGAAATCGATAATTCCACAGGGAATTCGGTCCCATTCTTGCGACGCCCAACCAATTCAACGTTTCCAACTGTGAAATACCCCACACCCGTCTCCTCAAAAGTTTTCACACTCAGGTCAATACGTGCTTTTCCTTCTTGACACATCGATTCTGGAACAACAAGTTCATGTATAACCTTACCGATTGCCTCTTTACTCGTGTAACCAAATGTTTTCTCCGCGGCAGGGTTCCAATAAGAAACAACAGCGTTTTCATCCACTAAAATTATTGCATCTCTAACAGAATTTGTTATAGCTTGGTATTTTTCTATATTGTCCAAAGTAAAGCCTCATCTACTCACTCGTTTTCCTAAACTTAAGCCCTGGACAAACCGCTTTTGGTTAAACCACTTAAGTAGACCCTTTTTTGCACGAACGTTTATTCGCTTAACTGCCTTTTGGTTTTCCATGCCGTCGTTTGAACCCCTCTTTGAGTGGATGATGTTTAAGACAACAAAGACAAAATAAAGTCTTTTGAATTTCAAATTCATATCGGAAATTCACCAAGACAAAAAACGTTCTCAAGCAACTCAAGCCCTTGATTTAATATTGATTATGGTTTAGATTTAAAGCTCAAAATAACTGACTTTCAATTGTTGCTCCAAATTCATTTTACACACTCAACCACTTATAATTATTCAACTATACAGCCGGGCTTTTTCTGCTCAGGGAAACTTGCCATGCACTTTAAATCAACGTTTTTTCATATTCAGCCAAATAATTTTTTCGCGCATTATATACAAATTGTTTGAAGGATAAGTCAACTATTATCCACTTAGATAGAGACCATTCATATTGAGACCACCGGATATTAACTTCAATCTTTGAATTTAGATTCTTCATAAACTTAATTTCTAGCCGACTAGCACCTAAACCAAAAATTTTGTGGATAATATCAGAAAATTCATCAATTT
Organism: Candidatus Bathyarchaeota archaeon; assembly: GCA_003151735.1. Lineage (GTDB taxonomy): Archaea > Thermoproteota > Bathyarchaeia > Bathyarchaeales > Bathycorpusculaceae > Bathycorpusculum. The sequence continues at coordinate 10,731 of PLYI01000104.1, read as the reverse complement.
TGCTTGGAATCTGATTTTTTTCAATAGAAAAATCATTCTGCAAATGCTGATACACTGCGTTTTTCACTGGTTCCCCAAGAGATGACAAAGCTTCATCAATTGCTTCACCTAAAAACTGATCAAATTTTTCCTGCCCCGTTCTATCTTCGGGCAACTCCAATTTGTCGACAGATGCTTCAATTGTATTAGGTGATAGAACTCCTGTTTCTAATAGATCGATTTCAAAGCATGAGCTGTCGAGTAAATCCCCTTTTTGTGATTGGCTTAAACTTTCCACTCTTAGCGCTTCATCTTTTCTGATGCCTTGAGGTAGTTTTCGCATTTTCTCATACTCTTGTTTTCTGTTTTATTCTGAGAGACTTTTAGCCTTTATGGTTTAGTACTACACAATAAACTGTTTAGTCTTATATATAAATATTTAATACACGTTAAAATGGTGATAAACCTAAACAAAAACTCTGTTCTGCAAAATTCACATCCCACTCATGATATTTACAAATTATGTATAACAGTATATCCGCCGGTCAGTATCTTTTTTCAGCTGTCCAATACGTAACTTGCTCTAAGCACTAATCCTGTAATATTTAGAGGCTCGCGAATAGCTGCGACGTTAAGGACGGCATCGTAAAGTTCAAGTTTGGACCGTCGCATGATTAGTCACATTTCATGCATCTGTCAACTGCGATAATAGCTCTTATGAAGTAGAAATAAAGAACCAGAAACCACACTCGGTCTATATTCACAAGAATAACAGAGTTAAGCCGTAAAATCTGGTGAAATTGAGAATTGAGGCAATGCTTGGGGCGATAAACGAAGCTGCCAGGATGATTACTGGATTGATATTAATCACGCCATTTCGCAAAAGCGCGCGCTACATACGCGACCTCACGCTCACGCATACACATACCGTACCCCCGTACCCCCGCCCGCGTGTGTGGTCAGTCACTCACTCAGTCAGACACTCACTCAGTCAGACACAAAAAGCACTGACTATGTCAACGCTAAGGTTTACTTTTTGATAGCGCGCGCTGAACCCCTCTATACATAATAACAAGTTTAATAGACTTCACAAGCTTAGCTAAGTTGACTTTGCAAAAACTTCGTTAAAATTAACAATTAACGTTAATGAATTTTTCAAAAAACTATATAATAAGTCGTGCGATAAGAGGAATCAGCAAGAAACGGCAAGCGCTATTTGGAGGAAGAAAGAATGCAAATCGAAGAATTATCGTGTTTATCAAAGAAAGTAAGAAACTCTTTGCCTAACGTGGAATCCTTTCCAATAGCTACAATCTATACCACAATCAAAGAGCAGGAGAAAACGAAATTGAATTTACTAGACTTTAAGGAATTAATTTATCATCTGACTGGCTGGGACATACCATTCCAAGTTATACGCAGACAACTGGAAATAAACCAGATAGTATGGTGAGCGCGCGTGTCAGTAATGGTTGACAGACAGTTAGACAGACTGACTGAGCGCGTGCGAAGTTTAACTTACTTCTTCTTTTGTCGGTTCAAGTGTCTTTTTGAAACCAAGCATCGCGCGCTGCCTTGTCCCGATATTATGTGATGTGGGAAAGAATATTTACTTTCAAGTATGTATCTGATATATGGGAAATTGAATCAAATGATAAATTGATACTTAATCTTATCTGGTCTCAGTACCCTTATAGAACTTAGCCATTTAGATCTAAAAAATTTTATACAGAAAAGAGACCATCTTTTGAAAAAAGCTATAGTAATCTACCTCTTACCCTACCCTCTGCTAATGTCGGCTTGTTTATGTCGATTCAGATTAGAAAGAAAAAGCTGATTGAGAAATAGGTTCTGTCTTTCTTCTCAATATTTGCTTATTGTCACTTGCTAATGTCTATTTTATTCTATGCTTAAAATAAAGCTTTTTTCTGAGTACATCTTAACCCTTGAATGCACTTGCTAATAGCCCTAACCGTTTAATGAAATTGTATTTTAAGTCTTTTCGATTGTCAAAGTTATTTTGACTTTTTTAGCAATAATATAGCTCAAAAAAACCAGAATTAAACCTAAAAAGATAACAATCAAAGGTATAATAAATTCCCCTATTAAAGTAGTGCCATTTGGGAATATAGCAAGTATGACGTAGATGACAAAATATAGCATACCGATAGTAAAGATTACCCATCCACTTGTTCTTAAGTAACTTGCTTTTTTGCTCTTTTAGCCTGCTCGGACATTTTTTATCTTAGTTCTATTCTATGCTGAGCAGATTTAAGACTTGTCTTTATGAAAATTAATTAAAGTAGTAAATCTTGAAAGTACTTAACTAAAGATAAACACAATGAATATCAAAACATGGACGATATGATAATGATTATTTACGAAATTGAAGGTCCTATAGAAACTTTACATATTCTTAAAGATCCGCTAAAGATTGGGAATTGTAGTATTATTCAAAAGGATGGTAAAATGTGGATACACTCAATCGGTGAATCAGATGATAAATTAAAAGCAAAAGAGATCGCCCTAAAAAGAATTAGAAAAGCCTGTTTATGTTGGTCCTTAATCTTTAATAATCAGTTAATTTTCAATGAATCAAATAGTAGAAGTTCTATAATAGAACAGCATGATAAATTAATAGTCAAAAGACAAGGACTTTCTATGATAATAAGTGATGCTGCAATTAGCTGTGAAGTAAAACCTGAAGAAATTAATTCACTTTTAGCCTTGTCCAAAGTCTTTGAAAACGCTGATGAATACAGTCTAAAAGCTGCTAATTATTTTGAAAGAGGATTAGCTTCTAAATCAAAACCTGACCATTCTTTTCTCAATTTCTATAAGGCTTCCGAACTTATTTCTAATAAGTTGTTCAAAGAGAATATTGCTGAAAAAACAAAAAAATCCAATAAACCTAAACAAAAGATAACGGCAACAGAGAAGATGATTTACATGTGTGAGGTTTTAGGTATTGATAATTCAATTGTAAATAAATTGGTTGATATTAGAAATAGAGGTTTTGATGTGGGGCATGCGCAAGTAAGAATAGTTCAAGTTGAAAAAGAAGATCTTAATAATTGTATGAATTTAACGAAAGAAGTGATTTTGAAATATTGCTCCATTGGAAAGACAAAGAAACTTTAGACTATTTGCCCTACTTCAAACCAAAAACAAGGAATAAGTACTTTACGGCTATTTCTTCGCTATGCAGATTTAAGACTTTCTCGGATCTTATCTTTCAAAAAGGTAATTAGTTTAGTGCCTTAATACTATAATCTCTAATTGTGTGATTCTATAACTAAGAGGTCTTGAAAGGTGAGAAACAACCTTGAAACTCGTTACTATCTTTTTAAACATTGGTACAAAAAATGGCGATTCTTCTTTACATTTTTCTTAATAGGACTAATTATTACTTCCTCTGGTGGGGTGCTACTTTACTTTAATTATAACCCACCAACTCTTTCTTCTGCTAATCCTTATTATCAAGGGTTTGGGGTAGCCAGAAATGACACAGCAAGTCCAACAATAATGACAATAGGTCTTGTAGTTAATCCCCCAGAATTCTCTTTTCAATATTTCTTTGAAGCTATGGTAAATGGGACTTATAATTTCATTTTTGTTTTCCCTTTTAATGTTAAGAGTATAGTTGGGGAATCAAAAAACATGTTTATGTCTGTAAATTCAACAAATACCTGTACAGTAATCTCGGTAAGTCTCAATTCGAGTCAATTAGAAAGTGGGAAAATTTGGGGAGATTTTATGATTGATCAAACTTTTGTTTCAGATAATCGAGGTTTGATTAATATTATTCTTCCTTTCGGTAACGGGATTAGTAGTGAGACATTCGACAATATTCAGAGAAAACTTGAAGTATCACTTTATAGCCCTGACGCTCCAATAGATTTGTACGTTTCTCTACCTAACTCTTATTCATGGACAGAATCTTTCCCATCTATGACTGGAATGAATCCTTTTGTTAACCCTTTCACAAATAAATCGGTCACGAGCCTTTATTGGAATTTCGATAAGTTGCAGAATTCTATCACCATAAAATGTGATGATCAATTTGAAATCGGAGTTTATGGATACTTGCTGTTTTTCAGTGGAATATTTCTCGGTGTTGGGCTTCCGCTAATGGTTACAACATATTACGATGGCAAAAAAAGATGGTCTGAAAAAAAGACTACTTTTAACTAACTAAATAATACCTTATTTTTTTAGATTCTTAGTAGGTAGAAATCCTACTCTTCCACTCGGCAAGAAACCCTTTTAAGACCTATTCCCACACTTAGAGTTACGTTTGTTCTGATTATTTAGGAAGCGAGTTGTGTGGAGAAGAACATCAAGATTTTGGGTTTCGTGGGGAGCTTACGCAAAGGTTCCTATAACAAGGCGCTTATGCGCGCCGCTGTGGAGCTTGTGCCTGACAATGCGGCGATAGAGATTTTTGACCTGGCGGGGATCCCGCCGTTTAATCAGGATTTGGAGAATCAGCCGCCGCAGATACTTAATGACTTCAAGATGAAAATCAAGGCGGCGGACGCTTTGCTCATAGCCACGCCCGAATACAACTACTCCATTCCCGGCGTGCTCAAAAACGCCATAGATGCCGCTTCGCGGCCCTACGCGGACAAGGTGTTCGACGGCAAACCCGTCGCCGTCATGAGTGCATCCACAGGTCGGCTTGGCGGTGCAAGAGCACAGGACCACCTGCGCCAATCGTTTGTGTTTCTTAACATGTACCCTATCAACCAGCCTGAAGTCATGTTAGCGCAGGCGAACAAAAACGTGGATGCAAATGGGAACTTGACCAACGAAGACACCCGTAAACTCATAAGGCAGCTTCTAGAAGAGTTGGTCAAGTGGACAAAGAAGCTGAACGAAAAGCGTTGATGACGAACTAATCGCGCGCTGATAGCAGTTAGAGAGTGGTGCAAGTTATGCAAAGATTGTTTGATACAATTAGTTTAGGCAAATTAAGGCTTAAGAATCGCATCGTGATGCCTCCAATGGCAACCAATAAGGCTACCAGCGATGGAGAAGTGACTGAGAGCCAAATTAAGCATTATGCAGAACGCGCCAAAGGTGTAGGCTTAATCATCGCGGAGCATTCCTACGTCACCCTGAGTGGAAAGCTCAGTCCCAATCAAATGGGAATATATGAGGATAAGCTAATTGCAGGCCTATCAAAGTTAGCCAAAGCTGTCCACAGACACAGAACACCTATCGCCGTCCAAATAAATCACGCTGGCGCAAGGGCCATGGCTAGCGTTATCGGAGCCCAACCTTTAGGCCCATCTCCAGTACTCGTTTTCCAAGAAACGCCCAAAGAACTCAGTATCGAAGAAATTGATGAAGTGGTGGAGGCTTTTGGTCAAGCTGCTCGAAGAGCTGTTGAAGCAGGCTTTGATGCAGTGGAGGTTCATGGAGCACATGGATTTCTCCTAAACCAGTTCCTCTCTCCCCTTACTAACAAGCGAGGAGACGAGTATGGAGGAAGTTTTGAGAAGAGGGCGCGGCTCCCTATCCGTGTCTTCAAGAGGGTTAGGAAAGAAGTCGGTCACGATTTTCCTTTATTATACCGATTAGGAGCAGACGATTTTAGGGAGGGTGGTTTGTCTCTAAATGAGACGAAAATCTTTGCTGGGTTGCTTGTTGACGCGGGAGTGGACGCCATCGATGTTTCTGCTGGAATAGGAGGCTCGAATCCACCGGGTCTTAGCGGTCAGGGCAGCTTATTCTACCTCGCCGAGGGTATAAAGAAAGTCGTAGATGTGCCGGTGGTTGGCGTTGGCGGCGTCACCGAAGCAGAGTTTGCAGATGAAGCTGTTAGAGAAGGAAAAGTTGACTTAGTCGCTGTGGGCAGGGCGCTCCTCGCTGACCCTGAATGGGCGATGAAGGCAGTTAAGACCCTTAAGAGGAAATAAACAGATCTCGTGATCGGTAAGTTCTCCTAACGATTGGAATAGTTTCTGCCTTCCCAGCCAAGTTTGTTGTTATCAAATAACTCAGCTGTTCCCTTTAGATTGCTGATTTTGAAATTTTTGTTTGATATACTGGGTTTATGAGGGGTGTTGTTTGATGAATTTGGAGAGATTTATGATTTCGAGGTCACCTTTGCATCTGGGGCAGGTTTTTTGGATTGCGGGGCTCTACGCCAGCCGAAACGAAGCCATCAGGGCCGGAATGATCATGGTGATAGAGGCCGAAAAGAGAAGATGCCCAGAAAAATGAAGCCTGCAAAAGACTGGAAATGTTATTATTTCTTCCTCTTTTTCTTCGCTTCCTTCGAAGTTCCCTTGGGTGCTTAGCTCGCACGGTTAGTTCTTTTAACGATGATTCACTTGAACATGAGGACAAGCATGTGTAAGTGCGTTTAGGTATGTTGCCAACGCGTATGCAGCTTTCAACCCAACATACTGCCCATGAACGTTTTAAATGACTACTCTCGGGTAGAGTTTAGCTCCGATTAACACCAGAGCTATCATGACTACGAAGAGCACAAGCAAGTCATAGCCAACCCCATAAGGGCTTACTCCACCTGTGATCATAAGGCCGCGCAAGGCATCTACCGCATATGTGAGGGGATTAACTTGCGCAACAATTTGCAGCCAACGAGGCATCATTGATATTGGGTAAATGGCGTTGCTTGCAAAGAACATGGGCATGGTCAATATTTGACCTATACCCATGAAGCGTTCACGCGTCTTCACCAAACAAGCTATTATGAGTGAAAACGTTGAGAACAAAGCCGAAGCCAATATTGCAACGACCACCACCAATGCTAGATTTATGGGATTCCAGTTTATGCCTACGCCAATCAACACAGCCAGTATATAGATGATTACGACTTGAGAAAGCGCCCGGATTCCAGCTGACAATGCTTTACCGAGAACCAACGCTTGCCGGGGAGTCGGACTAACCAGAAACTTGTGAATAATGCCTAGGTCTCGTTCCCAGATAACAGCGATACCGTAGAAAATGGCTATAAAGAGCACGCTTTGAGCCAGAATTCCAGGCGTAATGAAGGATAGATAGGACAGATTGCCAGTGGATATGATATTCAACCTTGTGAAGACTTCCCCGAAGATCAGCAACCAGAGCGCGGGTTGCACAGCACGGGTAATCAGCTCAGTTGGATCATGACGAAGTTTACGCACCTCCATTTCGGCTATGCCCAACGTCTTATTGGAAAAGGAAACAACCAAATTGACTGCATTTTTCACCTTATCCATGATCGTTTTAGCCGAGCCTCCTCGCCGTTTGCCTTGTCATGGACGCTTCCCTATAGCTCCCCCCACTCTCGAGATCTCCCCCAGTGTAGTATACGAACACGTCGTCGAGCGTAACGTTCTCCTTGTTTAAAGATGCCTTCAAATCGGCGGGTACACCAATAACAGCCAATTTTCCTAAATGCATAATCGCCACCCTGGAGCACAGCTTGTCTGCTTCTTCCATGTAATGCGTAGTAAGAAAGATGGTTGTATCGAAGTCAGAGCACATTTTTTGGATATGATCCCAGACTGCTTTGCGTCCAACTGGGTCAAGGCCAATGGTGGGTTCGTCTAAAAACAGAACCTTAGGGTGATGCAGCATGGCTTGGGCTATTTCTAAGCGTCTAATCATGCCGCCCGAATAATTTTTCACAAGCTTGTTGCAAGCGTCGGTTAGCCCCATGAACTCCAGCGACTCATCGATTCGTGGGGCGCGTTCACTTTTGGGGATATCATAAAGTTTGGCAAAGATCATCAGGTTCTCACGACCAGTGAGGGTGCCGTCAGCGGAGAGAATTTGAGGCACGTAACCAATCAGTCTTCTTACATTGCTTGCGTTATGCACAACGTCGAAGCCTCCAACACTTGCGCATCCACTAGTCGGAGGTAAAAGCGTGGTTATCATTTTGATGACTGTTGATTTGCCTGCGCCGTTGGGACCGAGAAGACCAAAGATTTCACCTTGATTCACCGATATGGTCAGGTCATCAACTGCTGTTAGCTCTTTGAAACGACGAGTGAGGTGTTCTGTTGTGAGAATAGCCATATTTTACTTCGCCGCTGTTTCTGTTCGTGCGCCATTCGTGAAGATGGGTTGTAGAGCTTTCATAGCTTTGAATATGACTTCCCTGTCGTCAGCGCTGATTCTACTTAGTTTGTCTGCCAAGTATGTCAAGGTGCCTCGGCGCGAGGTTTCCAAAGTCTTTTGTCCACGAGGTGTGACGGTTAATCGAATGCGTCTTCTATCAGCTGGATAATCTTCCCGTGTTATCATGCCGCGCACAATTAAGCCGTCCACAAGTCTAGATGTGGAGGGCGGGGTAAGCCCCAGGTGTTTTGCCACTTCCAAAAGCGAGGATCCTACGTTTCGGTTTACAAAAGCGAGTGTGCGAAACTGAGGAACCGTTAGATCGGGTGATCTTCGGCTACGCATTTCAGAGCGTATTTCTCTCATGACGATTGGAACCACTTCAAGTAGCTCACGGGCAGCTTCTTCTGGAGTTATAGACATATTAACTGCACCTTCTAATTAATTGCGTTTTTTAACGATTGCATATTCTAACTAACTATTTATATCTTGTGTGCACGTTAACAGCACACTTACGGTTGTTAAAGGAATGTTAATGGAAACCATATTTGACGTTGTTATTCGTCGAGACGCAAAAGTTACCTTGCACCGATTCATTAACTACTTCAAAGGTTTTGAGAAAGTAGGAGCTGTGAGGGAGTTGTTCGGCGACAAGACGGAGGAAGTTCTCAACAATTTGAAGGTCGAATTTGGCTCTAGAGGGTATATGGGTGTTAGCGATGAAGACGGACATCTCATAATAAACGCCAGTTATCTTAGAGATGGTGATAAGAGGCTACAAAAGGAGTTTACACAGGAATTTCTGCAATCAAACTCGAAGATTTTGCAGACAAATTAAACCGCATAGATGAGAGCTCTATTCTGTTTCATTATCCACGGGGTGATTTCCAGGCTTGGATAAGAGATACCGTTGGAGACTGTGAATTAGCCGATAAAATGTATTTTATTCAACGGGGTATTTCGGGAGAGCCGCTTAGGCAAGAACTGTTAAAGATTGTGCAAACGAGAATAAGTGAACTCAAAGCTCCAAAACCGGAAGCATTTCCCTCCGAACAATGTAACAAGGAAGGCTTATGTCTATCTTAATAAGAACAATCATTCAACGGGTATGCTGAAATTTTGTTAAAAAATCGACCTAAAAATAATTCAAAATCGATCAAATTTGCTTCTAAAACTTGGAATGAATAAGATTGATGAAGTTGTAACTGTTTGTTCACAGTCACACATCTTAAAATAAAGACGCTGCCAAGTTAAGGGTAAGTGAGGATTTTGAAAATGGGCGCACTTGATTTACTTTTCGTTGCGCAACTAAGAAATTGCAGACATAGAATTTTGAGCGACTAAACAATAGAAAAAAAGAGATTGCTAAAAAATGCTTCAACAAATTAATTCTTTTAGTAGCGGCAAAAACCGCGTTGCTTATTTGAGTACATATCCTCCACGAGAATGTGGTATTGCGACCTTCACAAAAGACCTAATTGACGCCACCGATGAATTAAATGAGTTTGAGCCCACAGTGATTGCTGTAAATAAAACCGGTGCAATCCATGATTACGACAGGCGGGTTAATTTGGAAATTCAACGTGATTCAGTAGATGATTATGTGCAGGCAGCCCGCTACATCAACGCGTCTAACATCCAACTTGTAAATATTCAACATGAATTCGGACTTTTCGGAGGCGACTACGGTGAATACTTAACGAATTTTTTAGAAAACATCAAAAAACCAGTAGTAATAACTCTTCACACCGTACATCCTGGTTTTAACCAGAAAGCTCTAGAAGTCTTAAAATGCATATCTGATAAGAGCGCATCAATTGTTGTCATTGCTCACTCAGCAATCAAAATTCTAAAAAAACAGGGGATACCCTGCAAAAACTGCATTGTTATTCCACACGGCTGCCCAAAAATTGACCTTGTCGACAACGAACCGATTAAAGCATCGCTGGGTCTGAAGAATCGTTTGGTTACGTCTACTTTTGGGTTGATAAGCAGCGGTAAAGGTATTGAGTATGCTATTCGTGCTCTTTCTTATGTGGTGGAAAAAGAGCCTCGAATCATTTATTTGATAATCGGACAAACCCACCCTGAGGTTAGGAAAAATGAGGGCGAAAAATACCGGAATGAATTAATGAAATTAGTAAGTGAACTAGGATTAGAGGAACACGTCAGATTTGATAACAGATTTCTTTCTAAACCTGAATTAATTAGGTATCTTCAAGCAACCGACATTTACCTAACTCCGTACATTTCGCCCAACCAGATTAGCAGTGGTGCACTCACATATGCTATAGGTGCGGGAAAACCTGCGGTATCAACACCTTACTTCCATGCCCAAGAAATGTTAGCTAACGACCGAGGGGTTCTCTGTAAATTCAATGATCCCGCATCATTAGCCGATGGTATAACTAAGCTCTTAGATGAGAGTCTTCGAAAAACAATTTCAAGAAGGGTTTACCGGTATAGCAGGCGTTTTCTGTGGTCAAATGTGGCACGAACCTACAGTGACCTCTTTAAAACTTTAATCAAAAATTATGGATGGATTCAAACTGGACTTCCCAACGATAAAACTTGATTATCTCAGGGTACTCACGGATGGCACAGGTCTATTTCAACTTGTGAAATACTCAATGCCCTCCAGAAAAGAGGGATATACGACTGATGATAACGCAA
>PLYI01000030.1 GCA_003151735.1 Candidatus Bathyarchaeota archaeon | reverse complement strand
GAACACGCCTACTACCTCGACTACAAGAACGACCGAGCCAAATTCGTTGAAGCATTCTGGAACCTAGTCAACTGGGACAAAGTCAACAAGAACCTTAGCCTCGTAAAGTAAGCTCTACGCTTACATCCCTATTTTTTTGTTATTTTCAAAAAAAATTAATAGCGCCTTAAAAATTGGCGTGCTTATGGTGGCGGAGTGATTTTTATCGCTACTGCAGGGCACTGCATCTCGCAGGCTAAGCATTGTATGCAGTCTTTTTCGCGTGCAGGGTCAGATTTGCGTTCAGAAAGCGGATGTCCAGGCGATTCAGCCCATTCATAAAGGGAAACTGGGCAGACATCGATGCATACGCCGTCTCCGATGCAGGCATCCCAGTCAACTGACACCATTGTTCCGTGTATTCCCAGTTTTGTCGGGGCTTCAACGGGTCCCCAAACTTTGTGACCGTTATGTTCACTTACAACTTGTCGTTTGGTTTGAAAATCAGGGTCTATTGGCAAAAAAATTCACCTCATTATTTCAGGAAACGGCTAATATTAGGCTTTCTGCCTGAAGTATCCATAAAACATTTTGGGTTAAGCAACTAACATAATGGTGGTTTGTATGGTTCAATATTTCCTCCCAGCTGGTATGCGATACTCCACTTTGGAAGAGCGAAAGCAATTCTACGTGGAAGAATTCAACCCTCAGAAGGTAACAGAATGGTTCACAAGCGGGCTTGGCAACACAAAATTTGCTGTTATTATAGGCAGGCATACAAAGATTTATCCGTCAAAATACAAAGACGATGCCACAACCACAATAATACTTGATGAATTCAAAAGTTTGGAAGATTTGCGACATCAAATCCTCGAGTTTTTGCCCGAAGCAGTCTACTATGACCGAAACGTTTACGTTAAAAACGACCAAATAGTTGGTCAGGAGCTCGCTTTTGACCTTGACCCTGAAAATATAATCTGCCCTATCCATGGCACGCTTGCTGATAAGATGAAGCAGCATCAGGGTTTGAGTTTTTGTGAATTGGAGTTTGACATGGTTAAACATGAAGCTATGGGTCTTCTAGATTACCTTGAAGAAACCTATTCAGATTTACATGTGGTTTATTCTGGCAGAGGCTTCCACCTACACGTTTTAGACCCCAATGCCTACAAAATGAGCACAAAAGAGAGGCTTAACTTTGCCAAAAAAGTAAAACAAGCAGGTTTCCACATTGACGAGTGGGTGACTTCCGGCGAATTCCGGCTAATCCGACTGCCCTTCAGCCTAAACGGATTAGTGTCAAGAATTGCGTTACCACTAAAAAAAGGTGAACTTGAAAGCTTCGACGCCGTCCACGACGAACGTTGCCTACCCAAGTTCTTAGGCAAAGAAACTACTTCTTTTTGACTTCTTTGGCTTTCTTCTCTTTTTTGCTATAATAAGCCTGTTTTTTCTTTTCGTCTTCTGCAGTCTTAGGTTTTTTAGCCATAAAAATTTCCCTAAAAAATAATATCTTAAATCCCCTTAAAAATTTTGCTATAGTGGAGATGGCGCTGAAAAGTTTATTTGGGGTCGCTTGTTCAATTTATTATGTTTGAGGCTTGTTTTTATGAAGCAGTTTGATGTTCTCGTTATCGGTTCAGGTTCAGGGATGCTGATTACGTCAGCCGCAGTTGATCAGGGTTTTAAAGTGGCTCTGGTTGAACATGGAAGGATGGGTGGAACCTGCATAAACGTGGGTTGTGTTCCCTCGAAGATGCTGATTTATCCTGCAGATGTTCTTGCCAACATTGGGGATGCGGACAAACTCGGAGTCCACGCTACCGTAAACGCGGTTGACTTCAACAACATCATGACCCGAATGCGCGCATTGGTTAACGAAGATTCTGGGCGTCAAGCAGCAGCAGTCGAAGCCACACCGAACCTAACATGGCTTAAGGAAAGAGGCGCATTCACCTCGGACTACACCATGCAAGTTGGCAGCCGCACAATATCCGCCAAAATAATTTTCATCGTTTCAGGCGCACGCACCGCAATCCCCCCAGTTATGGGTTTAGAAAACGTTGGTTACTTAACAAGCAACTCTGTGCTGGAGTTGCAAACGCCGCCAAAAAGCATCATAATCGTGGGCGGGGGCTACATTGGCATGGAGTACGGGCATTTCTTCTCAGCCATCGGTTCAAAAACAACCATAATTCAACGACCTTTCCGTTTGCTGCCTGAGGAAGAACCAGAAATCTCTGATTTGCTAAAGAGTGAAGTTGAGAAGCACATGGAAATCTACACGGGCTACGAAGCCATAGAAGCAAAGCAAGAGGGCACATTGAAAACTCTGGTCGCCAAAAACCGCCAAGACGCCAGCACCAAGGACTTCTCGGCTGAAGCAATCATGGTTGCCACAGGAAGAATATCCAACGCTGACAGCTTAAAACTTGAAAAGACAGGAGTAAAACTCGACGAGCAAGGCTTCATAAAAGTAGACGATTATCTTGAAACCAGTAAGAAAAACATTTTCGCGTTCGGCGACGCCATCGGCAAACAAATGTTCAAGCATGTAGCCAACTACGAGGCAGGCATAGCTTGGCACAACGCATTCCATGACCACAAGGTTAATGTGGATTTTTCAGCTGCGCCACACGCAGTTTTTACTCATCCGCAGGTAGCTTCTGTCGGCTTGAAAGAAGAAGAAGCTAAGCAACACCACAAAATTCTGGTTGGAAACGCGCTCTACAAGGACACGGCGATGGGTGCTGCATTAGGGTTTCCTGAAGGCTTCGTAAAAGTGATCGTTGAACAAGAAACAGGCAAAATATTGGGCGCCCACATCATAGGTCCCGAAGCATCCATTCTACTTCAAGAAATCACGAATGCCATGGTATCTGAAAAAGGCGACTTCGGACCCATAGCAAAAGGCATGCATATCCACCCAGCCCTCAACGAAGTGGTACAGAACGCTTTTGGCAACCTCCATGAGCATGAGCATTAATCGGGCTAAATCTAAACAGTTATATTCGCCTTAAACTAGACTTTATTGATGAGAATTATGCAGTTCTCCAAAGTTTCTGGTAAAAAAAATAACCACAAGGTTACCCTCTACGCATTAAGCACCTGCGTTTGGTGCAAAATGACCAAGCAATTTCTAGATGACAACGGAGTTGAATACGAATGGGTCGATGTGGATTTGCTTAATGACGACGATAAGAGCAAGGCGCATGCAACCATTGTCAGCAAAGGCGGACCATTAAGCTACCCAACCGTGATAGTAGACGACAAAACAGTAATCACCGGTTTCCGCAAGGACCAGCTTACTGAGGTACTTGGCCTTTGATCACTCTTGAACAAACCCGCAAAAGAGCTGAAGCGGATGCAAAAACATACGGCTACTACCTAACGCCTCAACCTGAGCTTTTGCAGATGTTCCTTGAAGGATTAAAGACAAATGAAGACCGATACGGTTACCCATCATGCCCATGCAGATTGGCAACTGGCAACCTCGACATCGACAGAGACATCATCTGTCCCTGCGACTACCGCGACCCCGACGTCGCCGAATACGGCGCATGCTACTGCAGACTCTACGTTAACAAAGTAGTCTATGAAAGCAAAAACCTGCCTGAAGTTCCTGAACGTAGACCACTTGAAAAACAGGGAAGAGCCTACGGAATCCCCGGCCTTTCCCAGCAAACGTCAGCTCAGGGAGCACAAGAAAAACCCGCGACGCCATCACCTACGCGACCGCCTAAAACTGCAGAAGTGAAAAAGAAGTTATGGTATTGCAAGCAATGCGGCTACGTGGTTTACCGCGAGGACCCACCGTATGTTTGCCCAATATGTAAGGCTAAACGGGAAATGTTCGCTGAAGTGGAAATCAAAGTGGAAGTCAAAGGCTAACTATTTTTCGATCTCTATCTCGATTTTCCTCCAATCCTCTTTTATTCCTTTCAGGGAAGTTACAGCGCCCGTTATTGTTCCATTCAATAGTTTTTCAACAAAATCGTTTAGCGGGATATCTTTTCCGTCAATTTTAAGTTTTAAACTCAAACCTGCACACCTAATCTGATGGTATGAGGGGGAAGAAGCAAAAAAATCTTGCGCAACAGCGCTGAATGAATGTAAATTTTGTTTTTAAAAAGTTGGAAAATTGGGGGAGTTATTGTTAAGGCAGTGATTTAGGTTAGTTTTTTGCGTGTTCGAGTTTCCTCCTCATCAAGGTGTATTTGGCGAAGGCTAAAGAAAGTGAGCCTACGCCGAAGATTTCTATGGTTAAAGCTGTGATGTCTATCATCTCGGTTTTCTCCCTGGTTTTTAGGCTACCCAGCCTTGCCTGTTTTGGCAATTTTACGTTTTGATAGTTTTTCAATCATTTTTTACCACCTTTTTCATTACTCGGTAATATGTTCAATAAAATATAAAGTCAGTTGAGATTTGTTCATAAAAATTGTGAAATTTTGTGCAAACGACAATTATTTTAGGTGTAGTAGTGGACAGCTAAAATTTTGTTAAACCAGGCTTAACTGTAACCCTAAGCTTAGTCAAGTTCTCCTTTATCTCAGCCTTAACACCCATAGCCCCAAAGTACTCCTCAAGAAAAATCCTGATGAAATCCTTCGAGATCTCCGAAACCAACACAAGCGTATAGTCGTTAGGAGCGTTCTTTGTTAAGCGATAAAAGTTGCAAACCTCCAGCCTTGCCAACATTTCCTCGGGCGAATGCACCTTAGTTTTTAGCTGTTCCCAATGGGCACGCGCCACTTCCTTGTGCTCTTTCCAGAACGTTTCTTTCTCGGGTGAAGAAGCAATAAGGCGTAGGAACATTAGCCAGTGGTCAACGTCAAGGATTATGTGTTCGCCTGTTAGCAGCATGTCGAGGTAGGCGTGGATTTTTTTCTTGGTGGCTGGGTCTTCGAGTGCTTTGTTTTCGTTGTAGAATTTTAGTGCTCGGCGCATTGTTTCGCTTTGTGAAACTTGTGCTTCGGTGCTTATTTTTTCTAGTAAATCGGCTGTTGTTTTGTCGAAGGCTACGGTTATTCTTGTCGGGTTTACCATGTTTCCACTTGACAGTTATCTGACATATTTTCAGACTATTTGAAATTATATAAACATTATGTAGTAACATGCAGATTTTAATTTGCATGTTTAAAGCTCAGCAACAAATTTTTAAACGTTCGTTCAGTATACGAAAGCATCTCCCAACATATTTAAAACTTTTTTAGCCACCACTAATCAATATAATCATCAGGCTTCTGGAGACCCCCAACTTGAAAACACCAGAAATCTATCTTGAACCCAAACAAAGAACACAAAAAATAATCGAACTCCTCGAAAAACAATACCCCAACGCCAAAACCGCCCTAAACTACACCAACCCACTAGAAATCCTCATAGCCACCATGCTCTCAGCCCAAACAACCGACGTAACAGTCAACATAGTAACACAAAAACTATTCAAAAAATACCGCACCGCCGAAGACTACGCCAAAGCAGACATAAAAGAACTCGAACAAGACATTCACTCAACTGGCTTTTACCACAACAAAGCCAGAAACCTCCAAAAATGCTGCCAACTCCTCATAGAAAAATTCCACAGCCAAGTTCCCAAAACCATGGATGAACTCCTCGAGCTTCCGGGCGTCGCACGCAAAACAGCTAACATCGTTTTGTACAATGCTTATGGGGTAACAGCCGGGATTGCGGTGGATACTCATGTAACGCGGCTTTCGGCGCGACTGGGCTTAACGGAGCAAAAGGACCAGAACAAAATAGAAAGGGACTTAATGGCGATTACCCCCAAAGAGAAGTGGATGAAACTCACCGACCTGCTGATTTTTCACGGCAGACAAATCTGCATGGCAAAAAAACCCAAATGCGCGGCATGCGTGTTAAACAAGATTTGCCCCTCAGCCTTCTGTTTCGACTAGACATTAGATTTATACAAGCGGTCTTTCCGATTATAGTAGGACGAATTTTTATGGTAACTCAAGTTAAAGTCGGAGACAAGGCCCCAGACTTCACATTACCCGACATAGACATGAAACCCCGAGCCTAAAGGAGTTTTTTGGGCAAAAAGTCGTGTTGGCTTTTTTCGTTGGAGCTTTCACTTCTGTTTGCACAAGAAAGAGGTGTTCTTTTCGGGATTCGATGGCTCGGCTGACTGATTTGAAGGCTCAAGTTGTCGGGGTAAGCGTGAACGATCCATTCTCGAATAAGGGATTTGCAGAGAAAAACATGCTGACTTTCCTATTATTGAGCGATTACAAGCTGGAAGTCATTAAGCAATGGGGTTTGGAGCTACCCGATTTTGCTGGGCTGAAAGGCTACACGGTTGCTAAACGCTCAATATTTGTCCTCGACCAAAAAGGAGTGGTCCGTTACGCGTGGGTTTCAGATAACCCGGCTGTTGAACCTAACTATGAAGAAATTCAGAAAACTCTAGAGCAAATTCCTTAGGTAAGAGGCTTTTTCTTCATTAGCGTTGTGTAGAAGTATCGGATGACACCGTCGCCCTCCAGCGAAGGATAATGTCTAAGCTCGCCTAATTCAAAATGCCCGCTGAACAGGTCGATTATCTGCTGCCGGGTAAAGTGGTTCCATCCAGGCCCATTCTTATAGCTAAAACAGGTAAGCATGTAGACGCCGCCTTCTTTCAGGACTCGGTGAACGCCTGCTATGAATTTTGTTCGCTCTTCAACCTCAACATGGTGGAAGCAACCCATGTCAAAAACAAAATTGAACTCTTCATCGTTGAAGGGCAAATCGATGAAGCTTTCGTTCAAGAAGTTGATGTTTACTTTGGTTTGGTGCGCTTTTTGCTTTGCAATATCAATAGCGGTCCGCGAAATGTCGATGCCTGTCACTTCTAAGCCGCTTTGGGCAAGGTAAACTGTGTTGGTTCCTGCCCCACAGCAAAGGTCCAAGGCTTTACCCTTCGGAATCAGCCTTTTCTCCATGTATTCAGCCAGAATGGGTCGGGGTTTGCCGAGTTCCCAGCCTAACTCTTCAAGTGGATATCGCCGATAAAGCTCATCCCACCTAGAATAATCAGTCATAAAGAACCACCAAAATAAGTTAATCCGGAGCTAAATTTTAAGGTAGCCTTAAGGCTTCTTTTCATCAGCATTGTGGTTGCTTTTTCTAAAAACAAATATTAACACAACAATGAGGGCAACGGCAAAAATTACAGCGAATATTAACCCAAATAAGAGTGAAGAATAAAGGGGAAAGAAAAACAACGCATTGAATAAAGAAGTGAAGTCAGCATTAGTGTATTGGTAAGCTCCAATTACGGTGCCATCGTTTGCCCAAATCCAAACACCGATACCTTGCAACCCACGCGCCGGCATATTACTAACGTTTAACTGAATATTCCATTCAGGATACAGCGTCGAATTATCTTTAAGGGTGGTCTGTAGAATTGCGCCATTAACGCCTGTAACATTCAGATCTGTAACAGAGATTGTGGTTCCGTTCGCAAACGTAGCGTTAGCAGTGTAGGTTTTCAAGTAATCCTCCGCGATGCGTATGGCTTGCTCCTTGGAGACGTTGATGTTCGTGTCGCCGATTTTTTCGTAAACTCTGCTATCAGAAAAATCTAAATCGGGTCCACCCCTAAAAATTGTTAAGCCGGTATAGTCTGCGCCATTAAAGGTGTTGTAAAAAGCGTATTGCGTGTAACGTTGAACAGAAAGTCTCAGAGTTAAATTGCCCGAAACTTCAGTCGCATTCCTCTCGGACCCAGCCTGTTTTAGTAAATCAGCCATTTCTTGAACCTGCGAATCATTTGTCCACATCTGGTATCGCTCCACCATACCCAACGTTGCATTAAAGTAATCCAGTTCAGGATGTAAATACAGTAAACCCCCATAACCTGAAGACAAACTACATGAACCTAAAACGCCATCATAAAAGCTGAAAATTGCATTGCCGGAACCTCCAAAATCAAAAGGGCTCATGTTGGCTAAATCTAAGTTAAAAAAAAGATGATTAGACTCTGAAAACTTATCATTCAATGTTAAAGTATACTTTGACATGTCAAGCTGAATAACATCGCGCAGAAACGACAGTGCCTTCTCCTGCAGACCGGGATTTGGAGTGGCTGCTTGGGTTTTGGGCATTTGTGCAACGAGTGAAATGGATATTAAAAGAATTAGCACAAAAACCGATACTTTTCTAAAATGAGCTAATTTTACGCCGTCAGGATGGGATGTCACGCACACGCACCCTACATGTCTGTATGCTTGTTAGCGCTTTTAAAGTTTGACAAAAACTAAAGTCGCTTCACAGAAACCAAAAGAGGCATACGGGAGAGTTGACAATTAGAAACTAACAGAGGGGTAGGCGTTCACGAACATATTTGGAGCCTAATAGTGGTTCGTTGCAGAAAGGATAGAGGGGAGGGGGATTAGCCAACCTATTTGGATCCTATTAGTATATCATTGCAGAAACCTATGGGGGTAGGCATTTCATTAAGGGGAAGAGGATATTGGCGTTTTCGGCTGCCTTTACACCATAGAAGCAATTTTTTAATAAACGCAAAGTTTAAGGTGGTTTTAGTAGATGCCGCCTTCTCTAAAATAATGGTTTTCTTCTTTTTTGGGACCGAAGCTTCTTACGCCCTTCTGTTTAAGCTGGCACCGCATCTGCTCCGCATTCTCCTTTGTTATTTCGCTCTTCTTCTGCAAGTAACTAATAATTTCCTCTGCCTGCGCTTCTGTGTCGCATCGCCGAATAAAATCTACTGTGGAAGGGTTAAAATGACGCAGCTTATCAGGCGTTTCAGTGCATGGAACTAATTCTTCTTCATCGCACTCACATTCCACGCCCATGGCAGCTTCTTCAGCTTCCAACGGATTTTTCCGCACAGCGTTAATTGGAACCTTGACTTCTCCTGTTTCTAACTCATTGTAGAGGTGGGGAAACATTTTTTTGAGAGATTTTTTGTCGATTGCCATGTTTCATCCGCTATACAAAAATAGTATTTGAAGTGGTCATTTATTTTCTTTTTTGATAAAAAACCAGTTTTCAGCGAGAATTACGAAGGAATGAACTGTTGTGTTGGGTTTGATTCGAGGATTTTTTGGAGTTCTTTGATGTTTAGGCCTTTTAATTCGTCGCCGAAGGTTTCGCATTTCCGTTTTTTCCCCGCGTCCTCTCGGCTGCGAGCAACGATTTCAAGCCCATGTTTAGAGGCGGTTTCAGCATAAATGTGGAAAGACTCCAAAGTTGCTCCACGCTTGTTAACGGTTGTCCATGCTTTTTTCAAAACCCTAACGCCTCCAGCCTTGAGCATTCCAGTGATCTCTTCCGGTTCATCCGTGTAAACGGCGATGTCGATGTCGCTTCCCTGCTTAATCGTTCCACGCCAAACACTCCCAATCAAAACAGGACAAAAAGCGCCCAAAAGCCGCATCACATTTAGAGCTTCCTTGCGCATTTGGATTAAGCGTTCCTTCCTTTTTGGACCCTCATTCTCTTCAGCAATCTTATCCAGTTCCAGAGCGATTTCAAGGTTGGAGGGCAAAAAGTGGACGCCGAAGGTTACTGCAGCTTTTGTTTTTGCTTGTTTGTACTCTTTTTCAGCTCCAAAATATAGAAGGGTGGCAGCTTCCCTTGCGACGCGGTGCTTTAAATCAAAGGTGTCAGTCAAAGGGTATTTACCGTTTTATGACTGTTTTGTAGAGATCTATTGTTTTCTCGGCGATTTTGTTCCATGTAAACTCTTCTAAGACGCGTTTTCTGCCGTTTTTGCCGAGCATTTTTCGTTTTTCAGGGTTTTCCAGTGCGCTGATTACGCCCCAAGCTATGTCTGATGGGTTGTTTGGGTCTATGTGGTAGCCGCATTGTTCTGGACCGCAGCAAATCACTATTTCCCGCATTCCGCTAACTCCAGCAGCGCCGACCACGACGGGTTTCTCCATTGCCATAGCTTCTATTGCAACTATGCCGAATGGTTCATAGTGGCTTGGAAACACTGCTATGTCACATGCAGCGTAATGCAGGATACGTTCTTCTTCAGGTATGAAGTCAAAACAGAATTTGACGTACTCGTCTAGCCTTATGGTTTTAGTCAGGTTTGACAAGTATTCCTGTAAGTCGCCGACGCCGACAATTACCAGTTTCGCTTTAGGAATCTTTGTCAGTATATGGGGCAACGCCATAATCAGTTTGTCAACGCCTTTAACGCCTACCAGTCGCCCGAGAAACAGAATCATAAACTCGTCGTCTTTAATGCCGTATTTGCTTCTGATTCTTTGAATATCCTGTGGGGACACGTTTGAAGGGTTATATTTTTGCGGGTCAACCCCGTTGTAGCTAACTTGAATCTTTTCTTTGGGGAAACCAAGCTGTATAAGCTCATCTTTCATAGCGTACGAGACTGTTACAATCAGATCAGCCATTTTACCCGCACGCAACTCTATGTTACTAACAACGCTTGAACCAGTTCCCAATGTTCTGCCTTTTTCGGTTGAGTGAACATGGAAAGCCAACGGCAAACCAGTCTCCCGTTTAACTGTTATGCCGCCCATGGCGGAGAGCCAATCGTGAGCCACGACTATGTCGTATTTCATGCCCTCTTTCTTTATCAGTTCGTTGATGAGTTTAGCCGCGGACAAGTAATTATAAACCATAAGTTTACCAAACAAATGCAGCCCCCTGCCCCATTTCTTAATGTCATCCGCAATCACGTCAGGAAGGGAATCGGAGATGTCGATGTGAAGTGGACGGTGAATTTCTATTCCGCGCCAAATCTCACGAGTCGGCAAAGAACCAGCGTCATCATTCATAGTAAAAACTGTAACGTCATGATCGTTTAAAACAAATTTTCGGGTAATCTCAGCGGCATAGGTGCCTAATCCACCGACGATTTTAGGCGGATACTCGTAGACGAAAACTGCAATCTTCATGTCCCATCAGTCACCGTTATTCAGTTAGCATTAGGAATCTTTGTACTAAAGCTTTACTTATCTGGAATCAACCGCTTAGAACTATTCAGAACTGCTGCTTTCTAAGAGAAAAGTTTGATTAGACCGTTCTACATAGCTTTAAAGTAAGGTGTCTAAAATGAGTTTATCGCCTATTAAACTAGAAATACTGGAAACCATGCTCCTAAACGACAAGCCGCAAAAAGCCATGGACATCGCAAAGGAAACAAAAAGGGAGTTTCAGCCGGTCAACATGCACCTTCTGGGGCTTATCAAAATGGGCTATGTGAGCTTACCAGAGAAAGGAATGTACGCCATTACAGAAAAAGGTAAAAGAGCGATGGGTATACCTGAAACAACTAAAGAAAAAGCCGCGGCAATACTAGCCTACGCACCCCACGATAAAGCATTCAGCTTCTACATCACAATCGGGAACCCCCTTAGCCTACACGCTCATAACCTGCGAGATTTCGCAAACAAACTTGACAAAGCCGACGTAGCCTCCGTAGAGTTTCACCTTCAACGGGGCGATTTTGAAGTCTGGTTTAAAGGGCTTGGCGATGAGGAATTAGCCAAAAAAACAGCTTTGCTGAAAAAGAGGAATGTTACTGGTGAAAACTTGCGCAAGCAGCTGCGCGAGATTGTTGAGCAGCGGTATCTTGAGTTGGCAAAGTTAGCTGGTCAACCTATTCCAACTGAATAGTTTTATTTGGTTTTGCGGCTCAAAATCTTGTCCTTCATTTCTTGTGGAAACAGCAATTGAAAAAAATTTATGTTATTTGGCTGTAAATTGGGTGTCCCTTGAATTTCAGGATGGTTTCTACTCTTTCGACGGTTCCGCTTGGCAGTCTAGTGCAGAATGAATTGACAATTGCTCCTGTGGAAGTAAATCGGACTCCATCAAGCATTTCACCTTTAGTTACACCTGATGCGGCAAAAATCATTTCGTTTCCCTTAGCCAACTCGTCTTCAGTATAGGTTTTTTCGGTGTCCACGCCTTCAGCTTTCAATCTTCGCATTCGGTTTGCATCATCTTTTTTGTCCTTCCAAACCTTAACAAGCATCGTTCCGCCAAGGCATTTGACGGCGGTTGCAGCTATGGTTGCCTCAGCGCCTGCACCTGCACCAAGGAGTAAATCAACGCCTGAATCAGGCAAACAAGTTACGATGGCTCCTGCAATGTCGCCGTCAGCTATCAAGATGATTCTAACACCCATTTTTCTCAGCCTATCAAGCAGTTCCTGATGTCTCTCACGTTCAAGCATAATTACCGTGAAATTTCCAAGGAGCAAATTTTTATGTTTAGCTACGGTTTTCACGATGTCTTCAATTGACATGTCGGTGGAGATTTTGCCTTTCGATTGGCCGTTGGTTGCTATTTTGAAGTAGTATCCGTCGTCTGGAAGAACTTTTAAGCATCCTGCTGGAGCGCACGCTAAAGCGGAGATAGCGTCCTTCTTTCCCTTGGCGGTTGCTGTTGTGCCGTCAACTTGGTCAATTACAAACTCCACTTTGGGACCGTGGCCTGTGCCTACTTTTTCATTGTAGCTGAACGCTGGGGCATTGTCTTTGGGTCCTTCGCAGCAAATAACTTCGCCATCAACCTCAGTTTGATTTAAAACTGCCCTGGAAAACTCCAGAGCAGTTTGGTCAATTTTGTCCGGGTCTCCTTTACCTATGTGGAGTGCTCCGCCAACTGCTCCGGCAATTGTGATTCTGGTCATTGAAGGGGATAATGACCTTAGCGAAGTCATTTTTTACCACTTTTACATTCGTTTAGCCAAAGCTCTGTAAACTCTCCATAGTTTTGGGCGATTTTTTCAGCAGCTTCTTTTCGAGTAAGTTTTCCTGCTTTATGATCTGATAGTGGCTGCCAAAAAATAGTTCTTCCCACAGCAAAACCGATGACTCCAGGTATTTTAGCTCCAACTTTAAGCCATTCCTGCACTTTCTCCTTAGATTCACCGCGTCCCAACGTAATAACTCCTACTTTTCTTCCGCCGCTCTGACCTTGCTTCACCACTGCCTTAGCCGATTCAGGTTTGTCAACGCCTTCCAACTTCCAAATGGATGGTTCCACGCCTGAATCCTGAATTTCTTTGATGGTTGTAACCATCAGTTTAGGTCGTAATTCCTGATCGTATTTTTCTTTTGATCCGCCCAGTTTTGACAGTTGTGCTGGAGTTGAGGGGACGATAAGTTCAAAGAGGAATGGTCTTTTCGTTTTGGCTAAGTAGTCGCTGAGTTTTTTCAGTCTTTTAAGTTGCCTACTGTTCAGGGTTGCATCGCTTTCTGGGTTGTAACGTACCAAAACCTTCACAAACGATGGATCGAACTCTTCGATGTGTTTGGCGAAGTTCTCTCCGTAGTCGAAGTCGAATTCTTCTTGACCAGATTTCTCAACGGGCATAGCGAAGGTTAAGCCTTCTTTTTTGGCTTCCCTTAGAACACCGCTTCCGAATTCTTCATCTACAAGCAAGCCGGCAATCTCTTTTGGAACATTCTTTTTAAAGGAAAGTTTGAAGCCCTCAAAAATGATTTTTTTGTAGTCTTCAATCCGCTTCTTCTCTTCTGCGGTTGGTTGTCGATTTTTTATTTCAAACATTTTTTCAAGAAAAGACGCACGATGGTCAAAGGCAAGGATTAACAATTGTTTTTGGGACCAATCAATCAACATAATTCACCACCCTTTTACTTTATGTTTCTCAAATAAATTATTATTGTTTTAGCGGCTGAGCGTAAGAGTCGAAGCTAGAATTTTTTGTGCTATTTTTGGATTTTTTTCTTTAGTAGTTGTGGCAGAAAACCGCCTATACCATAATAACCAACGGTTTGCGCAATAAACTGTGCTTTGCCTTCAGCGACAGCAATGGGTTGCGTGCTGGTTGTACAAGCTGCCACAAGCAGTTGAACCCAGTTTGCGGGGAAACCATGAAATAACCAAAGCGCTCATAACTGGTGAAGAGGCTCAAGCATGAGCGAAACACGAATAGTCACAGTTAAACTACCCGAAGATGTCTACCACGAAATGGCCCTGCGCATCCCAGAAGGAGACAGAAGTACCTTTATCCGCGAAGCCATCAGCGAAAAACTTCAGAAAACACCCAAAGCTGACACACTCCTAGCCTTGCAGGAGCGGATGGGTAAAATCGAGCAGGAATTCGGTCAAATCCGAAAATACCTCGCGGACCTCGAAATCCTAACTTTCCAACATGGAAAAATCGACCCTTACGCCTACTGCATCGACGAACTTGACCATAAAATAATGGAGTATCTACTGCATTACAAATCAGCAACCACACCTGAACTGGCTGAATACGTCAAAACGAACCGTTGGCTCGTACTTAACAGACTGCGGAAAATCGAGAAAGCATCCAAAAAACAAACTGGAAAATCAATAATTGAATACTATGCTGGCGAGAAGTCGGGCAAAAAGAAGGCTTGGTGGATAGACCAAGAACTAATTCAGGAATAAGTTAGCTTTAAATCGTTAGGGCATGTTTTTTCAGTTGTGGGCTCGTAGTCTAGCACGGATTAAGGCATCGGCCTCCGGAGCCGAGAATCCTGGGTTCAAATCCCAGCGGGCCCGTTTCCTATTTTCTTCAAGGAAAATAGAGGATTTGCTTAATGTTTTAAACGAAGCCCATCTACCCCAAACCAATTTTCAATTTTGGTTCAACAAATCAATTTTACTGGAAAGTTGGCGACAAAATCCCATCACACACATTGTTGTGGGCTCATACCTGTTACGGGCTGAGCCCGATAGAACCCCTAATGTTGCCAGTTATCCGAGAAAAACTGAAAACCTTTTTAGTAAAATAATCAACTAGTCGGTGCTTATGAAGAGAAGGACATTAACGGTAACCGCTATAGCAGTAATCCTAATTTTATCATTAGTAGCTGGACTTCTATTGTTTGAAATAGCAGGTAGCAAATTATACACATATCCTCTTTCAGTTGGAGAGAAAGCCTACATTATAACTATAGTAACCAACTGGAATTCTGCGCCAAAGGTTGACTTATCTAACTCATCTTTAACTGATTTAAAGTATGTTTCAGTTGACTTCTTTGGATCGTATGAAAAAACTGTGTTCTTCAAAATAACTATTCCAACCGACTTATTGTGGGGAAACATCTCATTAATCTGGAAATACTACGTACAACTTCCTGGCCGTTATTTATTATCGAATGATGGAACACACAACTCTGTACAGATGACATTCAACCATATCGCCGCATATGAGCATTTTGAGATACATGGAACGGAAGGAGCTTGGTAAGCCGCGAGTTATTCATTCCTTCACCGTACCGTACCAGTGCAACGATGGCCATTGAAGCAATTGCTAAACAAGAAAATATAGTTCTGAAATGAGAAAAAAGGGAATGCGGGTGATGTCTCCACAGGTACGCAGGTTCTAATCGAACGGTTTCCATAGTATAACTTGGAGAGTTCTGGTTAGAATGGAAAGAAGAATCGTTGAATTTTGGTTTGGTGTTTAGTATGTCTTCGGAATTAAAAACAATTTTAAATAAAGTAGCTGAAGAAAACTATAAACGAGAAGAAAACGCAGTTGAGCAAGCATTTCAACGTTACAAAGCTCTCTTCTTAAAAATTGCCGGTTTTAAGGGAACCGATGTTTTAATTTCTTTTGAAGGGACCAAACAAGCCGATTCGAAAGAAGAGCAAACAGATTTATGCATGCTCGAAAAAGCCAGCTTAATCAAAGGCAACACAAAAAACACTAATCATAACACCTACCGACAATACGAACTCACAAAGAAGGGAGCTGAATTAGCAGAGAAACTCTCAAAAGAGGCTTGAAGTTGGGCTTATGGTTAACGATTTCAAAGTAGGCGATTATGTTGAGTGGAATTCAGAAGTAGGCAGAGTTCAGGGGACTATAAAGAAAAAAATTACCTCCGAAATCGAATTCAAAGGGTACACGGTTCATGCCTCGAAGGAGGAGCCGCAATATTTGATTAAAAGCAACAAAACCGAACATTTAGCCATGCACAAAGGCTCAGCCCTCAAAAAGATAAGCAAAGAATAAAGGCAAGCGAGAGTCTACACCAAGGCTTCTTCAAGGCTATTCTCAAGCTATTTAGTGTCTACTTTAACAAATTTATAGTACAATTTTTCTCCATTTGATTTCTTGATTGCTCTAGTTTCGACAGATCCTTCTTCCTCCAAGTTCTCGAGAGTAAGGCGAAACTTCGACTCCGGAGTCATACCATAACCCTCCATAACTACCTGAATAGAATATCCCGTTCCCTCTATTATTTCCTTGATGTCAAATGCTTTGTCTGGATTATTCATTAGAAAAGATAAAATTTTTTCTTTGAGTGAACACTCTATTTTTCCTGAATTAAATTCAGTAATATCTATTGGCATTCTTTCACTCCGCTTATCAATTTGTCTAACAGTTTTTTTCTATTTATAGATATGTGGGTACACAATCACAACAACTGTTTTTCTCCGAAACTATTTCCAACGTCTTTGGTTCAAATCCATGGAGACTTCGACGATTTGTAAGCAGTGGGCTGCGAAACAGAATAGTTCGTCTTAGGCGAACAACTAAACTATCAGTATCTGTCGTAAACCAGCCTAGAAAAAGGCAACATTTTTTGAGAGAGCGCGCTATAATATTTGAATTGAGTGTTGAAAGCATTGTTTGAGCGGCAATTTCCTCAGGCGTCTGCTTAAATTCGGATTAATCGCAGTTGGGCTGATTTTAGTTTCGCTTGTCATCGGCATGGCGGGTTACCATCTTTTTGAAGGCTTATCTTGGGTTGACGCGTTTCTCAATGCTGCTATGCTCATGGGGGGAATGGGTCCAGTTAACTCTTTGCAGACTGATGCTGGAAAAATTTTTGCTGGAGTTTACGCCCTGTATTGCGGAATGGTATTGCTGATTGCCGTAGCGATTTTTGCAGTGCCTATCTTGCAAAGGTTTTTGCATCACTTCCATTTGGAAAGCGAAAAGAAACAAGACCAATAGCCAAACACGACGACTATTTCAAAAAAATTTTACAAAATTTTTATTAGTTCATTGGGTTTTCCTTCAAAAAAAAGTTATTTTGAGAAGCAGGTCTATTATTCTGTATAATACGACCAACAAAGAAAAATCATGAGATAAATAAGAATTATTTCAATGTTTGAGCCTGACCCAGAGTTCCTTGAGCAGATTTGATTTCACCTTTGTCTCCACCTCGTCCCCGTAAAACGTAAGCGAAACCAATCGCAATGAATCCCCCAATAAAAGGCCCCAAGACGTACAACCAGAAATGAGCAAAATTTAACAATACTAGTTGAGGACCAAAGGACCGGGCTGGATTCATCGACGCGCCGCTTATAGGACTCGTCCAAAGACCCGCGAGTATTATGTAACCACCCACAGCAATAGCTGAGAGCGGTCCCACATTCTGAGCTTCTGACGCAGTGCCCAAAATCGTGCTAACCAGACCAACCGTAAGTATAATCTCCATCAAGAATGCCTGAAAATCATTTATTTCAACTCCTGGCAGAGTTCCTCCAAATGTTCCAACTTTACCGAACATAAATAATAAAAACAAACATGCAACAACCGATCCAGTTAATTGCGCAATTATATATCCCGGAACTCTACGCCATGGGAAATCCCCCCCCTCGCAGCAAAAGCAATGCTTACAACTGGGTTCAAGTGTGCTCCCGAAACATTTCCCATGAAAAGAATAATCGCCATCACCATCAGACCAGGTGCCACGACACCGGTGATAGGGCTAACTGAATCGACATTCATGAGATAAACTACGTTTCCACCCACGGCAACTAAAACAAGAAAAAAAGTGCCCAGCGCCTCTGAGAACAGCCGTCTATACTTACGCTTTGGGTCATCAAAATCTTTTTTCCAGGGAACCTCAAATTCCGAGATTATTTTTAACCATTCCAAGAAGTGTTTCTTTTGTTTTTCCTCAGAATCAGAAGTGGACAATTTCGAATCACCTTCATCCTCGTTCAGTACATTAGTCAAATTTTGAATACAAACGCACTTTGCTATTCATTCCAGCCGAAGTACATTAGAATAATGCTATTCAAAGAGCAATTAAACAATTCGATTTAATCGTAACATGAGCTTTTATTAAAAAGTCAATACATTCGAAGTTCGGGAACTTCCAGCCCTGTCTCGGTTTTTCGGAAAATTTTCCATATTTCACCTTGAAGTTTCTGTAAGTCATTTAAATCGTTTGAAAGCGCCTTAATGATGAGGCCTTTATTATTCGCCATTTGTGTGGCCCCGCCGTAAGTATTTCCAAAATCAATTGTTTTCTTGGCGCCAACAGCGTTGTCGGAGTACCAGTATGCTTTCAAGTAAAACTTGTTATCACCGAAAATAACGTCGTGCAAATCTTTATCCTGCCTTGTGAATACCGTGCTCTCGTTGAGCAAGAGCTTTTTCTCTTCTTCAATAATTACCTTCGAAGAATAGATTTCAAAGTCCCAAAATTCTCCCCGTTCAATACGACCAGGACAAAATATATCACAATACAAAAATTTTGAACCATCGCTAACATGAAACGTTACTCTTTGATACCAACGGGAATCAACAAAAACCATAGTTTCCCTTGGCAGAAACTCCAAACGACTGTTCTTTCCAAGATAAACATCTACCTCTTTGCTTGCATAATTCAAATCCATTTTGTACACTTTTGTGGCCATTGTATCAGTTATGAATGCTTCTGCATCTTCTTTTAATTGAATATTGTAGAAATAACGGTCTCCCTGCACTATTCCCCCCGTTGGATTCATGAAAAGAATATAGGGCAAACCGGGCAAATACGGATCATAGTAGAGTTCTCTTAGAATTTTTGCTGGAACTTCATTGTAAATGTCAGTGAGATATGTTTTATCGCCGAATTTCGTGAATGTCAATTTGGCAACAGCGTTTTTGCCTGCCGACCCGACTGCAAGTCTTGTTTGTTCTGCTTCATATTTCGAGAAAGCTGATGGTAAGCCCGTTAAATCTTGAATCACGTCTTTAACGACTTCCTTAGTCATTTGAAGAGTGCCTTTTCTCTTATTATTTTTACCAATTCATCCAATCCAATGCCATCTTTTAGAGACAGCAAGAGAGTAGGTTTATCGCCTCTCAGGTTTTTTGCATCTTGCATCATAAGGTCAAGGTTGGCTGTTTTGACGCCTGATTCCAGAATCGTAGATTCAACGTAGGGAGCAAGGTCTATTTTGTTAATCAACAGTAAGTCAGATTTCTTAATTCCTAAGCCTCCTTTTCGTATCGTTTTGTCTCCACCAGCTACATCTACCATGTAAATGAAGAAGTCCGCCAATTTTGGACTAAACGTTAATGTTATGTTGTCTCCTCCAGATTCTATCAAAATAACATCTAAGCCAGGATTATCTTTCTCAAGTTTCTCAGCAGCATCTATGTTCATAGACGGGTCATCTCTTACTGCTGTATGCGGGCATCCTCCCGTTTCTATTCCTAAGATTAAATTGGGGTCGATATCTTTGCCAAGTCTTGCTGCGAGTCGCCGTGCATCTTCTTTGGAGTAAACATCGTTTGATATTGCTCCAACCTTAAAGCCTTCCTCGACTAATTTAGGGACTATCTTCTCAATTAATTCGGTTTTTCCGCAGCCTATTGCGCCGCCAATTCCAATTCTAACGGTTCTACTCATTTTTTCATATCAATCTCCTTTTTTTAACTCATGAACATTCTACTTGGGCTTAATTCGTGCCGCATTGAGGCAATGTCAGCCAATGGAAAAGTTTGGTGTAAATCATTTAACTTTAAGGACTTTACCTGAATTGATTTTACTGAGTTAATCAGAATCTTTTGAGCTTCTATGTAATCGATTATTCCCATTCTAACTAACGAAGCTATTACTTCCATTAGATTTACGTACAACAGAGATAAAGCTCCTAAATCTTTGAAGTTGAACTGAATGGAAACAAGAGCTAAAACAACTGGGTACGTTCCATTGGCAACATCAGATTTGATAAGACCTTTGTAGACTTTCCCTATTGAGGCGTCGTTGAATTCAGTTGCATTCATCATGCTTCGCCCCATCTTGACTATTGCTGACCTATTTTCTTCAGTAACTTTAGAAGAATAACAGATTTCATCAATTTTCTTTAATAATTCAATATCTTTTTTTTCGATTGCTTCCAAGGCTTTGTAGAAGATACCGAGGTCGAATGTTTTCCAAATTTTTTCTAAATATATGTTTATTATTTTTGCCACTTTTTCTTTAGGCAACAAATTTTCATTTATTATCTGTTCCATTCCTTGTGACATGGCGAATGATCCCATTGGAAAAAAGGAATCGGAGGTTCTCAGTAAATTTAGAAGTTTTTCGTTTTCAGTCAAAAATTATTCCTCTTCTTCCCCCGCATGATATCCCGTTGAAGACATGGATATTACCTTTTGAATTGATTCAAATTTAATTGGCAACTTCATTGCATCTAGTATTTTTCTGACCTTTTCTTCTCCTATCGTAACTGGAACAAATACAGCGCCATCTTCAATCAAAACCTCAAGATGTCGATTACCTAAATTGTAGCCTAATTTTGCTGCTTTCTCGATAACATCGTCGTTCTGTGATTTGTCTAAAGTTACCTTT
Organism: Candidatus Bathyarchaeota archaeon; assembly: GCA_003151735.1. GTDB lineage: Archaea > Thermoproteota > Bathyarchaeia > Bathyarchaeales > Bathycorpusculaceae > Bathycorpusculum. The sequence continues at coordinate 5,760 of PLYI01000030.1, read as the reverse complement.
ATTACAAGTTCAGGTTCGATCAATATTTTGTAGTAGTCCCCTTTTTCTGAAGGCCCAAAAATATCACCTTGTCCGATGGGTTGGCCTCGGGGTAAGTTAATTACTAAATCTTCCGCATTGCTTAACTTAGTTCTTACTCTACCCCTCATTGCGTCTTGCCTGTTAGTTGTAACTTCTTTAATCTTTTCGATGTTAACTTGGCTAGCTAATTTTTCAAAAACAATCATTCAACAACCTTCTCTTTGTTATTAGTTTCCTTTGAAATTGCTTCTCTTAGCTGTTCAGCCCTTTCGGCTTCATCAACAAACCCTAAATGCTTGAATGCCTGAGGACTCACAAGAGCGGACATTAACCTTTCATCCTTGGTTATTATCTTGCTGTTTAACTCTAAATGCTCTGCTATGTACACTTCTCGAATGAGATGTTTGGGAAAATCTAAATTTAAATGAGTTTGTGGATCAATCCAACCGGAAAGATTTGAAATTTTAAGAGCAGTAATTTCTCCATGCTTAATTTTTTGGGGATCAATTACTTCTCCGTTTTTCACGTTGGAAATTAATGTAAAATGTCTAATCAAATTAATGTTACTCCAAAAAAAAGGATGGAAGACTCAAGCATCTATACTAGATGATAGAGCTGAGTTAACGGTAATGTTTTTGCAGGTTCACAAGTTGCCGGCTTACCATTGAATGTTACTTTGTATGTTTCTGGATCGATTTTTATTTCGCCGAGGGTGCTGTTCCGTATCATATGTTGTTTGCCCAAGTTTCTTACGTTGTATACTGGTAGAACTTGGCGTTTTATGCCGTATTTTTCTTTGATGCCGTTTTCAATTGCTAGTTTTGATGTGAATAATGCCGATGTTGTTGATCTTGCTGCGCCGAATCCTCCAAACATTGGTCTGAAGAAGACTGGTTCAACTGGTGGAACTGATGCATTGGGGTCGCCCATCATGGCGTAGGCCATAAAGCCTCCCTTGAAAACTATGTTTGGTTTTGCTCCGAAGAATCTTGGATCCCATAGAACTATGTCAGCCATTTTTCCTTTTTCAAGACTGCCTACGTAATCGGAAACGCCGTTGGTTATTGCTGGGTTTATGTTCAGCTTAGCTAAGTATCTCAAAACTCTAAAGTTGTCATTTCCTGGAGCGTCTTCAGGGAGTTTGCCAAATTCTGCTTTCATTTTGTGGGCAGTCTGCCAGCATCTAGTTGAAACTTCTCCTGTTCTACCCATTGCTTGGCTGTCAGCTGAATACATGCTGAGAATGCCCCAATCGTGGAATACGTCTTCCGCAGCTATTGTTTCGGCTCTGATTCTTGATTCGGCAAATGCTACATCTTCAGGGACTTTAGGATTGAGGTGATGCGTTACCATGACCATGTCAAGATGTTCATCTAAAGTGTTAACGGTATATGGTCTCGTGGGGTTTGTTGAGGATGGTAATGCGTTGGGTTCTCCAGATATTTTCATAATGTCTGGGGCATGTCCTCCTCCTGCGCCTTCAGTGTGGTAAGTGTGTACAGTCCTTCCATCTATTGCATCGATGGAGTCGTCAACGTAGCCTCCTTCGTTTAGTGAATCCGTGTGTATCGCTATTTGAACGTCATATTCGTCTGCAACGTTTAAACCGGTGTCCAAAGATGCCCGGGTAGCTCCCCAGTCTTCATGCATTTTAAGTCCTCCGGCTCCTGCAGCAAGTTGTTCAACTATCGTGTCTGGTTTACTATCATTTGCTTTGCCTAGAAAAAGCCAGTTGAGTGGTAAGCCTTCAATTGCTTCTATCATTTTTCTTATGTTCCAAGGTCCAGGTGTACAAGTAGTTGCGTTTGTTCCATCGGCTGGTCCTGTGCCTCCCCCGATATATGTTGTGATGCCGTTTCCTATTGCATGGTATACTTGCTGTGGAGATATCATGTGTACGTGTGTGTCGAAGAAGCCGGCGGTGGCTATCAGACCTTCACCTGCAGTTACTTCGGTTGAGTTGCTTACGACCATGTTTTCAGTGACGTTATCCATTGTACTTGGATTTCCAGCTTTTCCGATTGCGGCGATCAGGCCGTTTCTAATGCCTATGTCAGCTTTGACAACACCCAGTATCGCATCCAACACTACAACGTTGGTGATAACATGGTCAAGAGCTCCATCTGCTTGTGTGGTGCCAGCCGCTAAGCCCATTCCTTGTCTAGCAGTCTTTCCACCACCGAAGACCAACTCGTCGCCATATGAAGTGCAATCTTTTTCTACTTCAATGATCAAGTTTGTGTCTGCTAATTGAATTTTATCGCCTGTGGTGGGGCCATACAGGTCTAGATATTGTTTTCTTGGAATTTTCATTTTTTTCATGCTCCTTTGAACTTAAGTTCCTTAGCTTTTCTAAGTGCCATTTCTTTTCGGTATATGGTTCGTACGCTGCCATCAACGAGGTTGTTGAATCCGTGTATGTATTTTTTGCCTCCGTATTCGACAAGTGTGACTTCTTTTTCTTGGCCTGGTTCAAATCTTACGCTTGTGCCTGCTGGGATTGCGAGTTTCATGCCATATGCCTTTTCTCTGTTAAAGTCTAATACTCTGTTCGCTTCAAAGAAGTGAAAGTGCGAACCCACTTGGATTCCTCTGTCACCAGTATTTTTTACTTTCAATTTAATTGATTTTCTTGTTTCGAAAGCCTCTATGTCTCCTTTTCCAAGAGTTATTTGGCCTACTGTGTTTGGAGTCATTTTTTGCCTTCTCCTTTTGGTTGGATTGGGTTATGTACGCTTACTAGTTTGGTTCCGTCTGGAAATGTTGCTTCCACCTGCACTAGCGTTATCATGTCTGCTACGTTTGGCATCACATCATTCATTGACAAAACATGTCTGGCATCTTTGGCTATTTGAGCTACCATTACGCCTCTTCTGGCGCCTTCTTGTACAAAATCAGCTATGATTGCAACCGCTTCAGGATAATTCAGTTTTAGCCCATCTTTCATTCTTCGCTCAGCCATTCGTGCAGCAGTGAAAATCATCATTTTTTCTACTTCACGTTCAACTAACTTCATGCTTTCACCCTTTTTTACAAAAACTATACTAAAAACACTAGCCAAATGGCGGTTTAAGAGTATGCTGTTGTAGAGTGACTACAACAAAACCTCAAATAATAACTGCAATAATTTTCTTTACTTAGTGATTTTATTGGATCCAATTTCAGGAACTATTAATTTTATTCTTAACGGAGTTGCTCAAGTTTTCTTCATGGGGTCGCCTTTAGTTGGAATTATCTTTGTAGTTGCCCTATCTATTAATTCAAAAAGGGCAGCTGCCTTCGCTGTCATTGGCTCGATAGCGGGTGGTTTGGTTGGTTTAGCTTTAGGCATAGAGTTGGTTCCAGCTTCTTTGTCTTCACCTGACAATGCGCTAACTTATGGAATATTTGGGTTTAACTCCGTTTTAACGGCCATCGCTTTAGGCGATACATTTTTTGAGAAAGGAAGATCAGCAACAACCGCAGCGGTTATAGGCGCACTTGTAACTGGTTTTATTACTGCTTCGTTAATTTGGTTCACTAAAATTTTTGGCCTCCCTGTGGAAACTTCAGCGTTTGTATTAACAACTTGGATGTTCTTGTTTGCAGCTAAAAAGTTCTCCGGCGTGAAATTGGCTGGTCCTCCGCCTGCACCAAAACAAAGAAGCACATTACTCAAAAATCCTCAAGACACAGAGAAAAAAGAGCCCCTGCGATTAAGTGAATTCACAGCAGGCGGATTTGTAAAATTGATCTTTACAGGCATCGCTCAAGTATTCTTCCAGGAAAACTGGAAAACAGGCGTTTTAATTTTCATCGGACTAACTGTCGCCACGATTCCATTAAACCCCTATGGGTTTCCAGTGCAATATCCAATATACTTTGCTGGAATCACAGCATTCATAGGCACTCTTTCTGCAACATTAGCCGCGATTGCTTTCAAAGCTGACAGGTCATCTATCCTAATTGGGCTATACGGTTTTAACGGAACCTTAACGGCCTTGGCCGTCATGGGTGTTTTTCTCGGATTTCTTTGGCCAATAAATCCCTTTAATGGTGCACCAATTAACTTAATAGTCATGCTTTTCGCCACAGCTTTCTCGACTGTAGTAACGGCTTTCATAGGCACAATAACCAGTCGTTTCAATCTACCGACTTTAACTGGCCCATTTGTATTTACAGCATGGCTAATAATCCTAGGAGCGAAAATTTTTCCATCAATAGCACAAGCAACGTTGTCTTTATTGCCGATAGGCAGTTCAGGGTTATTGATATTAACGAGCCATTTGGGACTGATTGCGACAATAATTTTGCACTAATTGGAGCACCGAGATGTCTGCGCTTCCAACAGAAAATCTCTTCAATAACCTTTGGGTCTTGATATGCGGTGTCCTAGTTTTCCTCATGACTATTTCAGTTGGAATACTAGAGCGAGGCGAACTTGGCAAAAGCGCCAACAGAGCCTTAATGAAGAATATCATGATATCGTGCTCAGGTTTTTTTTTCATGGCATTTCTCGGCTTTAGCGTTGCCTTTGCACCCGCAATCGGCAACGGTATAATGGGCAATCCACTTTATAATTTTCCGTTTATGGGTGGTTTTCAAAGCAACTCTGCAGATATATTTACGCAGGTTTGGTGGTCAATGGGTCCAAAGTATTTTGACAACCTAGTTACTCTTCCTTCTTACTTTTTCTTTGAAACAGCTTTCGCTACAGTAACACTTGCATTGGTTGGCGTAATTGTTTTAAGAAAGATGAAACTGGAAGCCTTTTTTCTTTATTCAATTCCCTACTTTATTCTAATTTGGGCTTTGCCTGCTGCTTGGATTTGGAATCCTCAAGGCTGGCTCTTTATTATGGGTGTAAGAGATTTTGCAGGTGGATTGGTTGTTCATGGAGCGGCTGGGGCAGCAGGTTTAGCTATTGTTTTAAGAGTGTGGCAAGAGGAAAAAAAGAAAGGATTAAAAGAAAGTCCGCAAGTACAGCCCAAGCCAAACACTCCATGGTTATCTTTGTCAATTCTTCTGCTTTGGCTCGGCTGGTTTGGTTTCAACCCAGGAAGCACATTAGCACTAAATATCCAATCCTACATTGTGGTTTTGATAACTTTTTTGGCTGCTTCAACTGGCTTTATATTTACTATGTTTTTCAAGTACCTTGAAATAAGAAAAATGCCTAGCATAATGTATGCAGCAAATGGTATACTCATCGGTTTAATCGTTATCACACCCGTTGCTGGCTACGTTAGCCCTGGAAGCGCCGTAATTCTTGGAGTATTAGGCTCGATTGTATTCCTTTTAGGCGAGAAATTATTTCAAAGAGTCAAATGGTTCACTGACCCAGTAGGCCTATTTCCAGGTCACTTTCTCGGCGGCATATTTGGCTTTATCATGGTCGCATTCTTTACACAATATTCATACGCTTCCTTTGGAGGCGGCTCTGGCTTACCAAATGGTCTATTATTTGGCGGTGGCATGCAAGCATTGCATCAACTTGGGCTGCAATTGCTTGCTATACCAGTAGTTCTTGGTACAGTTTTTGTATTATCTTATATCTTTATGTGGATAATAAGCAAGGGTATCCATGGCATAATTAGAGAGTACACTGCTGAAGAACTCAGAGAGCAAAAGACAAAACCCAGCACAATAAACTTATAAGAAAACTAGTTCGGAACGAGAATCTTCTGCTAAAGTTGACAGTTTTAGAAGATACGAGTTTGGGAAACTAAGTCAAACAGCAACACTTTCGACTAACTGAAA
>PLYI01000052.1:3177-16255 GCA_003151735.1 Candidatus Bathyarchaeota archaeon | reverse complement strand
ACGAAAAGACCCCCTACGATTGCGCCGATGGCAATAATATAATCTAAAGGTCCAGACCTCCAAATCGAGTTGTAGTGTGTAAAGATTTTTAGGATGCCTAATTCGATTGAAACTATGGCAGTTATCGCCAGCAGTAATCGTGCAATCTTTGCTCTTCTTCTCGTCATTCAGAAACCAGCATTTGACCAAATCAGTTCTTAAAAGAGGAGCCAACTATTTGGAACTTTCTAAACAACTGCATTCGCATTAAAATTATGGAGAACATGAAACAGGAAAATTGTGTTTGAGAAAGAATCATATTGAGGTTAGTGAAAAGAAAATAGGGAAATGACTTTGGGTAAACAAGATAAAAAGAATGCCGAAAACACAAGTCCACCTAAAACTGCGTATCCCAAAGTCAAAAATGAAAGGCATTCACGGCCCACCCTTCTATCCAATTTTATTCTTGGAAGTCAGGATGGTCTGGTGAATGTTTTGGGTATTCTCCTCGGCTTGACTGCTGCAACCACCGATGTCCGAATTTTCTTCGTCGCTGCTCTCGCAGCTTTAGGAGCTGAGTCTATTTCGATGGGAGCTGTTGCCTTCACCTCAACTGCAGCTAGGCGACGAGTTTATCTGAAGGAAGCTGAGAGAGAGCGTCAAGAGATGAAAGATGCCCCAGAAATCGAAAGAGAAGAAGTAAGAGGAATCTTCAGACGCTGGGGCTACGAAGGGAATGAACTTGAAGATTTGACGGATCACATCGTCAAAAATCCGAAGGCCATGCTGGATTTGATGATGTCTTTCGAACTTGATCTGGCCCCGGTTGACAAGACAGAAGCGCTTCGCAGCGCATTTATCGTCGGATCTTCCACCATATTTGGTTCTTTTATCCCTCTGATACCTTACCTTTTCGTTGGAAGAAATATTCTCTTAGGAACCGAGGCTTCAGTTATTTTCAGCGGTGTTGCTCTCTTCTGCATCGGAATTTATGAAGCGAAAACTACTGTGGGCTCTCTTTGGAGGAGTGGTTTGCAGATGGCGGCTATCGGGTTGACTGCTGGTCTTGCAGGATTCTTGATCGGTCACTTCATAGGTGCTTTACCTCTGTAAATAGTGAGAACTAAGTGAAATCAAAGTATTGGGACACTCTGAAACTCAAGTATTCTTATCAAAAGATATTTCCGAGTCTCTATCGAAAATCGTTTCGAGTAAGCGATTTAATTTGGCTATAAAATTATCGTGCCAACGGATTTGCCAAACATGCGTTTCTATAGATCAAAAATATCGGGAAGGGGGGCACAAGGAAGGAATAAGGATAGGCAAACGTTGTTGATTGCTTAATCTCCAACCTCTTAAGTTTCTCGGATGCAATGCAGTGCTCGGATGTTAGCTGAAAGAGCTCCACTTCAATCGGATATAGATGGCGAAGATGATAGCAATAATTGTTCCAACAGGGATAGCGAAGATGTTTTCGAGAGAATTCAATGGAAAAAGGCCAGTCACAACAAGGACTGTGCGTCCAATGACGTCCGCGCCAAGGAAGATGATTGCTCCTTCCGCGCCTCATTTTTTCATAGTTAGGACAAACAAACCAGCAATCGCATATAGAGAACCAACGGCTGCGGTTGAATAAGCCGAAACAGTACCTTGGGATGTTGAGACGCCGACGAAGTTGTGAGTAAATGCGGTAACAATTTCTACTATGCCGAAGAGAATCATTATTACCGCAACGGCGGTTGTACCTCTTGTATGTTTTTGTTTACTTGCCGTTTAAATGCCTCCTTCATTACAGTTGCATACACGCGGATTAGTTTTGTAGCGGATAAGGTCGCCCTTTCAAAAGGTATAATTGCTTTGACGGAGGCATTAGGTTCATGCGTCGCTTGATTGTGGAGTTTTCCAAAGAAGAAATAAAAATCCCAGATCCAGCGTATAATTTGCTTTTCCAAAATGTGAAAACTGCAGAAATCTTGCAGTTGCTTAAGCAGGACCGAGAAGAGGTTGCTGCAATAGTTAAAGTTGAGCTTGAAAAGGAAATCCCTAACATTGAAGAAAGCTTTAAACTTTTCAGCGGTAAAACTATTGTAAAGATAATTGAACAACAAGAAAACGGCGTATACTTGTTCTTTATTAAGTATAAGCTGAGATCAAATTCTTCAACGCTTGATTTGTTTGGACGAAATATCGCCTACCTGGTTTCCCGTGAAGTCAAAGAAGGAAAGCTCAAGCTTACCTTTCTTGGAAGCGACACACAGATTAAGCGGGTTCTTGGAAAACTCGAAAGGTTTGGAGTGCATTTTAGAATAGTTTCTTTGACGGAAGCAAAGTTATCTTCTGATTCCCCACTTAATGCATTAACTGAAAAACAAAGAAAGGTTATTACTATGCATACAACATGTGGTACTACAATATACCTCGAAAAATCAACTCTGGAGAATTAGTTAAGAATCTAAACCTTCATAAATCTGCTTTAGTTGGCCATCGAAGAAAAGCAGAACTGCGCATTCTTACTAAAATCCTGAAAGGATAAGGCACAAGAATTTGGCGCGTTAAATCTAAAAGGTTTCGTACCCTAAACGGTGCAAGCCTCTATGGTCTCAAACCGATAAGAGTTCAAAACCTTGGTTTTTCTTCATGATTGTTATTTCCTTAGTTCTACCGCCATTATCAAAAAGAAAGCAAGCAAAATTTAGCGGTTTACTAGTAAATTGGGGTTCTAATCCCTTCTCCGGCGCCAATTTACTATTAGGTCAATAATTACGGTCATCTAGTTAAAATGAGTATATTTGAGGCTTATTTATCTTTGCCTTTAGGTCGATGTCTCAAAAGTTCAACAATGAATAACTCTTTACTAAATATATATAACAGCAAAGATTGGTCATAACAAAGCACTTTTGTAACGCTTACTGACAAGTGAGCCGGACCGGGCTCACCTCAGACTTGCTACGAGTCCCTATGCTAAAACTTAATGAATAAGGCTATTTTCGTAACTTTAGACCAAGTTTGAGGCCGCCCATCTCCAAACCACTTCGTATGTAAATCCGAAAAGATACTTTGACTGTTAAAGTTTGAATCAAATTTTAAATGTCAGCACGAGTATTTTTAAGTATAATTTATTAGAAAGGGGTACTATTCTCGAATAGTATACTACTCTAACGGGGTATTTTGATTTTAACATAGGTTCACCGAAAATAAGTTAGGCATCTCCTCCACATGTGGGCTTCGGCTGTCTAAGCGTGACTTAGCATCACTTACCGTGCCTAACCTTAAAAACAAAAGATTTTGTTCTTTTGATCGGTTGGATTAAAATTTAATCCCAAACCCAAATCTCTACGAATACTTTTATCAATATCTGTATCAATATCTCTAAAACTGTTTTTATTGATATTTTCAATTTATCTTTATTTCTAATTCGGTTACTGCAATTTAAATAGCTAAACCGTAGAAATAATATTGGATGCGAAACAAAAGAAACACCGCAAGGACATTTACTGCATGCATTATGATTGCAATAATTGTTTTGTCAGTTACTGCTTTAACTGGCAACTGGGAGCTAAGTTCATTTAATAATGTGGCGTCTGCAACTTCATCGTTGTCTGTCGCTCAGTACAACCAAACCATACCTTCAGCCAACCAATCTATGTTCACGACATTAGATCAGCTTCTAACCAGTTTTAACCATACCCTGTCCTCAGCGACAACTAAATCGAGCCTACAGCCGATTTATGCTACGGAGCTCTTGCCTGCTGATTCAAACGTAGGGGAAAATTTGCTTGCACCTACTGCGATGCAGGGTGTCATAAATTACTTAAATGCCCTTCAGGCGCTGGGGATTCAGGGAGTTACTATTGACGTGTCTTACCCTGTTTTAGTTTCGAGTTTTGCGAATTATACTCAGTATTTGAGTTTTTATGAGAATGTGGTTGCGCAAGTGCGTTCCAGAGGCATGAAGATTGATGTCGAGTCGGAGACACCTTTGTTGGTTGGTTATCCAGGGTTATCATTTGGCTCTCTTAGTTATGCAAACTTGACCTATACTGAATATTTGGCTGAGGACAAGCAGATGCTGCAGACGGTTATAGATAATCTTCATCCGGACTACCTAAACATCGGCACTGAAACTGACACTTTACATACACTTCTCAATTATACCGAGATTAGCACTCCGCAGGGATGGGGGACTTACATATCCTCTTTACTCGATGGCCTAAACAAAAATACAACAAAGATTGCAGTGGGCATAGGAACATGGGACCCCATAAATTATCTTTATAACACGATAAATGATTCAGCAATAGATGTTATCAATGTTCATGTGTACCCGATTTACGGGAGTTATCTGTCAGTTTTGACGCAGATAGGACAGCTAAGCGTTCAGTATAACAAGCCGATAAATATAGATGAAATGTGGCTGCATAAAAGTGTGTCAACTGAGGGCCCACTGTTTGCAAGTGACGCAAACATTCGCGTAAGAAATGATTACGCATTCTGGATTCCACTCGATGATGAATTCATGGGTGTAATGGCTGAGTACGCGCAAATCTACAATGTTACCTACATGTCGCCATTTGAAGGCGCGCTTCTCTTTGCGTTCTTGAATTATAATTCAAGCACTGCCAACTTGACTAATGATCAAGCAATGCAAACGGTTGACCAAGCCGCAAGTCACAATATTCAAAGCAACATAATCTCGCCGTTCGGCGCCTATTATCAAAACCTGATTTCACCGTCGAATAGTCCAACCCCAACTCCAACAGCGTCGGCAACTCCGACACCAACACCTACACCAACCGCTACTACTCCAATTCCAACCCCAAGCCCTAGTCCTTCACCAACTCCAGCAGCTACAACTCAGCCAACACCTACTCAAGCACCCACTACTAACCCAATAACCAATCCAACTCAACAAACTGCTAACCCAACAACTACGCCTTCTCCAACCATAAAACCCGTTTCATCGCCTTCACCAACGCCTACCGTTCCAGAGTTTCCAGCAATAGGCATTTTGACATTATTCCTATTCACATCAATAGCGATAACCTTGGCGATCAGACAAAGAAACGCTCGTAGAAACACCGAGACAGCACATCTTTAACTAAAACACGGATATCTGGACGTATTTGCCATTGTAGTGACGATTGGTTTTAAGTACATTAACCCGTAGACACGGACTATTCCCGAATAGTTCGCTGCTAGAGAAGGGGACTTTGATTTTTCCATATAGTTCACCGAAGAACGTTTAGGCTCTTGAGCCATTTGTGGTCTTCGGCAAGGGAAGCATTGCTTCATTATCATTTCAAATCGTGATATTCGCCTTAAGCCTTATTGCAAGAAAGCAGCCTAAGGCACAAGGAAAAAATTTAAATCGCTGACAGTGTTGCCTTATGAAAGGTTGATAAATATATGAACTTTTGGAGCGGCATCCCAACGGGTGATAATCCACCTGAACTTTTAAACATGGTTATTGAAGTTGCAAGTGGTTCACGAGATAAGTATGAGTATGCCATAAAATGGGAAGCCTTCGTACTGGATAGGATTATTCCTTCATCTGTGGTGTTTCCAGTTGAGTATGGGTTCGTTCCGCAGACATGGTTTGACGATGATGACCCCTTAGATATTATGGTGCTCAGTTATGCGCCTCTAACTGCGGGTTGTATAGTTAAAGTTCGCGTTGTAGGTGCCCTGATAATCGAAGATGAAGAAGGGATAGATGCAAAGATTCTTTCCGTGCTGGTCAACGATGCCCGTTTTGAGGGTTACCGTGACATTACAGATGTCCATAAGCACCGATTGCAAGAGATTCAAGAGTTCTTTGAGACTTACAAACGGCTTGAGCCTCACAAATGGGTGAAGGTTAGAGAGTGGAAAAATGGGCAGGAAGCTCGAAAAATCGTAGACTACGCTATGGAAATGTATCGTGAATTAAGTGAAAAGCCACCTGCAAACCACAAATAACCCTCAGGGCAGCTTGTTTCGATTGGAGTGCAAGTCTTCGACAATGCCGCGTTAACTGCTGAGTGCACCAACATTAATTGGGGCGATTTAGCTGCTGGAGCAAGCAACACACACATGATTTGGATTAAGAACAACGGCACAATCCCAATAACGTTGAGTATGAGTGCTGGTGATTGGGTTCCTTTGGTAGCGCAGCAGTATGTTTTGTTCTCATGGAGTTATGTCTCTGGAACAGTTGTTGAGCCGGGCGCAAACGTGCAAGTAACCCTGACTATCTCGGTGAATCAGTACATCGTGGGCGTAACGGACTTCACAAACAACATCTACATTATCGCCACTCAAAAGTAAGCCTAAAAAATCCTCTATTTAAAGAATAAACTTCCTTCCTTAATGTATGAGGCTTTAAAGATACAGTAATCTCTTGTGTATTAGTTGTTAAATGGTGTGTTGGCTGGAAAAAGAGTTTTAAGTAAAGACACTTTATTTTGTGTGGAGAATTGTAATGACTATTCATATTAGGCGTGTCTTGATTGAGGCTTTGAAGGCTCGTGAGACCTCTCTTGTGGAGTTGTCTCAAACAATTTGTGCTGTAGATGGTGTTGAAGAATGCGATATTGTGGTAACTGATGTTGATGCAAAAACTGAAACTATAAAGCTAACTGTGAGGGGCGCCAACATTGAGTATAGCGGAATTGTGAGTATTTTGCAAGATAATGGTGTTTCAGTTAAAGGCGTAGATGAAGTCAACGTGTCAAAGGTGAAGCAGCCTTTGCAGAGACCAATGCCTTAACTTCTTGTTAGATGAGTAAGTCTAGGAGAAAGCCTATGGTAAAGGCGAGCACTCCGAAGGCTGCCATTCTTAGTCCTTTTTTGTAGGGGTTTGTTTTTCCGATTCGTCCCATGTAGACTCCTGCGCCAAATAATGTGCTCAAGGCTAATGCAACAGAAATCCACCCAGCTATGTCGGCGTGTAGTATTCCTGTGGTAGCGAGGAGGAAGGGTGTTATGGTTACAGCACATGAGACTAGGGGTGTGGCAAAGTTGATTATGGTGGCAAGTAGTATGGTGTATTTGGCGGTTTTTTGGATGCTTGTATCGTCTAGGTCAGTGAATAGTGCTTTTTCTAGGTCGGAGATTTTGTGTTCTTGTTCGAGGCTTTCGGCTTCGTAGACGCTTACTCCGGTTGAGATGCCCAATGCAATGCTGGTTGTTAACATGGTGACTATTATTATGTGTAAGCGTGCGTCGCCAGCGAACGCTGAGCCCACGATTATGCCTAGTAGCATAAAGGTTGAGTCAAACAATGTGTTAATGAAGAACCTGCGAATTATGGGACCAACGCTTTCTTGTTTAAGCGTTTCTCGTAGACGATTCACTTGTTGCACCTTTTTTTGGTAGAATCAACGTTAACGTGGTTATAAGTGCTCTCCTTGGTTTCTTTCATTCAGAGGTCTAAGCTGAAAAATTGTTCCAGCGGCCTGTAACCCAGAAATAAAGTGTTTTTCAACGTATAAGTTTTGTCTATGACGGCAGGGGTGGATGCGGGGGTCCTGCAAGATCTATAGGTTGGTGCGTGGTGGGCAATTTGCGGTGTGATCATGTACAGTGGATGATGTTGCAGACGAAAGTTTACTTGTTTTGGTTTCAGCTGTCATTGAAATGACTCCATCGTTGTAAAGTTGGGTTTGTAATTGTTGAAACCGTGGCATTTAGTGCAGTGCTCGGATTTTTGGCGTTGGCAAGTATTGCAGTGTTGCTGAGTCTGCGCGTTTGCTTTAGCTGTTTTTTTGCTTTTCATGGTTTTGTACTCTGTCTTGTTGCTTTTCTGTGTTGCGGAAGCCGTAAGCTGTCACGGTTTCTTCTAAGTCTATGGTTGCTTTCTTATTTTTGGTCATTCTTTGCGGAATTCTTCTAAGATAGTGAATCCTTTGGCTTTTTCTTATTCTTCAGTCATGTCGGCTAAGATTTCAGTGATTAACAAAGACACACTCTTCACTACGCTTTCGCTCCACAACTTTAGTTTTAACCCCTTTAAATATGCCTTTCAAGGGTTCTGGTAACTTCATAGGCGATGGTTTTTCTTGTTAAGTTTCGGGTGATATTTTTGCTGTTAGCAAAAAGGGTGTTAACAGTCGGGTGATACTGAGAGTAAAGCGAACTTATATTCTTCAGAATTTACTTAAAAAAAATGGATATTTATTTACGTTTGCCATCTTTATCTTCTTTATACTTACCCATTGTACAATCAAGACATTTTATTTCTTTATCTGTGTTTTCAATGTTACTACTTCCACAGTAAGGACAATCTTTTACAAATTCTTTAGATATTAATTCCATCTCCATCTATCTGTATCTTTTTCTCTCTCTTATTTTCCACTTGAGAAGATAAGCTTTGTTTGTTTGTTTGAGTATTTAAAATCAGCGTTAAGGTTTTGTTAGCTTTCATCAGATGGACTATTTTTCTTTTGAGGTAGCTTGGTTTGAGTTATACTGAAAGAAGAGGTCATGGTTATGGAACTATCAGAAGGGCTAAACGTGTTCAAGCTGGAAGAAGTGATTGGGCTAAACATATAGATTCTAAATTGAAAGCGCCAAAAGCCAAAGATGTTGACCAATGGCTAAGCGCACCTAACAGATTTGATTTGCCAAACGTAGACACAAACAAAAAGAAGTAAAAGGGGGCAATCCAATTTGCCTTCACTTTTTTTCATTAATCTTATATTTGCTCTACTTCTAATTATAAATTTAAGAAGGAATAAAATGCCTAACAACAAGAAAATTGGCTTTATGGAAATATTTACCTTGTGTTCGGTGTTTTTGTTAGGTGCTCTCACAATCCCTGATTTGCAATTATTTTATCGGTTTATCTTTGCTTTCGCAAGTATAATTAGTGTTATAGCAATCTGCATTATCAATAATTATCATCTAAATTCAAAACCTGCAAAAATATCAGTTAAACACCAATTGTGTCTCCAAATAAAGAAGGCATACCTTGGAGTACCGTTTTTCTTGAGTTCTTAAACTCTCTGGTGTGGTTTGCAACCGGAATTACTTGGTGGATACCTGTCTATTATCGAGGAACGTTACTAATCACTTATTGGAATGTTATAGAAATCGGATTTTTCTCAGTAGGTATTGTTTTCATATTTGATAGTTTAAGAAGAATTTATCGAGGTTATCAAAGAAAGTGAGAAGTGCATTTCAGTTTATTTATACTTACTAGCATTCTGAATTAGGGTTATCCATTTGTTTTTTCCCTCAATAATTATTCCACATGCTTCACTTGGGGTTTCAACGTCAAGCGCTTAGTGGGGTCGGATGTGGTTATGGTAAAGTTGGCAGCCGTGTAGAATGACTGTGCGTTTCTTCTTTTTGTTTGAAATGATTTACCCTGACAATCTGATAATGATTAATATTCACTTTCACTGACACCTCCACACTATGTTAGGTAGTCGTTTCTCAGATAGCTTAAAAGCAGTTTTCAGTCAACTCTTTGGTTCCCAACTAGAGTGAGTTGTTTGTTGTGGGTAAAACTGTTGAGTCTTATAGGATTACGTTAGAATCGGAAATTAGCCGGTGGAGTGGCTTTGCTAGAGCGTTGCGCAAGGAGGATCGGGAAGCTTTTGACGAGCTTATGGATATGTGCAGGAGTTACGCTTCGGAAAGCAGCAATGCGACAAATCCGATAGTTTTTGAGCCAATGGTTATGTCTATTCTACTGGGTCACCAAAAGAAGCTGCGAAAACTTGAGCACAACCTAACAGTCTCTGACAAACCCTCAGACGAACCTAATAAGGAACCTCAACTGTAAGTGATTGAAATGATGAAAAAACAATCCACTTTATTCCCTCAAGACGCGATCAAAATTATCCCTGAGCTGGACTTAAAAGAAGCGGAAAAAACTGCTAAACTGGTCAAAGCATCCGTCGAATCACAATGCGCTCAGATTGAAATTGCAGGAAGCATAAGACGACAAAAACCCAAGATACACGATATTGACTTTGTTGTGGTAGCAAAAAGCGATGTTGAGTGGCAGAGGATTAATGAAAAACTCAAACAGCTAAACGCCAGACCTAACTGTGCAGGCGACAGCGTTATCAAAGCCTTTGTACCCTGCCAAGATGGACTTTTCCAAGTGGATTTCTACCGTGCAAAACCATCAACATTCGGAATTAACTTACTTGTACGCACAGGTTCAGCAGACCATAACATGTGGCTTGCAGGTCATGCATTTTCGAAAGGAATGCGACTCAAATATAGCGAGGGCCTAATCAAAGATGGCGCCATAATCGCTGGAGAAGACGAAAAAGCTGTGTTTACTGCCTTAGGCTTGCCCTATCCACTACCTTCTGAGCGGGAAACTATTGAAGGTAAACCTGTTTGGATGCCTACCCAACAATAGCTGCTTCTCATTAACTATTGATAACTCCTGGAGAATCGAAAGATAATAAAGCTGCAGTTCAGAAAAATAAGAATTCGCTACAAACGCAAGGCGTATGAATATGAGCGAATAGTCCTGATTTTTCCAAGAAATTCGAATAACATTCTAAAGCAAATTATCACCCTAAAGTTAACAGGGAGATTTATCGCCTATGAAGTTAACAGAAACAAATAGACCGTTATTTGGAATATTTCAATTTGGAAATATCCGTTTTAAGATAGAGTTGCTTTCTTTTGTTTAAGAATTATGGCACAGAAGGATACAAGCACGAAAACCCAAAATATCAGAACTCTTAGTACAAATGAAATTCAGAAGCTTCTAAAGAACGCTAACATGGATTTTGATTTAGTAGTCAATAAGGCATTGAACAATTATCTTTCAAAAATATTTCTGAGTTGCCCATTTACGGATGAAATATGCATCAAAAAACAATGCATGGGTTGTGAATCTCACGACTTAGTAACGCAAGGGAGATATCCATAGTGAGGACTGTTAGGGAAATTTTGCGCCATGCTTTGGGCGGTTGTCCTAGACGTACTGTTTGCAGTTTTCAATATGCAAAAAGTAAAACCTGTATTTATGGTCCCTACCAGTATTGTGGAAAGTACCGTTTAAACAGAAGGACAGTTGAAAAGGTCAAAACAAAGAAATCAGCAATAGCCGAAAAGTTATAGTCAATTGTTTTTTGTGCGTTAAGACTTCTGAGGGATTGAATACTCCTAACACTTCTATTTGGTCTTGCATAACTATAACGGT
Source organism: Candidatus Bathyarchaeota archaeon (assembly GCA_003151735.1). Classification (GTDB taxonomy): domain Archaea; phylum Thermoproteota; class Bathyarchaeia; order Bathyarchaeales; family Bathycorpusculaceae; genus Bathycorpusculum. The sequence continues at coordinate 5,121 of PLYI01000052.1, read as the reverse complement.
GATGTGTCTCTCTATAAGTCAATCTAATCAACCTCAAAAGAAAAAAAGAAGAATGAAAGCAAAATGTTTTTAACCACGTACGCTACGTTTTTTCCAAAAATGGGTGTATCCTTTGAAACGTGAAGAAGCAATATCAGTTTTAAAAGAACTTTTTGAAAAATGCACATCTCTTGACGGTCACTATTTAGCATTAATGCAACCAGGCTACGCTGGTTTATTATCTAAAGGGTATCAAATTTTAATAAAAACCCCCATTGACGAAGAAACAAGAAATTGTATGCAAGAAATTCTGATAAAAAATCAACTTACCATCAAAATTCAAGAAACAGATACATTCATCATTTACCGACCAATTCAAGCCAAAGAATAAAGGTTTAACAGACATTCAAAAAATTCTTTTAGCAAGTCACCTTAAAATTGTGTTTACAATTATTGCATGTGTAAGCTTCAATACAGAAAGTACCGTTTTGAGGGTTTTGTCTGGTTTTGAAACCTCTTTTCCACAGTTAGGGCATTTGACCAACAAGCTTTGCCTTCAAACTTAACTAATAAAATAAACAAAGCTGTTATGAGTGTTTGTTGGCAACAAAATGATACAACAAACTTGAATCGTTAGAAAAAAGTAATTGGACAACAGAGACGATTTTTGACAGAGAAATAGGAACAGTCGAAGAGTTTACAGAACCCTGACTAAAGTCAATTTACAGTTTGTTTGTGAGCCTTTTGACGCTGAAATGGAGATGGACTGGGAGCGGATAATGAACTGGATAAACCATTTCGGCATAGCCGTTAACTCCACACACGTTTCCGGTCACGCGTCAGGACCTCAACTCAAAGAATTCGTAGAACAAGTCAACGCAAAAAACGTAATTCCACTGCACACTGAAAATGCAAAGGCTTTCGAGAACTGGTCAAAAAACGTCACGATTTTGGGAAATGTTGGAGACAACTTTACCCTCTAAATTTAGCGTGCGTTTTTCATGGCGCTCCTCAAAGATAGCATACGTCAAACTCATGAACCCAAACAACAGTTTTTGGAGTCCAAAAATCAATGTTCTTCTCCCAATACCGCTTAAACTCGCATAGGTTTTCAAAGCCCCGAACTTTTTTCCTAATCCACACTCTTGTTTAAACTAGGGCTTTTCTTCCTCCGCGGGTACTAAGCCGCCAAACGAAAAGCACTTCAACAAACAAAACCACACAGGCGACAACAACAAAAGTGGGACCTATGGGAAACACGTAACCCGAAACTTCACCAATTGACAGCACAGCCGACAAAATCATGAACAAGCCACCAACCGCAAAGAGGGTGAGATACCCTTTTCTATTTCTCTTGTTCTTTTTGAGCCAGCCTCCGAGATAAACCAGCACGATGCCCGTTAAAAGGGTCATAGGCAGAATGATTTGGGTTGAAAGGATGAGGTTTTTGCCAGCCAACGCAAAATCAGGGTTCACCAAAGCATAAAGAATTAGCAGTGAAAAAGAAGCCAATGCAAGCCACCTATCGAACAATTGCCCGTTCGCCGCAGGCCCATAAGTCCTACGCCTTGGAACAGCTCTTGACTCCTTCAAATCAGGATCAGAAAGCTTTGTCATTTCCGGAGAATCTTCATTGATGAAGCAAACTCGATCAGGCGGCTTCTGATCCACCAACTCCAATTTACAGGCTTTGTCTTTTGATGTTGCAGCCAAAGTGTAACGACCCCGCTTCACTAGCCTAGAAAAGGGAAAAAGCCACTCGACTCCCTTGTCTTTCTCTGTAGTGAAGGAATCTAGGAAGCTGTGCAGGAATGCGCCTAGTGCAAGCCAAACATTCACAAAAAACAGCCCCGACAGAAAAAGAAGGTTATGGAAAAGCGCCCGATGAAACTGTTCTTCACGAAAAGCCTTAGGGCTCATGAATAGGTATTCGCGGTCTAGGTCGGGAATGAAGCTGCCTATGCC
>PLYI01000052.1:0-3142 GCA_003151735.1 Candidatus Bathyarchaeota archaeon | reverse complement strand
AACTTGAACTCGATTTCACTCAAATACGCTTTTGCTTGTTCTATTTGGTAGTTTGAAGTTCAATGCGGGAGGAAAGGTAGCAAACATTTGCTTCGGCTCCTTGGTTGCAGTTTAATCCTTTTTCGGTTATTCCATCGTAGCAGCTACCTGTAGAGGATTTATAAACAAACGCGTTCTGGGTGTTCTTTCCCAGAAACCAGTCGAATATTGTCCGCGCCATTGCTTTATATTGACAGTTATCTGTTTCCCGGTAAGCTGACAGTGCTGCCTCCGTCATTGAAGCTGCTTCCACGGATTGCTGATCGTAAAAGGACCGCTGTTCTCCTTTCTTGTACCAGCCGTAGTTGCCTATCGGTACAAATTGCTTATTTATTATCTGAACTTCAAGAAGAAACTTTAGCGATTCCTCCGCCACTCGAATGTATCTGGCTTGTTTTGTTTCTCGGTACGCTTCGAAAAGGGCTTGCGGGAGTCTACCATTCACGTAAGTGAGATAAGGCTCAAACCAACGCCAATCACCCGAGCGAGTGTTTGCGAAATAATCGAGCAGTTCATCTGACAATGTCTCTATATTCCGGGTTAGGTTTTGGTCATCTGTATAGGCCTTGTGATAATGACACAGACCAAGGATTGCACAAGCTACCGCCCGAGGGGATTTGAAGAAGCACACCCATCGAAAGGCTCTATCGAAGAGTTCTTTTGCCACAAGTCTTCTCTCGGCTGACAGTCTGCTGTTCAATACGTATCCACAAGCCCATAAGGTGTGACCTATACACTCTTCGGAACCTTCATCGTCGAGGAAGTTTCGGTCATAACTCAGAAAGTTATGCATTTTACCATCTGTTCTCTGCATGTGCAAAAGGAAGCTTAGGTATGTGTCTATCAACCTATCCGATTTGGAGTCACCCTCGATTTGACTGTACTTGGTAATGGCTATGAGGGCTCGGGCATTGTCATCGGTTGTGTATCCTTCTAACCGATTTGGAGTTCCAAATTTCGAATGTTGAAAGATACCTGTATCGTCTGTGATTGCCCTGAGGAAGTCTAATTTAATAGGTGGGAGATTCACGTCAGCGTCCTCTCTCAAGCGTTTATCGCTTGTTTGAATATGTCTGCGTATTTTTGAGCGACCTTTGGCCATGTGAAGTTTCGACTGTATCTGTAAGCTTTTTTCTCCATTTCTCTTCTCAGTTTGTCGTTTTCCAAAAGTTTCGTTACCTCATTAGCGATAGAATCTGGATTTTTGAACTCGCAGAACAATCCCCGCCCGTGAGACAGAACCTCTTTAGCGTGAAGGTAGGGCGTAGATACTACTGCTCTACCAACTCCCAGAGCGTAGACTAGTGTGCCGCTGCTCATTTGGTTCGGGCCGATGTAGGGTGTGATGTAGATGTCTGTGGCTTGCAGGTATCTTATTAGCTCCCTTTTTGTTAGGAAGCGATTGTGAAATCCAACATGGTTCTTTAACCCTAGTTGTTCGACTAGTCTGATGAGGCTCATGCGATAGCTTTCGCCTTCATGTTTTCTTACTTCAGGGTGGGTTTCGCCGATTATTAGGTAAAGTATGTTTGGGTGTTTTTCAACTAAGGATGGGAGAGCCTGAATAGCATACTCAACTCCTTTGCCTCGGCTAATTAAGCCGAAGGTGGACAGAACGGATCTTCCCTTCAAACCCAGCGAAGGTTTCACCCTATCACTGGCTAGGAAGGGGATGTCTGGGCAACCATGCTGGACAACTTTGATTTTACTGCTTGGGACACCATATTGCTTGAGAATGTTCTTGGCAGCTTTTGCCATGACCACTATTGCTTTGCTGTGATCGGTGATTTCTTTCAGGACGTTTCTTGCCTTCTGTTCGAAGTCTGGTTGGACTGTGTGGAGTGTGGTTATGACTGGTTTGTTTACGTTTTGCAGGAAAGAGAGAAGGTACTTTCCCCATTCTCCTCCGTATATTCCGAATTCATGTTGTACGTTTACCGCGTTGATTCGGGATGAATTGATGTACTTGGCGGCTTGAACGTAGTCTTCTTCGAAATCCTGCCTTATCTGTTGTTTGACTCGGCTGTCGTAATCGTAGATTGTCCCTATTTCGTTTACGCCTATAACTCGGGCTGGAGCGAATTTACCAAGGAAATCTATCGAGTCGATTAGGTCTTTCGTGAATGTGGCTATTCCGCATTCTCTGGGAACGTATGTAGATAGGAAGCCAATGTATTTTTCGTTCGATTCTGGAACTATAGACTTTGTAGACAATTTGATTTTCCTTGCCTGAAGTTTTCGCTACGAGAATGCAGCGTATTTGGCTTGAAAACGCCTTTGTTTTTTAATACACGTTTAGCCTGTTTAAAAAATTTGCTGCTTGTTAAGGTTATTTTCTGAGGTGAAAAGCGAATGGTGAAGTAGAGGGTATAAGTTGGTTAGATAAAATTTATGTTAACTTGATAATAGTTTTTATTTAATCGCGTTCAGAACGTAGGCGTATGCAGATTGGTGCATAAGTACTTGCGCGCTCGGTTGTTCCTAAAATAGCCAAAAATGGTTTTAAATCCCTTTTTCTATTATTTCATTATGGACTTTTTCGATGAACGGCTTTTGGCGGTGCTTAGTGATGGCAAGCCTAAGGTTCTCGCCCAACTGCTAGGCGAAGTGGATTTTAGTAGAAACACGATGAAGTTGCATCTTAAGCGTTTGCTATCCCAAGGCTTAGTGGTAAAGAATAAAATGCCATTAAACCGAAAAGGAAGACCAAAATATGCCTATTCTACTCCGCCGAGAATCCGGCAGCAAGTTTCCGCCGCGCTATCAGATCGTATCACAATTATTTCCCTGCCTTTTAGTCGCCTGAGGCATCTCTGCAGGTTCGAGAAGGGCGGATACTGTAAACAAGCCCGAAAAAACTGCAGTCCCGAAAACTGCCCTCAACTTCCAAAAGCTAAGGAATAAAAACATTTTTGACCAAATTCGGAACAAGCATGCGGGCTATAAACCTAAAAAATTTTATAAGCGATACCTGCAGAAATAGTATCCAGGCAGGAGGTGAACGGAACAAATGGCTCGAACTTCTATAGGGCAAGTGGCTTATGTCTTAGCGCTTATTGGTGGCATTCTGCTGGTAATCTTTGGGTTGCTGAGTTTACTTTCA
>PLYI01000116.1 GCA_003151735.1 Candidatus Bathyarchaeota archaeon | reverse complement strand
GTAACTACTAAATTGGTGGCTGTTACCAAAGAAGTTTCAGGTGGTCAAGGTCGTGTTTTTGAAATGCATATTCAACCTTACTTAACTGTGGATATGAAGGTTGATGGTGCGGTTTTGTCTTTGGTAGATATCACTGATAGGAAGCAGTTGGAGGGAGAGCAAAAGCGGCACGCTGAGAGTTTAGAGCAGAAGGTCAGTGAGCAAGCTAAGGATCTGGTTGATGCTGAGCGTTTGTCTGCTATTGGCGCGACGGCGGGTATGGTTGGACATGATATTCGTAATCCATTGCAAGCAATTACCAATGACTTGTACTTGGTGAAGTCTGATTTGTCTGTGGTTCCTGAAGGCGAAGTAAAAGAGGGTATGAAAGAAAGTTTAGAGGGCATTGAGAAGAACGTTGAATACATTAACAAGATTGTGCAAGACCTACAGGACTTTGTAAGACCGATTAACCCGACTGCGCAGGAAACGGATCTTGAGGAGCTCTGCCGAGAAGTGTTGTTTAAGAATGGCGTTCCAAAAAACATTGCTGCCACCTGCGAAGTGGAGAAAGACGCGAAGAAACTGACTGCTGATCCCGACATATTGAAGCGAATTTTAAGCAATCTGGTAATTAATGGTGTTCAAGCAATGCCTGAAGGTGGAAAACTCGATATTCACGCATTTCAAGACGCAGGCGAGGTTGTACTAACTGTTCAAGATACGGGTGTTGGCATTCCAAAAGCAATAAGGCCAAAACTTTTCACTCCACTATTCACCACGAAATCTAAAGGACAAGGCTTCGGCTTAGCTGTCATTAAACGCATGACTGAAGCAATAGGTGGCACTGTATCTTTCGAAAGTGAAGTAGGCAAGGGCACTAAATTCATTATACGTTTGCCCCCCCCCCCAAAGAATAAACGGTAAACTGGTCTTCAAGTAAAGACAGATAGTTTTTTAAGAAAGATGCTATATCTTCTGCGCCAGATATTTGAGCGAGCGTTAACTCAAGGCTCTTTTTAATCTTCGCCCACTTCACCCAAAAATTAAGCGCGCATTATTTATTGAAGCCCAACCATTGCCCCGTACTTCGAATAGACTTCTTTAATGAGTTCGCCTGCCTTTGAATTATTCCAGTCGTGCATCCATTCTGATACCAATGCCTCAAGAGTAATTGGAATGACTCCTGCTTGCAGCATTCTCTCGACTCCGTATTTGTGTGCATCCGAGGTAGAGTCTCCGGCAGCGTCAATCAATCCATAAACTTCGTATCCCTCTTTCAAAGCATGAAGAGAGGTGTACGCAAAGCACATGCTGGTCCAAAGTCCTGAAATGACCAATTTTTTCCTTTCTGTTTTCTTGAAAGCGTTCCAGGTTTCTTCATCCTCAAAAGCGTCGAAGCTCGGTATCTTTCGTGCAAATACCTGTTGGTTCGGGAACAGCGTGGCAATTTCCGGAATGAACTCTCCCATGGCTTTAGGATTAATTGCTGAAAGAACAACGGGGACCCCCAAAATGTGGGCAGCCTTCGCCGCGCAAATCGCGGCGCTTTTAATTTTGGTTTTATCCCCGGAACTAATGCTTTTAAACATTGATGGCTGATAGTCCACCAAAACCAAAACGCTATTTTTACTAGTAAGAAGCTCAAGTTTTCCATCTTTTGAGTGATCCAATTTTGCTTTTCTCCTCTAGTGCAGTTGAAATCTGCGGTAAAAATAGTTTGCTCAAGATATCGCTGCCTTGTCCCGATATTANNACTTTTTCATCTTTACAGGGATATGTCTCGTTCAAACTTGTTGATATAGTTCCGTGGAACTGAAGCTGGCACCAACGTAACGTAATGAAGCCCAACTCCGTTTAGGTGCTCGCTATCTCCAATTAAATGGAGAAAGATAGCGGCACAAAAAAAGAAAAATTTGTTTGTTTGCTTATGTCGGCGGCGTTTTATTTTCTGCTTCAGACTCGGCTGTGATTTCTTCGATTGGCTTAGGCGCAGGCGTAGTAGCCATTGTATAACCTATCCACCCGCCAATTCCCAGAATAGCGACAAATGCTGCAGAAACCAAAACCAAAACTGCATCTAATCGGACAGCAGTCGCATCCAGGCTGAACAGACCTGGATCAACTACCAAGACAAGATAGCCTATAACCACAATAACGCAAACAGCTAGTATACTTCCACCAATTGCTTGATCTTTACTCATGTTTTCTTACCTCCTCTTTAGTCTATTATGTCATTTTAATTTTAAGGTTGTATTCGAAATTATGTGATTAGTCTTTTTTAAGGCTTTACTAAGCGAACGCTGGTTTGTTGACTTTAAAGCCAAAATAGCTGCAATAATGCTTACACGACCCCGATTTTTTCCCATCAAAATCACCGTAATTTGAAGTTAGAAATAAGTTAAAGTTCTCTTACCATTAGTTCGTCGTTAAACTAACAAATCCCCCTTGACGGAAGTAGACATGAAAAGAGAATCCTGGCCTGCCAAAAAATCGTCGAGAACAATGGATGGAAAATTCACGACCTCTTTATTGAAAAGACAGAAAAGAACACGATATCAACTATCAACCATAGGTTTGCCACCGCTTTCAAGGAAATCTTGCGAGATTGCTCCAAAGGCTTAAGAATTGACCATCAGAGTTACTTAGGCAAAAGAGTTTTGGGCAAGATTAAAAAGAAAAACAGGATACGCTCAGTGAACACAATTTCTAGTGATGACAACAGAAAACCAACTCACCTTATCTTCTGTCTATAATGACATAATACGATAAACCCTTTAAAAAAACTTCAAAGCAAATGAATCAAAGTGATTATTATGAAACTCAATGTTGATGACAAACTGTGAAATTGCTCATTCTTTCGCCTCAATGATTAATCGCCACTCTGTTATCGTAAGCTCTAGGTGTTGTCCATCTTTCCAGCCTAATTCGTTGACTGCCTCTTCCGGAATGACTATTATATGTTTATATTGACGGTTGTCCTTGTCCGTGTATTCAAGTTGCTTTTGGAGTTTAGTTTTCATTTTTGGAATCCCTCAAATTTGTGAATCACAATAATTAAACATGAAAAGCTATTATGAAGGTTTGTGGAC
>PLYI01000044.1 GCA_003151735.1 Candidatus Bathyarchaeota archaeon | reverse complement strand
TGGGGTTACGTTGCTGCTGTTGTCTCAGCAATTCTGTTTGGGGTAAGTTCCACTCTAAACAAGATAGCATTGGAAAACATGAACCCAACAGTAATCGCTGGAATGATTTACCTTGTTGCTGGCGTTTTCCTCTTTGCCATTCACGCAACACCACTATGCCCAAAGATTCTCACAAAGCTTGACACGTCAGAAACAGAAGCAAAAATAACCAAAAAAGACTACAAAACGCTCGCTTTCGTTATTCTATGCGGTTCAATAATCGCTCCTTTACTCCTCTTGAACGGTCTGAACCAAACAACAGCAATAAACGCATCGTTACTCCTAAACGCTGAAGCCCTATTCACTGTCGCTATAGCCTTCATCTTTTTGAACGAACGATGCAACAAAAAAGAGTATTGGGGAATACTTCTGTTACTAATAGGAGTAATTTTTGTAACCACAAACGGAGCATTCCAGAATCTAACCCTCATTCAGAACATCATCGGTAACTTGCTGATTATAAGTGCTTGTTTCTTCTGGGGAATAGACAACAACTTGAGCAAACATCTAAGCAGAAAAAGAGACATCATAATGGTAACTGGACTAAAATGCTTCATAGGCGGCATTGCATTGCTGGCATTATCTTTCCTACTTGGATTCAGTTTCACCATTCCCTTAATTTCAATTCCTTACATACTCTTCGTTGGAGCATTCAGCATAGCGTTTTCGATATTGTTTTTCCTCTTTGCCCTGCGAAAAATAGGTTCAATGAGAACGGGGGTAATCTTTTCGTTGTCCTCTCTTTTTGGCGCAGTTCTTGCTTTCGTAGTGTTGAGAGAACCGTTTACTATTATTCAACTGGCGGCTGGTTTAGTCATGGTTTTGGGGATATACGTTCTTTATCGTTGTGGAGAACGAAAACCCAAATAGGGATTAAACGCTCACTTTTGGTTCTTGATAGGGTTCTATTATTACATTCATCTCTATAATCTCATCGAATTCTTTTATCGTTCGGTCCTCTATTTGAGATGCAATAGCGTGCGCTTCTTCCACGGTCATATCATTCCTAAGTACAATATGCATATCCCCGATTAAGTAAGAACCGAGCTTTCTCATTCGAATGCTGTGAACTTGCTTTACTTGTGTTATACTGTTGGCGATGTTCTCGATTGCCGTTATGGTTGCTGGAGAATGGTAAGAATCAAGCAAAACAAGCGATGCCTCCTTGAGTATGGGGTAAACCATAGTGAAGACAAACAACGATATGATGATTCCTGCTATTGCATCCATTTGAATGATGTTGAAGTAACTGCTTAACGCTATGCCAACGAAGGCTGTGATTGAAGTAAGTACGTCTTTTATCGAGTTGGAAGCATCTGTCTTCAGAGCCAAAGAACCATATTTCTCAGCAGCCCTACGCTTATAGATTAAAAGCAATGAAGAAACCAATGTAGCAACCGATGCAACCACTAATGCTAATAGTGGGTCAACAACTGCTGTTGGGCTGAGGAGTTCTCTGTAGGATTCATAGAGGGTTATTCCACCTATTGTTGCCATGAAGAGGGCTGCAACAATGCTGCTTAGGGTTTCCACACGATGGTAGCCAAAGTGAAATCTTTTGTCAGGTTTTTTTCTTGATAGGCGCAGACCAATCCAAACTATCAACGACACACCTGCGTCTGCAAAAGATTGGATACCGTCAGCGATTAAGGCGATACTTACGGTGAATACACCCATAACTAATTCCGATAAACCGACCATTAACTGGACAAAAAAAGACCGCTTTGCTACTTTTCCGCCCTGAACAAGGTTAGCCATCAACAATTGTCCTCAAATAACTGCACCTAGGTTTGTTTGGTGTGCTAAAAACATTTAGTTCAAAATTAAAAAACAAAACATCGAGAAGAACAATTCTATTGTGACTTTTTTTCACTCAAAGTGGGTGGACCTTAAACCCTCTGGCTAATTGAACAGGGCATGGATTTGAACCCCAGCGAAAGTGGAGATGTCACCCACAATTTCCTTTTTTTTCTTTGTAGCAATGGTTAGGGCTAACAGGTCAAGTATTAAGTTAGATTTGCGAAACTGGCTTATTTTTTCCCTTCTGTCCCAAACCGCGATGTTGATGGATATATTTCACAAATTATTCATGTACAGCGTTAATGATGTTAATCATCGTGGACGACTACGGTGCGTCTCCGTCCATAGCCCAAGAGATTTCCTATCGCTGCTGATATTAGCGCCACAACCAGAAATACTATGCCTGCATACAGTAAGCTACTATTCGTTAGGGAATTTATGCTGCCACCTGTTATGAAATAGGTTATTATGGCGGCTAAGGCGCGATGGGAAATGCAAAGAGGAACCCGATGACTACCACCGCTATCAAGGCAATTATGAGGAAGACTATTGCGAGCCACCAGAACGAATCTACTGCCGGGAGAGCGACTTGTAAAGAAAACATCAAAAAGACTCCTAATTAACTTCCGTTTTCGTTCCTTCTATTTATTTCTGAAAAATGATGGTGACAACCCCAGAGCTAATCGCAGAATCAAGGGATGCCTAACCCGTGACTAAATGTTCTTAGCCTTACACTACTTTGTTAAATGGGGACCCAACAAATTCTAACATTCCTAAGCGGGAAAATGGGCGTTTGCAATGTGTATTCACAATTCAAATCTCGAATATTATGTTGGCTTTCATAAGTGAGTTAAGTACCTTGAATCTTACTTGCTCATCAACAACAGGATTGAAGGAAAATAGTTTGAACCAACAGTTGGAAGTTAAAGGTAGAAAAGAATTGGAAGCTAAGATAGCCACGGTTTTCGGCGAAAAAATCAAAGGACTTTCTATGGAACTGCGCGAAATACTGTTAGACGACATGGTTACCGCATTTGAGAACAGGCTCATCGTGTTCAAGCGTGCCAAGTAAACTGAGAAGAGAAGGTGAAACTATGAGACGGTCTCAACTGGAAATGTATGTTGATATATTGAAGGTATTGGCTCAAAGGGGCCCGTTGAAGCTGACACATATCATGTACAAAGCTAACGTCAACTGCAAAGTGCTAAAAGAGTATCTTGACTTCTTGACAAAGCAGGGACTGGTTGAAGAGAAAATCATTAGAAGAGAAAGAGTAGTCTACGCGATTACGCAACGCGGCGTTACAGTGCTCAAGCAGTTCAGAGAGCTCAAAGAAGTGCTTCCCATAGTTGAAGAAACAAGAAACCAAGCACTCTGCTTATCATAATTTTTCAGTTCACTCTTTTTAATTATAGGCCATATCCTTAACTCTGCAATACGTGCATCGTTTCAAATAATAATCATCCTTAACGCTTACGGTTTTACTACATTTATTACATTTTATTTCTTTCATTATCAATCACCCAATCAATATCATTATAAAATTTGGTTGGATTTAAGAAGAAAATATCGAAGATTCACCGATAGAAGATGTGGAATCTGTTGGTTTTTGATACATAACGGTTTTGGAAATATGGCTTATATGCTTTCTTGCGGTTTGCCTTGTTTAAGGAGAAGAGGAGCACAGAAGGAAGGCTTCCACAATATTTTTGAGGAGAAAAGGGAAGGGGCAAATCGAAACAGGCAGGAAGTTACATTAAAATGACTCAAAAAACTACAGATGAAATTCGAAAACTTCTAAACGACGCTAAGCTAAGAGTTTGATTCAGTAGAGAATAAGGCATTGAACGATTATCTTCCAAAAATATTTCGTAGCTGCCCATTTACAGAGGACACATGCACAACAAAACAATGCTTAGAATGTGCAGTCTTCAATAAACTTGGCGCAACTGGCACTGACTTACATCAATGCCCACACATTACGGGGAAACCACGACTGAATAGTGGGAGATGGAGATCAGAAAATACATTTTAGCGCGCGATAACACTGTTATAAACATATAACTTTGTTATAGAAACGAACAGTAATTTAATTTATGCGCCCAACAGAAAGAGAAACAAAAACGAAGACAAGAAAGATTACGACACAACCAGTTAAAAGATTGAATCCTGGAAAAGTGCCGAGTAAGCAAAGGAGCAAAAACTGTGATAAAAGAAAATGTCTTTAAAATATGTTGCAACTGCGGCAACTGCAACTTAAGCTATATGTACTGCAATGAGCCAGGTGAAGGAGACGTCTGGCAGTATCACGTATGCCCAAAATGGAAACCAAGAACATGAATAAAGCAATACGTAAAATTCGCGCTGTCGCCTCGATCAAGAGCATGACAATATCTACAGGTGACTATAAATGAATGAGTATACCCCTAACGAAGAACAGCCAGCGAATTGCCACTGGACCAAAGTTGTAATCCACAAGAATTAATAGACAAACTTAAACCTATGGGAGCACGCTTCATCAAGATCGCAAAGCCTGTGCGTCCGCCATTAGTGTGGAGAGATATAAAATGGCTTATAATTCTGAAGATGTGCTCGGAATATTCGGTGTTTGCATCAATGTGGAATATGAATGGGAAAAGAGAAAATGGAAGGAGAAGCATCGGTTTCCCTAATTCAGGTTATCTGCGACCACTCTAAACACAGAACGTACACTCTGAGAAGCTTTGATATTTTGAAGGGATTTGAGCTTAATGAAACAAGATGCTTCAATTGCCACAAAATAGTTGCCCTAGACATCAAGAAGTTTGGGTAGCGTTCTAAATCTTATCCCGCGATAGTTAACAGAGAACTGCCCGAAGTTGACTGAAGGCACATGTCGATGTGTCATCACAAAATCCAACAAAAAATCGCTTCTCAGCGTGGAGTTGCAGTTTTCTATCTTGTTTCACACTCTGCAGGTTGATATATGTCAAGAATCGGCACATTGCATATAATTGCTAAAACGGTTTGTTAAAGCTGTGGAGAACTTGAGGAGAGCGCAAAATAACTATGACTTGCAAAGAGTTTAGGCGATGCAGACACTTTCAATTAGGTGCCTACGTATGCGACCACACTGGCAAAGACTGCGGAAAATTCTTAAATGCGGAGATTGCGGTTAGAAATGACAGTTAACAATAAATGCTCATGTGGCTGCACTGAGACGAAGCTGATTTATGAAAATGAGACGTTACTGATCGTTTGTGCAAAATGTGCTGCTATGCGCGGGAAAAGCTGGTTTTAAAAAACCTCGTGCCACTATAATTCATGCAGCGCATTACATTGTGCTTTATGCTTCAATTATCGGTGAATTACCAATAAAAATCTTTCATTAATACAATTGATTGATTTGAATTTAGAAAATACCATTACTTATTTCCTATAATGTAATTTTAGTAAATAGATCATCAGAAACCAAAGTAACCTATACAATTCTTTCTCAAAAAGCTTCGGGATTCATCCAAAGAGCTGAGGATGGGAATTGAACCCCGTCTATAATGGAGATATCACCCGCAAACCTACTCCTTTTTTTAAAAAGAAGAACGCGCTACATTGTTTGCTTTGCTGGGCATTTGCCGCTTTTTGTATAAGCGGTAAACGTTTATGATATATTTGGGTTTGGGGGTTTGGGTTTGGGATTAAATTTTAATCTTTTTCTCTCTCTCTCTACCTATCAAACCCAAACGACCACTAACTCACGCTAACTCATCCTCACCCTCTCTACCTCTCAAAACAATAACACAGTAACCCTAACATTTAAGACAGTAACTAACAGTAACAGACAGACAGTAACAATTCTATCTCCATGCTACAAGTAATAACAGATTTAGATTTAGTTGCTGTGTCCTCCCAGTCACACTCACTTAAGTCTGCTAATGACCATTAAATAAGTGGTATGTATTATGGCGTGAGATAATTATGAAAAGTACAGATTTTATGGATAAAGATGTGTTTGCGTTAGATGAAAGAATCGGCAAAATTAAAGAAATAGAAGTAGATCCACAAGATTACAATGTAACTCATCTTGAAGTCGAATTGGATAAAGATGTAGCCGAGTATGTGCTTGGCGTAAAGAAAGGCGGAGTACGAAACATGCTAAATGTTTCAGCTTTAGAGAAAGGGACTGGCATGTGGACAGAGGATGGATTGCACTTGAAAGTTGCAAAAGATCAGCTTCATAGGTACCTAAAACCAGCAGTTAGAAATTCAGGAAATGAAGAAGATAGTATTTCAGATTTAAAAATCGTGAAGATTTTGAGTCCTGTACCGAAAGAAAATGAGTTTAGATTTTACATTGGAATCGACCAAAATACTGGGAAGACAGCTGAGGATCTGGAGACTTTTGCAGAGAAACTTGAAGAAATAGACTTTGATTCGGTGAAATTTCATTTTCAAAGAAATGATTTTCAAGAATGGGTAGAATACACTGTAGGAGATGACGTGTTAGCCAAAGAAATCAGCCAGATAAACAAGCAACTCTTTGATGAAGATCTAAGAGAAAAACTCGTGATGACTGTTAAGGCGCGTATTGCAAGGCTAAAACTTTTGCATGGCGAATTAATTCCCTCAAATAAGCTTTAAACCCAAGCCACGGGCGAAAAATTGAGGGAGGTGAGTCATGAAATGAATGAAGAACAGAAGAGGGCAGAAGCACAGAGGTTAGCAGACGTAGAAGAAGCNNAAGGGATTAGCGGATGTGGCGGAGACAAGGAGATTAGCAGATGTAGAAGAAGCACAGAGATTAGCAGATAATACGACAGGGGCGAAGGTGAAAAGATCGCTGAGAAAGATGGGGAAGTCATTGAAAGGTGAGTAAGGGCGTTGAAGCTCAAAGCCCGCTACTCTTTGAAATCCACGTTTAATTTTTTTGGATTAAATTTTAATCTTTCTCTCTCATACTTACTATACTACTATACATTACTATACTATACTCCCTAACCACACCCTCAACACAACACCACACAAAGACACAACAAACTAAAAACAAACAGATAGGGTAAGCTAAAGATTCGGTCGAATCTTTAATTCAGCTTGCCTTATATCAAGTGAAAAAGAAATCTCACAACAACGACAAGAACTATTATTAATACTACTACTACAATAGCATACCAGAGCCACCCAGCTAAACCACCTTTGTTATTATGCAAAAACCTCATTTGTCCAATCACCCCTTGTATAACTGACTCATTGTCTACTTAACAATTTGTGACTGCAGAACCACAACTACAAGCGCTCGCTGACAGAGAGTGACAGACTGACTGACAGTAGGCACGCGCACGGGTGCGTGGGAGAGAACGTACGTAGTCGTAGTTGTAGGAGTATGTGTTTGAGGACTATTGCAAAGCCCACCCAGGCTCTTGCAGCGCCGAAATCTCCAAAAAAGCAGTCTACATCCCAGGTGCGCAAATGTTGCCTAAAGAAAAATAGTTTGAAATTTCAAAGAAAATATAGCAATTTTGCTTTAATCAAAAATAAGAGCAGAACGAAGAAAAATGGAAAAAACACAAAAATTCACCAATCAAGAGCTGAACAAATTTAATGGGAAAGACGGCAAGCCTGCATATGTTGCCTACAAAGGCAAGGTCTATGATGTAACCGATTCTTCCCAGTGGATAGAAGGTGACCACATCGGTCATGCAGCGGGC
>PLYI01000071.1 GCA_003151735.1 Candidatus Bathyarchaeota archaeon | reverse complement strand
CTTTAAGCATGCCTGCAGGGTCAAGGAGAACTGTTTGGCTGGAACTTCTTGCGATGAAACCTGATACGCCCAAATAGAAAACTGCAAGTTCATTCTTATTCACCTGCAGGGCAAAGAACTTACCTATTTCGTCAGCTTTACTTTTTCTGAACATCTGGAACCAATTCTTCTTTGAAACTTTTGGCTATAAAAAACTATCTATGCTCACTTGTAGACCAATTTACCGTTTAGCTGCTATGGGGGGGGGGCAAACGTATGATGAAAGTTGTTCCTTTGCCTTCTTCGCTCTCAAAAGTTACTGTGCCACCTAATGATTCAGTCATACGTTTTATCACAGGTAAGCCGAAGCCTTGACCTTTCTCTTTATTCATGAATATTGGTGTAAACAGTTTGTTTTTTACGGCTTCAGGAATGCCAATGAGCGCACGCGCTCCACGTCCTTGAATTTATTTATTCGGGTTGTTGAACAGAGGTCTTGGATCAAAAATTACTCTAATCGAACTTATTTTTCCATTAACAACACTATACAATCCGCATGCAAACAGTGTTACTGCTGCCGGTTTACTGAAACTTATGTCGTATATTATACAAACGTCGCTGCCATCAGCAAATACTTTCTTTATTACGTAACTTAAGCCAAGCGGCTTCAAGCCATCAAAGTAAGCCTTTGCACCGCTTACTGGTGCACCGTCTGGCGCAAAGAACGACACATCTTCAGCTATATAGTTTCCAGCGGTTGTGAAGTCTCCGCTGTTCAGAGTCTTAAGAAATGACAAAACAACATCTTTTGAACTATTTTTCGATTCCATATTCGGGCACCATTCATAATAAAGTAACTTAAAATAATGATTTAAATTCATGCCGAAGAGACTTCGTGTTTTTGGACAAAGGAAACTACACAAATTTGACAGCGCTAATATGCACATTATCTTGTAGTTGTTATTCTTTCTTCGATTTCTCTTTCAAGCCAATCGAAGGTATAAACAACCTCTTCAACAATACTCAGCTTAGCAGATTTGACGCCAGGATGTTTATTCACCAACGTAATGAGCTCTTTTCCCTCTGCAATGTTTGAGCCTGTAAAGATGAAAAGAAGGCCGTTTTTTGAGTCAGCCGCTCTAAATACCAAGTTGTCTATTCTGGAAGCCACAAATAGTTCTACCTCGGCTTTCCTGCCCTCTTCCGTTTGTATCATAAGATGGTAAGGTATGCCTACAGCCTTTCTGTGACTCACCATAGGCATGATGAATATTGCAGAAGAACTCATCATTTTGTTTAGTCTTCGCTTCACTGTCTTTGCTGAAACTTTGACCTCCGTGGCGACATCTGCCATCCTACTTTCTGTATTTCTCAAAAGTAGCTTACATATCTTCCAGTCATTGGGGGTCATTTGTAAGTTGGTTTGTGGGACATTAATTTGCTGCACGATCGGGGGATGAGTTCTAATGCCCATCTTGGAGATTTCTCTTGATGCTTTTTTTTCTTCGTCATCAAATAGAGTTACCAACAGGCTGTTGTTGTAAATGCTGATTATGGAGATGACCCCGTCTTTTACCTTTAAGCGTGAGATGATTTCTTCCTTAAAATCTTGATTTTTTACCTCAAGAAGAAGATACGAATATCTTCGAGCGAGCAATATTGGGTTGGGAACTAATCTCCATCCCAGCAGGAATCCACTGTCTTCCAAGTGCTTGATTCTGTTCCGGACTGTATCCTCATCGACGCCAAGTCTTCTGGCTATTTCAACGTAGGGCTTCTTAACGTTCCAGAATGAACCCCAAAACTCTCTAATCAAGTCAGAGTAAGCTTTGTTTCCTACCAACAATCAAAATACCTTAAGAAAGATAGAAATCATATTGAATAAAGAGCTTTCTAAACACACTTTATTGTCAAGACCTTTTGTTGAAAAAAGGGGAAACTCGCGGGTGATGTCACGACACATCCGACGTTCAAATCCCAGCGGCCCCACGGACTTCGTGTTTGTCCTTTGATTGCATTGGATTCGCTTAAGACATTAGACGAATCCCATCGAACCCGATTCCTGGTTAGGAGCGGGTAGCTTCAAACTTGGTCTAAACTTAAGAAAATAGCTTTGGCGAACGGTTTAAGCAATGGGGGCTCATACCCGTTTCAGACTGCGTAAAAACTATTTTCGGTTCCGGAAAGTTGTTAAATATATGTTGATTTAATGAGTTCAGAGCATGTTTCCAGATATAAGTATCAATTTTTAGAATTGAATTTGAGTTTTCACACACCTATGTGAAGTCCTTTATTTGGTTTTTTTTCCTCATGCCTTCTACCTCCAAATTAATCCTCTCTTTTCGCCGCAGTCGATTGAGGCATACACCTATTCGCCCACACTAAATAGGCAATATGGCTACGCATCCAGGCATCCTCAATCAGTCTCTCGTCCACAACAGGGACAGTGTGAAAAATGAGGAAAGTTTATGCCTGATCATAATACGGGCGCTTATTCTTCAACACCGAATAACAACACAACAACAACTTACGAGCAGCAGCCACCATAGCGGCTCTCTTTCCCCTTCTCTGCGCTATTCCCTGATACGCCCTCGTAATGGAAGTATCATACTATGCACATGCGTCTAAGCAGCCTCAACCATCACCCAACGCAGCCAACGGCTACCCTCCTTCGTGACACCGCCATGCCTAACCACGCCGCCAGACGCGTGAGTAGACGGCACCAAACCAGCATAGCTACAAAGTCTCTCCCCAAACGGAAAACGGTTAACGTCGCCAATCTCACTCTTCACAAGCAACGCAGAATAATAACCCAAGCCCGGAACAGTCATCAACAACTTAACATCCTCATCTTCCCTAGCCAAACCCTCCAGCTGCCTAGAAAGCACTTTTATTTCCTCATCAAAAATGTCCATAATTCTAAGATAAGAATCAACAGACTCAAACTTCAAAGACCCCAACCACTCAATACCCTTCCGTGTGAATAAGCCATGTTCAGAAGGCCTCTTAATTCCCTCATACGTTAGAAAACTCAATCTTCACGCGAAGTTTGACACGTTCTCGGACCAAGAAAGCTCTTCGCCTCACCTTTTCTCGCAAATCCGACGTTTCTTTGCTAGGCACATATGCAAGCGGCAACGCATCCAACCTCCAACTCGGCAATAACCTTGGAATCAACCCTGTCGCTTTTAATCCTAGCCTCAGCAATATAACGCGTCTTCTTAGGATGAGAAACCACAACGTCAAAGCCCTCACTTATCAACTGCCTATACAACGACGCCACCGGAGTAGAAGCATCCATCGCCACCTTGCTCACCTTATAGTGGGACAAGTACGACAGCACTTTCTCATTATTCATTCTCATCTGGTTGATTATTTTTCCTTCAGAATTCAAAATAGTCGCATAAGTACTATCCTTATGCACATCCAACCCACAAACAGAGGCGCTCATGGTATGGCGTGAGCGCCCCGCCCGTTTAACACTTCCCATACCATCAGTCTCGGTCAGGTCTGCAACTCGGCGGACTTTTCTCGTATTGGTTAAGGAGGGCAAAAGAGAGGGATTTGCGGGTCACAACTCCACATGATCATAACTTCACTGGAAGTTGAACAATCTTTCCCACTATATCAATAAACTTTTGAAGCCATGACGAAGCGTCTTTGCTATCTTGAGCTGCCTGTTTTACAGTGTCGTCCAAAAGTGTTCTTGCTTGGGTTTCGCTGTTTTTGATGGCGTTATCTGCGTCTAAAACTTTTAAGATTTCTGCATAACGCGTTTTCCACACCGCTTTCTGCAGCGGAAAGTCTTGTTGGTGGAGGTGCACATAGTTCCAGTCGGAAAACAGAGAATTAAGGGACGGAGGCAGGATTCCCTTCTTAAGTTTCTTTATCCAGTTTTCTTGAGATAGCCGTGCTTGAAAATCGCTTGAGACAGCTCTTGAGGCAATGCTTTGGCTCTGCAAATTTTGCAGAGCGTAAAGCTCGAAAACGTTCCTAGTCCATCGTCGAAGTTTTCGGCGATCTGCGTTATTCTCAGGAATGAAAAAGACCGCATTTCTTCTTCCTCCTGCCATGAAAACATCGGGGTCTTTCGCTAGGTTGCCGGTTACTGGAAGACTGTTGTCAGGGTGCATGTTCAGGTAAAGCAACGGCAAGAATACGTCTGCCGAGTTGTTCTGAAAAGTCGGGGATGGTTTAGCCTCGATTATGGTCACCATAGAGGCTATTTGCTCTTCGATGTAATTTGTTTGAGGGTTATTGAGAAGGCCAGCTGACAACCTATGAGCAAACTCTTTGGTGAGTTTGTCAATGTTGTAATCTTGGTTTCCCATCGTGACTATTGCGTTCCTGTTAACGAGGAAGTCAATTATGTCTTCGATCTGGAAGCTTGTAGACGTCTGGAGAAAAAGTCCAAGTCGCAACGAAGCTAAGCCAGCCGGGTAAATTCTCAGAGAAATGCTCAATTTTGCATCCGAGCAGCTGCTTAACGAACCAGGCAACGTTGATAATTTAATGTTATAATCTTTATTCTCTGAATTGAGGATATCAACGGCGCAGGGATAATGCGGCGTAAGGAACAGCTTATAACGTTTGGCAAGCTGAGAGTAGTAGTTCTGCAACTTGAATAAGAAAGGGTCAACCTCAACACCGCTGATATCGATGCCGGATCTGAGTTTACCCACAAACGGAACGGTGATGTTTTGACTTCCCAGAAACCTGCTGTCATATATTACCTGCTCATAATACTTGTTGCAATCTTCTAAGAACTCAAACTTTGGTTCAATTCGTTTCCCTTCTGGGTTGTACCTGAAAATACGCATCAAAGACAAGTGGACGTGAGTTATATTAGGGGTTGACAAAAAGATTCCACAAGTTATTTATAGCGTGTAGTCATATATAATACTGACGGCGGAGGATAAACTATCGACGGATAATTTAACCTCCGAGTCCCGACTTAGTATTTTTTAAAATTGCGTGCACGGTTGCCCCTAAATTAGTTGGCAAGGTCCCTGACGCTCCTCGATATAGCATTATGTGTGTTGACGGCTGCTTCAGCTGTTAGAAGCATGATTAGGCTGCACAGCCTAAGTCTTAAGTTCAAATCCCAGTGGTTCAACTACGTTTCAGATTTAGTATGGGTTTGAACCTGTTCGGGTATGCAACTCGGCGGACTTGCCATTGTCTTGAACTTAATAAAAACTGAAATTTACAAGTTTCAGGCAAAGGAACTCAAACCTTTTGGGAGATAAGATAGGTCCAAGGTACTTTCGTTCTGAACATTATTTTGTAACGACGGCTTAAACGACGGTGTCAAGCTAGCCCTCGGCACCATCAATTTTCAATAAAAGAATTTCTTTGCAACGATATTTACCCTTCTGTGTATTTTTTGTGTTCGAGTCTGACATTTCACATAAGTTTACTTTGCGATTGTGGAAAATCCTTAAGAAAGGCGACGCAAACAGGCATGACTAAGATAACAAGTTAACCATGAAGTTTCAGGAGTTTGATGCTAATTGCCACGATCAATTTTCGACTCTCTAAACGGTTTCATCCGCAAGCGTCACCGATTAATCATAATAGCATGGGTGGTTGCAGTACTGCTATCGCTTGTTCTTATTCCAAGCTTCTTTTCAGCTGTTTCCTATGATTTGACAGGGGGATTTGGAGCTCGCCCCAACACGGAGTCAGATAAAGCAGCTCACATAATTGATGCTCAATTCCATACAGCCACTAACAGCACTAACGGCACCAGCAATAATGATGGCCGTAGCAGCAGCATCATAGTTGTCCTTCAAGGAGTTCCAGTGTATTCTGATGCATTAAAGCAGAAAGTGCTGGCACTCAACGAAACCCTATCTAAAAACACGGACATCGCTAACTTTACTGGAGAAACAAGCCTTTACACACTTGAGGAAAGCCTTCTTAACTCCTCCATTACAGAATTAATTAACCAAACAGCAAGTTTGCAATCCAACATAAACACCATTAACTCTGGACTATACACATTGCAGGATAATCTTTCAGTTTTAAGCTCAAACGTCTTTGCGCTACAGGACGGCATCAACCAAACAGCCCAACTAATATATGGAGTCCCTGCAGCATTTGTGGGTGCTTGGCAAGGTATCATTGCTCAAAACGTAACAGATCCATCCATTGCCAACATGCAGGCAAACATCACTGCTTTTAGCTCAACTAACAATTTTGGAGGCGACCCACAAGCAATTGGGTACTACACAGCGTTCTTTGGCGCTTGGACAGCTAGTTTTCAAGCTCTCCCAAATAGCACCTCGGTGGCTGACCGTGAAGCCTTTGCAATAGGTCAGTCAGTTTCAGCGTTTATGAGCAACCCGCAGCTTGATACACAGACAAATCAAACCATTGGTCTTGCAGCTTCTGGCTTAAACATTAACAATTGGAACCAACCAACGGCAATAGCCAACCTTACAGTCGCAACCATTGCGTCAAGCATTCCCGAAGACCTCTCCGCAACATTAGGCGCTTCCCCAACTACCGTTGTTAATCAACTGTACAGTTTTGGTTCGTCACCTTCAAATGCAACCCTTGGAAACTACGCAATCACGTTTTTAAAAAACTCCTACGCTAACTTGACCTCTTCAGACGTAGGGTTCTCAGTTTCCGATTTATTTGGGTCCTCTTATCAGCTAGGTTCATCACCAAGCAACACCCAAACATGGATGTTAGCCAGCCAATTTATTTCAAATGCCACCCAAACCACCCTCAAAGACTCACCACTCTTCTCCATAAACGCTACTTCACTTAGCGGCCTCCTATCAGAAATTTCGCCCAATGCAACAGTCGCCGACGTTAACCATGCAATTCAAAATTTAGTTTCAACCCAATCATTCACATATTACCCGTACATACCCTCAAGCGCCCTAACAGGCAATTTCGTTAACTCAAAAAATGATTCAATGTTAGTGATACTGGGATTCTCATCTGATACAGACCAAAACACGATTGCTCAGGTAGAATCTGATGTAAAAAATTCTGGCTTGCAAAAATTCGGCTCGGTTTACGTTACTGGCGGATCAGTTCTAAGTAAAGATGTTGAAAAAGCGTTTTTGCCTGCCCTTGAAATAACGGCTGGTCCCGCCATAGCAATTTCTCTTTTAATTGTTGGTCTCCTGTTTTTGGCGCCTTTGGCAGCTTTAATTCCTGTGTTACTTGGGGGCGTTTCAGTTTCGGTTTCGCTTGCCGCCATCTACCTTGCAGTTGTGGATGTGGGACATTCAAGCTTAACTTTCCTTACACCTACCTTAACCATCTTGCTAATGTTGGGGTTAGCGGTAGACTATGCGGTGCTGCTGCTTAAACGTACAAGGGAAGAGCGGCAGAAAGGCAAATCCATTGAGGAAAGCGTAGGTATTTCTCTTAAGTGGGCAGGACAAGCAGTCCTAACTGCGGGCATAACTGTGATTGTCGCATACATAGTCATGGCTGTTGCTAACGTACCCATCTTTAGTGATGTGGGAACCGCAATAGCGTTGGGGGTATCAATTTTGCTTTTGGCATCACTCACTCTGTTGCCAGCTCTTGAAATTGCTTTAGGAGACAAAATTTTCTGGCCAGGACTAAACAGATTTAGCAAAACAAAATCTGACCCCAACAAGAGCATACTAAAACGACTAGCACATAACACACTTAAACGTAAGGTCCCCATCGTAATCCTGATCAGTTTAGTTGCCTTAGGCGCCTTCCTCGTCATGTATAATACGCCTACCAGCCAGGATTTTCTAAGTTTGATTCCAAACTTCCAAAGCAATCAGGGACTCACCGCCATAGCTAACAGTTTTGGAAGCGGAGCCATAGATCCAACACAAATTGTTATCACAACGCCGACTCAAGTGACTTATGGAAACAACCAGTTTAACCAAACTCTGCTCGACCAGATTGAGCAAATAACAGCCACCGCAGCTAATTCGAAGGGCGTAACAAGTGTTGCAGGACCAACCAGACCCTTTGGAAACACATTCAACTATTCCAATGTTGAGAACATGCCTGAAACCCTACGTGTGCAATACGAGAGCCAAATGTTTTCAACTATCGGAAAAGATAACAAAACCGTAGTGATTACAGTAGGCCTTTCTAGTTCAGCTTTTGGTCAAGCCGCCGTCGATTCCTTAAACACAATGAAACAGGAAATTAACCAGCTGACATTTGTAAACGGAATAAATGTTTACTTCGGAGGGACAACTCAATCAACCTACGATAGCCACACGTTTATGACATCACTTATCCCAGAAGTTGTAGCAATCCTTTCAGCAGCAGTCTATGTAATTCTGTTTTTCCAGCTGCGTTCAGCCTTTACACCTATCCGCCTAATAATTACGATACTTTGCAGCGTTGTCTTCGCTTTAGCAATTACTTCAGCCATATTCTATTTCGCCCTTAACTTACCAATTCTAGACTTTGCGCCCCTATTCGTTGTAGTAACTATGCTGGGCGTGGGAATTGATTATGACATATTTTTCTTAACACGTATCCGAGAAGAAGTGCTCAACGGCAAAACCGACAACGAAGCCATAGTGACCGCCATCGATAAAGTCTGGGTAACCATCCTTTGCTTAGGAATAGTGCTCGCCACAGTCTTCGCATCATTGATAATAACTAACATTGCGATTCTTCAAGAAATCAGCCTCGCAGTAACCACCGCAATCCTGATAGACGTAACCGTTGTTATTCTCTTCTTTGTTCCCTCGCTAATGGGTTTGGCACAAAAATTCAACTGGTGGCCCTACAAACTCTCCAGAAACAAACAACCAGAAAATAAAAAAGACTAAATTTTTGTGCCTCAACAGCCAATTTTTTCTTTTTTTAATTTTCCCTCACCTTTAGGCATCACAATACCTTCATTGGGTGCTCCATAGACTACGGCTTTTCCTTCCAAAAACAGTTTTCCCATATAAGCGCATGTGACTGCGTCAAGCTCATGGTCACTCATCTTGCTATTGAGTCCTTTAATGCCCAACTTTTCTAAGCCCGCCAACAATTTCTCCAACCCCTTCTGCTTTCGTGGAATGCCCAGAACGTCTTGGGCACCTCCAGGACAGGCCTCAATTACAGTTAACTTTTGTTCTTCAAGCATGCTCCTTAGGCGTATACCTCTTTTAGTCAGTTTTCTCATCGGTCCCAACGTGATAGGAAAAATCTTTATGCCCATTTTCAAAATTTCTCTATCGCAGCCTCTTAGGTGGATGTTTGTTCTTTCTTCGATTGATTTTCTTCCAGGCGGCAGGCAAAAGGGTGCATCAACGACAATAATTTTTGGGCGCCTGCTCACTGTTTTCTTCATTATTTCCTCATCAGCATAAACCAAGCAAGTTTCTGCTTTCATATCTTCGAGTAGGCAGTAGCCTGTGGGTCTATTTTCAACCCCTGCCAAATCTAAACCAACTATTGACATGGTATCCTCAAAATATTTCTGGTTACTTTAACTAATAATTCTTCATCTCGCGCACCGCAATCCATCCTTTAGACCCCGCTTTTTTCAATAAAAAATAGTATTTTCAACATGTTTTTCCCTTAAAAAAGCTTTAATTTAGCCATTCAACAAGCAAGCGATAGAAAGTGTTTTAAACCCATACATATGATACGTTCACATCAGAGGAATAACCATGGCAAAATGCCCAATATGTGGAAAAGAAGTTAAAACCGCAAAGAAAACCTGGAAGATGGCTGGAAAACCAGATAAAAAAGGCAAACGGACACAACTTACCATAGCTCTCTATGATTGCTGCGGTAAGACTTTCCGCGAAGTCGTAGATAAGAAAAAGATTTAAACATACAAACTTCCATTTCCTTTTTTAATTTTTTTTCTCTTCGTCGAAAAACCCGTTTTGTGACCGCACTGTTGCTACAACAAACGTTTAATTGCTTGACTAGTTGCCAATCAAGTGGAGATAGGCTTGCCTTTTAACAGGAAACGCGACCCGCAAACAGATTATTGCAAATATACTTAATTCATGTAGGCGGCCCCAAACTCAAACTTGCATCAGATGACAAACTAACATTTCATATGGGATTCTTCAAAGGTGCATAACGCAGTTTCTTTTGAGGTGTTGGCTAACGCAGATTAAAGAGAGCGACGGCCAGAAAAAACTTGCAATTACCGATAGAGGCTTGGTTTTTTTGTGTAAATGGGTTGAGCTTCAAAAAATGATGGAGACAAAAAATAGAGGTAAATTGAAGGTTTCATCGCCTGAGACTCATGTGATAACGGTCACTTCAAAATAGACTAAAGTAAATCACTTTTAATCAGCGTATAAACCGCGTCTTGACCATCCAAAACTGCTTCAACTCGCTCTGGAAACAACCCGTTAACTACAAAACAGTCAACAGGCAACTTCAAAAGCAGCCTAGGCAAGGCTTTATCGACGCTTGTCCGCATTTTCAACGCTAAAAGCTCGCTGACCGATAACTTCGTAATTAACTTAGAATCTGGCTTTGTTTTTGGGTCCTCATTGTAAACTCCATCTACATCTGTTACCAGCAAAACCTTGTGAACTTGCATTCGGTGGGCAAGGTATACGGCGATGGAATCGGAGGTAACTTCCCAAGAGTTTTCCAACGGGTCCTCGCTAAGAACCAAATTGGATGGTAAAAAAATTGGTAACTTACTTTTGTCCAAGAAATATTTCACTTCTTCAAGCTTACTTACTGTCACTGAATTAGGTATCAAATCCGAAAGCATCAGTCCATATTGATCCATACCTAAAACCGCCATTTTATGCGATACAATGCAGGATAAGGAAAATTGCTTATCCAAAGTTCGCACAGTATCGGCGAATTCGCCGCCGCCGGGCACCACAATCAACCTGTGCTTCTTTGATTCTTCACTTATTTTTGTGCATAGAGCTCGTAGTTTTTCAGGGTGCAACGCTATGCTGCCGCCTACTTTTATTACTGTAGCGTTCATTTGGCGGTTTCTCCTTCAAGTTTCGTCGCAGTCATCATGGCAACACCGAAGGCAGGAGTTGCCAAAACAGCTTTCTGGGGCAATAGAGTGCTTAAATCAACTATTGTGTCAACGCCAAGGGACTCAGCGGCTTTTCGAGCGAGAAAGTCTTTTCCTAAACCAGTAACTACAACTGGAACCTTGCTAAAAGCCGACGATTTTGTGTAAGTGTAGACTTTGTTTACGCCTTCTGCGACCTGTCGGATTTGCTTGTCGCAAATGTACTTTGCCATATTGATGATTTCTTGTTTGGTCAACATTTCTGTGTCGGCGCAGACGACTCTGGCAAGCCTCGCCAACGCTTCAGGCACAGTTTTTCCTCGCCCATCAGCCGTTTCAGAGGTATAATCCTTCTTGGATATGTTTCCTAAGATTATGTGGACATCGCCTGATAAAGCGAAAAGTTCGGATGCCACGCCTGCAACGCCATTTCTGATTGGGATTGACTGCACGATTGCAGCAACGTTGGTCCTTAGGCTTCCCGTGTAAACCAGCTCACCGCAGATAAGTTTTTCCAAATCAGTCTTACCACGCGCTGCAACTTCTCCTCTGACTATGGAGATTATGCTTGTGCTTGTGCTACCCACATCAACAACTAAGCCGTTTTTGAGGTGTTGAGCAACTGACCAGCCGGTGGCCGCCCAATTCGCCGCTGCAACCCCCAGCGGTTCCTGTTTGGCAACGTCCAAAGACTCTAGTTTGGCGTCTGTATTCAAAACATAAATGGGCACGTCAGGAAATACCTTTTTTACACAGCCTAAAATGTGGTGGACACCTTCTCGTTTGGTTTGGTAAGAATCTGACAGTTCAGCGGTCATGGTTACGCCTACGCCGTCAAGACTTTCAACGCCCAGCCGCTGCTTTAGCGTCAAGAGAATGTTTGGGAGTTTTTGGGGTTGTTTCCAAACTGGAAAGTACTCAACCGCTACTTCGGCTTTAAGCAATTTGCCGTTTTTGACGCTGACAAATGCGGCTTTTGTGTTGGCGCCTCCAACATCGTAGCCTAACACAGCAACCAAACTGTCTTCCTCAATTCAATATGTCGAGTAAGTGCTTTTTAGCTTCTTCCAAACGCAGCTTTGCATTATCCAAGTTTTCGCCTTCACCAATGACAAGGGCGCAGGATTTAGCGTTATCTTTTAAGGGAAAAGGCGGTGAAACTATAGAGTCTAATTTGGCGGTTTTTTGAAAAGTGTTTGCAGATGTCTTAGGCGTTTCCATTTTGGAGAAGCAAATAACTCCGCGATTTTCGGGTTTACTTGGAAGTTTGCCCTTCAAAACAGCGTTCACAAGCGCCTCGGCAACGTTGAAGTTGGCAACTTTACGCAAACCAACATAAGACGTTGTCAAACGGGGATTAACATCAACAACAAACGCTTTGTGCTCTGTTAAAACAAAATCCACCCCCACATAACCTCTCAAACCTGGGAAGCACTCAACAACTTTCTCTGCAATTTTGAATACATCCTGTTTAAGCCAATAGTCAAAGGGAATAAAGCCGCCTTCATAACTTGAAGCTCCATCGGCCCTTGCAAAGGTTATGTTTTGATTGTTTAAGCTAAGCGCCATGGCTTTTTTGCCTGTGGATAGTAAGCTGACGCTTGCTGATTGGCCTCTGATGAATTCTTGAGCAATAAAGCAGGACATTTTAGATTCAGCTTTTATCTTAGTGATGGCTTTTTCTATTTGGTTTTCTTCTTTAACAAGGCTTAATCCGCCGCAACCAACGCCGTCTGCAGGTTTAAGGATCACTGGGTAGTTTAGTCCACGTTGGATTGATTGTTTTACCTTTGTTAAACTGTCATTAAGGTTAATCACTAATGTTTTTGGTGTTGGTAAACCGTTTTTCTGCAGTTCATCGTAAAGTAAAGCTTTGTCCGCAACCTTTCCAATGGCTTCAGATCCGCAGTTAAGCGAAGTTTTCCCTGTTTTTTCAACGCGTCCAACGAGTGATTGCAGGATCTGTCCTGTTTCGGGAGCGATTACGTACATTGCATCGTTGATTTTGGCGATATTAGTTAGGAATTTTTCGTGTTCTCCAGAGTAAAAAACGGGTACTGTGCAGTCTGCATCTATGGGCGGGTTTAGTTTTGATATTCTCGCATCCATTAAAACTGTAACTTCATGCCCTGCCGCTTTGAAATCCGCACCAACACAACGCAACATCGCAAAGCCTTCACATAAAACGCCCATTGGAATGGGTTGTCCCGCGTATCCGCCGCCTAAAACGTGCTCGTAAACTATGATCTTCATGCAATGCCCTTCAAGAATCGATTTGTGGAACACCAGAGATGCCTTAAAGCTTTTCTATTTCACTAAGAACATCCAGAAATGCTCAACTTCAAACTAAGCCTTTTCTTGCCCACTTGCGTTTCCGCCTGCCTAACAGCCTCAACCAGTTCGCCAACCAGTTTTCTGGTGATTTGCCCTGTGACTCTGTTGCTTTTTGTACAAGCAGCACCCCGCAAACCTGCAATATCCGCTCCTAAACCGTAAACGACAGGCAAATCTTTTGCTCTCAGTGAGCCAGCCAACGCAGCTACCAAGCCAAAACTATGTGCCAAGTCCACGAATTTCTTTAGTTCCCTTGGAGATAAGTAGTCAAAGAGGTTTTTGCCGTCTTTGACCGATGTATCAATCATAGCAACTTCAACTTGAGCTTTATTTGCTATTTCAGGAATACGTAATGGGTTAATTGCGCCGATTTTTTCTGCGTCAGCATAGCCTGCTACAACGATTTTGATTTTAGGGTTGCATTCTTTGGCGGCTCTACTGACGTTTTTCAGCAAAAAAATGGCTTCCTGTGGCTTTTTGATTCCGTAAAGCCCGACCTTGATGTAATCGACACCTAGCGATGCCGCTCCAAGTGCCGCAAGCGAAACCGAGCCAGGAAGATTCCCAACCTCACCAAGTGTACAGCTAACCTCAATGTTCTTTGGCGTTACCTCTGTTATTCGCTTGATAACCCACGGGTAATTCGCGCCAAGCGCACCCTCTTTGGGGTTCTTAACATCGATTATGCCTGCGCCTCCAGCGATGGCTTCCAAGGCTTCTTTCTCATTCATTGGACTTATGAGCAGCTTCAAGTGGGGTCATATTGATGCGGCTTGACGGTGCCTTTAAAGTTTTCCTGTGGGATAGGCTTGGTTTCTTAATCGGAAGCGCACTTATTTAACATACTATTGATTGGAAAAACCGCCAATAGCACATACCCCCTATAGGTTTCTGCAATGATATTCTATCAGGATCCAAAGATGCTGCTCTACAGCTTTGAGGAGAAATAAAAGCTTTAAAAATTTAAAAAAAATTCCTTAAAAGCATAGGTATTTTAATCTAAAAAATAATAAGGAAAACCAAGTTAGCTTTAACCTAAAGAGGCAAACCATTTGAAAATAATCTATGTTGCAATAGACGGCATGGGCGATTTGCCGATTAAATCCTTAGACAACAAAACCCCCCTCGAAGCAGCAGAAACCCCGAACATGGACTCGCTAGCTAAGACGGGGAAAACAGGGTTAATGTACACTGTTGAGAAGGGTGTGGCACCGGAGAGTGACGTTGCGGTTATTTCGCTTTTAGGCTATGACCCCTTCAAGTACAGCACGGGCAGAGGCGTAATTGAAGCTGCAGGCGCGGGTTTGAAGATGAAGGATGGGGATTTAGCTTTGCGATGCAATTTTGCCACGTTAGGCGAAGGAAAAAACATAATTGACCGCCGAGTCGCGCGCACCTTATCCACAGAGGAAGCCACTGAACTTAGCAAAGCTGTTAACAACCGGGTAAAATTGGAATCGTACCCCTCAACCTTCGAGTTCCGCAATACACTTGGACACCGAGCAGTGCTGCTTATCAAAAGTAAAGCTAAGCCTCTTTCAAGCCACATAACTAACAGCGACCCAGCATACACAATCGTTAACGGCATTGGCGTGGCAAAGGCAGAAGTAGAAATGGTGCTGCAAACCTGCGAACCCACCGACAAAACTGAAGCAGCAAAAGTCTCCGCTGCACTCGTAAATGAGTTCATAGAAAAATCCCACGCGCTTTGGGAAAATCACCCCATAAACCTAAAACGCGCCGCAATGGGCAAACTTAAAGCAAACGTGGTCTTGACAAGAGACGCAGGGCATTTGCTTCCAAAATTCTTCAACATAAACGAACGCTACCACGTCAAATTTGCCTGTTTAGCAGATATGCATGCGGAACGCGGTATAGCCCAACTGGCTGGCATGGACTCTTTCCTTCTGCCGCCGCCCTCAGGAAACCTCCAGAGAGACTGTGACGTTAGAGTAAAGGCTCTTCTGGATGTTCTGCCAAAGTATGATTGCTTCTATATCCACCTTAAAGGACCCGACGAACCGGGACATGACGGCAACTGCACATTGAAAACTCAGATTATCGCAGCCATCGACAAATACTTCTTTGGACCACTGCTGAAGCACATTTCGCTTGAAGACAACCTCATCTGCATAACCACAGACCACGCAACGCCCTGTTCTCTGAAAGTTCACAGCGACATACCCGTTCCCGTAATCATCTCCGGTGACAAAATTGTCGGCACAGGCAAAGCTGTCAAATTCTGTGAAAGAGAATGTGCTAAGGGCAGTCTTGGCATGATTGAACGTGGATGCGAATTAATGCCTAAATTAATGGAACTAATAAAAAAATAAGGTGCAAACACCATCGGATGGGTACAGGTTTATAGCTGATCCCATACGTCGCGGTCAAAACTCTTTAACTTCGCCTTTCCAGGTCCGAGTCCGCTGGGATTAAACTCATCTGGCAAATCGTTTAGTTGTGAGAATAATTCTGAGAGGCGGTAGCCTTTTTCAGTTATTATGTACTTGTTAACGCTAATGGCAAGCAAACCCTGAGATGTCAGGGTCTCTATTTGATTTTTCAGTTGGGAATAATTTAGGTTTGTATTGTACATTATGCTGTTTGTTTTTTTGATGCTCACAGAAAATTAGGATTTCAGGCTAGAATGTCCATTTTGCCATATCGTGAACCCTTACTATTACTCCATTCTCCATCATGTCTTAGAAGAGCAAACTGAAGCTCATGTGAATTCAACTTAGGAACACCCAGACTAGTTGTAAAGTTACCTTCTCCATTTTCAATTGATAAGTCGCTTCTTAACACTTGAACTCATGTGATTGTGCGCTGACAATAACAAACAACCGAAACGGCGATTGCAATGATTTTCAATTAGAAGTTGTGTGTGAAGCCACTCTATACCACAACAACAACCTTCGGAATGCTTTGCCAAGTATGTTTCTTTTTCTAAGTCAGAGCAAGGTTGCTTTCTGATTGTGTAATCCCAATTGGCTGAATCTAACAAATAATAGAAGACGGTTAGGTATTTGACTCCTAAATCTCTTTATCTATTAGGCAACATGGGAAAAAGTTAGTCAAGAAAGTTTGACTAAACCTTCTGGTTTAAGTTGGGTGCTTAGTCAAAGTTTCTTTACGAAAAACGCTTTAAGACAGCGGCGTCATCGGAAATATCGATGAGAAATGAAAGCCTTCACCGCTGTGGTTTTTACAAGCATTATGGTTTCTGTTTCATTCATTGTCTCACCCGTGTGCGCCTGTGGCGAGCCCTTGGTAGGCGTTAAAGAGGGCGACTGGATGGAATACAAAGTTAACATAACCGGTGTTCCCCCTCCAATACACAACGTTACTTGGATGAGAATGGAGGTTTTGCAAGTTAAGGGCGCAGACTTCTGGGTAAATGTTACTGTGAGGTCCTTGAATGGGACATTTACAGCTCCATTTGGAAGTTTAACTTTACTAAGGGCAATACTGAAGGCTGGATAATCATTCCTTCAAATCTCAGTCCAAAAGACACATTCTACGACAACTTTTCAAAAACGACAAAAACATAGCTATCCAAAGTCAAGGGGAAAAAACAGTTTTGAGTGCAAGACGAATTGTAACGTATGGAAACGATTCTTTCAGAACCAAAGAATGGGATAAAGCTACAGGAGTCTTTGTTCAATCTTCGGAAACTCTGAAAAACTGGAGCGTTAACGTAGAAATGGTTGCTACAAACTTGTGGAGCCCTCAGATTCTGGGATTAAATCAAGCGGTGTTCTACGAACTTGTGGCATCAGGTGGAGTGCTGGCAGTAGCAGTATTTTCTTTAGTAGTCGTTATTGTACGAAGAAGGAGGAGTGAAACTGTTTGATTGTTGCTGAAATTAACCTTTTTATGCAAACTTTTTGGACAGCTTTGATTTTAGTGAGTATGTGGTTCAGGAAAAAAGGCAATTATCTTGTACACGGAATAATAATGATAGTGGTGGTCGGCGCAACCTTGATTAGTTTTTCTACGGTGCTGCTTATGACTCCCCCGAGCGGCGGTTCCATGGCAGTGTATTTCAGTTCACCCATGAAAATAGCCGAATTCACTTCGCATGTCATTTTATCAATTCCAGCAATATTCTTTGGGGTATGGCTTGTTGCACTTTGGCGTCCCAGGTCATCATCATTTGCTGCCAAAAGCGAAAGGATAGCGCAGATAATGCCATTTTATGGGTCCTATCCTATGTGGCAGGGGTTTTGGGTTTTATAGCAGACTATTACCCAATCTTCTTCAAATAGGGCATGCTGTCAAATACAAGAAGGAAACTTGAAGACTTTAAATAAGCAGTTAGAACTAAACAGACTAGAAGTGAAGGGCTTGAGTCAGAAACTGCAGCTTTACTCAGATGGTGGAGCAAGAGGAAACCCGGGACCAGCAGCCATAGCTTTCGTAGCTTTAAATGAGCAAAGTGAAATTGTTAAGGCTGATTCTCGTATCATTGGAGTTCGCACTAACAACCAGGCGGAGTATGAAGCGCTCTTGTTGGCTTTGCAATTTGCTGTTGAAGTTGGCGCGAAAGAGGTGGTTTGTCATCTTGACAGTGAACTTGTCGCAAAGCAGTTAAACGGTCAATATTCTGTGAAAGACCAGGAGTTACAACGGCTTTGGCGGAAAGTGGGGCAGATGAAAGGGTGTTTTGGAAAAATCAGCTTTGTCAATGTTTCCCGAGAACACCCTCAGATTCAAGTTGCAGACGAGTTGGTTAATGAAACCTTAGACCAACAAGTACAAGGGCTTAAAGCTAACGGCTCAATAACAAATCATCCATTAGTTGTCAGTAAAGATGAAGGCAAAGCCATGTTTGTCCACGCAAGCATACGCACCAGCAACATGGAAAGATCCATTGATTTTTACTCTAAATTTTTAGGTTTAAAACTTCAAAGCCGACGAGAAATCAAGCAGACCAACGCTGAAATCGCTTTTATGCAAGATCCAGAGGGCAAAGGCTGCATACTGGAGTTAACATGGTACCGCAGCCAAAGCAAGTTTGCTCAGCCTGAGTATGAGGAGCGGTTGTTTGACCATTTAGGCTTCGAAGTTGCAGACATTAACAAGACGCTTGCTGCAATGCGCAAAGAAGACATAACCATCACTGACGAACCATACAAGATCAGCGAAAAAACAACAATCGCATTTATCGAAGACCCAGATGGAACCCTCATTGAATTAATTGAACGAAAATAAATTGGTTTACTCGTAGAATTTGGGCCTATCTCTTTTACTATATTCCTCTATGGCTTTGGCTCTTTCCTCTTCTTCTTTATCCTTCTCTTCAGCTTCCCTTTCAGCTGGTTGAGCAACCGTTTTTTCGAAGTCGCCGTCAACGCTCTTGTAGGAACCTTCAAGCGCTGTTATGTAGATTTTGAAGTTGTCAATGGTATTTTCTGCTTGCCTATGGGATGCATGAACTTGGTCTGAGACGAGAACAATTAGGTCTAAGATGCTTCTGAGCGTTTGCTTTTCACTGTCAGGCGCATGGTCATAGTAACGTTGAAACACACTCAACAAATCCATAAACATGTCATCCACCTCTCTGCTTTCCCGCTTCAAGAGGTTCTCAGAAGTCAACGATTTCGTCTTCAAAATAAGCATAAGATTTTTCAAAACTGAGGCATCAGAATGCGACAAAACAAAAACCCAATTTTACTATTCGTGCAGAGCAAGTTATATTTTTTGGTTAAGAGCCAACTGTTTTTTAAACATTGGCGGTTAGCCCCGAAATTTTGTTTTTGCTTGCCGCTTCATTAATATGAATGCAAAAGAAAATTTGTATGAATTATAAACAGTTGGAAAAGAATCAGTATCTTTTGGGTCGATAGAATCCTCAAAGTGAACAGCTAATCTGGTGGGAGAAGGCGCGATGCTCATTTCTGGGGTGCACTATTAAAAGAGAAAGCAGGTGAAAATTAAGACGAAATTAGTTGTTGGACACAAATCGTTCGCATTTATGGGTCTTGGTTTAGTAGCGTTCATTCTGTACTTGTGGTTTTTTATGGGATTCCATGGGCTCTTTAATCTTTTAAGCAAACTTAGCGTTTACCAATATTCATTGTTCTTCTCGCTTGCGGTAGTTGCGCTTATTTTCGGCTGTGATTTTTGATTCGCTGGTATGGCATAGCCTGCTAGATTCCCTATCCTTAAAAGTTAAGTTGAGAAAAATTATTCTCTACAATTGGATTGGAAATTTTATCGAATTAATCATTCCCAGCGCCACTGGGGGCGGCGGAGTAGCACCTGGATTCAAGGGATCAGTTACTTCGACGAATAATCTATCGGCAAGGGCTCCGTTTATGGCAAATACGTTCAAGACTCCGACCATGTCAAGTTTTTGGGTGACTGTGAAATTTCCTGTCTTTGGGTCGGTTACAACAACTTGTTCTATGTAGCTGTAGTTGGGTCTGGTGAAGTCTACTCTTACTGTCAAGTTGTCTGATGGAGGGCTCGCTTGGCCTGTTACAGTGACTGTGTCGTTTATGTTGATTTGTGTTTTATCTATGTCTGCGGTTATTTCTGGACCATAACAAGAGTTAGTTGACTGAATAAACGCTACGTTGACAAAGTATACAGCTATTATAACTGCAATCGCTACGCAGACTACAGCTCGCTGTTTAATGGGTTCTCACCTGACTTTCAATATTGTTTTGTTTGTTCATATATTTTTGCAATTTACCGCTTAACTGCAGAATTCATGTTGCGAAGGAGAATTATATGATAAAAAAACAACATAAATTCTAAAATAAAAGCAGCAAGAAACACTTCACAGAAGCAACCATTATCCTCAAATTAGCTCTGATCAAACCGCCAATTCGGGGTTTGCTACGCCTCTTTGGAGGCTCATACGTTATTTCCCCAATCTTGAAACCCTTCTTCTTAGCAACAACCAGCAATTCGCCGCCAAAAGTTTCACCGCCAACCAATTTATTGGCAATTGCTTCTTTTTTGTAAGCTCTGAAATTCGAATAAAAATCCGAAACACCGCAGATTTTACCTAACGTTTTAGCAGCCCACCTCTCAGAAAACCGAGGCAGAATTGTTCGTGAAGCCATTACCAAATCAAAAACACCTAATTTCTCAACAAGCAGAGGTATGTATTCGGGGGGGTTCTCTAAATCAGAATCTATCGTCACTACGACTGGAAATTTCGCTAGTTTTGCGCCAAACAGTAAACCTTTAGTTTGTCCTTCACGGGTTTTTCCAACCGCTAAATCCGCAAAACGTTTGGCTACATCTAGTGTTCCATCTGAAGAGTTGTCGTCAACAACGATTATTTCGTGTGGAATACCTTGGAGTGTTAACCTGACTCTGCGAATGAGTTCTTTGATGTTTTCTTTTTCGTTCCAAGTGGTTGTGACCACCGATATTCCCTGAGTTGCTGCGTTGATGACGCTCATATGTAGCCATACTTTTTTCTATGCACTTAAGTTTTTCAGCCATATTTCAAGCAGCGCCAACATCGCAATATTAAAATAATTGGAAGGACTGATGTGATAACGAATTCACAAAATTAAGGTAAATTAATTGAGGATGAAAAAATGAGCAAAAGCGATAAACCCCACTTAAACATCATAATCATGGGGCACGTTGACGCCGGAAAATCAACAACCACAGGACACCTGCTCTACAAAGCAGGCGCAATCGACGAGCGGACAATCAAAGCCTACGAAGAAGAAGCAGAAAAAATGGGCAAAGGCACATTCAAGTACGCTTGGGTCCTTGACAACCTCAAAGAAGAACGAGAAAGAGGTGTCACAATTGACCTTCGATTCCTACAATTCCAAACCAAAAAATATAACATGACAGTTATCGATGCCCCTGGACACCGAGACTTCGTTAAAAACATGATCACAGGCGCAAGCCAAGCTGACGCCGCCGTACTCTTCGCTTCAGCCAAAAAAGGCGAATTTGAAGCAGGCATTGGCGCAGGCGGTCAAACAAGAGAACACGCATTTTTAGCCTTCACATTGGGCATTCGTCAAATTATCGTTGCCGTTAACAAGATGGACGACATCTCCGTTAACTGGTCTAAAGACCGATATGACGAAATAAAGAATGAAGTTTCCAGAATGCTCCGAATGGTCGGATTCAAAATTGAGAAAATCAACTTTGTACCTTGTTCAGGATGGACAGGCGAAAACCTCATCACCAAAGGCGACAAGATGCCATGGTACACGGGCCCAGCCTTGATGGAAGCATTCGACCAATTAGAAATCCCTGCTAAACCAACAAACAAACCCCTACGTGTTCCAATCCAAGACATCTACAGCATCACAGGCATCGGCACAGTTCCAGTAGGCAGAGTAGAAACAGGCACACTAAAACCAGGACAAACCCTTGTATTCATGCCATCAAACAAAACTGCTGAAGTCAAATCCATCGAAATGCACCACACCCAAATCCCATTCGCAGAACCAGGCGACAACATCGGAATGAACGTAAGAGGAATCTCAAAAACTGATGTCCACCGTGGAGACGTTGCAGGTCCAGTTGACAATCCACCAACCGTCGCAAAAGAATTCATCGGACAAATCATCGTTATCTACCACCCAACAGCCATAGCAGCAGGATACACACCAGTACTCCACTACCACACAGGACAAATTGCAGTCAAATTCACTGAACTCATAAAGAAAATCGATCCACGCACAGGACAAGTATCCGAAGAGCACCCAAGCTACCTTAAAACAGGAGACGCAGCATGGGTACGAATGGAACCACTTCACCCAATCGCAATCGAGACCTTCACTGACTTCCCAGAACTCGGCAGATTCGCAATCAGAGACATGGGCACCACAGTCGCAGCAGGCGCTGTAAAAGAAGTCACTAAAAAGGGACCATAAACTCCCTTCTATCTTATTTTTGTTTTGTTAAATTTTAGACTAATTTTGAAAAAATTATTTTAAATCTTTCAGTGTAAACTGGATTGAAAACATAACTTTTACATAGAAAATAACCTGATTTTTTTCCGGTTGTTGTTGTCATGTGACAGCCACAAGTGTTTTTATGGAATGTTTGCATGTGCCTACAGTAAGGGTGTGAATGTATGAATTACTCAAATGGCTCAACCTGTTTAGTAAGAAAGGATGGCGCAAAAAGTGGGGAAAGGCTGGAGAATGTAAGCCTGAGAGATGTGCCCTTGGAAGTTAGGCGAAAGGAAGCGAAAAAACCTCTATTCCTGATAAGATACGAGTAACCGCACACTACTTATCTCAACGGAGATTATCACAGTAAGAGACATTAAGATAGCTAATAGGTAGTGGAAATTCTGAGTCATCATACACAATATCTATTTTTAACCCGTGACTTCGAAGCGTGGCCTGCATTAAACTCCAAATCTGACTTGTTTGTTGGTCAGCCTTAAAAATTCCCCAAATTTTGTCTTCCTCCCACCTAGCTCCGCAACCGTAATTTTTTGGCAGAACCAGAACTGAATCAGCTTTAAATAATCCTCGAATTTCCTCGGGGTTTTTGATCACGTTGTTCCAGAATGATTCTAAAGCTTGGAAATGCTCATCCTTCATATTTCTATATGTGGCGTTGTCAGAATCGTAATAGTTGAACAATACGAGGTATTTGGCTCCTGATTCGTAGGCTGTGCGCATTTGGTTCAGGATTTCGGTTCCGTTATCAAGGCAAGATGACCCTGGCTGGTTATATTTCCAAGTTATTACAACCCCTCAACTCTTATTCTGCATCGTCGCGGCTCCTCTGACGAGCGCGATTTGCTGGGTTAATGACATGTTCCACCCGACTTGGCCAAGAACAACATCGTAA
Source organism: Candidatus Bathyarchaeota archaeon (assembly GCA_003151735.1). GTDB lineage: Archaea > Thermoproteota > Bathyarchaeia > Bathyarchaeales > Bathycorpusculaceae > Bathycorpusculum. Next base: position 38,891 of record PLYI01000071.1, on the reverse strand, counting down.
CCGGGACAAATAATCAAATCAGTAAAGCCCATAATCAGACGTAAACACTTTGGTGGAGTTATTTAGAAAATCCAAGTTACTTTTGTCCCGGTCAATGAATCTTTGGGCGGTGTCATTAATGTCTTTGAAGGGTCTTACGTCCATAAGTTCCTGGTAGGTTTTGAAGCTAAAACCGTTAGGTGCTAGTTTGACAACATTTATTGTGCAGTTGGGATAAAAGGTTGCTTCATTATCAATGTCTGAACTGACATTTCCAAGGACAAGTTCATATAAATGGATGATGCCGCCAAGTTCATAATTGATTACTACGCCATTTGTTTTTTGAACCACAATATCGCCGTAGCTTAAAAAAGTTTTTTCTTTTTCTTTCAACACAGCTGCGGATAACCTAAAAAAGGCTGAAAAAGCTAAAAAAAGACTTAAATTCCATTTTCAATAGACCATTGACTTATAAAATCGAAAACAACATTAACCGCTTCAACATAACCGGATGCCAAGAGCTGAAGAACATGTCTGGCACTGAAACGTTGGTTCCGTTCATTAACGAGAAAAAGAAACCTGGCGAAGAACCAACCATAATTGTAGATAGCCGAGAAGCAAGTAGCGCTGAAAAAATCGTTAAAGGCTTAGTCGAGAAAGGCGCGAGTGTAAAAACTGAGATGCTTAAGAAAGGCGACTACATCCTCTCTGACCAATGTGCGGTTGAACGCAAAACCGTTAACGACTTCGTCTACACCCTTACAAGACGCTATCTTTTCGAGCAGCTCTTCAGATTAAAAGATGTTTACCCAAAATCCCTCATCGTGCTCGAAGGCTACATGCCTATAGTTTTTAAATACAGCAAAATTTCGCCTTCATCAGTTTGGGGCGCCATGTTTAACCTTGCCAAAAACGGCATCGCCATAGTCAGCACCTCCTCATACAAAGAAACTATTGATTTTCTGTATACAGCGGCTAGGCAAGAGCAAATTGTTGAGAAAAGAAGTGCCGTGGTTCATGCGTTTAAGAAATGCGATACTCTCTCGGATGCTCAAGTATATTTTGTTGCCAGTTTACCCAGCATCGGACGGGAAAAAGCAACAGCTATTCTGGATTCTTACCAGACGCCTCTCAACGCTTTGATTAATGTGGATGATTGGGAGAAGGCTGTGCATGGGTTGGGTCCAGTGATAACTAACCGTGTGAAGGATGTTTTGGGCACACCATACAAGAATAAATGTGAAGAAACTAAGCCTTAACTTTCTCTTTTGATTAGCAAAAAATTAAAAGTAAATCCATCAGCATACAACATATGAATAAACTGCATCTGGCGCTAACTGTTCTTACTGTCGCTATTATCGTGGTCCCAATTATTGGTGTAGTGTACGCATACAGAGGTAACTTGGTGGGGCTTGTGCTTCCTCCTGAACTTGAAAGCTTAGCCAGCGGCAACTATTCTACGTCGCGGTTTCAACCGCCGACGCCTGCAGGTCAACCAACCTATGACCCAGCGACGAACACGGTTACTTTCTCATTTACGTTTACTAACCCGTTAGAGAATACGATTGAATTGGAGAACCTTTCAGCCAACGTAATCTGTAAAGACGACGGCTTTTTGCTTGGAAATGTATCGGTAAACCAGCCGATTACTATAGCCCCTGGTAAAACAGGCACAATAAATGCTTCTGGATGTTGGACTCAAGGAGCTCTAGATTACTTCAAAGCTTACCATTCAGGCCCTGAAGATGACGACATCAACGTATCCCTTGAAAACTTAAACGTTAACGTTGCAGGTATCCAAATGCACATGGATGAGTTGGCCGATGCAGGCTGGGTTCCGCTGCCACTCAAGGTGACATAGATTTGAACCGAAACATCAACTGGTTTGGCTTTGCGGCTGGAATTCTAACTTTAATGGTGCTTGTGATTTCACTGTTTATTCCGTGGTGGCAGCTAACGGTTGGTGACAACTTCATGAAAGTTGATGCATCGCCTGTTAACACGAACTTTGGCTTGTTCGGTGACCAGTTTACTTTGCCGCTAATTTCTGCGTTCAATCTTGTAAGCATTCTTGCCTTCTCCGCCAGCGGATTAGTTATGTTGTTTTATTCGCTTGTGCCCACGAAGCCTTATTCTAAACAGCTCCTTGGGTTTTCTTACAAGAAACCACTGCTTTGATTGATAATTTTCGTTTCAGGTCTGTTGATTCTAACATCAATTGCAGGGTTGTTTAACATTAATGTTCCAATAGTTGGTTCAACAAACCTTACTTTACCCGCCAGCCTTATGATGGGCGCTAGCATCAACGCTTCAGTTTCAGGAAGTTTCCAGTTGCCCTTCTGGCTTGCCATAATTGCATCCGCCTTTTGTATAGCCGCACGGCTGTACCACGGACGGGGTGTTGCCCAAAAATCAAGCCCACCACCCGCTGATATAACAGCGCCTAAGACAACTTGAAACCTCTAGTACTTTTCAGCATTCTTTTGGTTGCTGAAAACGCCAATGGGACCTACCCCCTTAGTAAGACCAAAAAAGCGCTTGAGATATTGGGAGCAAGTCGTAAATGTTTGATTACTAGACAATTAATTGATGAATTAGCAGAAGAGGAGAAGAATGGAAAATTCAGACGGGTTTGTGCCTGTTTTAAAGGAAAAGGAGCTTAAGGGGGGCAAAATGAAACTTGTCACAGTCGAGGGCACACCAATTCTGTTCATTAAGCAACAGGGTCAAATTTTTGCAATCAATAACCGTTGCCCCCACATGGCATGTGGTTTGATAGGTGGAACCCTTGATGGCTTGGTGATTGTTTGTCCTTGCCACGACTGGCGTTTTGATTTAACCACTGGCGAATATGAGGAAGCACCAGGTTTTAGATTAACAAAATATAATTGGAAAATCAAGTCAGGCAAAATCTGGGTCAACCATGAAGAAGAAACGTGAAGAAAAGCACAATCGCCGCATTTATTAACTCAATAAATAATTTCTCAGAAGAGGAAACCTGCTAAATGGTCGTTGTAATTGCTGCTGTCGGAATTAGTGGTTCAGGAAAAACAACCACAGTAGAATACCTGATCTCGCAACTTAGCAGGATGGGCTACCGTATCGGTGCAATAAAGCACATTCATCGGGAAGGATTCAGCATGGACCAGGAAGGCAAAAACACATGGAGATTCAGCAAGGCTGGAGCTAAAATAACCGTCGCTATCTCGCCAGAGGAAATCGCGATAATAGAAAAAACAAACGCAGCCCTCAACGATTTAGATAAAATAGTAAAATATTTGGAAAGCGAAAAACTGGACATCGTTTTCATCGAAGGATTCCACAGTTTCATATCAAAACGACCAGAAATCCTAAAAATCATAACTGCAAAAACCCCTGAAGACCTTGAAAAGACGCTTAAGGAAGCTGTTCCGCCGATACTTGCAATTACTGGTTTGATTGCAAAAAATAAGCCTCAAACAAGCAAAATACCCTACATTGATTTGCCAGATGAAGGAACCAAGCTTTTGGAACTTGTCAAAAACCATTTAGAGGCAAGCAAAAACTGCGACGCCAAGAAAAATTAGATAAACTGCCCTTTATTTCTTATAGCAAGATAGTTAAATGACTAAGCGAGCGGCAATCATCCTTGCTGGGGGAAAAGGTAAAAGATTCCAAACTACTCAGGAGGAGTGGCAGGATAAGGCTCTTGTTGAGCTTGATGGAAAACCTCTTTTAGTTCACGCCATTGAGAATGTTCAGGATGTTGTCGAAGAAATAGTCGTTGTTGTTAACGAGAACGAATCACGAGTATCCAAATACCACGATGTTTTGCAGGAATATGGTGTTGAAAAAGCAAGTATAGTTACCGACTTAAAGATCAAGAATTTAAGCGGACCCTTAATTGCAGTTTTAACTGGACTAAAATTTGCCGATGCAGAGTACTGCATCACAGTTCCATGCGATATGCCTTTGCTTAGCCCAAAAGTTGCCGAATACTTTTTTAGCGAACTCGATGGCTCTTTTGTTGCGGTTTCAATGTGGCCTAACGGAAGGCTTGAAACACTCCTCATGGTTTTAAACCGAAAAACCGCCGTGGAAATCGCCGATACCCTCATTCAACTGGGGCGCTGTCGCCCAGACGACATCATAAGAGGCTCCTCGAAAACCCTGTTTGCCTCGCCACTTAGCGAAATCAAAGTTTTAGATCCTGAACTATGCAGTTTTGTAAACATTAACAGCCAAGAGGACTTAAGTCGCCTGCAACCTCGCCAAGGACAAGGCTTAGATCCTGAAAATCTACGTTTAAATCTCGGATATTTAGCTATCGCGGAAATTCGGCGCCTCAATGAAGCGTCTTTGAAACGAGATAGCTCTGATTTTTTGGAGGCGTCAAAAATATTTTCGGATTCCGCAGCCAGGTTTGAGAGGGAAGATTTGTTTTTTTGGGCGGCAGTTAGTCGAGAGTACGAAGCAAAAAGCCTGCTTAGCCTAATTGAGCAGTTTAGTAAGCCTGAATTAATCAAGGATATTGATGGAGCCCTTTTGAAAGCAGCCCGAAACTATGGTTCGGAAACTAAAATTTACGAAGAAAACCGCTGTTATTTTTTGGCTGAAAGGGCGAAAGCGGATAAATCATGGTGCGAAATGCGAGCCGAGAAGTTAGCGGTTAAATGATTATTCGCTCGGGACTAGTGTAAATATTCAGGCGTTTTCCGCGTACAAACCCAGCTAAAGTAACGTTCGATTCCTGCGCAGAGGCTATTCCTGAGGAAAGTGCAGCCGCCAGTGAAGCCACGATGGGTAAACCTACTTTAGCCGCTTTGAAAGCTACGTCGCCAGATATGCGCCCGCTCAAAGCCACAAAGCACCCGCCAAAATCCACCCCTTCCAAAGCAGCCATCCCAATTACCTTGTCCAAGGCATTGTGCCTGCCAACATCTTCAGCCAACGAAACCAGCGAGCCATCACCCTGGTAAATCGCGGCGACATGAAGCCCCCCAGTTTTCCTGAAACCTTCAGCTTTAAAATTAAGTTGGTTAACGCTTTCAAAGATAATTTGCGCTTTAACCTTCAGGTTTGATTCGACCTTTGGAACTGCACCCTTGTACTGGTAGGGTGAGCCGCTGCCGCAAGCTGACGTGATAACGCGTGCGTGGAGCCTTGAAATCTGAACCCTGTCCTCAACTTTAATGTCTGGTTTCAGTTTGATGATGCATGTGTTCTCTTTTTCTTTTAGGGTTACTTCTTCAATTTCATCTATTGACTTTATAATGCCCTCGGAGAGCAGGTGCCCCACCGCCAATTCTTTGAGGTTTGTTGGTGAACAAAGGATGGTTGCCCAAAAAGTTGTGTTAACAAACAAGTGAAGCGGAACTTCCTCTGCAACATAATCAGCTATTTTCTGGGCTTTTCCAGTGGATAAATCGATTTTTGTTATGTCAACTTGGCGAACCATCAAGCGGCACCTTCTCTTCCGCATCAATTCTAGTGCCTGAACCTAGTTAATTAGCGCTTAGGTTAAAGGAACTTTTCGTATGTCATTTTTAGTTGTGGATTGTTCGCTTTTGAGACGAAGAGTTTTCCTGTCCCTTTTTCTGCGAGATCGCCAAGAAACACGTAGAAGGGCCCAACTGCTGATTCGGTGTCGTCGACTTTGACTTTGGGTTTTACACTGTCGACGGTGAAGGTAGGCATTACCTCCTCAACGACTCCTGATACAATGATTTTTCCGCCAGTCATGTTTGCGCCTACTCTTGAGCGAGCGTTCTTTTCAACATGGATTGTTCCAACGCTCATATGGTAACCCAAGAATTGGCCGACGTTGTTGCCTTTTATTTTGATTAATCCGCCGTGCAGGTAGGCGCCTGAATCGTTTCCGACATCGCCGTCGACAACTATTTTGCCGCCTTTCATGCCTTCGGTGCTTCCGCGGTAAGGAGAACCTAAATAGTCACCTGCGTTGCCGTGAATTTCAATTAAGCCTTTTTTCATTGAGGCGCCTGCCCATTGGCACACGTCGCCGTTTACTGTGATTTTGCCGCCTGCCATTTTCTCGCCAAGGTGCATGCCGACGTTGCCGTTGATAACGATTTCTCCGTTTTTCATTCCTGCGCCTATTTTGCGGACTTCGCTTACGTCGCCGTTTATGGTTATGTTTGGAGTAGCTGCGTTGTCTTCTTCGATTTTGAAGAGGTCGGAGAGTTTTTTCTGTTTGTTGCCTTCGAAGAGGGTTAGGTTGGCTATTTCAGAGGTGTCTTTGCCTTGGAATATGTCTGGGTTTATGCATTCAGCGTTTACTGGGAACGTGAATTTTCTTAGCGGTGTTAGAACTATCATTTAGACGGTCGCCTTTACGGTTATTTTGTCTTTAACTTTGACGTAATGATCGTAAACTGGGTAATTGTCGTATTCAACTGTCCAGTACTGCTTGAATTTGCTCTTCATGTCTTCGTCGATTTTGCAGGGCTCTTTTGTTTGAACGTCAAGCCACATGGTTCTGCCGCTAACATTTCCCACGACTTCTCCGTCTTTAACAACAATTTGGCCATCCTTTATAGTATAAGCTGCATGCTTGAATGCTCGGCGTACAGTCTTGTATTTTTGAGCTATGTCGGTTGTTTCAGGGTTGATAGCGTAAATTGCAACATCTGCGTCCGCGCCTACGCCTAGGTGGCCTTTGTTTTTGAGTCCTAACGCTTTAGCTTGTCCCGCCCGAGTCATTATGGCTAACTCGTAGAGGGTTAATTCTCGGTCAATTGAGGGTAGCAGGCTTGCTCTTTGAGCTTTCTTGTGGCAATGATTTAATGTTGCAGTACGTGCTTTCTTGCTGCTGAGCCATGCGAGAATTCTTGGGTAAGCAGCAAAGGGTCCGCCGTTGGGGTGGTCAGTTGTCATGAAGATTTTCCATGGGTCCTTAATCAGCAACGCAAGTTCTAAACCGATTGACCATTGCTTGGCGTTTACGGCGTTGTTTTTCTTGTAGTGGAACGGGATGATTCCTCCGCTTGTCTCAGTTTCGACGTCGCTGTTTACCCATTTGTGTCCGCTGAGTTGGTAGAGTGTGTACTCGAATGGGCCGTCAGCCGTCATGGTTGTAGTGTCTGTGAATATTACTTGTCCCATGTCGAAGGTCATGTGGTTGTGAGCGTTTATGTAGCTTGAGATTTCTTCCGCTGCGGATTTCATGTTGCCCCAGCCATCGCCTCCGAAACTGCTAAACTGAAGGTGAGTAATGTGGCCAACTGGTCTGCCTTCGTAGGGCACGCTTTCCAACGCCTTCATCGTTTCCAAGGTGGTAACGTAATTGCCTGGTAATCCAAGGTTATTGGTGTGAAGGTGAATAGAATGGGGCAAGTTGAGCATTTTGTTAACTTTTGCTAAGCCGGTGATTATTTCTCGGGGGGTAATGCAGAAGTTTGGGACCTGATCGTCGATACTGTGAACGTTGTGTCCAAAACCCCATGATTCCAAACCGCCTGGGTTAACGATTTTTATTGCGTAGCCCTTTGTGATATCCATCATCCAGGCGACGTGTCTTGCGCATCCTTCTATGTCGCCTTTTCGGAGGTATTCAAGAACAAACCACCAGTCGCCGATTAACGGGTAAGATGCCTTGTCCACAAGGGGTATGTCGTTTAATTCTTCGTGAGTGTGCTTGGCTTCCAGAGGCGCCATGGACGGGTTCATCACTGTTGTGTAGCCCATCGTTGAGTAACGGTAGCCTGTAACGAATGTGGAGGGAATTGAGTAGCCTGTTCCTGACCTCGTCATAGCTGTTTTGCTAACAACATCCTTAACATGGTCTTCAGGTCGGACCATTCTACCTGTGTTTACTTCTCCGCCTGCAATGTGAGTGTGAATGTCCACTCCGCCAGGCATGATCGTTAAGCCCGCGGCATCAATCACCTTGGCTTTGCGTGTAACTGTAGAAACGATTTTGCCATCTTTAATAGCAATATCCATTTTTTCGCCGTTAACCCGGTTTATAGGGTCAAAGACGAAGCCATTTTTTATGATTAGTTCAACCATTTTTTTAAGCCTCCCCTTTTTTCGCGGTTTTTTTAGATTTTATTTTTTTAACTTCTTTTAGGATTTTTGTCAGAATTTCCTCGTCTGAGAGTACGCCTTTTGGAGGTTCAACAACCTTCTTCAGTGGCAAGGGTACGTGGTCCATGCGGTATGCGGTGCCTTCGACTTCTATTCCGACAAACGCTGACGGAAACACGATGTCGCCAAGCATTGCAGTAGCATTCATGTGGGGGTCAATAACGATTAACGGGTGTTTAACCATGTTTTGGACGGCTTTTTTGGGAAAGTTTGCTCCTGGATCAGCTGCTATAACTAATGAAGCATCGTTTTCTTCGCGTAAAAGCACGTCTGTGCATGTTGTTTCTCCGGGGTTGTAGCGTGGATAACCCAGGGAGAAGTCAACGCCGTATGGGTAGCCGCTTTGCCAAGCGGAGACCACGTCTGCGCCTGTTACGTTAAAGTGTCCTCTCATCGGCATGATTGTGAATTTTGTGCGAGCATTAAGATCACGAACTAATTGAATTGCAACTTCGATGTTTCTGAATTTGCCCGCTGTCTGAGTTAACCCCATGCCAAAGAAGATGACGCCGAACTCGCAGTTTACTAAAGCATCAGCAACTTGTTTGAGGTATTCTACTGGAACCCCAGCGACGCTGTCCACATCGAGTTCTTCATCGCGGACCAACGCTCTTAGCGCCTGCATTAACTCATAGTCCTTGTTTGGTTCAACTTGGATAAAGTAATCCGCCATTTCCGCCGTCATAGTTTTGCGGACGTCAATAACTATTAGTTTTCGCCCTTCTCCACTCATCGTTTGAGGCATACCGGGAACGCCGCATGTTTGGGGTGGTCTTGGTTGATTGTGTGCAGTCTCTATTCTCATGGCACTTTCCACTTTCTTTTGTCCAGCCGAAGCTTTGAGTTTTTGCACGTATGCTTTCCACTCGCTTTTCTCAAAGCGACCTTCAGTAAAGCTGGTATATCTTTCAAGGTGCCTTGGATGTGCACTCCACGGGTCGCATCCCCAGTAAATAATCAAGTCAGCACGATGCCGAATCTGCCCCAGTGTACATGTTGGAATACCTACTTCTTGAACCCCCAAAATTGACGGCCCATGGCATACGACGGCTGTGTTATCCATTATGCCGCCCACTTCCTCAGTTAATTCTACGCCGACACGTTGAGCTTCCGAGCTGGTTGAACTCCAACCGTAAAGTATCGGGTAATTTGAGTTTGCAAGAACTTCTGCAGCTGCATGCACTGCTTCATTCATGGTTACTGGAACAAGCTTGCCTTCTTTCCTCATAAGCGGCGTTTTTATTCTGTGTTCTCCGCGGTAACCGATGAATTTGGATTCGCATATGGCGCAGCCATTTTTTATTTTTGTGACTTCGTTGTTTTCAACTGTTACTTCGATGTCGTCGCATAAGCAACCGCAGATTGGACATGTTACGGAATTAATTACAGTCATTTTTTTATCTCCCAAATTCAGTCATTAGAAGCTCTTCCAGGGATAGGACCTTTTTGGTAGGGGCGGCTTCTACTTCAGCGGGAGTTCCCTTAAAAGAGGGCATACCGATGCTGGTGGTTCTGTTGCTACAAACCGCGTTCGCCCATGGTCCGTAAGGAATGTAAATTAAGCCGGGAGTTGCAGAGCGAGGGTACTTTACGGCTTTAAGAACAACTGAGCCGTCAGGGGTGGATACTAAAATGTTAGTGTTATTGTTTATGCCAAGTTTCTTCATGTCGCCTGCATCCATGTAGCACATTGAACAAGCATCAAAGTACTCTTTTGAGGCTTTGCCTTTTTCTTTGCCGACGCCTTGCTCGATTGTGCGACCTGTAAGCAAAGTTACCCTTAACTTTTGCTCTACCATGATTCCGACCTTACAAATAGAGTTTAAGCAGTTATATTTAAGAATAGACAATGGAAATGAGCCATATATTGGAGCAATCTCCGACATTCAGCAACCTTTAACTTTTTCAGAGGTGCCACTTCTTTGAGTCGCATGACGGACACTAACAAGGAGTGGTTGCTATCTTTCGTTTCAGGTCAAAACTTTTTTGATGAAAAATGCAAGAAGAGCAAGGTAACAGAATTGCTTTACATAAGCAGACTAAAACAATACTGTGATAATGTCGGCAAAAATCCAGACCAACTTATTGCAATAAAACTTGAAGGGATGCAGAATCTAAACACCCCTAAAGAATTTCAAGCGGAAGAACTTTTACGGAAGTTCCTAAGTCAAGACAATTATTTCCAGATAGATAAAAACGGCAAAAAGAAAGAAGTTCTATTTAGTGAAAATACAAAACTTGGAATGCTTGTTACCGTTAGAAGTTTTTATGATTCTACAATGGGCAGAAGTTTAGACAAAAAAACCAAAAACTTTATTGAGAAACCAGAAGCAAAAAAACGCTCTCCAAGTGTTAAAGACTGTTTAGATTTAGAAAACGCTATGAAATGCAACCGTGACAAATTTTTAGTATGGTTCATTGAAAGCTGTCCAGTAAGGAAAGGCACACTCAGACAGCTAAAATTTAAAGATTTGAAACCGCTAAACGACAAAGATGTTCCTTTTTGGCTAAGGATAGATGCTAAACGATTGAAAGGTAGCGGTAAAGGCAAATACAAAAAAGCCCTACATGTCGGTTTCTTGCACTATTATGCTGTCCAGAAATTTGAAGAATACAAAGCAGAACTTAAACGGAAAGGTATAGCTTATGATGATGATTCAGCATTATTTGTGAGTTATAAATCGACTCCTCAAGGTAGCAGAAAAGGTTTAGCTCAAGCGGAGTTTTTCACCATATTCCGTGATGCGTCTGAAATTGCTTGGAAAGACCTAACCAAAAAACGCTTTAGCCCGCACGACCTAAGAGACGTTATAAGTACAGTACTTAGGGATAAAATCAAAGTTACTTCCAACCTAACCAAGCCGCTAACCTCTCACGTTCCATCAGGCATTGAGGCAACATATGAGGGTTCAGATGATGAAGACACACCAAACGATGACTTGTTAAAGGTTTTCAAATCATGCATTCCTTACCTAGTGCCTGAAACAATACCAGAGCTAAAGATAGAACTTAACGAAACAAAGCAAGAGCTAAGCCAAACCAAAACAGACTATCAAAAGACGGTGACGGAACAGCAACAACAGATAGATGAATTGGGCAAAATGGTTAAGACGCTATGGACTAAAGGAAATTTCGCCTTAGTTGATGAAGAAAAATTCAATGAGGCTAAGAGATTAAGAGACGCTAAGAAACAAACAGGCAACCAATAAAAAACCTCTTTTTCTTATCTCTTTTTTAATCTTTTTTTGTTTATCTTTTTTGATTACTAAAACATTGTGACCAGATGTGTCACAATACTTAATATACTATATAGTTTCATATCAGATGATAAGAGTTAATTAAGTGACTGAATGCCCTTACTGTCATAAAGAAGTTTCAAAACCTCAAGCTATATTACAGAACAGCTTCTTCGCAATCGAAGCCTACACATGTGACAAATGCAAAGAAAGATTCACTATAACAAAATAACTCTACATTCTGGAAGCATGGCACTTGGTTCTTGTGTCCCTATGCTCAAGGGAATGTTTACATTACGAGACAGTTAATTTCGCTCAAAACTCCAAGTTCGCCTGATATGCATCTTAAGTGAGTCACATATTGAACGATATATCTATCGCCCACCGCAAAAGACCATCAAAAAGACCGCAAAAAAGAAGCCTAAATTGGGGTTATTTGGCTAAGTTTTGCATGGCTTTTATTCGTTTCTATTCGGGCAATACAAACTACAAAGTAAGCCCGAATTAGCCGTAAAAAGCCAAAAAGACCATCGGGCTGGTCTGGTTAGCCGAAATAAAATCGTTCGGGACTTCCATACCTAAACAGTTAGAATATGAAAATAAACTAGACATCGCAAGGGCAAATAAAAAATGAATCCTTTCAGAAAGACAAAATTAAACTAGAAGAATTAATTAAATAAACCAGCGGTAAAAGGGTTAATATGAATAGCATTCAGAAGGCACAATTAAAGGAAGAATTAACGAAACAGTTGATATCACTTTCAACCTCTTCAGGAGCATCTTGCAGCAATTTTTTAGATATAACAAAAAAACAAAATGATGAAATGTCAGCATGGCATAAGGCGATAATGAGAATCACTCAAGCCATAAGGGGTTTGAATGAGTATTCTACATTTTTTGTAGCCACGATTTTTCTCTCAGCCTATGAGATTAATTATGTTTCCACATTAGACAGAGTTTGCTTTCTTTACATCAAAAATGGGCATGACCTTTATGACTCTCTTCATAATAAATTTGCCAAAAATTTTGACGATATTGGAAAGCTTAATACGTTTGTCAAATTTCAATTTTTAAAAGAACATGGGCTCAGTATATTAGTTCGAGAAAATGACAATGAGCTACGGAATAAAATTGCTCACTTGGACTTTTCAATTGAGAGTGAAGGCAAAATTAGAGTTCGAAATGATATCATAAATGTTAGTGAAAGGCTTGTGGAATTATATGATTTTGTAACGGATGCCAACCTTGCATATGCCGAAGCCCAAGATAATCTTACAGCAGATTTAAAACGAAGAACTGAGGAATTATTGAGAAAAACTGAAGAATTGAAAAATATACATAAATAGTATTTCATAATAAATTTGTGTTTGGTATTCGGTTAATTCAATTCCGTTGACCGTATATAGATTATTTGTAAATTACTTTTTTGCCCATCGCTTGATTTTATAGTTAGGTCTACCTATCAGCCCCAATTGAAGGGTCTTCTTTTGGCTTGATTTTCCATTGCTTTTCTTCTTCATTTCTAAAAAGAAAGTCCACTATTTGAAGTACAAACGAAAATACGGCAATAGTGAGCAGAATGAAAATAACTGTTGTTTGGGGAGTAGGTGACGGAATGAACAAAAAGCTATTACTAAAAGACATGCCAAATTGATAGAAACTCAAAGTTTGATTTTGAACTTTGATGATTTGAATTGGGAAATAGATTTTATAATATATCATAGTGCTAAAACCATTCAGAGGCACTGTTCCTATTTTTGTGTAGACGTAGGGATTATCGGAAATAGGAATTTGGACCCATGTAGAATTGTCGGTTGATTCATAAACAGTGAAGTTTTCAACATATTTAGCGTATGGGTTAGTTATGCATGCAGAAACGTCTGCATAAGGAAAAAAATAGTTTGGACCTGTTGTTTTAAACTCACTGGATGTATAAGATACATTGCTACTTGAAGCAAACGAAAAACCCGAAGCATTAGTTATTTCAAATGTTCCTACTTCATAAAATACTGCGATAAGAACGAAAGTAATAACTATTGATATTAGAAAAGTGTGGGTTTTCTTTTTCTTATTTACTCTTCTAACAAGTTCTGACCATTTCTTATTTACTCTTCTAACAAGTTCTGATTGTTTTATCTTGCTTTCAACACTCCATTAGTTATTTTTTTCCTTGTTAGGCTATTTCTACGCTATCCAGATTTAAGATTTATCGTGTTTTTAAAAAGTCAAAAAAAAAAAATAAATTTACATAAATTAAAACGTCCAAGTTCTTGTTATAAATAATACAATCAGACCAGCAGTAACAAACACAGCAGAAGTGAAGTACAAAATCCTTGGAGAAACATTTCTATATATCTCTTCAGAAGTTAATTTTTCCTCTCCTAAAAGAGGATACAGTTTTCTTCCGATTATAATTGGAATAATAGGCGAGAGCACATATAGAAAAAAAACCAACAGCACAATTACATTGTTATTTAATGCCCAAAAGGGAAGAATTGAAGCATAAACTAAACAATTAACAAGCAAACTCCAAGAAAAAAGGCGATATTTCAATGAGTCGGTTATCATTGCTTTTACACCTATGGAATAAGAAACTAAGAGGGAAAGAATAATTCCTATTATCGGAAGTGAAAAGCCAAGCGGAATTTTGTTGAAGGAAAAATGCTGACTTATAAGAATGGCAAGAGCGAATGTTGATATTGTAATTAAGACATTGTATAAACTATCTAATTTATTAAGAATATTTTCTCTTTTCCGTTCTTTTTTTGAATTTTTATATTCTTCTATTAACAGTTCTATTTTTTGCTCCATTGATTGAATGTCTTTTTTTCCTTCTTCAGTCAATTCGGTTACTCTCTTCGCTGTTCTAAGCAGTTCTTTCGGTTCTGCTATTATGTTTTTGCTCTCTTGCTTTTTTGCCCTTATGTGGCTAACTTGCTAACTGCATCATATCTGCATGACTTGCATACCATGCACACCATATTTATATTTAATACATTATAGAATTATCGCCAATGTATTAAGTAGGAAAAGGGTGTGCATCCCATGCAGGGTATGCAGGGAGTCAAAAAAAATTAAAGTGTGGATTGTTGGTCTTTGTTTTCTTTAGGTTTAAGTGCTATCCCACCATAGCAGTTAACACGTTGACCGTCAATAGTTACCTGTGTATCGTAAACAGCAACATGTTTTCTGAGTTTGCGGTGGAATACTCCCATGTCAAGCGGTGGCATATTTGGAAAGGTTTCTTTTTGATATGTGAGGTATGCATCAAAAATTTTGCTTTTAGGTGTATATTCACCTTGCATTATGCATTCTTCATTGAATCCTCTAACTACATCGTTTCGTGTCCATGCATCCCGAACTTTTTCTTTTCCATCTATAACTATGATTCCGTCACTTGAGAACTTGCCATTTTTAAGCAGCCTTTTTAAACCTAAAATCGCATGTGCTAAAAGTGCTACAAACTCACGGTCTTTATCAAAACCCAAATCATCATAATCAAAGAGATGTTCTAAGATGTCGTGCTTCACATTGCCTTTTTCATCATCGAAACTCTGGGTAAATTGAACTATAATCCATCTACGCCAAAAAGCATCTGAATCGTCACCTTTGTTTTCTGGTATCTTGTTACAGCTAAAGGCGAACTTTGCGGTATTTGTGAAAGTGATACGTTTTTGCTTAAACTTCATTTCTGCACTTATTTGGTCACCACCTGTTAATGCTTTAAATTCCCCTGTCTCAGTAAGTGCAATATCTTTTAAGTCAGCAAAATAATTCAGCATTTTACCATGTAATTCAGCCCTGCTAAATCTGTCTTCACATAAACACTGCAAAGGTATTGAAGAGGTATTTTCTGTTCCTAAAAACATCTTCATAAGATTTAGGAGTGTGCTTTTACCGTTTGAACCTTCGCCAACAAACATAAACGCTTTATGAATTGGATAGCCACGATAAAGGCAATAGCCTAATAATTCATAGAAACATCTTACGGCTTGGCGGCTAGGCAATATTTCATAGATTAATTTTCCAATTTGAGGATTACTTTTAACGTATACACGTTTCCAGCTATCAACAACCTCAGTTATTCCGTCTTCATCATAAATATGTGCTGAAATATGTAATTCTTCATCGTCTCGTTCATTATTGTTAGCATATGGGATTGACAACTTACTCAAAAAATGCTCTTCATTTTCCTTACTGTATTCTTTCAGCCAATCATTTTCAATATTTAAAATGCCATTGTGAACAGCAATATAATTATTCGGAGCGTCAAAAAAGCTAAATTCCTTGTAGGTTTTCGCCTTTAATCGGTCTAAGACGTTTAGGTAATCTTCTCGGCTATAATCTATCCCCATACTATAAACGGTTGCTTGCTTGATTATATGTTCTGCATCTTGAGTATAGACTCCAGTTGAATAAACGTATATTTCATCGTTTGGCAGCGTAACAAAACTATAGTTCGATAGTAACAAGTTGACTATTTTTTGCCTTTTCTCTTTGTAATCTAACTTTATATATTTTATTTCTTCAAAAAACTCAGGGTCAAACTCTGTTTTTATAATTAATCCTACATCGGTTAATGTACCTGTAGAATTTTCCATATATCCATTATATTCGGTATATTCGGTTTTTTCAATCATATTTATTCCCTTCTTTATTTGAGCGCACAAAAATAAGTAAAAGTTACATGTATTCGCAACTCAACTATATAAATATATGTTTTTGAGTATTTATATCTTCCTACTCAAGACAGGACACAGTGTAAAGTAAACCTTTATGTTTGTAAAGTTTTATTGCCAAAATAGTTTACACAGTGTGAAGTTTTATAGGTACGCTTTTAGACCTATCATAATTTTATTGCGGGGGCAAAAAAATCTCTGGTAAAAATAAGATGAAATTAATAGAAGGGTGGGTGTGTTAGTCACCCGAACATGATTGAAGAATCAATACTTAATATGTTCAAACGCCTATATTAACATTTCTGATATAGTAATACTTAATATGTTACAAAAACCGTATTCGCATATAATAATATATAAATACTTGATGAATGATATATTACGATATACGAAAGTGATACTAAATGGTAAAGGAAATTAAATGTACAGTATGCGAAGTTAAACGCAAAAAATACAAACAAAGAATGATTCACTCAAGTGAAAAACTAAACTCAAATCTTGCACTCATAAAATTTCTTACTAGAAAACCATCACGCATTATACTAGAGGAAATAATTTCACCTTTAGCTCTAGCTTTATCAGGTAAACGTGAACCTTGCGGGTACTGGGTTTCAATTCAAGGCGATTCAATTAATATTCAATGCTACGGTGCTTCGAATATACAGAGTGGAAAAATTACTAATCCATTGGGATTAAATGACGTTATAAGGATATCCTAAAAATGTCTAATAAAAAAGCATATGAAAATAAGACCATTGAAAAAATAAATACTGAGCAACTAAAAAAATCTGCAAATACGGTTAATGTCGTTAAAGAATTATCTGACGCTCCAACTGCCTTTGTAGAAAACGGTATAGTTGGAGTTGACGAGAGACTAAATACAAATTCAGACCCAAATTTAAGCTTTGGTAAATTTGGGGAAATGAACCGTTTTAACAAATCTTATAAAACTAAAATAGAGAAGGAATAAGAGAAAATGTCAGAGCAACCCAAAACACCTAAAATCAATATTAGCATAGACCACACAGAAAACGAAAAACAACTACAAAAGCAGTTAGATGAAGCCCACATAAAAATCGGTGCACTACTAAATGAACATAAAGAAAAAAACGATAATGACAACGAAAGAAAAACAATCGAATCCAAAACTATTATGAACCCTCCAACAACAGGGGATTCAGCAAGTTTGGATAACGAGCCATCACACAAAGCTATACATGGAAAACAAGTTTCAGAGCCAATTGAATTAGACCCAGAATGTGAAATTCCAATGTTCGCAAAAGCAGATAGTGTAGAAGAGGTCATATCGTTTTTAGTGAAAAACCATGAGCTAGGAAATAAAAGTGCTACAAAAATTCTGGATATTATGACCAAGAGAGCACTGAAGCAAGGTGGAACTTTTGAATTTCAAGGTAGCATATCTCCCACAAAGATGGTTAACAATAAACTTGTAAAAGTCGAACGTGTTAAAAATAATCTTAATAATATGAAGTATTCGGGCTCTTTTAAAAATATTGAGGATGAATAAGATGAGTGAGCAAATAAAATATGACCTTGAAGAGGAAAATTTCCATATCGAAAAAATTACGGGATATGGAATAAATGAAAAGGTTGAACGTCTACCATTATCAGCTTGGCATTTAGTAAAAGAAATTACCGTTTATATACATGTGCAAAGGCAAATAGAAAAATCAGATTTCAACAACCCAATACAGATTATTAACTACTCTCTGCCACTAACTTATCGGATACTAAATACTAGCTCAGGTAAAAACATCTATTTAAAAACAGAGAGAAAAGCTAGTGATATTCCATTACGGGATAATATAAGAAGTAATTGGGTAACGCTGTATATCAAGGATGTCGATAAGGGCACATGTACACCAGCCCCAGTTTTAAACCAATTGTTCAACCAAAGCGACTGGGAATTTCTTGAGATTACCAAAGGTGAAGTTAAAGAATTAAACAAACATGAATTGATTGCCTTGTTTAAATCGGGTTTGTGTATTGGAAGCCACGATTATAGTCTACAAAATAGATTGGTAGGGTAAGCTATGCAAAACGATAATCTTTTTTCTAAAATCGAACATATGCAACAACAAATAGACTTCTTAACTGAAGAGGTCGAAAGATTAAAACTTAGTCTTTGAGGTTCAAAAAATGCAAAATATAGATAAATGCCCACATTGCGGAAGCATAGAAACAATAACAGAATTTGAAGACGAAAAAATTATTTTATGTTGCAATAATTGCCATTCTGTAAGAAGCATCAAGGGCTGGTTCTAATAAAGCAAATCCTATTCTTATAAAGTTAAGTCATTTTTATTTCTTTGAGTTTCAGGCTAACTGAAGTTTATGTTGTTCTATTTTTGTCTATTTAGCCTTATCTTTGTATAGAAAAAATGTACCTGCTAAAATAAAGAACGATGATATTAGACTTGAGATTATGAGAAGTGACGTTACTGAAATCTGAAATGTATCTGAAAAGACATTAGGATTTAGAATTTCGAAAAAGTAACTATTCACAAATGAGGCAGTCCCTATTAAGAGAAAACCCATTCCCAATAAAATAAATCCTCTTTTTCTGCTTCTGACAAAAAAGAAAAAAGATATTATTCCTGTTATAATAAAAATGAATGAACCTATATTGGTGATATATTCGTTTAAGACAGAAAGATTAAGTAAAAGCGGTAAGAACATAAATTATTACCATTTTATATATGAAAGTAATAGAATAAAGGTTTTTCTGTTAAAAATACCTCAACAATGTCAACCCTCTGATAAATAAAATCTTTTAAGCAAGGTCAACTGAGAGTTATTCAGACGGTTATAATGACTAAACTTAGCCCAAGAATTGACCGATTAGGCTGGATTCTGATAGCTCTTGCAGTCATCTTCTATTTCATAGTTCCCTTGCCATATTATATCTATATTTTTAACAATGGTGATTCTGTTCATGAATGGGGATTTATAGTGTGGGTTTTCGAAGGTCTGGGAATTCTAATGACGTTTGCGTTTTTTGTTCATCAGACCAGTAGAAAAAGGAATATAGAAACAAAACAGACCCCTTCTGAGAATGCCCCTCTGCCATCTTGAGTTTTTGAACCTAAAAATTAAGATTCTATTTTTTGGGTTGGTTAGCTACTAGCTTAACTTACCTTTTCCACATGGCTTTTTTTGATTATATATAAACCTGAATATAATATTGAAATTTTCTTAATGTTATTTTGACCTCAATTAACCTCATTTTTCCATCATTCAAAAGCTAGGTCTATATATTAATAAAAAGTCGGGAATAAAAAATAATTCTAAAAAGCCCTATGTCCATTTTGTTTTTGGGGTTTGCGTTAAAATTGTTCGAAAGCATGGTCAACATTCGAACAAAAACGAATGAATTATATATAAACATGTCTAATATTCATACTTCACACTATAATATTAAAAATACATGGAGAGTGAAAGAAAATATGGAAAATTCAGAAAATAAGAAGGTAACCATAAGCGCACATAGCACTTTTGAAAATTTCGTATCTGAAGGTTTACGGATTGGTAGCCACATAGTAGCGGCAAAAAGTCACGGCAAAACACGTTTAATGTTCTCTATAGCTGAACAACTACAGAAACAAGAAAATGTTAGATGTCAAATTTTTGACGGTTCAGAAACTTGGATTTATTCAGCGTCACGGATAGCAGTTTTCAATGTTGGTGAAAGAGACATCTTAGCAACTAATAGAAAAAGCATTGACACTATAGAGAAATATAGTTTAGAAAATTGGAATCTGGTAAAATTGGCTTTAGACTCTTATCCTTCGATTTTATGGAGACTAAAAACACGTTCACCAAGCAAAAGAGGCTTTTTTATTAGAACAATTGCGAACTATTTAGATTTACTACAGAGAGAAGAAAAAGCCAATAGCCCAACACATGAAAATACAAAAGCAATAGCTTACTTTATTGAAGAAGCGCAAAACGCATTTTCAAGCCGTAATAGCGCAAGTTCTGAAAATGAAACTTTTCTCACGGTCTTTAATGAAGGGCGAAACAACAAAGAAGGATTTTTCACAAATTCCCAGAGGCTCACAGATTTTAGCAAAACCATAAGGTCAAAACAAATTCAATGTATAGGAAAACTTAGCAATGAAGACATAACGCCAAGCCTTAGAAGACTTGAAAAACTGCACGGCTTAGAATTCGCAAACATGAAGCCTAGAATGTGGTTTTATGAAGGTGAAACTTTTGTTAGCCCAACATTCACCCAACACGGCAAACCGTTTATTGTCAATGAAGAGATAAAAAAGAAATGGATGGATTCATTACCCATGAAAGAATCTTTAGCTCAAAAAATAGCAAGATGGTTTAAACCTAAAGTACAGCAAAAGGTAGACCAACCACAACAGCAACCACAAACCCAAAACAGTGAAAACCTAGACCAATCTGTATATGATGATAACCCACAAGCCACACAAGAAGAGGATTTAGAATCAGATTGCGCTCTCTTAGAAGATGACGAACTAGGATTTTAACCCAGAGTTTTTTATATAAATAATATGAAATAATGGAGAATGAAAAAACATGAACAGAAACCAAAATCAAAAAACCCAAATGCTCAATATATCTCTCAATTCCATCACTAATTTAAGAATAAGTTCAAGAAAAATGTAAAATTCAAGGTTAAGTTACTTGCTTGAACCAAGAAAAGCATTTCTTTATGAACAAAGCCCTGTTAAAGTGCCAAAATTCTAACGGTCGAAACTTTAAAAAGCCGTCTTTCCCCATTTTACTCTATGAGATATTCTTTTAAGATAGGCTCAGCTTGGGGCATCCCCATAGAACTGCACATCACCTTTCTACTCTTAATAATTGCAGTTTTCATCCTATCTTACCCACATTTTTACCTGTTCTTCATAATACTGTTCCTGTTTTTGTTCGTGGTTTTCCATGAACTTGCACATTCAGTTGTTGCAAGACATTACGGGTTTAAAGTTCGAAAAATAGTGCTGTATCCCATTGGGGGAGTTTCCGAAATTGAGGAAATCCCAGATAATCCTTCGCAGGAGTGGCGTATGGCTGTTGCTGGACCCCTAACAAGCCTTGTTCTTGGATTTGCACTTCTCGCAGTAAGTCTATTGATTTATCCGCAATTCATTACTGCGGTTTTGGCGTTTGCAGTCACTGGGAACTTGCTTTTTGACCTTGCCACCCTCAACATTTCGCTCGGGTTATTCAATTTGATTCCAGCTTTTCCCATGGACGGCGGCAGAGTCTTCAGAGGTTTGCTTGCTGAACGCATAAGGTATTCTGATGCTACAAGATACGCTGTTTATCTTGGAAAAATATTCGGAATAGTCATGGTTCTTGTAGGCTTCTTGTTTCCAAGCTACTTCCTGCTGATTTTGGTGGGAATTTTTGTTTACATCGGCGCTAGCGAAGAAGCAGAACAAACCATAATCTCGACAGCTTTAGCAGGCGTCAGAGTTAAGGATGTGATGCAGTCAGAAATCGGCTCTGTAAATCCACAGCAGAGCCTCACCGAAGCTTTGGAAGTGATGTTTAAAAACCGATACCACGACGCTTTGGTTGAGAAAGACGGCATTTTCCAAGGAGTCGTCACATGGAATGAATTGATGAAAATTAAACCTGAAGAACGCAGTGCACTTAGAGTTGAGCAGATGCCGCTGAAGAACATATCTGCGTATGAGGACGAGTCAATTCTTGAAGTGAATAAGATTATGATACGTGAAAAAATTGATTTAATTCCTGTTGTTGATAAGCAAAACCCAACGAAGATTGTGGGTGTCTTAACGAGCGAAGCGATTTCGAATGCTTATGAGAAATCAAAAAATCGCTAACCCACATTTTTACTGGGCAAAACAAGCGAGCCTTGTTTGGAGTCGGAATGTAAACAGTATGTAATTTTTGTGATGGACAAACTCTATTATCTTAAAAACGGGTTCATGTTATCCATAACTAAAGTTAAGTGCAAAAGTACAGATCAATTCTAAAACGAAGGAAATTAAAGAGTACGAGTTCCAACAGGGCAAAGGCGAATCTGGTGGCTTAGCTAAATCGAAGAGCAAGATCATTTTTTTGGTAGCTGCTATATCGATTGGTATTGCAGTAGTAAAAATGGCTGGAATCTTTTAATCAGACAAATGGCTTTGAACACGAAGCCTTTAAAAGTGTTCAGACTATACATGTTATGTCCCAAGTTTGCATTCACTTGTCCAGATATTTTTGGCTAACGTGAGCGGCTAAATTTGGACAGGGAAAGGAAAAAAATGAAGATATTTGAGGCCATGGTGTTTAAACGGGAAATTGGTTCAGGCTGTAGTTTAGATGTAAAGATGCTTGATACCGTAAAAGATGGAATTGTTTTAACTTTTGATCAAAGCGCAGTTAACAACGATAATCTTGTATACATAAAAGATTTCGTAAGTCAACATAATCTAAGTTTGCTGCTTGACAGTGAATGCTACTTCATTTCGACAAATATACTTAAACCATCCAGCTTATCAGTATGGGAAAACTAGAGCATCCTCAATCTTTCCAGTTTTAAAGCTGGTCCTAATTACCTGTTTATGGTGCTTGTCACGAAATGAACTGAAAACATGTGCCCTTCGAAGAACATATTCTAAATGGGTAAATGGAACTTCCTTAAGTATAGAATAATTTAAAAAAGAGACACAAAAGCTGCAGTATTTTTCCAATAACAAACACATAATCAGTTCTTCCCCTTAAGTGCCCTCGATTTCTATTTTATACTTGCTAAATTAAAAATAATTTTAGAAACTAATTATTCTATTTCTTAACCCAGATTAGAATTTAAAAATTTAGAAATTCTATTGATTTTTCAAAATAATAATTTAAAAATTTATAAAAATGAGTGTCTAGTCAAAAGACCAGATTTATAACAACAAGTTCCCTTCGGATGCGCTTGGATGCATTCGCAATGGGAACTAAAGGAAATGTTGTACTTTATTTAGACAAAGATTTAGTTGAAAAATCCAGGGAATTAGGTTTCAATTTAAGTAAAACTGTTGAAAATCACTTAAAATATCTAATCAACGGAAATTAACCAGTTTCTATGCAAAATAACGCTAATTCTAGTGAAAATAAAAGTAACTTGGTGGGGCCGCCCGGATTTGAACCGGGGTCTATAGCGCCCGAGGCTACAAGCCTGGACCAAACTAGCCGACGGCCCCTTCTACAGCCTGTTTCTGCAGGTGTTTTTTGGTGGTTTCTTACATAATGTTGGCTTGGCTTTAAACTTTAGCGGTTATGTTTTGTTTTAAAAATATCTTGACTGGATTTTGAAACAATCCATTATGGAGAGGTTGCAGCTGAAGTGGCATATTTGGAGCCTAATAGAGACTCATTGTAGAAACAGAGGGGTGTAGGTGCTATTGGAGCTTTTGAGATTCTAAAGCATGTAGAATAAAAAGTGAATTATGTTTCTAATGCTTTAGCGGAAGCGTCAGCGTAGACTCCGCCGAATTTTTTAATCAGGTCCTTCTGAGTGTAAACTGAAGCGTATGTGATGATTTATTTTTCAAAAGAAGGCCAACGACACATACATATGGGCTTCTATAACGCGTTAAAAGACGGCGGATATTTTATTACGGGGAAATCTGAAATCTTGTCGGGTGAGCCTTCTAAAAGGTTTGTCACAATTGATAACTAAACTCGAGTTTACCAAAAGCCGACGAAAGCCTCAATGCTTTGAGTTTTATTAGTTTAACTTTGCCAATACTTGTTTCACAACCCTCCCCCTATAGGTTTCTGCAATGAGTTACTATCAGGGTCCAAATAGTTTCGTGCAACTCAAGGACAAAGTCACCGAAAGCTCTAAATGCCCTCGTAACCGTGTTTTTCCAGAAAAGGGGCCGGTAGATCAGTTCGGTATGATCGCCGCGTTCGCAACGCGGAAGCCGCGGGTTCAAATCCCGCCCGGTCCACCAAATTTTGGAAGCGCATTTTCACTCTTCTAGCGCTATTTCTTATCTCTGCTTCCATTCTTTTTTTCCTTTGTTTTTGGTTTGGTTAGTTACTTTTTCGTTTTTCGGTTTGTTTTTAGTTTTGCTTTTTATTTTGATTGCCCTCCTTCACTATAAACATGTCCTGCGTCCTTATCCATCTTGCCTTTCGGGACCTCAATTTGTCCAATGCTCGTCTTCGCGACCGGTTCCTTGAATTCAAAAATTTTAACCCATTCTGTTAATAGGACCGCTTTTAATTTACTGAGTATTCTTCAAGTGGGAAAATGAAAAAAATCAAAACATTAACATGCGTCGTATTGATGGCTCTGCTGATTATGACGTTGATGGCTCTTTCAGCGTTTGCTATTACAATTCCAGCTTTCACCGTTTCTCCATCGTCACAATTACAAATTGTGCTGCCCGCTGGAACTACATTTAACGGCTCAATCTCCATTACCGGCACCCTTCGCTTCTGGGTGAGCGACCCCAACGGAGCCCAAATCATCAACTTAGGCTTAATCGATAAACCTACCGCATTTGGTTTCGTCGCCCAGCATAGTGGAAACTACACATTGAACTTCGAGAACGACGTACCTCATTCTGATCCGATCCAAGTGAGTTTCTCTTACACAACAAACCCTGACATATCGGGAAGTGGCAATTCAACAGGAATATCTCTGGTGTATCTGGCTATTTCAATAATTATAACTGTCTTGGGAAGCATACTGATAATCTTTTTAGTGCACCGCAAGACCAAAAAACAACGCGCGGTAATAGTGTAAACATCAGATTAATTTGCCCTTAAAACTGGAATTTTGTGATTTATAGCCACAGTAACAAGGAATTATATTGCGGCTAAAAGGACTAAATATGTAGAGTTGTTTAGCTTTTGTTTGCACTTCAAGTGGTTAACCCCTCGGACCCAAATTTCCTGTGGCTGGCGACGAAGAAGTAATTGTAGAAGAGCATCACGATTAACGATAAAATGGAGATTATCTGAATGGTAAAATTAAAAGCGGTAGTAGCCATAGTGGCAATCGTAGTTATCTTAGTTGCAGCTTTCGCCGTTTACGCAGGCGAAACATACCCCGCAACGGTAGTGAACACACAGATATCTTTCACAGTTGGAGCTGACACTAAAACAACACCATTTGTCCAATCATTTCTAGATGATAAAGTGCAAGTTCAAGTGGCAATCCAAAACGGCGCAGCGCTGTGGCGAGCTCAAATTCGAATCGGCGACCAAGTAATCTGGGAACACGCGGCAGCACAAGGAGGACAGCAAACCTACAACAGCGGCTGGATTCAATTACCCAGTGGAAACTACAATTTCACTTTCGGAACAATAGGAGTTGGATCTCTGCAAGCCACGGCTACGGTCACATCTAAAGGCGGTTTCTGGTAAGAAAACAATTTTTTCTTTTAGGAGGTGAACTCAAAAATTGTGGGACTTCGGTTTCAACTATAGCATACTACTTAGCGCTGATAGACGGAATATTTGGTCTGATAACTGCGTTATCGAAAAAAGCATAACCATTGTTAGCTTTAAGAATCTCTCTTTTTTCATTGAGAATTTTTTCTAGGTTAAATTTTGTTTTTTTGCTATCGTGGCTTGGTTGAATATTGTCTCTTCGTTGATGGATTTTTCCATTAGGCTTCGTAGGGCTAAGTTCATATTGCCGTTGAAGTAGGGTTTAACGATTTTTTGTGCGAATTCTTTTAGCATTTTGGCGGAGAAATTGTGAAATGTCAACGATACGAGGATGTCTTCTTCTGTTGCAATTTCATTCTGAGTCATGTTTATTCACGGAGCACCGATATTATAGATAATGCTTAAAAGGCGGGTGCCGCCGCGACATTGCGGAGTAGGAGAGAGGTCAATGAAAGTGTTCATCAACAGCAGCATTAATGCTATTGTTCGGTAATCCCGAATGAGAAGGCTCATTTTTTTTCTGATGCGACCCCTTAAGTTGAGGCGTTTGAGAAATCAAATTTCTTGCCCCCATATATTGAACGGCGAGAAAACCCACAAACAAATGGAACCAGAAACCAGCGCTCCGCACTAATAGGGCTGTTATTCCGCTGATTCCAGGGTTTAACCCATAAAGCAGGAAAATACTCGCTAAAATGATATCCAGTGAACCAACAGAAAAGCTTGCGGCTGCATCTTGAACCGCTGTTGCAATGAAGTAGACAACCACATAGAATTCTAGGCTTAATGGAATGCCGAGGGCATAAAAAATGAAAATGTAGACGAATAATCCAAGCAAATAAGAGATTAAATGGATGATGAGGGGTTTAATTAGTAGCCTGGGTTTTTCACGGAATATTTTAAATCCCGTATAATAGTTAGCAAGTGACTTTTCTCTTTGCGTATCCTTGAAAGATTGATAATGTTTGGGTCTTAGAGCTTTTAGGATTTTTGGTATAACCTGCTGATGTTTCTTGCAGTGTTTTTAACAAACGCTAAGTAAAGTAGGACCACCAAGTAGATTGTTACTCCAATTACAAAAACAACAAAAATGTTCGATATGACAGATGGAATACCGGGTTTTAGAAAGACCAGGATCGCTCCCCTGCATAGTCCGGAGACTAAAATGGTGTAGGCGACTAATCGGTTTGTTATAGCTGAAGCCGCAAGGACGCCGTAGCTTTTTCCAGTTTGTTTTTGCACAAGATATAGCCTAGTTAATTCACCGCAAATTGTTCCGCATGGAAGAACTAAATCGCTAAAGTAGCCAACCCAATAGTAGAGGTAAGCTTGCCTATAGGAGATTTTGACGGAACGAGCTCGACGTATGCTGTTCCAGGCAATTGACCAACAAAACACTGAGGCAAGCACAGTGACAAGCGAGAGAGAATAGAAAATCGCATATTGAGTTGAGTTTATGTTGCTTATGACCTGCAGTATTTTTGGTATGCCGATGTAGAAGTACAGGTAAATGAGGAAGACTGCAAAACCTGCTACCATAAAGAAAATGGATCTTCTAATCGACAGATACTTCATTATAAACGACAAGACTAGTTCTCGCTGATTAAAACTAAAAGTTGCTGTTAATGTTACAAACAACTCAAAGGGTATATTCTTTTTCTACCGCTTGCTTAACTGCTGAAAAAAAATTTAAGGAGTAGGCGGATAAAATCAGGCAGCAGAATACGCAAGGGGGTTTTGCTGCTTCAACAATGACGTTAACGCTAACGCGGTAAAAAATTGTTTAACTATCAAAAAATGTTGGAAAAACCTAAGTAGCTTTGTCAAAATAATCCATCAGGCATGATTAAACGCTTTGTAAATCAGACTCTTCCAACTGGTCGTTTGCTTGCTGCCTTTTCTTAATCATAAGTATCGTTCCTACTGTGGCTGCAATGATGGCGGCTACTACTTCGCCAGCTGGGTAAATTTCGTTTTGAGAAATTGTGTTAGGGTTGAAGATAGTTGTTGTCGTAGGTGTTACTGTAAGTGGTAAATGTGTCGGTTTAGGTGTTGGAGTTGGGTTGGTTTGGCTGTGGGAGCGGCTGTTGGCTGGGCGGTCGGTTGAGGTGTGGGGTTGGATTGTTGAGATGTTTGGGTTGGGTTTGACTCTCTACTATGCAAGGTTGGGGAAAAGCCGAATGCAGGGGATGTAAGCTTGCCCTCCATCTAAAGTGGGATTCATTGGAATAAATAGAATTGTGGATTCACCATGGTACCAACAGATCTACATAACAGCAAAAAGAAAAGGAAATAAATGCCGACACGCTTCCAACTAGACAAGAAGGTTTTATCAAGTTATGTACGATGGATACATATTTTTCTGTAACGAAAAATCCAAACAACAATGTTTAAGCAATAAACGCTACACATGTGCGGACGAAAAAACGAAGCCTGCGGAAGAGGAAATCAAGGTTGGATCAATAATTTTTCTCTATAACATAGATGACGAATCCTTGCTTGGTCCTTTCACGGCCTTAGCGGAAGGCGACGAATTAGACGCGGGCGCATGGGCACTGGATGTTGATGAGCATATTCCATCCGAAGACCTTAAGGTAACGTGGGAAGACCTGCATATACTCCGAAACGCACCTGAAATACTCCCGTTCCTAAAAAACCCAAAAACCTGCAAGTTAACATCTTTAGAAACACAGAATGCTTTAGACCTCTTAAAACAGGGAGAACTCTACCTGTACGCAGAACCCAAATAGGAAAGCTATTGCTTAGAGAGTTTTTTTGCTTCTAACTCCATGATTTTGTGACAGTTAGGGCAACGTGTCAAGGTAAATTCAAGACCGTTGAGTATGTCGAAGCCTCTTTGCTTGTATAATTCCTGTTTTTGATGGTTACAATTAACCTGGTTTAGGTTAAACAGAATATCCTCTTCCATTCTCCATCTCCTCACTTTACAATAAAAAAAGGAGCTGCTTAAAAAAATTTGCGAAAAAAGGTTTTTTGCTCGCCTGAATTCCAAAAGCAGTCATATGAGAATTGCTTACAAAGAAATTGAGCCTAAAGTGTCTTGGCGACTTCACTTAAAGGCAAAACTTTCCTCAATTGTACAGTTAGTGGACCGAAAAATTTTATGGCCGCATCAGGACTATTTGCTTCAACAGCGAAGAAGCTTTTATGGTCAACTTGAGTGGCTTTGGGGCAACTCATGTAGACCGAGTCACTTTTTATTCTTGCCTTCTTAACGTTAGCATATGAAAAAATTTCCTTAAGCATAGTTTTATCTTGCTCACCGTTGAGAGGGCATTGCGCTGCAGGATGAATATGTTCAGCCCCATCCAACAATAAAATCACGTCCTACCAAGAAAAAAAATAATTGCTGTCTGATTATGGCGATTTTATTTCTACGTCAACTTTTACAGGGACTGATTCTTTGTAAACAAATAGCACTGGGCAGTTTGCTTCTGTTCTTCTCCAAGCCGCTTCCACCAAAGGTTTTCTGGCCTTCGAGGAAATGTTAACTTTCATGGTAACTGCCTTCAAAGTCGGTGAATCAGGGGATTTTTCTGCTTCCACAGCAATCTCTATGTTGCCAGGGTCAATCTTGCTGTTTTTGCAAACGTCAGCGAAGATTATGACTCCGCAGCCGGCAAGCGACATCAAAGCCAACTCCAACGGTGTGGGTCCAGCGTTGGTTCCGCCTGAAGCTACAGGCAAATCGCAGATAACGCTTTGTCCGCGACCGTTATCAGTGATTAAACGAGTGTTTTCCAAAAGTTTTGCATTCACTTTAAATTTAGCCATTAAAATCACATAAAGAAAAGTATCGTCCCTTCTAATTTAAGAATTCTGTTCCTCAAACTAAGCCAATAAATTTTCATTTTCAAAGTGAACCGTTAAATAGCAAAAAAACGGTTTCAAATACAGCACAAATCCCTTGGAGAAAAACAGGCTTGAAAAGTAAAGGTCCAGTGCTTATTGTGCCTTGGCGATGCACGTACGCCTGCGATAGCAAATGTGTCCACTGTGTTTCAGCTGGAAAAAAAGCTGTCCCAGACGAAATAAATACTGAAGACGCTAAAAAAATCGTTGACCAAGCCAGCGAATTCGGTGCAAGCTTCTTTGGAGTCACGGGGGGGCAGCCCTTTTTGCGAAAGGACCTTTTTGAAGTGCTGGATTACGCAACAAAACGAGGGTTAAGCACGAGCATCATCACGGATGGGCGCTTACTGAGTGATAATGCCTTCAGAAGTATCGTCAAAAACCAAACAAAAATTTCCATAAGCATTGACGGCGCAGAGAAAACCAACGAGGCCATCCGTGGCAAAGGTGCTTACGCAGCGGCGGTTTCCGCGATAGAGCGGTTTTCTAAGGAGAAACTCCTCAACTGCTTAGTCTATACATTCGCCAACGCTGGAAAAGCCACGAACGTCAATGAGGCAGACATGCGGCATGTTTTGGATTTGGCCAAAAAATACGATGCACGCTGGGTTGTTTTTCACGGGATGATTCCATACAGCAACGATAAAGCCACCCATAAAGCTGACCCATCACCCGCCCAGTACGAATGGGCATGCAACAAACTCTACGACCTAACGGCAGAGTACAAAGGCAAACCCGACATCAACGTTTACATTCCCTTCTACGCCCGAGTAGCCAAACAACACGGCATGCCTGACTTCGACAACTGGTACAACAACTTTTTCTTGGGCAGATGCTTCTTTGGCAGATTCATGAGTATCGCAGAAAACGGTGACGCCATCCCCTGCAGCTACAACGACACCTACAGAGTAGGCAACATCAAAGACAAACTTATAAAACAAATTTGGGAGGACATGCAGAACAGCGAGTTCTTCAACCAAGTCAAAGACAAAGCCAACATCAAGGGCAAATGCGGCGTCTGCGAATACAAAGAATTCTGCGGAGGATGCCGTTCAGCAGCACTATACTACACAGGCGACATTTTAGGTTCAGACCCAAGATGCGGATACATACCTAAAACGCTGAACAAAAAATGATTCACTTTAATTTTTAGAAACAGAATTTAGGTTATCGGGAGATGTGCACCCAAAAAAAAGATTGGAAGAGAGAGAGGGGTAAAGAGCATCTTTGGATGCACGTCACATGTTTATTTGGTTCTCATGTGCTGTCGGAAGAGCAGCCCAAGGGTTTTTCTGGAGCGGTTGTAGTTTTGCTGAGCTTTGCTTTTTGGTAAAGGCAGCTTTTGTGACCCTCTGCTGGTTATGAAAACGGAACCGCCGTTTTTGAGGTGTTCTTTAACTTGGCAAAAATCAACTTGTTCAGCTTCTTGAACCTCAACATCTTCGCTTTGGTCGTTGTCAAGAAGTAGCACTTGAAAAACAGATGGCCTAGTTCTTTTATTTTGTTGGGCTGTCAAAAATTTTTCGTCCTTTCAGTATTTGAGAATAATGTATATTTCTGCTAAAAATGTTTAAAGCTATGTTGTTGCTAGTGCGCTACCACAAGGTAGAATATTGTTATTTCAAAATAAAACTGAGAATTTTAGGGTCTTTTAGCGTTTTAACGATTAAGTCAGGGTTTTCCCGTTTAAGCTCATGTTCAGAGTAAACGCCTGTAGTGACTGCGATGCAACACATTTTTGCAGCTTTAGCAGCTTGGACGCCGAAAAGTGAATCCTCCAAAACAACACTTCCCTCGGGAACGGCTTTTAGTTGTGAAGCTGTTTTAAGGAAAATTTCTGGGTCAGGCTTTGAACGGGAAACCGCCTCAACGGTTAAAACCGTGTCAAAACAATCTATTAAACCGTTAATTTGAAGAAGATGCATGATGATAGGACAATTATTCATCGATGCCAGACCCACTTTCACCTTACCCTGCAACGCCTCCAAAAGTTCCCGTGCACCTTCAAACAACTTCACTTCACTGGCTAATTCAATCTGCACTTTACTCTTCCGTTCGACCAGCTGTTTTACAATTTTCTCGTCAACACGCCTATTTGCAGCTTTGAGAATTTCGCGAAAAGTATCAGATGCTCCGATGCCGATTCTGCGTTCAATATATTCGGTTGGAACTTCAAGGTTAATTTCTTTAAGCGCTTTTTGGAATGAAATCACAATTTGCTTTCGTGTATCGGCGAGGGTCCCGTCCCAGTCAAAGAGTACTGCTTCGAACATGTCGGTTTAGGTTAGGTTGAGTTTTTCGCGGATTGCTTGGCTTTTTTTAGTGGCTTCTTCGATGGCGCGTATCATGGCTGGTCGGATTTGTGATTGCTCGATTTGGTAGATTGCTTCGATGGTTGTTCCGCCTGGAGTTGTGGTCATGTCTTTGATTTTTGCTGGCTCTTCGTTTAGGTCGATTACAAGTTTTCCTGTTCCCATGACAGTTTGGGCAGCGCATTTGAGTGCGATGTTTCTTGGCAACCCAACTTTTAGTCCCGCGTAAGTCAACGCTTCAATGATTATTGACATGTAGCCTGGTCCGCTGCCGCTGACCGCAGTGATGGCATCCATGTACTTCTCGTCCACTTCGTCACAGACACCCATCATGTTCAAGAGGGCTTGGACTTTTTCCTTGTCTTTGGTTGTTACGTTTGGTTCGCAACAGTAAGCTGTGTAAGCAGCCTGCACCATAGCGCCCAAATTAGGCATGATACGTACAATACGAGCTTCAGGCGCATTCTTTCGCAGAAACGCAAGAGGCACTGTGGCTGCAACGGAGATGAGGAGTTTGCCTTTGATTTCTTTGCTGATTTCTTTGAGAACCTTTTCTACATCGCCTGGCTTAACGATTATGAAAACTGTGTCGGCATCGGCAGCGGATTTGCGATTGTCTAAGGAAACTTTTACACCTATTTTTTCTAGGTCTTTGAGTTTTTCAGGGGCAATGTCAACCGCAGTAATTTTGCCACCGTAGCTGCCCTTAACGAGGCTCTTTATTATGGCGCTACCCATCATGCCTGCGCCTATAACTGTGATTCTGTCATTCATGAATGCTCACTTACCTGTTAGAAACAATGGTTTTGCTCTTTAAACTTTTGTTGCCGAAAGAGCTGTTGGCTGTTTGGTCGTTGCTATTTCTCTGAGCAGTTTATGCATAGTTAGCGTTGGAGCGTCTGTTTTTATGCCTCGAGTGTTAAAGTGGGTTGGCACCGCCTGGTAACCGCTGCTTTGGAGTGCTGCTAGGAATGCTTGGACGCTGGGTGCGGGCAACTTGAGTTTTCCGCTTAATTTATCAATCACGTAATATGTGGCGGATTCTGTGGCTTCATTTTTGGTTAAGTTTAGGAGTTTTGTGATTTTTGCGCTGTTCTTAAAAGCGGTGCTCTGGTTTTCCTTTGTTATTTGGTCAATGAATGCTGGGTCGCCGATGCTTCCTATCCACAAGGGTCCTGCATGGTCCATTTTGGAGCCGCATTCGGGGCACTGGTCACTTTTACCAAAGATTATAGGTGCGGTTTCTCTGTGGAGGCAATTAAAACAGTGCAGAATGTAGCCAGTGGATTTGATGCTTTCATCGGCTTTTTGGCAGCCGTAGGCTATTTGGGCATAGACTCGGATGTAGTGGTCGCTGCTGTGGCTAAAGAGGATTCGGATTCCGATGTCATGTTTCGCCGCCACCGACGCCATGCAGCCCGCCAAAAGCCGCACCGCCAACTCATGACAATACTCCGTCCTCAAGGGTTTACCGCCGTATTTTCGCACACATGCCTTCGCATGAACCCCGCACAGCGGCGCCAAATCCGTTGCAGTAGCCGCCAGTAACCCCTTGTTTTTCAGGGCTCTAAATGATGAATCCAGATAAGGCACAGGAGTGCCAAACGGGTCGATGTCTACTACGTCGAAGCGTTTTTTTGGTGATGCATTGCAGCTTAGAACGCAGTTGGCGTCTTTGTGTTTGAGGGTAATTTTGTTTTCTAATTTGTTTAGTTCAATATTGTGCTTTGCCAACTCGTAGGCTGAGGTGTTTATGTCGCTGAGCAGCACTCTTGTTACGCCTTCGACTTCGGCTGCAAAACGGATTCCCCTGATGCCCTGGCTTGTAAAGGGCTCGCAGATGCTGATTTCATGATTAACCATGTTGTGGTAAGCCTTGAACGCTAAAACGGTTAGGTCACGGTTGAATTCCATGACTGGGTTGTAGAAAACTGGAGCTTTAGAAGGCGCATAATCGGATGGGATGACACCGTACGCTGCAAGTTTAGGCACTAAGACCTGAACTTTGCCCTCCCTGATTATTTCGCTTGGAAAATCTGCGACGTATCCTGCTTTTTCTGCCATTTAGTCTGCTCCCAGAGATATGGGTATGAAAAGAATTTTATCGTCATATTAGACTTATGGTAGGGTTGGTGTAAAAGATGAGGATGAATATGTCGAGAGTTTTGATTTTGACTGGTGCTCCAGGTGTTGGAAAAACCACTGTGCTTACAAAGACAGTGGATGCCCTGAAAGCTAAAGGCGTCAGTGTCGGCGGTATGATTAGTCGTGAAGTGCGTAAAGGCAATGTGCGTGTAGGCTTTGAAATCTTGGATTTAACCAGCGGCAAACTTGGATGGCTGGCTCACGTGGCTCAAAAAGGCCCGCAGGTGGGCAAATACCATGTTAACCTTGAAGACCTTGACAACATTGGCACTGCAGCCATTACCCAAGCCCTCGAAAAATGCAGCGCCATTGCTATCGACGAGATTGGACCCATGGAGCTGTACTCGCAAAAATTCAAACAAGCCGTAACACAAGCGCTCGAGAGCAAAAAGTTGGTGTTAGCGGTTGTGCATGGAAAAGCCAAAGACCCGCTGGTAACTCAGGTGAAACGAAGAGTGGATGCTGAGATTTTTAATGTGACTTTCTCCAATAGGGAAAAACTGGCTGAGCAATTAATCCAAAAAGCCCTTGCAGCATTTTAGGGCTTATTCATCCAAGACGGCATATTTGGATCCGAGAGGTGTGCACAATTCGGTTTTGTATTCTTTTTGCTGTTTAACTTTTCTGGTAAACAACTTGAGAAGTAACAGCAAAAAAGCAAAAAACCGCAAAAAAACAGAATAATGCACATCCCTCGGATCCTAATAGCAGTTCTATGCAGAAACGATAGTTGGGGAGGTCGGTATTGGTGTTTTCAGCAGCCATTGGTATGTTGAAAACCTGAAAAATAACCTTTACCAGCTAAAGAAACAGGATTTTTGATTGTTTATACTTTTATATAGATTAGCTGAGGCTTACCTTTATACTAAAACTTAAATACCTTGTCCATGCACTTAGTTTTAGGTAAGAATTATGGCAAGAAAGCAAGGCGAAAGAGGTAAACAAGGCAACATTGTTGGCTCAGAACTTCTAAAGTTTGTAAGTGTTAAGAAATGGATTGAAAGCCTTGAACAATCTGCCGTTAGCAGAGGTAAACTTTTCACTGATAAAGCACGAAACCAACGGCTCGGACGGCTGATGGAATATACTTGCGATGGTGAGATTAGTCCAGATTTTCTATTAGATGAAGCAAAACAAAATATTGATGACACTGGTAAACGACTTCAAGATTACTTTGCTGCCAAATTGAAAACTGGTGTAGAATGGAATTCAGTTGTCACAAATCTTTGTTTCTTACGTGGATTCTATTCGCATAACGACATAGTTTTTCCAAAACGAATGAAGATCCCAAAAAGGCATATGTCAACAGCCAATAAAACTGATAGCAAAACTGAAATTTACGGCTATGATGAAACAACAAGCGAAACTGTTTTCCACAATGGTACGTTAAAACACTTCTTTGATAATCTTAGCTTTAGAGACCAAACTATTGGCTTAAGCGTTTTATCGACTGGAGCAGATGCAGCGGACATTTTGAATCTGAGAATTAAGTTTGTTAAAGATGTAAAAGGCGACCTTTCAACGGCAAAACGCTTTCCTTTTCACGACAATAGGCTAAAAGATGGGATTGAATTCAAAACCTTCTTCAGCGTGGAAGCTACCGAATATCTTAGGCGCTATGTTCAACAGGAAAGAAGTAATGCTAAAAAAGATGAGTACTTGTTTGTTAAAGAAGATGGATCTAAAATTCCAACCCATGCGCTATCAATGAATTTTAGAAAAGCTGCCGAGAAAATGGGATATGTAGTTGATGATGAAAGTAATCCTTTCCGTCCTAAAAGATTTAGGAGCTTATTCCGAACTGCTTGTGGTATAGCTAATGTTGAAAGTGACTATGTTATGGCGATGATGGGTCACTCAAGCAACATTTCAGCTACATACTTAGAAAAGTCTGACGGTTTATTTTTAAAAGAGTATCTAAAAGTTGAACCATACGTTACTGTGTATGGTGTTGATAAATCACAAATTACTTTAATTAGTGAAAACTACGACGAGTTGAAAAGCAGCCTTTCCGAAGTTATAAAACAACAGCAACAGGACAAAGAGGAACTGTTACAACAAATAAGCAGTATGTATGAATTCGTTCACAAGACCTATGATCCAGCAATGGAACTGTTAAATGAGGTTGCAGATACATCTGAAGGCAAGGAATTGATAAAAAAATTGCACGCTAAGAAACTTGAGAAAGAATACGAGAGGTCAAGAATTGAAGAAAATTAGACTATCCCTGTCAGGCAATTCTTGTTAAATTTCAAACTTTCTTGCTTCTTTTTGAATATGGTCTTGAGCGTATGCAATCAACAGGCATAAACCGTTATTCGTTACTAACATTGCTTTATCTTCTACTGAAGTTGCCATGTTGTAAAAAATGTTTTCAATTTCTTCCTCTGCGTTTGGTTGCAACTTCAATAAAGATAGGTCAAGTCCTGTGTTCTTAAATGAGTATCTTTCTTGTAAATCTCTAAGGATTGTTCGTTGTTTACAAGATTGTTTAACTTCCTTCAATGGCATACTGTATCCATTGTCGACGAGCATGTTCAAATTGAAAGTCAAATAGGTCAATAGGTCGATTTTTACCATTTATTGGACTTCCTAGCAGTATCATTCGAAGCATTATTAGTTTATCTATCTTCATGCTTTAGCACGCAGAATCTAAAAAATTAAGCTTTTGTTTTTCGTCCTTCAAAACGAACTTGTAACATTCACATTTAGGTTTAGTACATACTCTATCTAAAAAATACGAATGTTCACTTTTAAGATGCCCACACGTGCACATTTCATCTTTAATTTTAGCTTTATCCATCAAGATTTCTCTTTGTCAAATAAACAACTTTAGCCTTCAAAAAGTTTTAGGTGTGGTTCTAATTAAATTTTAGTAGAATGATGCCAAGTTTGCGATAAAAAACTTAACCCCAATAAAATATTTTGGTACAAACATGACAGAGGAATTACATCTACAAATCCAATGACCCATCAAATAGAAGGACAACCATCAATTCGTATAACTGATTTTGGCACATGTTCAAAGAAATGTAAAAATGCTATGATTAGATTCTGTGAAAATCAAGACAACACAATTATTGAGAATAATTTTGATAAAAAGAATGTTAAAAGCATTATGAAAGGTCTAAATAAAGATTATAGAAATATAAAAAATCTAAATAAAGAAGTTAAAATGAACATAAACACCAATATAAAAGTCTTGTGTAATTAGGTTCCGTTAAGGTGGTGTGGGATTTTTCTGACTGTTAATTTTCATGGGATGAGTTCCTTTTTCAGAAATAGAGTGTTAACTTTCGTGGGATGACTTTCTACAAGCTGAAAAAGTCGAGGCTTACCCATTTTTCCTATGGCTTGTAAACAATTAAGTGATCGTTGCTCATTTCGAATGACAAGTGTCTTTTCCTTAGAAATGCTACAATTGATTGACGGTTATAATCGCCTCTAAATCTGTAATCTGTATCTATCCGGTTCTCTTTTTTCAAGAAGAACTAGATTGGGGTTTACAAATTGGTTAGCGCTAAATTCGCTCAATAGGGCTATCGCCTCTTTCCTATTCATATGTTCTCTCTTCAAGCCCACTGTGAACGTACAACACTAATAACGGTTTTCCTATTCGGTTCTGGTATACAGAATGCCAGTAAGAAAGAAGGTTAGCACTCTCAATAAGTCACGCTACTTTTGTGAACACTAAATCCTATTATTTGGCCAGCGTCATCTATTTGGAATGTCATTCTTACAAATTCGGTTTTTTTTAAAACATATTCAATTTGTGCCTCAACAAGCCAATAGGCATTTTCTTTCCAAACTTTTGCAAATTCAATCACTCTTGAATGCTCAGGTTTAAAGTCGCCCTTGTCCACATTATAAGGAAACATAGCCTTATCAAAATTCTTCTGAACCCATTCCATAATGTTCTTGTTTAAGATTTCAAACGTGGGGATTGCCATAAAAAATCAACACACTAACACAGTCATTTAGCTACTTAAAAACTCTTACTTCAAGATAAATAAACCAAAAAATCCGCTATATCATCCGTGAGTTAACACAGGGGATTATCGGCCATAGAGTTACCCAGAATCCAAGCTATCGTACGATAGTTAACATGAAGAAAAACATCCCACGACAGTTAACAGAAAAGACCAGCCCCTAAGAACTTAACAGAACCTGTAATTATATTACATACTCTATCAGCCCTATTAAAACAGGCAATTTTATCGTATGTTCTATGTATAAGCTCAAAAAAAAGGCATTGAGCCACTGTTGAAAAAAGCCGTTAAAAGTTAGGTTCTAATGAGACAAAATCGCGTTTTTGGCTGAAAACCAAACAGTGTTCTCCGATATGGTCACATTCATATTTATTCAATCGGTAATTCAAGCAACGCCTAAACAGTTTACACGTCACACTAAAACACCGTGATCTTCAATAAACCATATCCGCGTTAAAAAGGCGTGTTTCTAAAACAATAATATGTCAAAGGCTGTAAGCTCAAGAAGCAAAGGGCAACCTAGCTTTAAAGCAATTAGAACCAGTAACAAGTAACAGCAGTACTTTCTCGTTTCTGATTCATGTGTTGCCTATTGATTTTGGGTATTTTACTTAATTTACTCTTTTACTTCTTTGAATTGTCGGCTTGGGTCTGTCTCGAACGATTGTCGTTGGCTTGCTTTTGTCTCGAACTATTGGCGGCATTTGCTCTTCTTGCAATACTGCTACTGTTTGGAGAGGAGGTTGTCGATCCTTCTGGTCTGTGTTGTTTACGCAAAAATGTTCACCTAAATTATATAGCACTTTGTCCTTAATTTGTCTTACATTGAGTGCCCGAAACGTGTAATTTTGAGTTTTGCTTTATTTAATAACTGCCAATATTTAACTAAAAATAGCTGACCAAGAAATATAAAAAAGGAAAGAGTGAAAAATTTTTCAAGATACTTGCTCGGCTGGAACAGTAGATCCAAAAGCTGCGACAATTGAGCTGATTTCGGTGATGAGTGCTTCTTTTTGAGATGTTATTTCCTTCTGTTTGCTTTTAGTATTTAGATTTTTTCTGGATATAGTTCTCCTCGGTTCTAGATTTGAAGAGGAAAAAACCGATAGGAAGGCTTAAAGAAACAAGCCAACAATACGCATATAGAGCGGAAGAACTTGGAAAAACACAGTTACGACTTAT
>PLYI01000069.1 GCA_003151735.1 Candidatus Bathyarchaeota archaeon | reverse complement strand
CTTTAAGTAAAGTATATTAGTTGTTTTCTGCTTTGAAATCCTTTAGTTTTTGGTGAAATTTTATGGAAAAAATAAAAACATTTACTCTACCTAAACTACCTTATGATTACAATGCGCTAGCACCATACATCTCGGAGGAACAGCTAAAACTCCACCATGACAAACACCACCAAGCCTACGTCAACGGCGCCAACGCTATCTTTGAAAAAATAGATAAAGCACACCAGGAGAACGCCGCCCTAGACATCAAAGCAGTTGCAAAGGAGTTATCCTTCCACATCGGCGGTCACCTGTTGCACACGACTTTCTGGGAGAATATGGCTCCAGCAGGCAAAAGCGGCGGAGGACAACCTGGAGGAGCAGTTGCCGACATGATTAACATGGGCTTTGGAAGCTTTGAACAGTTTAAAAAGCAATTCACTTTGGCTGCCACAAGCACGGAGGGTTCAGGCTGGGCAGCTTTGGCTGCTCACACTTGCATAGGAAGACCTCTCATAATGCAGATTGAAAAACATAACGTGAATGTATTTCCTAACTTCCAAATCTTGATGGCGCTGGATGTTTGGGAACACGCCTACTACCTCGACTACAAGAACGACCGAGCCAAATTCGTTGAAGCATTCTGGAACCTAGTCAACTGGGACAAAGTCAACAAGAACCTTAGCCTCGTAAAGTAAGCTCTACGCTTACATCCCTATTTTTTTGTTTTTTTCAAAAAAAATTAATAGCGCCTTAAAAATTGGCGTGCTTATGGTGGCGGAGTGACCGTGAAGGTTGTCAATGTAATCGAAAGTCGCTCTGGATGCTTGCGTGTCCTCACTTGTCATCAAATCTAACTTGGCCTTTTGCAAATAGCCCTCTTCAGCAAGTTCTCCTTTAGTTGGCAAAGTCTCAGGAGCCGAATCATTATGTCTCGGTTGGAAATTATCAGCCAATATACATCTGTTGGGCTTTTTCCAGAATTTCTTTTGCGCTCGGTAACTTATGGTTAGATTCTTCTTTTATTGGATTGTAGCTTTCTGCTTTTAGTTCTTGTTTCTCAGGTTCTTTCTTAGCTTCAGTCTTTTTGACAACTTTGAAGCGATGCTTCTTTTTGGTTTCAGAATCCAAAATTTCAATCTGAGAATCTTTCTTCGCTAACTTCGATAACGTACTAGGATTGTCCACGCCTAACCAATCGAGCTCACCTGGCGATTTCAAATAAACACTTATGTTTTTCGCAATAGGAGCACTCATGCGCAAATCTTGCGATTGACTACGCTTTGACCTGTCTTTAAAATTATCCATAGCTAGCTTTGCGTCACGTTTAGCTTTTCCAGAACCTTTCCAACTAGAACGGCTATGCTTTTGATTTCCATAACCATGTCCAGAACGAGCATTATAACCCATGTTTCAATCACATCAAAAGAAAAATAGAAATAATTATTTGACTATCAAGGCGTAACCGTTCGGCTTTAGAGCGCTTTTCAGATTGCCAATATACGCCATATCAGCAAAAGAAACCGCTTTATCTTCAGGCTTTTGGTCAACAATCTTGATAATTTTATACTTTAAAGTTTGACCTTCAGTGGACAATACCTCAACTCCGAGTTTCTGAGATTCCGCTAAAAGGCTTATTTGATAACCCAACTCGGTTTGCTTTGTTAAATCGTTTGAAAGCAACGCTTTAGAAGCGTTAGACGTCCAGGTTGTCGGCGTATCCAAAAAGACCTGCACACCAGGCGCCAAAGGTCGAGGAGTCCAAACGATAGTTTCTTCAGGTACTTTAGGCTCAGGATCGTCTTTAACGTAAACATCCTCTTTAGGCTTTTTGGGTTTTCGCCAAGAAAAACGAGAACCACCTGAACCGTGCTTTTGATTACCGTACCCATGACCGCTACGAGCATTACAACCCATGTTAAATCCTCAATAGAAAAATAGAGCGTATGGCTGGAAGGGAATGAAATTGAAGATAGATTTGGCTATTGACACTCCAGCCATACAAAAGAAAAAAGAAAGAAAACTACGAATAACCTCTAGAAGCCTTTTCACGCTTTAGCGTTTTCAAGAAATGGTTCAGTGTTAAATTGTCTTCTTGCTCGTACATAAGATAATTAGTTTTTTCTTTGGCATCTCCACCACGAAAAACAAAGTTTAGTAAAAACTGCCCTAATCTAGTGTCAGGTTCAAGTTCCCAAAGTTCCTTCAAGGCATCAAAGATTTTAGGGATTCTTGCTGGAACTCTCTTCTTAAATTGTTAATGAGGTCTATGAATCTATGATATTATTTCTGAAACCCAACGTGTAAAAGCCCGGCATGTTCTGGCTCTATTTTTAAGTTAGCGTTTTGTAAGCGCATTCACGCAATCACATAGTCTTAAATATACGATCCAGAGTTCAGCTGTAGAACTCGGGGTTTGGTGTCATATAGAAATAGAAATAAGAAAGAGTCTAACACCGAGTCGCAAAAAAGTCCAGTTGCAGAAAGATTTTATTCTCAATCTAATACGAGACCTGAGGTTCCCATTGGAACTAGAAAGGCTATTTGTTGGGGTAGAAAAAGCCGATGATTTTCCCAGGTTACTTAAAAATAAGGATACCTTTGTGAAAAATAAAATTGATTCCTGCAGTCAGTGCCTCAAAAATATTGAGGTCGACCAACTTGTTCGTGAGCATTTTATTTCTGAAGAGCCTGGAAAGATCATCATCAAGAAATCGTTTACATTGGGTAGTTCGTTTCAAGGGTTTGGTATTACTATCAATGGACCAGTAAGCTTTGAAAAAGATGTAACAATTGGTCGTTCAATAATAACTGGACCAGCATTCATATCAGAAAAAAGCAAAATTTTTGACTCTAATTTGAGAGGAAACCAAGATGGTGGTCTATACATCGGAAAAAAATGCAATATTTGGGGCTATTCAGATATAAACCGATCCATAGTAGGTGACTCATCGAATATACACACATGCAACATAAATGACAGCATTATAGGTCCGTGTTCAAACTTCGGGGCAACTCACACTATTCCGATTTCCAGAGAGAGCAAAAACTATGATCCGCTCAATAAAGATCACGCCATGATAGGGCAAAGGATAGTTATTGCCAACTACTCAAATGGAAACAAGATCAAGATTTTAGACCAGTCTACTTACAAGGTCCTCCCAATTGAGGCGATTCATTTCGGAATCATAAGCGGAACAGGCGTTTCATGTTCATCGGGCACAATTATTTATCCGGGGACAATAGTGGGTGCTGGAGCAAGAATACTAAGCACCATTCCTATAACTGGATATATTCAGCCCGATCAGACTTGCTCATTATTTTTGGTGATTAAGAAAAATAAAAATGGGCAAGAAGAGGTACAGATGAAAGGAACCCTTCTTCAGATTATAAAAGCAAATTGCGATTAGACGAATAACCATGGCAAGTTCTAAGAGTCTGCGCGAATCACCCATGCGCATATTGCATTTTGCCCGTCTGTACTACCCCGTTATAGGCGGTTGCGAACGCGATACACGCGAGTTGTCGATAGAGCTTGTGAGAATGGGCCATAACGTAACGATTATCACGACGGATTTAGCAGAAATTGGAGACCTTAAAAGAAATAAATACCTAGAAAAGATCCCTCCTGAGGATGTGGGTGTGAAGGTTCTCCGTTTTCACGTGAACAATTTTTCCGCCTCGAGAACTTTCACACAATTTCTTCACTTGTTGCTTGAGAAAGCAAGAAGAATATGCTTAGTAAGTTCAGACTCGCTTCTTTTTCTCGATGCCCTTCAATACTCCGTCCTAGCTACCAAACACTACCTGGACAAGGTGCGTTCAGGCAGTTTCAACGTTGTCAATGGTACGCAGATTGGACATGGAGAGCTTTTCTTTCTTGAAAAAGCCTGTAAGAAAAGTCATGTGCCTTTCGTGTTTACACCCCGAACTCATACTCTTGACCCGTACACCCAAAAGGTAATGCCTTTTAGCCTGAGAATAGCGAGTTCCGCAGACGCTATGATAGTTTTCACCAAGTACGAAAAAGAGTACTACGCGGGAAAAGGAATTGATCCGAGCAAAATCTTCATAACAGGGATAGGTGTGAGGCCTGAAGCGTTTGAGCCACCAGCATCTGTTCTGTTTCGAGTCGACCACGGAATCCCCGGCGATCACAGCATAATCTTACACATTGCAAGGATGGAGAAATACAAAGGTGCAGATCTTTTAATCGAAAGCATGAAAGAGTTGTGGAAGAGAAAACCCAATTCAACCCTTGTGCTGGTTGGCAAATCCACACCATATACTCAAGAAATCAAGCAAATTGCACAGAAAGAAACGAGAATTGTGGTGTTGCCAGACGCCTCGGATGAACTCAAGAAAGAAGCACTCTTCGCCGCGACTGTGCTTGTTAACCCATCCCAATTCGAGTCCTTTGGAGGCGTCTTTCTTGAGGCCTGGGCTGCAGGAAAACCTGTCATTGGAGCTAAGACACCTGTGAGTGAATACGTAATTGATGAAGGACGAGACGGCTTGCTTTTCGATGATCTCGACGCAGGCGAATTGGCGAAGAAAATACTTTTTCTCTTGGAGAATGATCAAGTTGCGCTTGAAATGGGGCAGAACGGCAGGAAGAAGACTCTATTGAACTATTCGTGGGAGAAGATTACCAAATTGACACTTGAGGTATATGAATGGGTTCAGGATCATCGGGTGCCTTCAGAGAAAGAAAGGATATAAAACAAATGTGAAATTTGGCGTTATTGGTTTGACCCCAGTGGGCAAGCTTTGGTTGAAACGATAAGCATTTTGCATCAGGTTAAGGCCTACGACATTGATTCGGATCCGAACTAAAGATTTTTTGGATGAAGATCTCGGCGCAGCAAAGTAATCGTATATGAGCCTGTTGCAGAGCATCTAGAAGTCATAAAGTTGAATACGTCTTTGAACCAGTGTTAACGCTGAACTTCATCTTCTTTTATCGGTTCCGTTGCTTCAACGGTTTTCTTTGCTTCCGCCATTGTTTCAGCCGTCAATTTTCATAATGTGCAATACCGTAATAACTTTAACCGTTAAAATTAATGTTTACTAAATTGAAAAAAGAAAATATGGGAATTTGGTTTTAGATGTTTGCTGCAACTGTTGTAGAGTAATCGTTTCTCTGGAGCTATTTTAGGCTCAGGATCGTCTTTAACGTAAATAACTTCTTTTTGTTTTTTGGGTTTACGCCATAAAAACCGAGATTTACTAGAACCATGCCTTGAATCGCCGTAACCATGACCGCCTCTAGGATTGTAACCCATGTCTTCTCAATCACCTAATAGAAAAATAGATGAACGGTTGGAAGAGGAACAAAATTGAAATTGAAGATAACCTATTTGGCTGATAGGGGGTTCCAACCGTACATAAGAAAAATAAAA
Organism: Candidatus Bathyarchaeota archaeon; assembly: GCA_003151735.1. Classification (GTDB taxonomy): domain Archaea; phylum Thermoproteota; class Bathyarchaeia; order Bathyarchaeales; family Bathycorpusculaceae; genus Bathycorpusculum. The sequence continues at coordinate 57,080 of PLYI01000069.1, read as the reverse complement.
CTTTCTAACCTTATCTAAGAAAAAGGTTAGACTTTTCTTGATACCAAAATGGATACGACGCCAAAAATACTAAGAACTGAACCTGCCTCAAGAGAGTATGTTGGGTTCAATGCTGTTGTTGCTACGGGTGTTGGAGTTGGGTTTGAAACCGATGGTAAGGACCCATCGAGATTTGTCACCGTTAAAGATGAAACACAGTTAATTTGGATTCCATCAATCGTTATTTCAACCTTGACTTGATGAATGCCAGGATTCTCAAAAAACAGGAAACAGGAAGAACTTGTCACTGGTATTTGATTTTGGTCAACAAACCAAGAATAAGTTATTTCGTGAGCGGTTGTGTCAATCGCTGATCCAAAAGAGGTTGTAAACGTTACCGATTGGTTGATTGCGAGAGTCGCTTGTGTCGGGGTAAAAATAACAGTATAGCGGCCATCTTGACTACTAAATACGCCGAGTGGTACGCCAAAAGGTTGAATATTAGCATAAACAGTCATGCCAATAAGACCTAAACCTAAAAATAACGAAATTAATCCTATAGTAATAAGAATCTTGGCACTCAGCTTTTTCCCTTTCAAGTCTTTAGCCTCTATAGAAAAATAAAAAAGGGCGAACAAACGGAAGCGAAGAGGCAGCCAAATTGGAAAATGATCTAAGGCCTATGTGGTTTGGGTTATTGCTTCCGGCGCCTTAAAAGAAAAAAGAGAAGTGATTAAAGAGAACTAATCACACGATACCTAATTTTCTGAGTAATACTGCAAATAAATATCGAATTTTGTATTTGGTTTTCAGGTTTGGCATTAGGATACAAGCTAAGTTATGGGGGGTTAACACTTCAGCCGTACAACAGAAAAATGAAAAATCTTAAATCCATAGACCAACAAACTGTTATTAGTAGTATTTCCCTTTTTCAGAGGCTAATTTTATGAAAGCCAAAACAGGAATTGCGCTACTTCTGAGCTGTTCAATTATCCTAAGTTCTCTCGCTATAGCGGGTTCTGTTAACTTTGCGTCAGAGAGGTTTCTGTGTTAACTGTCGTCATACAGGTTAAGTTGTACACTCAAGGAAATAATAGTCTGTCTTTGGAAACATCGATGGCATCCATAGCATATGCAATTCCCAAATTTGCGAACAAGTTTGTAGAAACAAAAGCAGAATGTGAAATTATTTTCCCTAGAATCGCTAGTGCCGCGACACCGTTTAGTGCATTTTCCAAGCTACCTTCTCGATAGTAGGTAATTTCCTCATGCTTCAGTTTATTGCTTGCATTCCACCAAGCTGGAATTGGATCATCTTTATTCGACCTTTTAAAAGGTAATAGCGTTTTTCCATTAAAGCGAAAGAGAGCTGAACGATTTTCAATATCTGGAACATATTCTCTAATTAATTTCAAATACCCGCATATATCATCGCTATAGGATTCACCCGAACTTTGGACAAATTCCTTAAGAGCCGAGCCGAATGTGCTGGCTACATCTTTGATTATTCTTGAGAACACAGGAGAATGAGTATATCTGTTTGAGGTATCTGGTGTCACCATCTGAAATGTACCCTGTAAATTGCTTTCAATTTCTCCATATCTCGTGGTCACATGGTTTAATATTGGCAAATACAAAGTTTCACTTTTGTATTTGTCAAACAACTTGAATAGGTTGGAGTGGTCAGGTGACATAGTAGTTTCGCTTCATGGTAACTCTTTTCTGCAACTATTATTTTTCTTTTGAGGTTGGTTAGGTTTGAGTTATTGAGAACATCGGCAAAGACATGGTTATGGTGGAAACATTCGAAAGGCAAAACGGGTTCAAGCTAAGAGAAGTGATTGGGCTAAACACATAGATTCAAAATTGAAAGCGCCAAAAGCCAAAGATGTTGACCAATGGTTAAGCGCGCCTAACCGTTTTGATTTGCCAAACGTAGACACAAACAAAAAGAAGTAAAAGTAGGCAATCCAAATTGCCTTCACTTTTTTTCATTAATCTTATATTTGCTCTACTTCTAATTATCAATTTAAGAGGGAATAAAATGCCTAACAACAAGAAAATTGGCTTTATGGAAATATTTACCTTGTGTTCGGTGTTTTTGTTAGGTGCTCTCACAATCCCAGATTTGCAATTGTTTTATCGGTTTATCTTTGCTTTCGCAAGTATAATTAGTGTTATAGCAATCTGCATTATCTATAATTATCATCTAAATTCAAAACCTGCCAAAATATCAGTTAAAACACCAATTGTGTCTCCAAATAAAGAAGGCATACCTTGGAGTACCGTTTTTCTTGGGTTCTTAAACTCTCTGGTGTGGTTTGCAACCGGAATTACTTGGTGGATACCTGTCTATTATCGAGGAACGTTACTAATCACTTATTGGAATGTTATAGAAATCGGATTTTTCTCAGTAGGCATTGTCTTTATATTTGATGGTTTTAGAAGAATTTATCGAGGTTATCAAAGAAGGAGCTAACAAGGGTTCTGTTAACTTTTCGTCTGGAAGGATTTGAGTGTTAACTCATCGGATTCTTGGGTCTGGATACCATTAAATTATTTATCATGTTAAAAAAAATGGATATTTATTTACGTTTGCCATCTTTATCTTCTTTATACTTACCCATTGTACAATCAAGACATTTTATTTCTTTTTCTGTGTTTTGAATATTACTGCTTCCACAGTAAGGACAATCTTTTCCAAATTCTTTAGATATTAATTCCATCTCCATCTATCTGTATCTTTTTCTCTCTCTTATTTTTCACTTGAAGAGGATAAACTTTGCTTTCTTGTTTGAGTATTTAAAATCAGCGGTTCTGTGAAGTCTTTAACGGATTCGGGATTCATGGGAAATTTCGTCGAATAAGTTATCAAATCTTAATGGGTTGGAATCAGGGGTTTCTTTTTCTGCAACAGTTCCGCTATTGTTGATATTTGGGTTTTAGGATACTTGTGACCCCACGTTGGAGACTCGTAATATCCTGCTTTCATCGCTGCAATTTTCATGGGTTGAGTTGGTTCATCAAGCGTTATCAAAACTCCCATACCAACACCGACTCCCTTGATAACAACGACGCCAACCCCGACAGTCACATCATTCGAACAAGAAAGCAACCTGTCAACAATGCTCTATGCAATAACTGGAATAGCCGCAATAACTATCGTGGCTATCACAATTGCGTTTGCGTCAAGAAAAATATACATGAAAAACAGAATAACGTAGGAAAAAAGCGTTCTATCGCTCCTACAAAAGAAAAAAGACAAAATTATGCTGATTTACGATTCGACTTTTCACTCTTCAACTTCTCTGCAATATTGCTGAAAGTCAAATCATCCTCTTGCTCGTACATCAAATAATTAGTTTTTTCTTTGGCATCTCCACCACGAAAAACAAAGTTTAGTAAAAACTGCCCCAATCTAGTGTCAGGTTCAAGTTCCCAGAGCTCCTTCAAGACATCAAGTATTTTCGGTATTCGGGCTGCGTCTCGGGGTTTGTAGTCGGCTGCCATTTCTTTTATCATCTTCATAGTTGACTCTGGTAGCTTGGCACCTTTCTGTTTTTTTGGTTGCTTCTTAGCGGTCAATACTATCTCACCTATTCCTTTTTCATAAGTTCAAGTAAGGCGTATTCGATTGCATGGCTACGATTTCGGAACCTTCCACTTTCTACCTGTTTCTGTACCCAATCTTCAACGTCTTCTCTGATTGTAGCGAAAACCCTAACTCTCTTCATAATTACTTCAGCCATTCTTAACACACTCTATTACTCATTTAACAGTTATGCAACTTTATAATACTTTAGTAAACTATATTAGTTAAATCACACTATTATACAACTACATGCAACTATTAAGAAGGAGAAAACAAGAATGTCTAAACAAAACGATTTTAAAACCTCTATCGAAAAACTCCATGAGTCAGCAAACTGTAAACATTGCAAAAACAACTCAAAAGCCTCAAAACCCTATGTCGAAATGAAAAGAATAAAGTTGACTACACTCTCAGAAAAAGCCCTCGACGAGGGAGTCAAACAATTTAACATATCAGAACATTGCTTTGTTTGCCTAGCGCTCGAAACCTTCAGCAAAATGCCATTGAACAAACAGCTTGAATGGCTCAAAGAAAGAGCTTAAACAAACAATCTTTCTCTTTTCTTTTTTTATCGTATTGGTTCAGAAAAAGCGAGTATTTTTCTGGTTTGAAGCAAGCAGTTGTAGGTTCACCTATGCGACAACACAGTCTTAACTATAATGTTGGAAGGTAGAGAGATGAACAGGAAGGATTGATACATGATATCTGCGTTAGTCTTAGTAAATACCGCTTTAGGCGTCGAAGATAAAGTGCTAGAAAACCTAAAAGGCGTAGAAGGAGTTGAAGAGGCATATTCCCTATATGGTGTCTACGATCTTGTGATAAAAGTTAAAGCAATGTCCATAGACAAGCTAAAAGACATAATTAAATTAGGCATTAGACAGACAGCTGGCGTAACCAGCTTAGTAACGCTCTTGCTGACTAAATAGTTAAAGGAATCTTTTAGATAAGCCAACCATCATTAAACCAGAGCTGAAAAATAATGCTCCAAGAACAACCGCTAACGTTTGCTCTATAGAATTAGCTGGAAAAACAAGTGTAAAAAACACTAAATTGAAGGAATAAAGCGTTATGCTGCCGTAAACAATGAACACGCCTAAAACCATCTGGATTAAAGCCGCAAAAACTAAGCTAACTCCAACACTTCTTTTTTTCTTAGTCAAAGTGCATTACTCAATAGAAAAAAGAAAAAGGGTACTCCCAGAAAGCAAGGCTCTTTTATTCGCTCTCTACAATAATATCTTGCAATTCCCGATTCCAATGATAGTCAAGTTGATTTTATATATGTAAACAATCCTTCGATTAATTATGGCAGAAAAGGAGAAAAGGAAAGAACCAACAGTTAAGACAGTTGAAGACAAAGGAACTAAGTTTGATTATGTTAATTTTGGGAATGGTAAAGAAGCCTTTGTTTATCAATCTGAAAAAATTAGGAAAATAGAAATAGGTGGATTCAAGCTTAATTGGGGAAGCAAGTATAACATTATGTCTCCTGAGAAACTTTCAGACCAAGATTTGACTTATCTATCAGGTACTATTTCAACTTATACGGGGTCATGTGTTATGCCAAAAGACCTTGAAGTAACTACTAACTCTATTACCAAAACTTCGAACGCTCAGATTTGCAAGCCAAAAGAAGAAAAATGAGGGGAACAAAGCCTTGCTGAAGGGCATGTTCCCCGACTTGGCTTTCTGTCGGTGATGTCTTTGTTTTTGCATAAGAAAATGTTATTTAATTAAGCCTTCAAAAACAGCGCAAAAATTGCGCTCAAGTTAGAGTTATTGGGAAAGAATAGCGCTCTTGCAGAACTGGCAGATCACGCTATCCAATGGTTTTCTTATCGACTTAACTTTAGGTTCAATAGAAAAATAGTTAGAAGAATCTTTTAGATAAGCCAGCCATCATTAAACCAGAGGTTAAAACCAACGTTCCAAGCACAATCGCTAACGTTTGCTCTATCGAATTAGCTGAGAAGGCAAGTGTAAAAAACACTAAATTAAACGAATAAAGCGTTATGCTACCGTAAACAATGAACAAGCCTAAAACCATCTGGATTAAAGCCGCAAAAACTAAGCTAACTCCAACACTCTTCTTTTTCTTTGTCAAGTCTTACACTCCTAAAAGAAAAAAGGGAAGATACGCGGGATACATATCCACAAAACATAAGTTATATTAAATAGAATGCAGCTAAATTCTCAATTAGTAACAGTTAAAATCTCATCACTGCGAGAAGAACTCGCATTATGCGATTAACCAGTATCAAATAAATATAATTTACAATAGGAAGTGCATATTTACGGGAACATCCCAAACATTTACGATAAAGTACGTTGTACACGCTAGATTTGAAATTGAAGGTGTAGTTGAAAAACCCGATGTGATCGGCGCAGTTTTCGGTCAAACAGAAGGACTTTTCGGCCCAGAACTTGACCTAAGGGAACTCCAAAAAACCGGCCGTATCGGCAGAATTGAAATCGACCTACATTCAAAAAATGATCGAACTACAGGCTCCATAACCATCCCAACCAGCCTCGACCGCGTTTCTACAGCCCTCATAGCTGCAAGCGTAGAGAGCATAAACCGCGTTGGACCATGCTCAGCCAAAGTAACACTTGAAAAAATCGAGGATATCCGCGAAGCACGAAGAAAAATAATCATCGACCGAGCCAAAGAAATCCTGCACAAATGGAACATCGAATCAATGCCCAGCGTAGATGAAGTTTACAAAGAAATCTCTGACACTATGAAAGTGGGCAAAGTAGAAAAGTACGGACCTGAAGACTTGCCCGCTGGACCTGGCTTGATGGAAGCTAAGGAAATCATCGTTGTTGAAGGCCGCGCTGACGTTATTAATTTGATGCGATGCGGAATCTTTAACACCGTTGCCCTTGAAGGCGCAAAAGTACCTGACTCAATAAAGAAGATAACAAAAGAAAGACCGTCCACAGCGTTGCTTGACGGTGACCGAGGAGGCGACTTAATCTTAAAAGAACTCATGCAGGTAACAAACGTAAAGTTTGTAGGTCGCGCTCCAAGAGGCAAAGAAATTGAGGAATGCAACTGCAAAGAAATCGCTGAAGCCCTAGAAAACAAGCTCCCCATAGCAGAAGCCGCAGGCATAAGCAAACCAGCCCCAGCACCCAAAAAGATAGTTGTTCCAGAACGCGTCAAAGTTGAAGTCCCAGACACTATAATTCAAGCGGCAAAAGCATTAGTTGACACACTTGAAGCAGTCCTATTAAATGAAAAACTCGAATTAATCGAGCGTCTACCAGTAAGCCAGCTTGCAGAGAAACTCTCACAAATGAAAGGCGTTGACACTGTAGTTTTTGACGGCATCATCACCCAGAGAATCGTAGACATTGCAGCTGACAAAAACATCAAACGCATCGTTGCATCACGCATCTCCGAAGCAGTTAAGCCAGCGTTAAACGTAGAATTGATGACTTTCCAAGACGTAATCCCACTAGCCTAAACGTAATCCATTAGGCTTCTAATTTCTTGTGTTTCTTTTGTTTCTTTCAGCAGTTCAGCCTCAGTTACGTTAAAGAAAACGAGTATTCTTGCGGCTGCAGGTAATATCTGATTAGTCACATAGTAGTCGACGTCAACTTCATCCATCTTGGCGAAAACGTAGGGTTTCACTCGGTTGTATAAGCGCCCTTTTCCCTCAAGAATCACGTAGCCCACTTTGTCGCCGCCAGTTAAGCGCCAACCTTTCTCCTTAAGCATTTTTGCTGCTTCCACATGAGGAGCTTTGATAGCGTATTCGTCAGGGGCTTTCGTGAGGGTTTTCCAAATTATGAGGTCATGCAGGGGAACTTTTCTGTGTCTTAAGTCAGCGATTACTGAACGAACGTAGTCAATGGCTTTTTTAGCAGAAGGCTCGGTAAGAATTATTTCGAGAACATGTTCCTGCACTTTTTTTGCAACTTCAGCCCAGTCGCCACGGATAACCTCCAAACCTACAATGTCGAGGCTTCCATCCTGCCGTAATCCTGCATAACGTTTTTTTGCTTCTGTGAAGAAAATGCGCTTGTAAACTTCGTCGACATCAACATCTAATTTTAATTCACGTTTAATTTCTTCCCTCAGCTTCCCAATTTTGGTTTCATCGTAATTCAGGAACAAGCTGTCTGTGTCCCCGTAAATCACGGTTATCCCTGCCTTTTCAGCCATCTGAGACGCAGTCAAAATAGTGTGTCTGCCCCAGGCTGATGCGGCTTCAGCGACGGGTTTAATGTACCATTTAGCGCCAATCCATCCTGCATAGCCGTAAGCCGCGTTGGTTATGATTTTAACGGCTTTTTGGCGTGCATCTAAAACGCGGTACTCGACGGTTTTTGGGTTTAGGGTTTTCGTTTTTTGGCGGATTGCGCCTCGGACATTGATCAGGTATGTTAGGGCTTCTTTGTAGAATCCGGGCGGTGCTTTGCGGAATTTGTGTTTTACCTCTGGTGCTTCGTAGACGCCGTTTAGCGGTTCAGGCTCATCTGGTGCAACGTAGGTATCAGGTGAAATGTTGTAGGTTATCATGATGTTTGGATACATGGATTTGAAATCTAAAACTGCAATGTTCTCGTGCAAACCCGACTTTGGAGAAAGCACCAGTCCCCCAGCGTAGGGTCGGTAAGGCTGCTCGATTCGTTTGGGTATGAGTTCACCGATTTTCTGCGCCTGTTTAATCAGGAACCACTCCACACGGAAGCCCACAGCCGCCGTCATCACCTGGTCTAGGGGCAGGCTTGTTAAGCTGGCAAGTTGCATGGCAAAATCCAAAAGCAACGCCGAGGTGCCCTGGACTTTGCAGGCGCTATCTAGCCCAAAACACTTTAACTCTTCGCGTTTTTGCTGGTCATCCCAGTAATCCGCGAACAAAACATCCTCAACGATGCTTTCCTTATCCTTCATTACGCCTAAATGTTCAGCGAAGTTCCAAAGCGTTTTAACCTTAACTTCGGGAAACACGTCCATAAAATCGGCTAAGTCAATGTTCACAACGCCGGTTGTGGAAACATGCCCGTAAATGCTGGTGTGGGGTTCCTGTTTGGCTCTGTCAAATTCCAGTTTCAACTTTAACTTGTGGCTTCTGCCTTTGAGGTAGGTCCAGTCTACTGTGTTGGCGCCGTAGCTTGCGATGAGGTCTGGGTCATACTGGCTGATGTAAGCGATGAATTCTTCTATAACGGTTTTGTCTTTTTTTTCTTCGTTTGCGATGAACTGTTTTGTTTCGCCGTTGCTAGCTGCGGTTGAAATGATTAGCACGGGGTTTCGGTCGGGTTTAGGTGAGCCTTCGCGGCTGTAGCAAATCATGGAGAACCCCAAAACCCGCAAAGACGGCACAGTCACGCTATCCAGTTGAGTAGGTGGAGAGTTCGCGGCATAAACCTTGGCTACTCTTACACCCTCCGCGTTCTCTTCTTCCACCGCATCCACTTCATGCCATCCGCAGGGAATCACATTGTTATCGATTAGGTACCGCATGGAGGCACGAATATCGTCTTCGAGGCAATCTTTTACCCCTTCGACGCTTCGAAGTTGCTTGACAAGCTTTACAGTTTCGGTTGCAACCCTGCAACAGACTTTTATTGCCGCCACAGGTTTGCCAAAGAACCTTTTCTGGGTGACTTCAACCTTCACAATTGATTGGGCATAAACCTTCATGATTGCCTCAGCAACCTTCGATGGATCAGAACCCTCAGCCACCACAGCATAAAAGTAAGCAATAAATTTGCGGTCAACAATGAGCACTCGATTGCCGGCTGCATCAATTCCCCACAGCCACAACTCAATCGTGCCCTTGTCTTTGTCAATTTTAGGGTTAATGTCCAGTAGCCAAAAAGAGATTTTCACAAGCAACCGCCACTAAACCATAGAGCAAAGCCCCTTTAAACCGTTTTCTTAAAGAGCAATCTATCACTGTTGCCACGATCAAAATTTCAATTTTTCTTTCAAAACAAAAAAATTAAGAATAACTTGGCGCTTATTACAAATGGATGAGAGGTTTTGCTAAGCAGTTCAAAAAAGCTAACTTTGAGTAACGCTATTAGAATTTTGCATTACATAGCTATAATTTCAATGGCTTTTCTATTTTCTTATTCTCTTTTTGAATGGTTGTACACTTCAGATGTCTGGGGTTTAGGAGGAGTTTTTTGGAGTTCTTGGATGACGTTTGCTTTTGTATATTTAGGGGTCGCCGTTTTTCTTCGAATAAAGAATGTGCCTGTCACGGAAAGTTTCGTAATCGCTTTAACTAGCATGATCTCAATGATCTGGCTATATGAAATTCTATACCACTTCTCATTTTGGAATTATTGGAATTACTCAAAGCCCCCATATTTCTTGCTAAACGAGAATACTTTGTATCTAAGTTATGGATTAGTCTCGCTAAGCGGCCTAGCTGGCTACAAGTATATGAGAGCTAACAGATGGCTATGGATTGTTCTCCTCACCATGGCGGCTCTGTGGATTTTCTGGATAATGATAGGCTTCCCGCAGTTAGAGTTTCCGCAAAAGCTTTATGATTTTGCTTTGCCACGAATAGCCATTGATAATGCACATGCCTTGGCGTTTCCGATTAACTCAATAACGAAGTTCCTTCTAGGCGGAGCTTACGTCCTTTTGTATTTGCCAAGTAGGCAAAAATTCTCTGAGGCTAAAAAAGATTTCAGGGGTTTTCTTGCACAGAATGGTTTTCTGGATAATGATAAATTCTCAGAAACTCGACCAGTAGAATAGCGCCAGTGGTAACAATGAGAAAACACAAATAAACTAAACAAGGGGATGGGGTCAATAGCTAAGAGGTAGGTCGGCATGGCGTTTTCTGCAGTCATTAGCATGTTAGGATTGAAAGCAAGAAACTAGCCTTCTGAAGCCAAAAAGTTCTAAAGGATTAAACCGTACTAGTAGAAATGTGTGTTTTTTATGAAGTTTGAAACCAAGTTTCAAAAGATTATCCCGCGCACTCATGACGTAACAAGCTTCAGGTTTCCACGACCTGCCGAGTTAGATTACAAGCCAGGACAATTCTTCTTTGTAACCCTAAAACAAGGCGACAAAGAATTAAGCAAACACTTCAGTTTCAGCAGCAGTCCAACAGAAAAAGACCACATCGAATTCACAAAAAAATTCACCGACCACGAATATTCTTTAGCTCTAAAAGCTGCAAAAGTTGGTGACTGGGCAAGAGTGGATGCGCCATACGGCCAATTCACTTTTGAAGGCGAATACCCAAAAATAGCTTTGCTTGGTGGAGGCATAGGAATAACTCCCTTCATGAGCATCTGCAAAAACGCCGCGGACAAAGCACTGAGCAGCAAAATAACTCTTTTCTATGGTTGCCGCACAGAAAACGACATGGCTTTCAGAGAAGAGCTTGAGGAGTTAGCGCAGAAAAATAAGAACTTGAAGTTAATTTACATCGTCACGCAGCCTAACGAACAATGGAAGGGAGCAACAGGAATCATTAACGCTGAACTGATAAAGCAATTGCTGCCCGATTACCAAGAGAACATGTTTTATACTTGTGGACCGCCGCCGATGGTTGAAGCAATGGAAAAACTTGTGGTAAGCTTGGGGTTGCCTAAAGAAAAGTTGAAGCGGGAGCTTTTTTCAGGCTACTGATAAAGGAAAAATGGGTTTAGGGGTAAAAGCGTCGGGTTGTTCTTGGAAACGGGATTGCGTCGATGATGTTGTCTAAGTCAAGCATCCAAACCAGCAGCCTCTCTAATCCCATGCCGAATCCGACATGTGGTACGGTGCCGTAGCGTCGTAGGTCAATGTACCATTCGTAGTCTTCAGGCTTTAGACCCTGCGCTTTCATACGTTGGATTAGTATGTCTTTGTTTTCTTCTCTTGCCCCGCCTGTGCTGATTTCGCCAATTCTTGGAACCATCATATCCACTGACATGGCTACTTCGGGGTGGTCTGCGTAGGTTTTGCAGTAGAACGCTTTGATTTCGGTTGGGTAATCATAGACGAAGAAGGGTTTTCCGAAGTCTTCAGCTAAAACCTTCTCATCCTCGTAGCCTAGGTCGGCGCCCCATGCTAACGCTGGGTTTTTAGGCTTTAGCCTGTCAATGGCTTCTTTGTAGGTTATTCTTGGAAACGGCGTTTTGACTGCTTTTAGTTTTTCAATGTCAGCGCCCAATTCCTTGAATTCCTTTTGGCAGGATCCACCGATTGTATTGCAAACACTGGCCATCAAGCCTTCCTCAAACTTCATCAAATCATTCATATCTGCAAAAGGCCATTCGCCCTCAATGTGCCAATACTCAGTTAAATGACGAATAGTTCTGCTCTTTTCTGCCCGGAATGATGGTGCAATGCAGTAGACGTTTTCCAACGAGTAAATTAATATTTCAAGGTAAAGTTGGCTGCTCTGCGTCAAGTATAGGTCTTGGTCAAAATATTTTAGTCCGAAAAGTGTTGAGCCGCCTTCGACTGCTGCAGAAATGAACATGGGTGGCGAAACTTCGGTGTAGTCTTGGCTTTTGAAGTATTGGCGTGCCGCTTCCAAAACGTCAGCGCGAACCTTCATTATCAAATTCATTTTTTTGCTTCTTAGCCAGAGGTGGCGCATGTCACGGATGAACTCTTCACTTTTATCTTTGGAGATTGGGAATGTTTCTGCTAAACCGATAATGTTGACTTTTTCTGCGCCGATTTCAAAGCCGCCTGGCGCACGTTTATCTTCTTTTGCAGTGCCTTCAAGCGAGAGTGAGGATTCAATTGTCATTTTTTGTGCTTCACTCCAGTCTGGACTGGTTTTCTTTACGGTGCATTGGATTACGCCTGTTGAATCACGGATTAATAGGAAGATGAGTTCTTTTCCTTCGCGTTTGCGGTAAACCCAGCCGCGGACAGTCACTTCCTTGTCTGTGCAGCAGCCTTCTAATATTTCGTTTATTTTAACCAAAGCCTTCATCGACCGTTTTCCTGTATTACTTGTTTTCAAACCTAAATGCCTATCGATTATGGATTTTAACTTTTAGTGTGGGCTGGCGAAGAATCTTAATTATGCTTCTTTAATGCTGGGCTCGTAAACTTTCCAGAAAACAAAAATAGAGATGATAAAATAGACTTGCATAAGTATCGGGAATGGGTTGCGCAGCGAACAGTATAATCCAGCTTACAGTTATGAGTAGGAAGTTGCCCTTTAAAACGGCTGAATCTCCACGGAAAAGCACTGATAATTTCATTACGCATAAAATCATGTTCAGAATTATTTAAATTATAAGCGAAATCGAAACCTATCTTTTGGAAATCAAAATTGGTGTGTCACAACCCGCAATTCTTAAATCGCCCTTGCAATGAGCATATTTAGATCAATAAAACATGCAAAACCACTTCGACGGAAAACACAAGCTTAAAGCACTAAAGATTTCTGCTATTGCAATCTTTAGCGTGGTTATAGTTGAGGTTATGGTCGGTTTTCTGGTTAACAGTTTAGCGATAATGAGTGACGGCTTGCATGCGTTGTTGGATGCTGTTACAAGTGTAATGTTGTTTTTTGCGGTTCGTGCTGCAATGAAGCCTGCTGATGAAGAACACACCTATGGACACGAGAAGTTTGAGACTATAGGTGGATTAATCGGTGGTATAGTCTTAATTTCGGTGGCATTACTAATTTTCTACGAAGCCGCGATGCGCCTTGTAAATCCCCCTTTACTTAATAAAAGCGTAGAGTTCGCAGGTTTCATTGCAATAGGCTACGCGCTTTTCATTGCTTCATTAAGAGTTACCGTTTTTAAAAAGTTCCAGCACGTTCAAAGCACATCAATGAAGGCGGGTTTTTATGACGCTGTTTCGGATTTAAGCTCCACGCTGCTAGCACTTCTAGGTTTTGGTTTGGCTATATTGGGCTTTACGGGAGGGGATGCTTTTGCCTCTATCTTCCTTGGAGCCATGTTGACTTACTTGAGTCTTAAACTTGTAAAGTTCAGCGTGATGGAACTCAGCGACACCGCTTCAAAAGACTTAGTGGAAAAAACAAGAAAAGTTATTCTTTCATGCGAAGGGGTAATTAAAACTGAAAACCTCAAGATTCGCAAGGTTGGCTCCAAAGTTTTTGTTGATGCATCAGTTCAAGTTCCAAACTTAATGAGTTTAGAAGAAGCACATTCGTTAGCATCAAAGATTGAGGGATGTTTAAAAGACGCCTTTGGCAACGTAGACGCCACCATCCATATTGAACCTTCTGATAAGGAGAGAAAAATGGATCAGTTAGTGGAGAAACTGGCAACAGTTGACGGCGTGAAAGAGGTACATGAAATCTCCACCATTTACGTCGGCGGCAAACTCTACATTACACTACATGCTTACGTTAACCCTGAACTTTCCGTGGAGGAAGCACATAAAATCGCTGAGACAATTGAGGGCAGAATGCAGGCGGAAATTAAGTCGCTTGAAAATGTTACCGTGCACATTGAACCCGCGGGGGTTGCTATTCCAGCTGCAGAAGTTAGTGAGGGGCAGCTAAGAAAGGTGGTGAATGACGTGGCTAAAAGTATTGAGGGAAACCTGCGGATTAAGCGAGTGCTAACTTACGCCGCAGGGGGCAAACGTTACATTAACATTGACTGCTGCTTCACAAGGCAGATTCAGATAAAGGAAGCTCACAAAATAGCGTCACAGGTTGAGAAAGAAACTAAAGAGCATTTTGCGAACGCTGTGGTTACCGTGCATATAGAACCAGAGTGCCCCTAAAATTCACGATTTCTAGGACCCCTAATAGGGGAAAGTCCGTATGGCCTTTTTGCACGATTAATTTTTACGGCATTTTTAGTTTTTCGCATTGCTACCGTTGCCTTTGTGAGGTCTTCCCTGCAAACGCTATCAAAATTTACATAACAAAATAAATAAAAAATTGTAAACGTTGAATCTTAATTTCATGTTATTCTTGGAAGCTACCAAATTTTAAATATAACTTAGTTGCAGATACCGCTCTATCCGATTTTTTCGGATTAAAATTAAAAAAATCAAGAAAAATAGGAGAAAAAACATATGGAAAATATAAATAAGAACAAATTAACTTCGATTGTTTTGATTCTGCTGTTAACTGTTTCTATTCCGCTTCTGGCTTTACCCGCTGCCAATGCGCATACGCCTCCTTGGACTATTATTTCCTATGCATACATCAGCGTTGCACCTAACCCTGTGGGTGCTGGACAGACAGTGGATGTTGTTATTTGGGTTGATACTCCACAGCCGGGAACACTTGTAGACAATAACATTAGACGACATAACTACTCATTGACTATTACCAAACCGGATGGGACAACTGATAGTCAGCATTGGGATACAGTACTTGACGCAACAGGCTTCCAATTCTATCGATATACCCCTCTTGAAGTCGGCAACTACACATTCAAATTTGACTATCCGGGAGAAAATTTCACTTATACTACAGCGACTACTCCCTCACTCGCAACAGACATAACAGGCGCCGCAGCGTATACAAATGACACTTTTACAGCTTCCAGCTCAACAACATCAATAACTGTTCAGCAAGAACTGATTCCTACACCATTAGATAGCTATCCGCTTCCAACAGAGTACTGGACACGCCCCATAGAGGGAGAGAACACCTACTGGTATACACAAGCATCAAACTGGCTCGGTACACCTTACATACTTGGGGCTGCTTCAAGCTTCGGTATTCCGGGCGCTATCCAACCAGATGGCATCGCTCCCAACAGTGCACACGTGATGTGGACTAAGCCTATTCAGTACGGAGGTCTCGTAGGAGGAAATGGCTTTGCGGTTCAAGGCGAATTATACTATCAAGGCGGCTCATACAACGTCAGATACAACAATCCAATAATAATGCAAGGAACAATATTCTATCAAGAACCATATGGTGAACCAGGTACCGGCGGAGATTACGTTGCAGTAGACTTGCGAACTGGGCAAGAACTCTGGCGCATTAACGCAACAGCAACAGGCAACTCTCTTGTGCCATCATTTGGCTACCTTTACTCTTTCGAAAGCGTAAACCAACACGGAATCCTACCGAATGGCATGTTGATTGCAACTACCACAGTTTCGGGTCAAGGAACAGTTTGGAGAGGATACGACCCAAGAACGGGACACCTTACAAACATGAACGTTACCAACGTTCCAGGCGGCACAGCTGTAGCGGGACCATCAGGAGAATATCTAAAATACATTCTCACCAACTACGGAACCCCATCAAATCCAAAGTATAACCTAATGCAATGGAACTCGTCCGACGTATTCGGTAACGGAGCAGGTACAGTTGTCGGCACTTGGTACACGGGGACGTCAAATGCAAGCTTGCCAACTGCTTACGATTGGAACGTAACACTAAATAATCTGCCGCCAGGAACATGGAGTATTGGAACAACCGCGCCAGGGATATCAAATTTTCCTTTAATCGACTTGGGAAACATGGTGCTTTTGATTCAGGGAACTTTCGGAGGACATGAGGGTGATTTCGGAGCAACTGTAACCACAAATCCAGCGAACATTACTGCCATAAGCCTAAAGCCAGACACATTAGGAAACGTGTTGTGGACAAAAACCTATGCGCAAGCACCAGGCAACGTTACCCGCTATCTTTCAACGTGGGACCCCGCCAATGGAGTATTCATATTCGATGACAAGGAGACTATGGACCACTATGGTTATAGCCTAACTGATGGAAGTTATCTGTGGGGTCCAACAACCCTTTCAACCGGTGATAGCTCTAGCTGGAACTATATGGCTCTAGCACAATCCATCGCCCTTAATGGCACACTTTACTGGACCGGTAGCTACAGCGGATTACTCTACGCCTTCGATGACACAACTGGAAAGTTATTATGGGTCTACGGCAACGGCGCAGAAGCCAACAACAGCACCTACAGCGGATTCACAACACCCTACGGTCGTTTCCCCATCTTTATCAGCACTATAGCAGACGGAAAAATCTACTTAACCGGTACAGAGCACTCACCCAACTCTCCAATCTACAAAGGCGAAAAGTTTTACTGCATTAACGCCACAGACGGAAAAGCACTATGGGCTATATCTTCTGACGGCAACCAAATGTATGGAGGTCAAGCCCCAGTCGCTGACGGCTACATAACAGTCCTCAACACCTACGATTGCCAAATATACGGTATTGGCAAAGGACCCAGTGCATTAACTATTACAGGACCGGAAATATCTTCACCATTAGGATTACCTGTACTTTTAAAAGGTACAGTAATTGATATCGCAGCCGGCACAAAGCAGTCAGAACAAGCAGCACGCTTCCCCAATGGTGTTCCAGCAGTTTCTGACGAAAGCATGACCCAATGGATGGAATACGTCTATATGCAAAAGCCAAAACCAACTGACGTGACCGGTGTTCCAGTATCGATAGACGTAGTCGACGCAAATGGCAATCATCGAAATATCGGCAGTACAACTAGTGATTCAAGCGGCACGTTTAGCTATCCTTGGACTCCTGACATTGAAGGTAAGTACACAGTTATTGCTTCGTTTGCAGGCTCTGAATCATACTGGCCATCATCCGCAGAAAATAGCTTCGTGGTTTCCTCAGCGGCCCCAACAGCATCTCCATATCCAGTGGCTAATTTGCCACCTACAGATATGTACATTGCCGCAGCCACAGCCGCAATAATTGTTGCAATAGCCATCGGCTTTGCTATAACAATACTAGTGCTAAGAAAACGACCGTAAATAAACCAAACAACAAAAATCATCTTCTTTTTTTTGGTTCAAAAAAAGATCAATGAACAATCATTAAGAAGTCCTTTTCACGGATAAAAAATATGGACTTTTTTTAAGTGAACGACTGGGAGTGAGTTAATACTTGTTCTGAAGATGTCGTTTCTCAATTTGAGGTTTTAAAGCGTAAGTTATGTAAAAATTTAATGTTTGGAATCTTGGTTAAACGGGGGAAGGAAGGTTGCCTGAAGAAAACATTCTTGGAAAAACTCTTTCATACTGTATACTGAATAATCGATTAGAGTTAAAAAAAAATAAAAAGGGAGTGTTTAGTTTATTTTTTGCGTCGGTATGCGTATGTTCCTAATGCAATAGCAACTAATGCCAAAGCTGCGACGATTGTGGCTACACCTGAAAATTCGGGTACTGTCGGCGTTGGAGTAGTAGTGCCTGTTGGAGTGAATACTGGCTGGTAGCTAAACATGTTTCCATAACCGTGGTTGACGTTGTATGGGTTATCTGTGGGGGTAGCTGTGAATGGGTATCCCCCGTGACTTAGGTTTGGTCCTCCAATGACCCAGTGTGAAAATGTCCATCCGCTGTCTGGGGTTGCTTTTAGCAATAGTGAGGTGGCATTTTCTAAAGCGTAAGTGCCTGGTGCTGGAGTAGTTGTTCCTCCTGCTGCAGGTAAGACCACGACATAAGCTGCCGCGCCCAAGTTAACTGGTAGACCGCCTATACCTGGGGGAGGTAGTACTGGTGCGAAAACTGCTTGCACATTGTAAGTGGTTCCTCCAGTAACTGAAAGAGTCATTGGGTTAGTTGTGGTGAGGTTTGCTCCTACATCAGTAGAAAATATCCAATTTACAAATTGATATGCTGCGTCTGCGGTGGCAGTGAATGTTACGGATGTGCCGTCAGCATAAGTGTTGGTTCCTGAAGGGTCAGTTGTTCCGCCGATTGAGGTTAAAACGTTGACAGTAGCTTGTGTTTGTGCGCTGATTACGCTTGCATTTAAAGCAGCGAATACTATTAGTGAGGTCAGCAATGTCAAAGCAAATATTTTTCTTGATTTTATCATTTATTATTTCTCCAAAATATAGCATGCTTGCTTGTTTCAAGTTAATCAAATATTGTTATATTTAACTTTGTGACTGTACAGATACAACAACATGTGAACGCTTAATTGTTTACAGAGAAAGTTAATTATTGCTCTTTAAGCCGCAAGCTGCTCTGTTTAACAGTTTTTCTTTGGAAACTTTTTCGCATAAACCTTTAATTGGTATGGATTGCCCTTATATTTAATGTAAATTCAGGTGGCGAGGGTAGATGTTATCTCGTTCAGCGGTAGTTAAACTCAAGGCAATTCTAATAATTGATTTAATGATTGTAGGTGCTGCTGCAGGAGTCTATTTTTATCTCCAAGGACAAGGAGCCCTTACAAGCGGAGCTAAACCAGCTACGTTTACCCTGACAAACCTGGTTATCAATCCGCTTGAAGTTTATGTCGGCCAAGCTATTGAAATTTCAGTTAACTTAACAAACATCGGAGATTTAGAAGGAAACCAAACATTAAACCTTCAAATCAACAACACAGTCAAAAACACCATGAATGTAACGGTTTCAGGTAATTCAACGCAAACCGTAGAGTTTACCGACATCGAAATGGCTGAAGGAAACTACAGCGTGAAAATTGGAAGTTTAACTGGAGCATTCGATATTAAACCTGCCCCGCCAGAGTCCAGCAAAATCATATTATCTAACTTTCTGAGTAACCCCTATGAAATTTGGGCTAACGACAACATCACTTTTACTGCTATCGCAAGGAATCCATCAGATCAGCCAGATAAGTTAACGGTGAAAGTAATGATTGATGATGTAATGGTTAGCACTCAAGTTATCTCTGTTGACGCTGGAGTAAGTCAAAATGTAGCATTTACAGTTAACGCATCCAACACAGCAGAAGGAAAACATATAGCTAAATTGAACACGCTTTCGGGTTCATTTTTCGTGGTTAAGACAGGTTACCATACGCTCATCATTAACCGCTCAGGAGGGGGCTCCACACCGTTGCCCTTTACATTAAACGGGGAATCACACCAGACCGCTTACCAAGCGCTAATGCCAGTAGGGGAATACAGCATAACTGTACCTAATCCGTTCAGCGTTGGAACAGGAGTGTTAGCATTCGCGTATTGGAGCGACGGCAACACAAATCCGACAAGAACTTTCACGTTAAAGGACCGCATGATATTAGTTGTAACTTATACTTTAGTCAGCGGATATGCCTCATGTCCTTCATTGTACATGTGGAATGGCACAGGTTACTCCTACATTACTGATGTTTCAAACCCCGGCTGGCTCGGATACATAGGCTCCATAAACCAAAACGGCGACATCACGTTTAGCGGAGGAAACCCATGGGACTATGTAAAACTTGACAAAAACCTGTTGGCAACTAACAACGGCTACTTTGACATGACTCTTACCCAGCAATGGGACGAACTTTTCTATTTAGACTCGGCGTACATGATGGTTGTTGACCACCCAATTGGAACAGACGCCTACACTTCTATGACTAACTATCTTAACAAAGGATCAACGGGCCAAATCTACACCGTAACCAACGGCAGCCTCTTGCCGCCAGTCGGCGCCATAAACGAAAAAGGCGAGAACGTTCTGCCCCAACTCTTGCAGAAAGATGGCGTATTTACGCCAGGCGTTAATGGAAATGCTGGTTCCTCATGGGATAATATAACTATGAACCAGTTAACTCTGGATTTGGGTAATTTGTCTGGTGCACCAGCAATAAAGCTAGTAATGAATGGCATGGTTGATTGGGGGTCAGCTGACACTTATTACGCTTGGATAAACAGTTTCAAGGATGCTGCTGCACAGGGACTTATGCAAAATGGCACTGCCATTACGCCTAACTCTTACATGGAAGTTAAGGATGCAAACGGCAATTGGGTGCGTGTTTCACAGGATAAACAGATACCTATACCCTCAGACTACAATGCCCGAACTTTCGCCGTAGACTTAACAGGTTTGTTCCCAGCAGGCATAAGTGATTACCAGATTAGACTAACCAACTTCTGGAACGTAACCTACGATTACATCGGAATAGACACAACTCCGCAACAAAACGTAACAATTCAGACAATTAACCCCTCATCAGCAGTCCTCAGCCAATTCTGGGGCACACAATCTAACGCTTCAGGAGCTTTCACAAGATTCGGCGATGTAACACAGCTGTTGCAAAACGCTGATGACATGTATGTGATTGGAAGACAAGGCGACCAAGTTAACATGCAATTCTCAACCGCTAACCTTGCTGCGCCTGCGCCTGGAATGGTGAGAGATTACTTCTTTGTTGTAGCTTGCTGGTTTAAAGACCCGCCTGGAGTATGGGGATACGGATTCAACTTTACTGTTGACCCAATGCCGTTCATGGCTATGAGCGGATATCCCTATCCTGCAAGTGAAAGCTATCCATATGATGTAGCTCATTTAGCATACCTAAACGAGTACAATACTAGAGTTATTCCTGCTTTCTGAGTTTAATTCTGCTCGAAAACGTGAGAATAGCTTGCAGGCTAGAATAATGTAAGCTTTAAATTGATTCTATGTTCTTTTAACAGTTCAATGTGAAACTTTGCATGTCATTCATACCTCAAATCCCTAAGAGCCTTCAGATGTTTACTGGTTACGAACGTGCTCTAATGCTGCTTGGCTGGCAAATTAGCAACATTATTTTTGGGTGAAAGACGATGAATTGGGGAATAATCCACAATTTACTAAATATTATTGTGTATTCACCATTATCTGCTTCAAACGGAGATCTTATCTCTAATATTTTAAGAATAACAGCGCTTGCAGGGCTTGGAATAGCTGGCATCCTTACCGTTTTGATATGGAAGAAAAACATGACAACAAGAGTAACCTACGTAAGGATAATTGTTCAACTGATTTCTTTTGCTTCTTTCTTTTACTTATTTACCTTTAACTTTGCTTTTCTCTACTTGATGATAGCTATTTTTGCAGTTTCACTTTTCATAGGCAGATTTTACTGCAGCTGGCTTTGCCCCTTTGGCTTTATCATGGACCTAGAAGTTATGGTTAGAAAAGTGCTCAAAATTCGCTATCGCATCCTCCCTGACAAGCTTAACAAGATACTGCATCAATCAAGATACATCATACTTCTGGCGTTCTTGCTTCTTCCCATTGCATTATGGTTAAATAACCCACCTCCAGGTCCTAAATTTGCCGAAATGATGGCGCAACTTTTAGCCGGTCCATTTCTGCCATACGGGATTCTCATAGCTCCAATGATGCCGTTTATTGTTCCTTGGACCAGCGGGACAATCTCTGTTTTCACAGTTAATTTGACTTATCCATACGTATCAGAATTCCTTGTTTTCATCGGTCAAAACATATGGCAAGGATTTGCGATTGTTTTTGTTGGTTTAACGTTAATAGGTTCATTTTATGTGAGGCGGATTTGGTGCCGTTTCTGCCCAACGGGCGCCTCGCTTGCGGTAGTGAACAGGTTTAACGGTTTAAAATGGGCACCTTTGCTTCATATCGATAAAGACGAGAAAAAATGCACTAAATGCGGCGTATGCAAAAGAGTTTGTCCGGTGCAAGTTAACGAAGTGTATGAGCAGAAGGGCGGTAAAATAAAGACTTCCCAATGCACGGTTTGTGCGAGGTGCGCAGAAATGTGTCCGTATGAAGGCACATTAAAAGTGAAGTTAGGCAGTAAGACATTGTTTAATTCTAGGAACTGGTTGGAGCAAGCAAAGAGCGATTGAGGAAGAGAGAAAAATGACAAGTGAAACCGTTGGAAAAAGATACATGCCTGAAGTGTCCAGAAGAGAAATCGACGAACTCAAAAGCACTATGAAGGCTGCTTCAGAAAAAGTAATAGCTGACAACATTGAACGCATGAAGAAAGCCGACCCCAAACGACCACCAGCCATGAAGTATTTCGACGAAATCTCAAACCTCTTCGGCAAACGACAAGAGGAAATTGCGGCAGAAAAAGAAAAAGGCAAAAAAGTCATCGGTTACATGTGCCTATTTGCGCCCACAGAGCTGATTTTAGCCGCCGACGCCATTCCTGTCCGCGTAAATTCAGGATGGTACGACACTTCCAAATTAGGCGACAGAGTGGTGCCAGTTGAGGTTTGCCCAGTTCTTCGATCAACCATCGGTGCAAAAATGATTGAGCTCTCACCTTTCCTTGAACAAAGCGACGCACTCATCAGTGTCCTAACATGTGATGGCATGACTAAACTTAGCGAAATACTGAGCGATTACAAAACAATTTGGGGAATGAATGTACCCAGAATAAAAGATTCCTCGCAGTCTTTGCGCTTCTGGAAAGACGAGATAAAACAGATGAAAAAGCAGATCGAACAGTTCACAGGCAACAAGATCACCAACAAAAACCTAAAAGAAGCCATCGAAATGAGCCACAGAGCAACCAAAGCGTTCCGCCGCCTGCAGGAACTGCGCAAGGGTTCACCGGTGATTATGGGTAGAGACGCGATGCTTGTTAATCAAACGTATTTGTGGGATGACAAGAAGCGGTGGACTGAGAAAACTGAGGCTTTGTGTGATGAGCTTGAGGCGAGGGCGCAGCGGAAAGATTGGGTTTGTTCCCCTGACACGCCGCGAGTTATGATTACTGGTACGCCGATGTTTTGGCCTGACAACTGGAAGCTTCCTACCCTTGTTGAAGAAAGTAATCCTCAAGGCATTATTGTTGCAGATGAGCAATGTTCAGGCGAGAGAATTCTTAATGACCCAGTCAGCGTTGACGAGTGGTCGATGAATGATATGTTAAACGCTATTGGCGAGCGATATTTGATGGCATCCACGTGCCCCTGCTTCACAAGCAAAGATGGCAACCAAGACCGAGTAAACTGGCTACTAAACAAAGTTAAAGGCTGGAACGTTCAAGGCGTAATCTACTATGTAGTTCGCGGCTGCATGCTTTACGCGATGGAATACACCCGCGTCAAGAAGGCACTGGACAAAGTAAATATCCCCGTGTATTACCTTGATACCGAATACACAAGAGAAGATGTTGGACAACTGAAAACCCGTGTGGAAGCCTTCCTTGAAATGTTAACTGCAAGAGTGGATTTCTAAGGTGAAAAAATGATAACTGTCGGAATGGATCTTGGCACAAAAAGAGCACAAGTCGTAGTCCTAAAAGACAACGTGGTTGTATCAAGGGCTCATGCGTTCTCAGGATTTGACCCAACTAAAGCTGCCGAGCAAGCAGTTGACGAAGCCTTAAAAAAAGCGAACTTGAAGCTGTCTGATGTGGCTTGTTTTGTAGCGACTGGTTCAGCCATGGATATGGCGCCGTACGCTAAAAGCACTGTAAGCATGATGGGTGCAGATGCAAAAGCAGGCGTCTACCTTTTCCCAAAAGCCCAAACAATCATCGATGTCGGTGCTGAAGAGGCAAGAGCCGTAAAATGCGACGAGAGAGGACTTATGGTTAACTTTGTTGTTAACGAACGTTGCGCGGCAGGCGCCGGCGCATTCATCGAAGCTATGGCAAGGGCATTGGAGGTTAAATTGGAGGATATGGGTCCGCTGGCGCTAAAAGCTGAGCGAGCAAGCCCCATAAATGCTTCCTGCGTCATATTCGGCGAATCCGACGTAGTTTCCCTTATCCACCGCCAAGAATCTAAACCTGAAATTGCACGCGCGGTTTTTGACGCGATGGCTGACCGAATCTCATCCATGGTTCACAGGTTAGGAATCAACCCCGACGTCGTGTTGATTGGCGGCGTAGCTAAAGACGTAGGGTTTGTTGCATCGCTGAACCGCAAGTTAGGCATTAACGTTTTGATACCTGAGCACCCTGATTACGCAGGTGCCTTGGGCGCTGCACTTACAGCGACCACACGTGCCAAGGAGACAAAGAAATGCTGAAGGAACCCAGCCAAGTTAAAAGCCTCGAATACTGGCGATGGAAAGAATATCACCGGGTAATGCCCAACATAAAATGGACAAACAAAGACTTAATCACCGCCGGCGTGGATGTTGGCTCAGTAGGCTCTAAAGCAGCCATCATGGTAAACGGTCAAGCCTACAGCTGGGGAATCACCCGCACAGGCTCCAACAGCCCTGAAAGCGCCACAAAAGCCCTCCACTACGCATTGGAAGGAACAGGGCTTAAGGTAAGCGACCTCAAGTACATCGTTGGCACCGGTTACGGACGCGTCAACGTGCCCATGGCAAACAAAGCCATAACTGAAATCGCTTGCCACGCAAAAGGCGCCAACTACATTTGGGGACCCAGCGTCCGAACTGTCCTTGACGTCGGCGGGCAAGACATCAAGGCCATCCGCATAGACGAAACAGGCAGAGTCGTCAGCTTCCTCATGAACGATAAATGCGCCGCTGGAACAGGCAGAGGCATGGAAGTATTCGCTGATTTGCTGCAGATTCCCATAGAAGAAATCGGCGACATCTCATTAAAAGTAGAAAAAGAACCCGAACCAGTAAGCTGCACCTGTGTTGCTTTCGCAAAAACCGAAGCCATGGGTCTGTTGCGTAAAGGCTGGTCTAAAGAGAAGGTTTTAGCTGCGTACACACTGGCGATGGCTGTCCGAATGGCTAACCTAATTAACAGGGTTGGCTTGGAGAAGGAACTGGTGGTTACGGGCGGTCAATCCAAAAATATCGGTATCGTAAGCAGAATCGAAGTTATTCTCGGCGCAAAATGCCTTCCTATGCCAAGGTGGCGAGAAGACGGCTTAGACCCCATGATTGCAGGCGCATTGGGTGCTGCATCACTTGCTAAGTCGCTCTATGAGAAAGCGCAGAAAGGACAGTGACTGTTGTGATTACGCATTACGGCTACTGCGACGGCTCAGGCGAATATTATATCGTAATTGATTCAGACAAATGCAGTGGCTGCGGCAAATGCGTTGAAGAATGCCCTCAAACTGCACTCAAACTGGAAACCGAACTCATTGACTTGGAAGACAAAACTGTGGCGGCAGTATCTGAGGAGCACCGAAAAAAAATAAAGTATACCTGTGGCTCCTGCAACCCTGAAAGCAACAAGGCACCATGCGTTCTGGCATGTAACTCAAAAGCAATCAAATGCATTTGGAACCCACGTTGAAGCCTTGACTTAATTATGCATCAATTTATAAATCAAAAAAACAAGATAAAAGATAGAGAGGGTCGCATGAAAAACAGATCCAACGAGCCAGACATTCAACATAAAACCCCTGATTACATTCCAGCAATCACAACCGTAGCCATGCCTTTGCTGTTCGGGAAAAGAAAAAACCTGCAAACCACAACTGAGTTACTCCAAGAAAAACCTCTCAAACCCAAAGCGTCCGCGGTTGCAAAATATGAGATTTCCGATAATTTTGTAAAGTTTTTTGATGCAAAAGGTTTTCCCAAAAAACGGTGGATACTTGTAAGAGAAATACCTCTCGGCGAAATAACCAGCGTTGAGAGTTTTGGAAATGAACTGAGAATAACATGGAACGGCGCCGTTTGCCAGTTTGTTTTCAAGAAAAAAACTGAGTCGTTCAGTACGTTGTGCGACCAAATCAAGGGTCTGCTTGAGGAGCAACAGAAAGTTGTTGAAAGTAGCGACAAAACAGGTTTAACAAAAAGTGACTTCGCAGGATTAATTAACGGTTCTATAGGTATTGTTGATTTGTCGTTTGATATTTTGATGGGTTTGCATGCGAAGAGGGTTAATTGGGCGCGTCTGGAAGCTTGCGTGGATAAGGTAGGAGGCGGCTGGGATTTCATTGGGCAAACACTGGCGCCGCTGAACTTGGATTTTTCAAAGATTTCTGCAGCCGTCAAAAGGCAGGTTCCCAAAGAAACATCTAAAGAAATCTTCGTCGTCTTGAAGTCGATTTATGGGTACTTAGGATTTAAAGCCCGAAGGAGTCCTAAAAGAATCCGCCTTGAACGCTCAGAATGCAAAGGCAGTGATTTTAGCATACTACACGTTGAATGATCTTTGTTTTGGAAAGGTAATTGGTGAAAAGGACAGCCAGAAGGAGAGTTTAGCGTTTGAAGGTGTCTTGCTTGGCTTGGCTAATGAATCAAATGTTAATGTTAACTTTGGGGAACTCAGGATTAAAATGGATAAACTTGGCGTTGAAGTTGCTTATGAAAGCGTTGTTGAGGAGTCACGATCTATCTAAGGATTCGATTGAAGCTGCTTTGAGAGTTTAATTGTTTGATTGGAGAAGTTTGGTTAATTGATTCTTTTTTCTCCATGCTAACTCAGTATTGAGTATTGCTAATCAATATATACACGCTGTCACATCGATATTACTTGACAATTCGCTAGCTTTATTTATTGTAACCGTATATTGAGTTCTAAGACAGTGGGGGCAGAATAATTGGCAAAGAATCCACAATCAAAAGACGATGCTTTAGAAGCTTTAGACTTCATAGTAAACGTCCTAAAAGAACACGAAAAAGACTTAGACAAACTCATCAATGAGTTGGCAACAGTTACCGAACAAATGGGCGACACCAGCGAATTAAACGGCAAAGTCGAAAAAGTAGAGGAAAAGATAGACACACTCCAAAAAGAAGTCACCAACTTGATTGATCACTTGTCCAGCGCTCCAAGAGAAGCCTTGCCAGCAGCGGTTGCTAAAGAACAGCTGAGTGAAGTGGCGCCTGCGGCAGCTGATGTAGTTGCGAGTTCGCCGTCCGTTGTTTTGCGTTGTAAGCAGTGGGAAGATTTTCAGACTTTAGCCTTCAAGGCGCAAACGTTGTCCTTTAACTTTAAAGAGGAAGAGAAAGTTTTCCAAGCTGATGTCCTTAAGGGGAACCAGATTATCACCTACAGCGGTGCGCTTCCAAAGTTTTCTTCTATTCTGAAGATGTGGTTGTCTAAGCAACTGGATGTTCCTGAACGGAGCATTTTGGAAGGAGTTTTAGCTGTAAGCTAAATCTATATTTCCACTTTTTATTTTTGATTCATAAGGCTTAAATAAATTTTATAGTATCTTGAGTCTTGTTAGTGATTGGAGGATTTGGTTAACGGTTGAAGGCTACACCAGTAAGCCAGAAAATAATTTCCGTTTTCGAAGCCTTCTCCTTTCTCCTCGATACGGATGGCTATTGGACAGCCAACACACATAACCAGCCCTCCAAACCACACTAACAAAAACTTCTCATCCTTCTGCAAGACGCACATGTTTAGAGCCTAGAATTTTTTTGGAATCAAGGGGCATTTGTCCATACTGGCGTTACTGTCCAATTAGAAACAAGGTTTTGAGACTGAATTGCTACAGCGATTGACGCTGAATTCGTATTGTATTCGCTGAATAAAGTTGAGAGCTGCGGATGGCTATCTGAGTAAGTAGATGAATCATAGCCGGCTCCAACGCCGGATAAAATAACAGTCATATCAATTTTTAACGCGTTATCGACGGTATAAGCGACGATATGTAACCCTGCGTTATATGCTACACCTTCCCCCATATTAGTGACGGAACCTACGATGAAAAGGGCATTTTCATATGAAATATTGTATTGAATAGTTGCCGGATACTCTTTTATGGCTAGTGAAGTTACAAGGTTTGCAGACGTCAATTTTGTTACAATACGAGTAAGGTTAGTTAATTGATTTTTAAGGTTTAAAATTTGGTTGGCTAAAGTTGATGTGTCATTATTTTTATCAGAAATTTGATGTTGCAGTGAAGCATTTTTTGAATTTTCGTCATTCATTATGCTGTTATAGTAAATTATCGTTCCAATAACTGAACTTACAAGAAGTATAGTTACAATCAAAGCTGCTACAGCTTTATTTATTTTAACCATGATTACTCGTGGAAGAGATTTGTAATAAAAGGGTTTTTGACAATGTTTCTATACTAAGACGCATTTTTTTAATCAAGGTTCCTTGACAAGAGCAAACGGGCATATTTGGATCCTAATATCCAATCATTGCACTGCACTATAGAGGGGGTGGGTGTGCACAAATCTATTTGGATCCTATTAGGGTATCATTGAAGAAACCCATGGGGATAAGTCGCTATTCGTGTTTTCCCCAAATATTAGCATGACAATGCAGTAAATTTCTTTTTTAAGCTGTAAGGTTCAAAGCTTAAATGGAACAAAGCTGTTTCACTTCCAAAAGAGGCAAAGTCAGTTGGCTAATGAAAAAATATGTGATGGCGATTACGTCTTAATTTACTTGGATGCACGCCGAACTTACATGATAAAGATGCAAGCAGGACAAACCTTCCACACACACAAAGGCTACCTAAAACTTGACGAACTCATCGGCAAAGAATACGGCGAACCAATCAAAAGCAGCCTCGGCATCTACTTCGCCACCCTAAAACCCGCTTTAACGGATTACATTATGAAATCCAGTCGCAACACACAAATCATTTACCCCAAAGACGCCGCTTTAATTGTTATGTTTAGCGGCATCGGGCCGGGAAGCCGCGTGGTGGAGTCTGGCACTGGAACAGCCTCACTAACCACAGCGCTGGCATACTACGTTGGGCCAAAAGGTAAAGTTTACACTTATGAACTGCGCCCTGAATTCCAAAAGAACGCCGCCAAAAACCTGCAGCGGTCAAAACTTATCGATCATGTCGAGATGAAGAGCGGCGACGTAACTTTGGGTATTGAAGAGCGCGATGTGGATGCAGTGATTTTGGACCTTGCTGTTCCGTGGCTTGTTGTTCCACACGCATACGAAGCGCTCAAACCTTCAGGCATACTCGTTTCGTTCAGCCCAACCATCGACCAAGTGGTAAAAACCACCGAAGCACTCCGGGAAAACGGATTCGTCTTCATTGAAACCATCGAGTGCTTGATGCGTACCATGCAGGTAGAACGGGGAAAAACCAGACCTAACACAATGATGACTGGTCACACTGGCTACATTACACATGCAAGAAAAATTCTTAAACCGCCAGTCCAAGAAACCCCACAGGTGTCGCCCCAAGAAAATACAGTTGCGCAGGAAGAACCTTTGGAGCAAGAAGAAAATAGTGAGGAAATGGCAGAAGAAGAAACTGCTTAAACCTTATCTTTCATTTTGCGTTTTGTCGACTCAGGTATGGGCATGCTTAATTGCCAAACAGCTTGCTTTAGTTGTTCGCTTTTTTCGCCGCGTGTTAAGCCGTAGTATGTGCCTAGGATTTTGCCGAAGTAGGGAATTATGAAATTGTCGAAGGTTTTGTAGAGCAATTGGTTGCGTATTCGGTTTTCTAGGAAGGTTGGTTTCCAGATTTTGATGTTGTATTCCCAGCATTTGATGAAAAAGTCCCAGCGTGCCTTTGAAAGTGAATCCATTTCAGCGCCTTTCTTGTTCATGAGGACACAGTTTTCCAGTGGAACAAAGAAAAGCGGCACGTAGAAGGCGTTGAAGTCTTTGAGTTTATCCATCAACTCTAACGTCTGGAGCATATCTTCTTCTTTCTCGTCAGGCAACCCTATGATTAGCGTTGCCAGCGGGTACCAGTCATTATCGTTTAGGACGCCGAAAGCATTGGTTACTACGTCCTGCCATTGCTCAGACTTAAATGGCAACATTTTACCCGACATATACTTTTTCATGAGGCGGGGGCTACCAGTTTCAACACCAGTTTCAGCGGTGATAATTGGTTTTTTGCCGAATGAATACCAGCTTTTCTCAATGAGAATTTCAGCAAGCTGCTTAATCATTAGTGGGTCATGCCAAACTGGAGCTAACGACATATGTGAAGCCTGAATGCTCTTCACGCCAGGGTAGTCTGCAACGCTCTTAACCAGTTTCACAACTGCTTCGCGGTTAGGGATAAACTTTTTGTCCGAGGCACCGTAAATAAACAGGTCTTCAGTGATTAGGGTTATATGGTCGCTGCCTTGTGCGGTGCTAAGTGCAACTTCCTGCATGATTTTATCCAACGGCACATCAACCTTATTCTGCATTGTTGGAGTGCAGAATTGGCAGTTTCTGCCACAGCCCTTGCTGATTTCGACGGCGCCATGGATAGCAACGTTTTGGGTCAGGGGCATTTCCTGGTTGTAGTTCCAGTTATTTAGTGATTCATCAGCCTTTGCAATACGCGGGATAGATTCTCCGTTTACTGCTTTCTTGAAAAGCTCCACGATTGGTCCTGGTCTGCCGCCGATCATAACGCAGTCAACGCCGTAGCTTTCGGAGACGTGTTGGCGTTCCAGCTGCCATGAACCGAAGCCGCCGACAATAATTTTTGGCTTATACTTTTTGATGCTTGGGTGCATGACGAGTTTGCGGAATTCTATTGCATTCATGGGTTCTCCGCCGCCCACAATTGATGAATATGTCTTGCTGACGTATCCCATGCCTGTTGGATCCATTGAGGATATGCCTACAACTTTGGTTTCTGGGCCGATGAAGTTTTGTAGTTCATCAGGGTAGGCAACTGCGATGTCCTTATGGGAAAAACCGCCTTGCAAAAGTATGGATTCTACTTTTCTTAAGCCGTAGGGAGCAAACTTTGCTTGTCCGTTAGCTTTGCGTTCAGTTGATGGATAAAGTGTTTTTCTAGCGTAGGTTAGTGGAATGGGGCCTTTTCCAAAGCCTCCTACGAATGCGATGAATGGATTATTATGAAAATCGCTCATTTCTGTGGCGGATGCGGTGAGAACGATTTTTTTGCCCAAAGCTGTTGCCAAACCTTTGTCTGCCTCTTGAATAGACTAAATGATTAGTCCATACTGCTTTTAAGAATTACTATCGCTTGCATGTTGGGTCTAAGGGGTTTGGAGAGAATTTTAGGTATCGCTGAGTAACTTCATGTTTAACTTTTTTTTAATAACACAGAATCAAGGTGTAATGGGTCTGTCAGACATCACGTGAAACTGCCTTCTTGCTAATCTCTCACAAAAATTAAAAATCCAATTCGAAACAAAATTTAAATGTCAAAAAAAAGAGAACAGATTAGAGTTGGTTTGCTGAGGCTCTGGAACTTTTTTAGGAGAAAAGAGTAAATGCAAATACTCTCTCACGACTATTATGGGCAGTATCGTGAACTTGAACCAGCGCCTTTTCAGCCCCTATCTGTTCTCCTTTGCTTTTTTCTTAATGGAACCCAACTTTTTTGGTTGTGTTCCTTAGAGATTATTATGATAATTATCTATTTAAATGATGGTCAGAAGTGCTATTACTGTCAACCTCGAAAAGTTTATTATGCTATGATGTCACTATGTTGGATTATAACGATGTTATCGGGCAATTTAACAGAGGAAAAAATCTTTGACTGTTCAGGATAAAGCCGTTGAAACGTTGACTGGTTTAGGGCTAACTATTCTACAGTCTAAAGTCTATTTGGAGTTAGCTAAAGGAGGAAAAGCAACCGTCAAAGACATTGCCAAAAAATCAAATATCGCTCGACAGGACCTCTATCGGATAGCGCCACAGCTACTTAACCTAGGATTAATTGAGAAGCTTATAGATACACCCACCAAGTTTAGAGCAATCCCAATCAAAGAAGCCATCGAAATACTAATTGAACGCAGAAGAAAACAGACCGCCCAAATAGAGCAAGAATCAAAACAACTACTGTCCTATTTCACTTCAAAAGAGAGCGATGGACTAAAAGATGAAGAATCACAGTTTATAATTATTAATGACTTGCAAGCCCGTTTGTCGAAAACTAGAAAGCAAGTTGCAATCACCAAAAAAATCATAAATATCGTAACAAAATGGTCCTTCTTTTTAACTTATACGCCTGAAGCCATCGACGAATTAAATGAAGCGCTAAAAAGAGGCGTCCATGTACATATTATAACGCAGGCTCCAAGGAACACTGATGTGTTTCCAAAAAAACTCCAGAAGCTTCTGAATTATCCTCACTTCGAAGTTCGTTATATTTCTTCTCTTCCTTCATCTATGGTGGCAGTTTTTGATAAAGAAGAAGTAAATATTTTACTCTCGTCAGACAAAACACCTGCCGATACAGCAATGTTAGTGTCTAACAACATAAACCTCATTGAACTCTCACAGAATTACTTTGACGTGATGTGGGCCAGTGCGGTAATCTGCTGTTTTAGTTAATCGGTTTAAAATTTGATTTCAGTTTTTAGGTGCCGTCTGAGTAACTCTGAACTTTCATCCAAATTAATGTCAAGCTAATGCCTTCTCATCATTCGGCAGAAAACAATAAGCGTTGCTGAGAGATAAAGGGATTGGCTTTAAGCTGGTTTTCAGGGAACACTTTTATTTTGGGTCACAGATAATTCTGGGTTGGAGTTGAACAATATGGATTTTGTTGGAAGCAAAACAGAAAAAAATCTTTTAGCGGCGTTTGCAGGAGAATCCCAAGCGCGCAACAGGTACACATTTTTTGCTAGTGTAGCCCGAAAACAAGGTTACGAGCAAATTGCAGCGATTTTTGAGGAGACCGCTGGCAACGAGAAGGAACATGCCGAATTATACTTTAAGCATCTTAAAGGCGGAATGGTTGAATTCACAGCGGCTTACCCAGCAGGAGTAATCGCCTCAACAGCTGACCACCTCAAAGCTGCTGCTGAAGGTGAAAAGTTTGAGTGGACAATTCTTTACCCCGGCTTTGGCGACGTAGCTGAACAGGAAGGTTTCCCTGAGGTTGCAAGAACATTCCGCAATGTTGCAAAGGTTGAAGTCTCCCATGAACGAAGATACAATAAGTTGCTTGAAAGTCTGCAGCAGGGCAAAATATTCAAGAAAGACCAAACTATCAAATGGAAATGTAGAAACTGCGGCTTAGTAGTCGAGGGACCCAACGCGCCTGATATTTGCCCAACATGCAATCATCCCAAAGCGTACTTTGAAGTCTGGACAGAAAACTACTAACCACCCCTTCTCTCCATTTTGAAAAGTTCTGCTTGCTCTTGCAACCTACCCCCTTATTTAAAGCACAGAAAACCAACATACTAATGAGCGCAAAACCCACAATACAGACCTATCCCTCTTAGGGCTTTAACCTACCCCCTATGGATTTCTGCAATGATATCCTAATAGGATCCAAATATGTAATTTCTTGATGCAAACACTTGTCTGAAACCAATATAGGACTTTGCACCTTCATTTTAAAAACTAATATATTCTAAGGACAATAAAAACAGCATAAGAGCTACGACTTACTAATGAGTAGTGACCATAAGAAAACCTACGTTTACAGGGTTTCAAATTATGTAACAAGCCAGAAAGTGTCGCTTGGCTTATTGTTGGCGGCTTACGGAGTATTATATCTGACGTCGGTTCTGCTTAGCGGCTGGACCGTGGCGGATTTGGGAAAAGACGTCACCGTTTATCCACCATCCTATATCCCCACGTTGCTGCCGCGCAGTTTTATCGATCCAATATTTTTTGTCACTAGCTTTCCAACTTTAATCATAGGCTCTTTTATGTTAAGCCTATACAGTGTACGCGGAATAAGCCCCCAAGCTGCCCCAGATAAACAGTACGTCGCCCTCTTGTTAATTGCTTTTGGCTTTACGTACCAGGTAATCGGTGCATGGCCACTTGGAAACCTGAATGATTTTCCGTGGCAATGGCAAAAACAAATCGTGCGCAATGGACCGATTTTTGCTTGGACACTGTACATACTGAGTTTGGGAGTTTTGTTGGTCGGCGTTATCTCACTGTATAAGTACAGTCGGATTTATCATCAAAAACACCCAAGCGAGGAAGAGGCAAATGGTAAATCATTGGCATAGCAAAACCGCCCAAGAAGCATTGGAAGAATTAAAGGTTATCCCCAAAGGATTAACCACGCAGGAAGCCCAAGAACGCCTAAAAATAAATGGACCCAACGAAATCAAGAAAGAAAAACGCAAGTCCCCCCTCAAGCTTCTACTGGGGCAATTCACCAACGTACTTATGATTATCCTGCTTATAGCCACTGGGCTTTCCTTTGCTGTTGGAGAAGCAACTGACGCCGCCATCATTCTAGTCATTGTCATAGCGAGTGCGGCTTTAGGGTTCTCCCAAGAATACCGCAGCGAAAAAGCAGTTGAAGCTTTAAAAAAGATGACGGCGCCAACCGCCAGCGTTCTCCGCGATGGCAAAGAAATAAAGATTCCCGCGAACCAGCTTGTCCCCGGAGACATAATTTTCCTTTACACAGGCGATAAGGTTCCTGCAGACGGTCGGCTTCTGGAAGCTTTCATGATGAAAACCGATGAAGCGTCATTAACAGGGGAATCTGCATCTGTTGACAAATCCACTTTGCCTCTGCCTGAGCAGACACCGTTAAACGACAGGCGCAATTTGGTTTTCACTGGAACAGTAGTCGTTTACGGAAGAGGCAAAGCGGTAGTAACCTGCACGGGCATGAATACGGAATTCGGCAAAATCGCCAAGATGGTTCAAGCTGCACCACAAGAGCAAACGCCTCTGGAAAAACGAATGGGCAGCGTCGGCAAATGGATTGGTATTCTATGCGTAATTGTTGCCTTAAGTGTTGGAGTTGTCGGCATTGTAGTTGAGCATCGGTCCATCCTTGACATGGTTTTGTGGGCCATCAGCCTTGCCGTCGCCGCTGTTCCTGAAGCATTACCCGCGATTATAACCGGAGCTCTTGCCATCGGCATGTACCGCATGGCTAAAGTCAACACCATCGTTAAACGGTTGCCCGCTGTGGAGACGCTTGGAAGCACCAGTGTTATCTGCAGTGACAAAACGGGAACCATGACGAAGGGTGAAATGACTGTCCAACGCCTCTACGTTAACGACCGCACCATCAAAGTTACAGGAATAGGTTATGCGCCGCAGGGCGAATTTCAGTTTGAAGATAAAACAATAGCGCCCGACGAGAACTTGAAGACTCTGCTCAAAGTCGCAGTTTTATGCAACGACTCAAACCTCGAACTAGAAGTACAGACTGGCAAGTGGACTGTGAAAGGCGACCCCACAGAAGGCGCGCTGGTTGTTGCAGCAGAAAAAGCAGGCATCAGCAAAGAAGAACTTGAAACGCAAGAGCCCCGCGTTGCGGAATTGCCGTTCTCCTCTGAGCGAAAACGCATGACCACCATACACGCTTACCAGGGCAAAAGAACCGCTTACATGAAGGGCGCCCCCGAAGTCGTTTTGGAGCGGTGTAGCAAAATCTTTCTGGATGGAAAAGTGAAGCGCTTAACTAAAGAAATCCGAGACAAACACCACAAAATAACCGAAGAAATGGCTCTGCAAGCCCTCAGGAACCTTGGATTCGCCTACAAAGAACTTGCAGCCGACACAGAAGAATTCGTTGAGCAAATGGAAGAGGACTTTGTTTTTGTCGGCATCGCCGGCATGATTGATCCGCCGCGCCCCGAAGTCAAAGACGCCATCGTCATCTGCAAAAACGCTGGAATACGCGTCGTCATGATTACAGGAGACCACAAATTGACCGCCACAGCCATCGCCAGGGAACTTAACCTGATAGGCGAAGGGGGACAGGTTGGTCAAGTTTTGACTGGTCAGGAGCTTGAGGCGATGACTGATGAACAGCTATCCGAAGTGGTTGAGAAAGTGGTGGTTTATGCCCGTGTGGCGCCTGAGCACAAAACGCGGATTGTTAAGGCTTGGAAACAAAAAGACGAAGTCGTCGCCATGACGGGAGACGGAGTCAACGATGCGCCTGCACTCAAGATGAGTGACATAGGCATCGCCATGGGCATCTCCGGCACCGAGGTCACAAAAGAAGCTGCCGACATGGTTTTGGCAGACGATAACTTTGCCAGCATCGTTAAAGCTGTCAAAGAAGGCAGAGAAATCTTTGACAACATCAAAAAATACCTAACTTACCTGCTGCAATGCAACATCATGGAAATCCTAGTTATGTTCTTCGCTGTGGTAAGCGTGCCCTACCTTGCCCGCATTTTGTCTCCAGGGTCAGACGCTAGCCTTGTAAATAGTGCGGCTATCGCTTTGACGGCTGTGCAGATTCTATGGATTAACCTCGTCACTGACGGTTTACCCGCCATCGCTTTAGGCGTTGACCCGGGAGACCCAGATTTGATGCAGCGAAAACCCCGAAAACCCAGCGAGAGCGTATTCAGCAAAGATGTCAAAGTATACCTGAGCACGGTGCCTATATTCATGGCGGTTCTGCTGTTGATAGCGTTTTTCTCACACTTGCCTTGGCAAAGCAACTTCCAACTTTTGGAGGCAAGAACCCAGTTGCTCACCGCCATGATAGTTATGGAATTAGCTGTAGCCATCTCATGTCGATCACTAAAATACCCAGTGTTCAAAGTTGGGCCATTCAAGAACAGGCTCCTCTGGATTGCCGTCCTCTCATCATTCGCCCTGCAGCTGCTTGTCCTATACACGCCAGGCCTCCAAACCCTCTTCGATGTCCACTCGCCCGAACTTATCGATTGGGCAATAGCTGGGTTGTTTGCAGGTGCAGTGTTCACCGCGTTAGAAGTTGGCAAATACGTAGCAACACATAGAAGAAGCTAGCAAGCGTCCGAAAAGCTTTATAATAAAACATGCGGATTGAGTGAAGACTATCAATTTAGGAGAAAAGAAAAAATGAGCGATAAACTGATAACAAAACTAGCGAATCCCGCACCTCTTGGACTACTAGGCTTTGGAATTACAACAGTACTGCTGAACTTAGTTAACGCTGGCGCTTTTCCTTTGGATACAGTGATTTTGGCGATGGGCATAGCTTACGGTGGTATAGCACAGATTATTGTTGGCGTGATGGAGTTCAAAAAAGGCAACACATTTGGCACAGTCGCATTCTTATCCTACGGCTTATTCTGGTGGAGTCTTGTCATGCTTCTGCTGTTACCAAAACTAACTGGATTCACAGGTCCATCTACATCTTCGTTGGCGGCGTACTTCATAATGTGGGGAATCTTTACTTTGGGCATGTTCTTTGGCACACTGAAAGCTAATCGCGCGTTGCAATTCGTGTTCGGAAGCTTATTTGTCCTGTTCTTTATGCTGGCGATAAGAGAATTGACTAACAACCCGGTTATATCTGGATCTATAACATTCAACACATTCGTAGGTATCGAAGGCGTCATCTGTGGAGCAAGTGCAGTGTATCTTGGGCTCGCTGAAGTTCTGAATGAAGCTAACGGAAAAACAGTGCTACCTATCTACCCAGTTAAACAGTAGCTAAATTCAACTTATCTTTTTTCTTTTTTTTTCATAGGGGTTTCGGGGGTATCAACCCCCAACTAAGTATTTTCTCATAAGAATATGAAAAAAAGGTATTCATTTTAAATTCATCTCAACCAACCGAAAAAACTTATCTATAGGACTTACATTTTCAGCACTCTAATGGAGATAAGAGTAATGTCAGAAGCTAGTTTACCATTCAACGAAAAATATAGTCCAAGCATTGCAAAAGTTTCTTCTGGAGAAAAACGCAAACAAATCTGGGAGGAATCCATTAAAAACCCACAAGAATTCTGGGCAGAAAAAGCAAAAGCTATCGACTGGTTCAAAGCTCCAACCAAAGTGTTGGATGACTCGAACCCGCCGTTCTTCAAGTGGTTCCCCGATGGAGAACTAAACATTTGTTACAACGCATTAGACAGACACGTAAAAACCGCACGCAAAAATAAACTCGCCTACATTTGGGAAGGCGAAATGGGAGAAGTAAAAACCTACACTTACTACCAACTATACCGCGAAGTAAACAAACTCGCCAAAGCACTAAAGGACCTGGGCGTCAAAAGAGGCGACCGCGTCGCAGTCTTCCTACCCGTCATTCCAGAGTTGCCAATCACTTTGCTTGCAACAACAAGAATCGGAGGAGTCCACACAGTGGTCTTTTCAGGATTCAGCGCTGAAGCATTAGCTGACAGAGTAAACGACTGTGGAGCAAAAGTGCTAGTGACAGCAGACGGCTCGTTCCGTAGAGGTAAAGCAGTTGGAATCAAAGACAATGCAGACCGTGCATCCTCACTCATGACAAACATTGAGAAAGTCCTTGTAGTCAAACGCACAGGTCAACCAGTCCAAATGAAAGAAGGCAGAGACATCTGGTACCATGACGCATTGACAGCAGCAGGCGCAAACGCATACGTTGAACCAGAAAGCATGAAATCCACTGACCCACTGTTCATACTTTACACTTCAGGAACCACAGGCAAACCAAAAGGTGTCCAACATGGCATAGGCGGATACTTAGTTTGGGCTTACTGGACACTTAAATGGGCGTTTGACCCAACAGACGAAGACATTTACTGGTGTGTTGCAGACATCGGCTGGATTACTGGACACACATACAATGTTTATGCACCTCTAAGCTTAGGAATAACCGCTTTCCTCTTCGAAGGCACACCTGATTATCCAGGACAAGACCGCTGGTGGCAAATGATTGAAAACCACGGCATCAGCATACTCTATGGCACACCAACCGCTGTTCGAATGTTCATGAAATTCGGCGAAGCACTCCCACTAAAACACGACCTCAGCACACTACGCATCTTAGGCTCAGTCGGCGAAGCAATCAACCCCGAAGCATGGAAATGGTATTACCGCGTAATCGGCAAAGAAAGACTACCGATAATCGATACCTGGTGGCAAACAGAAACAGGCGGATTCATGATTTCCCCAGCACCAGGCATAGAATTAACACCGCTTAAACCAGGCAGCGCAACCTTACCACTGCCAGGCGTAAACATTGACATCTTTGACGAAACAGGAAAACCCGTTCCAGCACAAAACAAAGGCTACCTCGTAATCAAGTCACCATGGCCAGGAATGCTGCAGACAGTCTGGAAAGACCCTGAACGCTTCAAGCTAACATACTTTGGCAGATGGCCAGGAATCTATGTTACAGGCGACTATGCGATCCGCGACCAAGATGGATACTTCTGGCTCCTTGGAAGAGCAGACGAAGTCCTCAAAGTAGCAGGTCACCGCATCGGCACAGTAGAACTCGAAAGCGCACTTGTATCTCATCCAGCAGTCTCGGAAGCAGCAGTCATGGGCAAAGAAGACGTAGTTAAAGGCGAAGTTCCAGTAGCATTCGTAGTATTACGCAGTGGATTCACAGCCTCAGATGAACTTAGAGCTGAACTCATAAAACACGTCCGAACCACCATTGGACCAATCGCAACTCCAGACGCAGTCATCATAGTTAACAAGCTGCCAAAAACACGAAGCGGCAAAATCATGCGCAGACTCCTCAAAGCAGTCCTAACCGGAGCACCACTCGGCGACACATCAACCATCGAAGACGAAGGCTCAATCGACGACATCAAAGCAGCATACGCAGAACTGCAATATCAGCTCGCGGCAGTAGCAGCAAAAAAAACCCAATAAACAATCTTTTCTTTTTTTCTTTTTTCATTTTTTTGTTTGAACAACTTTTTTAGCCTCAATAATCTGGAATTATCAGTTCGCCACCACACATCGGGCATTCCACTGGACTTTTGCGTTGGATAAGCATTAGTTAGTATGCGCATAGGCTGCAGAAGTAGATTTTGCATTTTGGGCAATACTTGACGCCGCCGCCAACCATCACTCCGCAAGCATCACAAGAACGTGTTAAGTCTATCATAACCGTTTTTGTGGACTAAACGTTATATAAAGCAAGTGTTAAAAAGACATTCCTCACCAGCAGGGAGTTTAGTGAAAGAGATAGGGCAAAAACTAATCGGGTTGAGCATTTCTTGTTAAATGCAAAATTATATATTTTGAATCGCTTTTCTCTTAATTTCTTAAGTTAAAGAGTATGGCTTATAGGCGCATATTTGTAGCCTGTAAGGGGGTGTTTGCTGTTTCTTTAGAGGGGGTAAGGAGGCTGTATTGGCGTTTTTTGGAGTCATTAGTATGTTGGTATCTAGGCTAATTGTGGGTGTGCAAGTGGCTTAGTCCAGAAACCTTGACTAAAAAAATTGGGTTTAGTTCAGAAACCTATACAAAAACTCCTTTTAACAAGAGATAAAGGCTATACTATTTGATGCTAAAATGAAGAAAACACTAACAGTTGCGATCATGCTATCCATTTTGTTATCTTTATCGTTTGCAGAAGCTCAGGCTCCAACTCCGCCAAATGTGCCCACTTTAGGGCCTGTCATAATTTGCTCAGCAGGTGTAGTGGGAATAACATCGAAATTGTTTCTCCTGTAAACCAGAGTAATTACTCAGGTGAAATTCATTTGATTTTTACAACTGTGGCGGTTGGTATGTTTGGGCAGTTTGGCAATGTTGGGTATAGTTTAGATGGTGGAATCATAACTAGTGTACGCAGCTTTGCGATGGAAGTGGATAAGACAGGGGGACCAGATTGGTACTGGTGGAAGACAACTGCTTCAGCCAATGTTGTTTTGCCAGCGTTGCCTGATGGGGTTCATAATGTCACGGTTTGTTATGGGTGGCAGTATTTGGGGGTTCCAGCAAATCCCAGTTTGGAAAGGTTTGAAGTGTATGCTTATGAAACTGTTGATTTTACAGTTGGCAACTATGATGATGCACCCACGGATACCCAGTCCCCTAATCCATCGCCTACAGTTCCAGAGTCTTCCACTTCCCCCTCACCCATCCTAACAGCAACCTCTAGCCAATCAGGTGCAGAGCTAACTATGAATGGGCTAAACCAAGTGGAAACTTGGGGTCTTTACGCCTTACTTGTTGTTGTTGCTTTGCTGCTTGTTATTGCGTTGGTGATAAAGAGAAAAGCGTTGAAGACTTTGAGTAGTCAAGGTTTTTTGACTGTGTTTAGTCAAGGAACCTTTACGAGAAGGCTTTAATTGTGAATTGGCTCAAGTGTAGGTATGGCTAACTTGGGTAAGGTTGCATCGTTAATCGTTATTGCGGTGCTGGCGGTTTCAGGTCTCGTTGTGTTGGCGGGCCCTGCTTTTGCTGCGGTGCCTAAGCCGTCGGTGCCAGAATTCACTGTGAAGTTTGTGAATGCATCATACAATGTGATTACCACAAATTCTTACACTGGATTAAATGAAACCCAGCAGGTTAGCAACAACTCAATTGAAGTAACAATCAGTAACCAGCCCTTTGACTACTCAAACAACCAACTTTACTATAACATTCGAACCAAACCCCACTTCGCAGAAAACTGGACTGAAATTTATCCATTACAAAACAGAACCAGCTCCTATAACGGCGATGGTACTTTTTCTTTTGCAGAGTACCTTTCTCCTGATTCTCCAGCACAATCAAACTCCAACACCACCACCATTGCTTTTCCTGTTGTGGCAACGGATCTTTACCAGGCGTCAGGCTATGATATTCAGAGGTACTACTCAGGAGGAAAAGGTCAAGCAGGAGACTATTCTGCGTTTTTAATGGCTATTCCTGGTGGTGGGGAACTTGATTTTCAAGTTGATGCAGTTGTGGGACATAATTCGCAGGATTGGTATATACAGCATCCTTTTACTCCTACCTATGGAGGATTCTTTGAGCCAGCTGTTGCTTATGACGTAGATAGTGGTTGGAGCAGCACCCAAACCGTAACCATTGGCGAAAATGCAGGCGCACTAACCCCGACAGAGTCCGCTTCGCCCTCGCATAGCCCAACCGCTACCCCCGCCCAGCCGCAGGCTGGTTTTTTGTTTGGTTTAGATTGGGAGCCGACCGCTGTGGTGGTGTTGGTTGTGGTTGTTGCTTGTTTGGCGGTTGGCTTGGTTGTGTTGTGGCGTAGAGTCGCCGCAAAACCTGAACCTTTTTCAACGATGGAGAAAAACTAGCACATTATCATAGAAAGGGCTAAAAAAGTAGAAAAAAAGCTAAATTCCATTTCCAATAGAACAGCTGAAATTAAAAACAAAAAATGGGGGGTTTAGAAGCTGTTTAGTGGGTTGCTGATGGGTAGCCAGCCTGTTCCATTGCCTATCAATGTCAAGATGAAGAATATTATGAATAGGATGACGACAGCGATGATTACGGCTATTATGCTTATTGCGAGTGCTTTGAGCCATCCGCAATCAAAGAAATGTTTTACCAGCGCCAACCAAATTATCAACATCGCGATGTAGGCTAAGATGACGGCGAATCCTGAGATGAATTCTGAGAAGAACAGGTTGAAGAAATAAAAGAATATTGTGCCGATGATGACTATCCAAAGGGCATCGGTGAATTTGGCGTTTTGTTTGCCCGCTAAGAGTCTGCCAGCAATCCAGAGGAAGGGCGCAACAAAAATCAGGTTAACCAAGATGTTTACGATGAGCTGCACCAGTATTGTTGCTAAGTCAAATGTCATTTTTTTTCTTCCTTAAAACTTTGGTTACTCAGTATCTTCGTTATGCCTTAAAAAATTTCTTGTTACCACTAACTCGGTGGGGTCCCCGTTTTACAGGCGGAATTTGCGGTTCTTCGACTGCACATCCGTACCGAACTCTTTTGCCAGCTGCTCCAAAAGCGCCTTCTGCCCAGAAGTAAGCTTTTCTGGGACTGATACGCCGATACGAACATGCAAATCGCCCCTGCCGTAGCCGCGGAACCTCGGCATACCTTTGCCCCGCAACGTTATGGTTTCACCCACTTGGGTTCCCGGATGGATTTTAATGGTTGTAGGTCCATCAATAGTTGGCACAACAATTTCTGCGCCCAGTGCCGCTTGGGGATAAGTGATGATGGCTACGTGCCAGAGGTCATCTCCCTCCCTCATGAACTGCAGGTTCTGCCTGACATGAACGACGACGTATAGGTCTCCTGGTTCCCCGTCAGCTACCGTTTCACCTTCGCCCCGAAGACGAAGCTGGATACCTTCATCTATGCCCATGGGCACTTTTACCATGATTTTGCGTCGCTTCCTAACTAGCCCTGAACCGTGGCAGTTGCTGCATGGCGAGTCAATCAGCTTGCCTTTTCCCCTGCATGTTGGACAAACACTTACTTGCACATACGTTGCGAAGCCTGCTTTGCGCATATTCTGGATTTTGCCTGCGCCGCCGCATCTGGGACAGATCTTGGCGGATGTACCTGGGTTTGCACCTGATCCGCCACAGACTTCGCATCTTTCGGTTCTTGGGATCTCGATTTCTTTCTCGGTGCCCTTTGCGGCTTCTTCAAGAGTTATTTCAAGATTGTAGGCGAGGTCTTGTCCCCGGTTGCGTTCCTCTGCGAATCCGCCGAATCCTCCGCCGCCCCCAAAAATGCTGCGGAAAATGTCTCCGAAGCCCATGTCGCGGAAAACTGAGTCGAAGTCTGCTCCCCGGAAAATGTCCTCAGAAGTGTAACGTTGATCAAAGCCCTGGTGGCCAAGATTATCGTATGTTTGGCGTTTCTGGTCATCAGACAGAACTGCATATGCCTCAGAAATTTCTTTGAATCGTTCTTCTGCGCCAACGTCCTTGTTGCGGTCAGGATGGAACTGCATAGCGAGTTTTCTGTAAGCATCCTTAATTTCGTCTTTAGATGCGCCCTTTTGTACCCCTAGAACTTCGTAGTAATCTCTTTTTTCAGCCATGCCGCCTTACCGTTAAAGGAATGTTTTTTTGAACTTTGATACAATCATAAGACTGCAATTTATACCATTTCCCAACAAACCAGCAAACCCCAAACTTCCAACATGCTTTTGACTTGGAAAAATGGCAATAGGGCCTCCCTCTCCTATTGTTTTTGCATAGATTGGCTATTAGGCTCCAAATATGCCTCTTTTTCAGTTTAGAGGATAGCTTGCTTGAGTTTCCATGAAGCCAGCAAGAAGATGCGCGAGTAAATTAACAATGGTTTAAAGGGGGGCCTCATAGTATGGTACTTTAACAATTGTTGTTATTTTTTCCCAAAAAATTTTGTTTAAAATCCAAGGCACCCTACTTGGTGCGAAAAAATTTATAAACTTAGTGAACGTAAGATATTCGAAAGGTGACATTTTTTTAGCGAAGTTAATCCCAAAAGAACCAAAAAAAATTCGGAAAATAAGATTAACCCATCATTTCCTATTGTTGGTATCGGGGCTTCTGCTGGTGGCCTTGACGCCATCAAAATTCTGCTCCAAAATTTACCAGTGGACACCGGCTTAGCTTTCGTGATTGTTCAGCACCTTGCCCCAAATCAAGAAAGTATGCTGCCTGAAATTCTTGCACGTTCAACCACAATGCCCGTTAACAAGGTTGAAGATGGCATGCAAGTTGAACCAAACAATGTTTATGTGATTCCTTCAGGCGCCGCGATGACAATTGAGGACGGCTGCCTCAAGCTTCGCCCTAAAACGAGTTCTTTCAAACCAATCGATGAATTTCTAAATTCCTTAGCAGTTGAACGAAAAACGCGGGCAATCGGCATTATCCTTTCAGGGACAGGAAGTGATGGAACTGAAGGGTTAAAAGCCATAAAAGCCGAAGGCGGAATCACTTTCGCTCAGGACCCAAAATCAGCCCAGTACCCTGACATGCCCAAAAGCGCTATAGTCTCAGAAACCGTGTATTTTGTTCTCGCTCCACAACAGATAGCGGAAGAACTATCCAGAATTGCCAAGCACCCAGAGATTACTCGCCAAAGAATGGAAGAACCAAAACCTCAACTTGAAGACGAAAAAGATCCACAGACAATATTTACTATCCTTAAAGCTGCGTTTGGCGTTAACTTTTCCAATTACAAAAAAACTACAATCGACCGGCGCATTAGTCGACGCATTGTCTTAAACAAGATTGAAAATATGAAACAATACCTTGCGTATTTACGAATGCACCCTGAAGAGCAACAAGCATTGTTTGACGATTTACTAATAAATGTAACAGCCTTCTTTAGAGAACCTAGCACATTTTTGGTTCTAAAAGAAAAAGTTTTTCCAG
This sequence comes from Candidatus Bathyarchaeota archaeon, assembly GCA_003151735.1. Taxonomy (GTDB): domain Archaea; phylum Thermoproteota; class Bathyarchaeia; order Bathyarchaeales; family Bathycorpusculaceae; genus Bathycorpusculum. The sequence continues at coordinate 12,129 of PLYI01000069.1, read as the reverse complement.
AACTTGTTAAAAACAGACAATCTGGCCAATCCATAAGATTGTGGATTCCAGGCTGCTCAACAGGCGAAGAAGTTTACTCAATGGCTATTGCACTTACCGAATTTCTTGAAGAAAAAAACCTATTTAATATTCCTGTCCAAATTTTTGGCTCCGACGTCAACGAGAAGAACATCGATAAAGCTCGGAAAGGAATCTACCTTAATATCATAGAAAATAATGTTTCCGAGAACAGAATAAAACGATTCTTCACCAACTTTAATGGGAACTGCCAAGTGATCAAGCAGATTCGAGATATGTGTGTATTTACAAAACATGACATCACGGAGGATCCTCCATTCTCGAACATCGATTTGATTGTCTGCCGCAATTTGTTAATATACATGGAACCTAAGCTTCAAGAAAGAATAATATCCACATTCAATTATGGATTAAAACCCAACGGGTACTTGGTTTTAGGCGGATCAGAAACGGTGGGTAAATTTGCAACCTTGTTTGATTCAATAACAAAAAGAGGAACAATATTGAAGAAAAAAAGTGGTCAACCGCCAGCAGAATTAACTTTGCAGGTTCCTATTGAATCTTCCAAGGCAAAAACTCCTCTTAGTTTTCCCCAAAAGAATGATGCCATAACTTCATTAAACGAGGCAGTTGACCAGCTCTTAATGGCCGAGTATGTTCCTGCAACACTACTTATTAACGGCAATTCAGACATCCTTGCTTTCCGCGGGCAAGTTAATCCATATGTCTCAATTGAGCCTGGAACGGCCAGTTTCAACGTGATCAAACTAGTTCGAAAAGAACTTAGACCTACTGTTCAAACCGCACTCTACAGAGCAAAAAAATCCAAAAAAGAAATCAATGAAACAGTGCGCTTCGAACTGGGTGGACTGATAAAAACAGTTACTGTTCTCATTAAACCGTTTAATATCACAAAAAATAACGAGCTCTTCTTTCTCGTTTTGTTTAACGAAAAGGGCACAGTGAAAGATCAAAAGACAACGTCAAAACATGCACGCCAAGAATCAGATATGACTAGGGACCAACAGATAAGAGAGCTTATCAAAGATTTAGACTCAACAAAACAAACATTACAAACTGTCATTGAACAGCAGGAAGCGACAACTGAAGAATTAAGTTCTGCAAACGAAGAAGTCCAATCAAGCAATGAAGAGTTAATGAGCACAAACGAAGAGTTAGAAACATCCAAAGAGGAGCTTCAGTCAGCTAATGAAGAATTAACAACGTTAAATGAAGAACTTAAAGACAGAAATCAAACTCTCTCTCATTTAAATGATGACCTCGCTAACCTCATGGACAACATTGACACGGCTGTAATCATTGTAGACACTGACCTTAAAATAAAACGGTTTACCGCTTCAGCACAAGAACTTCTTGGACTTGTACCAAGCGATGTTGAACACCCTATTACTAATTTTCACTTGAGAATTCAAGTTGACGATTTAGAAGAGCAAATCCAAACGGCAATTACCAATATAGATACGGTTAGAAAAGAAATTGAAAACAAAAATAGCTGGTATCAAATGCGTATTCGACCCTACGTAACTGGAGATAAAAAGATCTTTGGAGCTGTCTTATCTTTTTCAAATATCACTGAAATGAAGAAATGGGAATTTGATCGGAGGCTTCATACTGAGGATTTGGAAACGATAGTTAAAGAGCAAGCACAAAAGATAGTCCAATCTGAACGTTTAGTTATGATCGGGAAAACTGCAGGTATGGTTGGCCACGACATTAGAAATCCGCTTCAATCAATTGTTGGTGAACTTTACTTGGCAAAGTCGGAAGTGGACGAGTTGTCTGATGATAGCGCTAAGAAAAGCCTCCAGGAAAGCATTGCATTCATTGAGGAGCAGGTATTTTACATGAATAAGATAGTGGCGGACCTTCAAGACGTCGCAAGAGCACCAACTCCGCAAATGTCAGAAACTAACGTAGAAAAAATAGTTAAAGAAGTATTGGGATCTATTCCTCTCATTGAGAATATTGCATCTTCTTTTTACATTGAGAAGGATTTTCCTATTCTTATCCTGGATGCCGTATACTTAAAACGAATATTAACTAACCTGATTTCAAATGCAGTTCAAGCTATGCCGAAGGGAGGCAAATTAACTGTTTCTGCCATATGCCAAGACAATAAAGCGTTAATCAGCGTTGAGGATACTGGGGAAGGTATGCCTGACGAAGTTAAAGCTAAAGTTTTCACGCCCTTGTTCACTACTAAGGCTAAAGGTCAAGGCTTCGGTTTACCTGTTGTTAAGAAATTAACTGAAGCCATGAGTGGAACCGTAGCTTTTGAAAATGAGAAAGGAAAAGGCGTAAAGTTCATCCTCAAGTTCCCCATCACTGCTTAATAGCAGTCGAATCTAAACTTTTTCGTTTTCCGCACCATTTTTTACTTTTTTCAAGTTGCCGCTCATACCCGTGCGCTGGAATCTTGTGGGGGCAGGATTTTTTTTCTTTTGCAGTTCGGTTGTTTGAACGATGCGTCGTTCACCTGCTTTAACGGTGGCTCTTTCGCCATCTGCGAAATCCTCAAAATCTTCTAAGGCTTCTACAATCCAGTAGCCTTCGGTTTCTGTTACGACTTTGACTTTGTGTAAGCCTTTGTAGTAGTAAATTTCGCTCATGAAAATCCGCAATAACTAGTTTGATTTTAAAGTAAATAACTCTTACTCGACTCTACAACTGGTACTCTTTGTTTTTCTCCACAAGCTTCCCTTGACAACCATGTTGCATTGTCTCCTTCGAGACTTCGAACACTTTAAAAATCTTGCTGTCCCATCAAACCCTTCAATTAGCTTGTTTTTCCACTTGTCATAGCGCTTCTTCGACCTTCGAAAAATCAATATCCATCGTCCTCGAACGCTGGAACCCAAACAGAATGTGGTGAAACGGTCAATGCCCAATTAGTCGACTCCGCAACGTTGATGCCGATAACTTGTGATGCGCGTTTGTTGAGTTTGGCTTTAATTCAGGAAGTACTCTTTGGCTTCCTTAATGGGTCGCACGTTGCTACAGTATTTCTTGAACAGCTGCTGGTTTTCAGTATATACAGCGAAAGTACGGTCAGAATTGATTTCTTTGACCATTTCGACAAGTTGTTCCTTGCTCTTGTGCCACGAAGCGTGCACTTGGTGGAACTGTATCTTGAAGTGGTCTAGCCAATTGTGCATCACTTTGTCTTCAACGTCTTCCTCGCTGAAAGGTTCGCTCATGCTGTGGATTAACTGGCTGCCCTCCTCAGGCTTAATATCTATAAGTTCACAGAACTGAAAGAAGTCAAGATCCATAATGAGCTTGCCACCATTTATAACCCGCCTATCTTTGGCAGAAGGTTAAGCACAAAGTAGTCTTCCAACCCATTAAGGGATCTGGGCTGGAGCCAACTTGTGAAAAACTTTGCTCCGAAACTGAAGGATTGCCCAAAATCCAAGAATATCTTGGTTTTTTTGTCTTCCAGTAGAATTTTGTTTCCGCCTATCTCGTTGACTCCGCCATAGAACGTTAAGGAGGTTTGATTCTTAACCATGCACTTCTCCGGCTGTCAGCTCCGTTTTTTTGCAGACATCTGAAATAGCGCGCATCATAGGTGGCTGCGTGAAGATGCTGAAAACCCGCGTGTACTTTGGGGTTCCAGCTTCTCTGATGTCATCCGGGCTTCCGCCGTCCTTCAAATAACCGTTTATGAAGGCTTTGGCTACAAATTCAGCTTTTGCACTGCTGTGAAATGGTTGAAGATAGTGACCACTATAGTAGAGGAAGACAGCTATGTCCCAGGCTTTGTCGATTTCTCCTACTTTGGTAGCTTGCTCAAAATCAATCAGGAAAATGGTGCCATCCTGCTTAATGAGGACGTTATCAGGTTTAGTATCGCCCAATGTGACGTTATGGGAGTGAACCTGTGCAAGTATCTCGCCAACTCTTTCTATCTTGAGAAGCACTTCTTTGAGGGTTGCAGGGTCTGTTGACATTGCGACTTTCTTTATTGCTTCACTAAGGTTTACTCCATCGATATATTCCATGAATACTATGCGTTCGGCGTTGCTAACATGCAAAATCTTAGGAACATTAAACCCTTCATTAAGCAAAAATTCGCTAATTGCGCATTCCTTTGCCAGTCGTGCTTGACCTGAAACAGCAAAAGACTTGGCTCCGAAAGACCATAACGTTAATGGGAACCATTTTAATCCTGACCAATCCTTAAACCGCTTAGCTATAACTTTAGTTTCAACGCCTCCGCCGAAAGCATCTATCAAGTAAACGTCATTTAACACGCCGCCGATGGGTTTAACTTCGACATTGCCGCCTTGGCCCTTGAGAATCACTCTTTGAGCAAAACCTTTCATATCTATCTTGTCAGATAGTGAAACCAGCCCTTCTGCAGTTTGGAAGAACACGTATTTTTGTGGGTCGATGAACCTGCAGATTGGGTCAGGTTGTCTTATCCAAATTATCTTTTGGGTTTTTAGGAAGATTTCGGTGTTTTGTGAAACAATGTTCATCAGCTGGGGGAGGACACCGAAAATTGCTGTGAAGAGGGTTCGAGGCATATTTTTTGATAAGTTGATTATTTTGATTTTTGGGTCTTGGCATTGTTTTATGAATTTTTTTGTGATTGTCACGTAGCCGTTTGAGATGCTTATTTTTTCTTCTGATTCAAGCTGCTTTAGGGCTTGGTTGTAGCTGCTGAGCGATTGCTGCTCATCTTGAAGCCAACTCGTCAAGTTTACGAGGTTATAGGCTAAAAGAGGGAAAACTCGGAGTCGATTAGAAAACACTTCATACATAAAGTACTGTGGCAAAATCCGGATACGATGCGTAAGCTCTGGAAAATTCACCACCAAATTCTCAAGCAACTCAAGAGTCAACCGCTTCTTTAGGGCAACTTCATTTTCATGTAAGTAACCATAACCCTCAAGTGTCAAGTAGTGAAAAATAAGTTTGCTTGCAATAGCTTCCCCCAGAAAGCCTCTGTCGACGTCTCGCTCAAAAATCCATTGATCAACTGCGAAAACAAAAATTGTTTTGTTATTGACTGTTTTTACATAACTCATTAGTCTAGGCTGAAAATTGTGGATAACGAGCATTACTTCGTGGATTGTGCGTTCGTTTAATGTTTTCATTGAATAATTATCTACAAGCGCGATGGCCGCGATTTTTGATGACCCAGCGATGTGTCTACAGAACTCAAGAGTTTGACTGTTCAACTCGAAGATTTCGCTGTTGCTTACCTGATTCAAATATTCACCTGGGCTCTCACATAGCAATTGGGTATTCGATGTATTTAAAACAGGGTTACGCACTTTGGAAATGCCTGAATGCTTCAATTCAATCTGCTAATTCAAAAATTACTGGCAAACACCGTTCGCATTTGCCAGTTTTAGGGTATTTCTAATGTTAGGCTGTTTCTGCTTTTGGTTGTTATCATGCTTACTATTGGATGCGCCGCATCCTGGTTTGTGGTTGTTATTTTTCTGCAGATCAAATTCAACGAGTCCTCTGTGAAATTTAACATGCTTTGTCCGTCGTTTGTTAGGCTGTAGACTTTTCTTGGTCGTTCAAAATTCATGTTCCAGTGGCTGTCTACGTAGCCTTTTTTCTCTAGTGTGCCCAGTAGCGGATATATGGTGCTTGGTCCGAAGTATACGCCGAAGTTTTTGCGGATTTTGGTGATGACTTGGTAGCCGTGCATTGGTTCGGTGCTTAGGAATTGTAGGATTATTAGGTCGAGCAGGCCTTTCATTAGTTTTGTTGAAACCTCTTTTTGTGAGCTTTGTTTGAACATTTTTCTTTTCTCCCCGTGTTAGTGTATTTTTGTTGAACAGTTTTTCTGTTATACTTGTATACAATATGTCCTTATTCGGACATATCTTGAGTGCTTAGTATTCCTACACCCCGATATAAACCCTCATACATACCCAAAGCATACCAAAACATAACCCCGCAATAAAACAACCCTAAACCAACGTAACCTAAATAAATCCAAACATCAACCCATACACAAGCAACCGCAAACAAGGAAAAACAATGTCCGAAACCTACAAAAAACAAATTGTACAACACATAATCAGAAACTTGCTCGACATCCAACTCCTCCGCATCATTCAAACCCAGCCAACATGGGGATACAAGATAAAAAAACAAGTAGAAATCGATTTCAACGTAAAACTAAGACACGGCGCACTCTACCCCACGCTAAACGAGTTGGAACAGAAAGGTTTCGCGGAAAGCAAAAAACAGCAAAAAGATGGCCGAGCACGAAAAGTTTACACCATAACAGAGAACGGGAAAATCTACCTACAAACATACTACAGCATTCTGAAGAACCAACTGAAAAACCCATAGACAAAAACTAAGCACTGATACTGTGAATAACATGCAAAAGTTTTTATCTTAAATAAGATGACAAAGCACATAGAGGAGTCAGAATGAATATAGAATCAGCCAAGAGCATAGGCGGCGTAGGCGCTATTTTAGTTTTCATCGGCGGCTTAGCTTTTTTTGTTCAACCACTATTAACATTGGGGTTAGGCATTGTTGGCGCTTTGCTCGTATTGATTAGTCTGCACAGTTTATCGCATAACTACATGGAAAAAGGCATATTCAACAAAGGGCTCTACGGTTTCATCACGTTTATAATAGGCGGAATAGTTTCGTTTGCGGGTTTTGTTTACCTGTTTTTTTACACGTCCTACATGAACGATTTGGTATCGGTGCTTTATCCTGGGTTTAATGGTGACTGGACAAATCTTCCAAACCTAACAGTCAACTCGAACTTAAATCCAGCTGATATAGTGCCGTTCATAGGTCCAATAATTGCTACCCTTGTAGTCACCTGGATCTTCATTATAGTCGGGTCATTCTTTACTTGGCGCGCACTAAAACATGTGTCAGCAAAGTCGTCTGTCGGGTTATTCTCAACTGCAGGTTTACTGATGTTGATAGGCGCAATAATCCCCCTGATTGGCTTAATCCTGGTGTGGATAGCTATACTATTGGTAGCGATTGCTTTCTTCCAGATAAAACCTCAAGCAGAGCAGCCTGTGGCAACCATGACGCCTCCACCATCAACTGCAGTCTAAAGGCAAAAACCAAATATTCCATTCTTTTATTTTTTTAAATCAAGAAACAAGTCTTAAAAAACATTCAAAAAAGATAGGCGAATATTCTGTGAAGTTACCTAAAGACCCGAGCAAATTCAGTTTTGGCGCTACATCATCAACCGTTACAAGTCTGGGAATAATTTTTGGGTTGGCGTCATCTGGCAACCCTCAAGCTAGCATAATTGGGTCTTTGCTTGTGATAGCTGTCGCAGACAACATAGCTGATTCCCTTGGAATACACATTTACCGCGAGACAACAGCTACAAAAAAAGAAAACACACGAATGTTCACCATTAGCAATTTTTTAACCCGCTTCGGTATTACATTCACTTTTGTTGCGGCGTTTGCGTTCTTGCCCTTAGCATGGGCTGCCACGGTCTGCGTAGTGATAGGGATTGGAATTCTGGTTTTCCTGAGTTAATTCATCGGTGTTCAACGCAACACCAGCACCATAAAAGAAATACTCATCCACCTCGGCATTGCCATCCCAGTAATCGTCATCAGCCATTTCCTTGGTCAATTAATATTTACAATATTTGGGTAAAGTCACATCGGGGCATCCAAGTATCAATTCTATTTGCAAATCTATCCAAGGCAAAAACTATATTTTTGGCTTGTAAATATCTATGGAGAACGTCGCCGTCCCTGCTTTAGGAAAAAGTAATTTTTTATTTGGTTGGTTTACTAAATACTCTGCATTCTATTGTTGCTATCTAGTTATAAGCTTTAGTATGTTCTTACTAAAATAGCGAATTATCTCTTGCAAGGTAATGTGATACTAAATTTCGTTCCTTTTCCTACTTGGCTTTCAAACTCTATATTTCCTTTCAAAGCTTCCACTAGACGCTTAACAACAGCTAAGCCTAGACCTTGACCTTTTGCCTTAGTTGTCAGCATAGGCGAGAACAGCTTTGGCTTAATATCCTCTGGGATTCCAATGCCTGTATCTTCTACTATAATCAGTACATTGTTGTCTTTTCTGTAGCCACTTAGGGTCAGTTTGCCTCCAGTTGGCATCGTTTGAATACCATTAATAATTAGATTAGTTAAAACTCGCCTAATTATTGCTCGGTCTGAAGTGATGGTAAATGAAGGGTCAATATTTACAGAAATAGCTGCATTATTTTGACGACTTACCGATTGTAAAACATTTGTAATCCATTCTTTTAAATTAAAACTTGAATATTCGAGGTTAATAGTGCGAGAATAGTCTTGCAGGTCAGCTACAATTTTGCTAATGTAGTTGACGTTTGTTTCAATGTTGTCCAAACTTTCAATGAATTCTTTCTTGGTTTCTGATTCGGGCATTGATGGAAGATACTCCTTAAGCAAATAAATATCTCCAACAATCGCTTGTAGGGGATTGCGTATATCATGACCGACCATTCCAGCGGTCGCACCAATAGCAGATAGCCGTTTTGTTTGCTCTTCTTCAGTTTTGTCTTCAACGACAATTATTATTACTTGTTCAGAGGGATACATTGAAACTTCGAATATAGATGGTTTCTGAGTTTCTCTACTGACTACATTCATCATAAAACGAGTTCTTTGTTTTCGTTGAAGCTGAGTCAAGTAAGGTGTAATGTCAACAGTCATCATTTCAGGTAAGACATAGTTTATTTTTTTTTCCGAGATCTTCTTGAGCTTTGACGGTAGTAACTCTTTCGGCAGCTCTATTCCAATAAATATTAATTAAGTTCCAGTCAACCGCTATGAAAGCCTCATCGAAACTCTCGAACAAATCGAGATATCCTTGTTCTTGCTCTGTGCGTTATTTTTTTCACTATTTGTTTCATGGACTTTTTTAGTGGTCGAGTTATCTTCTTTATTGAGAAACATCAAATAAGGTATCAACGGTTCAACTTTTAAGCTTTAACTAGATCAAGTTAAATCAATCTTGAAAAGTCGCTTCTTTTTTGTCTGGCTTGTTATGCAAAAACAGCGGCCTTAGGTCGAGGAGGGCGCCTTCAGGGAAGTGTACTAGCTCTCTCTAATCAAATATTAAATACATAAAAATTGCAAAAAGACTATTGTTGACGGTAGCTATTTGGGGTCCCATATTAGAACTTGTTTAGTGATAGGGATTGGAGTTATTGGTGCAGTTTTACTTGTTCTTGGTATTATACTTTTTACATACGGATTAAGTGAAGGCATTGGGTTGGCTGTTTTTGGCTTAATAATTGTAGTAGTTTCACTATAGTTTTTGTAGTAGCGACGGACGGTATAGATACAAAAGGCCCTGCTGAGCTCTGGCCTGGTTCGTGAACATAATAAGATGGAGGTCCCTCTTCGAAAGTCCTCTTTTTCTTTAACTGCGGAAAAGGGGATTTAGGGGTCAAAGGAGAATTTAGCGCTATTCTCCTTATCCATAGAGATGTTAGATGAATTCTACGCCAAGGGTGGCGAAGGGGGCGTGGTGGTTGGCTGCCGTTGACTTTTTTTTAACTGATACATTGATTTTGGACATGCCACTTTTAGGTTTATCCACCATGCCGCCACAACCACAACCAGCCAAACTCAATATGCATCCATGTATCCTGTGTGGAAAAAATCAGTTATCCCACAACCAAAAGACAACAGAGAAACAGCTTATACACAAAAAACAACCCAATCCGCAAACGAACCTGTGGCACCCATAAAACCGCCACACCCACACAAAAAGAAAATAAGACTTGTCAGACTGATTGTCCATTTGTTTTTGTAATGTTTATTTGGTTGTGCTACCGCTTAATGTGCGGGGGATGATGTCGCCGTCCCAGTCTGATTGGGAAAGATGAAGAACGAAATATTGACAGACCCCACTTTCCTCATAACGCATTTTTTTTGGGTGTTCCGCTAAAAGAACAGGGTGTTCCTTGGGGAGAGTAATATTTTAGGGCAATCATTGTTCTAAGCGGTGAATCTTAAATGAATATCCAAACCAAAGTTATGCCGACGGCGAAAAAAAGGGGGATCCTAAAGGCACTTACATTAACAATAATTTTGTTTTCAATAATTTGGATGTTCAATATCCAAACAAGTCACGCCTCAAACACTTTAACTGTGCCGCAGGATTACCCAACGATAACTTCAGCGGTAAACCATGCATCCCAAGGCGACGTTATAGCGGTGAAGCAAGGGGTTTACCATGAAAATATCGAAATCAACAAATCGATATCACTTCAGGGAGAAGACAGCAAAAACACCATAATTATCGGAAACGGAGGCTCAAATGAACCTGCAGTTTTAACGTTGGCGGCAGCAGACATCAAAGTTTCAGGGTTCACAATTCAAAGCGTCAATAGCTTTATTCCCACGCAAAATGCATTGGGCATAAATATCCAAGGCGATAACTGCACAGTCACCGGCAACGTCATTAAAAATAATTATATAGGAATCTTCTGCGCCCTTCAATCATCCACAACCATAACCGACAACGTTATCACTTTAAGCATTAAAGACGGCATTCGATTCTATTCTGGTACATTAAATATCATTTCCAACAACAGCATAGTCGCAAACGCCGTATCAGGCATCGCTTTAGGAGGCTACTTAAATACTGTCCGCGGAAACAATCTTCAAAACAACTTCAGAGGCCTAGGTTTAGGTGCATCTTACTCGATTGTGTTCGACAATACCATAGTTTCCAATACAGAGTCAGGAATATTTCTTTCAGGGTCAAAAAACATAATTAATGCCAACGAAATTGCAGCAAACAAATATGGAATCTACATTACAACTCAGGGTGCCGCTCCACGTGCAAACGAAATTTATCACAATAACTTTGTTAACAACCTCGATAACGCCTATGGCAACTCTTCCTTTCTCGTTGAGAACTGGGACAACGGATATCCATCTGGAGGAAACTACTGGAGCGATTACCAATCTACACCATACATGATTAACTCCAATAACACAGATTACTACCCGCTCATAACGCCGGTGGACACTTCAAACCCAGGCGAAACTCCTTCTGCAATATCCCCTACATCGGTAACATCAAACGGCGTTGTTGCCTTCTGGACCTTTGATAACGTCCCAGCAGATGGCGTCATACCCGATTCAACCGGTAACAACCCGGCTGTCTTAGCGTCAACTGTGGGAAACAAATCGTTCACTCCAGCGCAGGTCCCGGGCAAGTTTGGTCAAGCCTTAAGTTTCGATGGGGCAGCCTATGCGTTTGTTCCGCCCTCCGCTAGCTTGCAAACCCCTCAAGAAGTAACCATAGATGCCTGGGTCAATGTACAACAAATCAAAGACGTAGCCTACAACAATATTCTGGTAGAATGCGTAAGAACTACGTTGCCGCTGCCGACTAGAACTGTGGGGGTTGCCATTAACGGGGAAACACCGCAAAATGCAAGCTCCCCTGTCTTAGGAGCAATCCGCGGTTACGTTACAACTCAAAACGGCGTCCTAAACGAAATAGACACCAAAGCGCCTATTCCCCTTAACCGATGGATCCATGTTGTTTTCGCTCGCAGCTTAACTTCAGGAATGCACATCTACGTTAACGGTCAAGAACAAGCCGTCATAGTATCCTCAGGAGAAGCCAACCCAACAGGTCCAATTGCAGCGCAAAATGAACTCTATATTGGCCATGACTCTATAACTCAGATAGACCAACTGCAAATAAGCAACATAGTTGACTCGGATACGCAACCTTTTTGGATGCAATGGTGGCTTTGGACAGCAATAATATTTGCCGCTGTCTCAGGAAGCGGTTTGATTCTCTACTTCAAAAAACGCAGTGGATCGCCAATTTGAGCGAGGCGCCTGCATTAAAATGGGTGACATCTCTTTTTTATGCCGAAACTAAAAACACCTTAAGGTAAAATGTAAAAAGTGGATTAAAATAAACACGTAGTAAGCGGAGCTATTTTTTGCCTTTGCTTGCGTGTTTTGCTGGGAGCGAGACCTGTTTTCTATCTTTTCGTTTCTGGTCTTTTTCTCGTTGCAGTTTCTTGTGTTGTTCTAACCCTTCAGTTTTCTTTGCTTTCTTAGACAAAATCTTCAACCTTAGCAA
>PLYI01000022.1 GCA_003151735.1 Candidatus Bathyarchaeota archaeon | reverse complement strand
TTGGCGTCGAAGTTGGCGTCGAAGTAGGCGTCGAAGTAGGCGTTGGATTTAGTGTAGGCGAAGGTGTGGGTATTGGGCTTGCCGTTGGAGATGGAGTTGGAGAAGGGATTGGAGTGGGTGTAGGAGTTGGGGTTCGAATTGGAGTTGGGCTGGGACTAGGAGTCGGAGTTGGAGTCAATGTGGGAGTTGACGTGGGCGTTGGGGACGAAGATGGAGTAGGCGATGGAGATGGTTTTGGGGTTGGTGTTGCTGTTGGCGAATAAGTTGGTGTTGGACTAGGGGTGGGAGTTGGAGTTGGAGAAATACCGAAAGCATAAACGTTTCCGTCTGCAGAACCTATGTAGACCATGCCGTTGGAAATAGCAGGGGAAGAATCAATAGTGTTGTCCGTTGTGTAATTCCAGAGTTTTGCTCCGGTATAAGCGTCCAAAGCACAGATGCTGCCGTTTAGAGTTTGTGGCGTTGCATTAAACCCATATCCTATGTAGACTACGCCGTCCACGATTGCAGGAGATGACCAACCAATCTGGACTGTAGGGTCTCCAGTGGTGTACTTCCAGAGTTGATAGCCGTTATTAGAGTTTAAAGCATAAACGTTGCCGTCATTAGCGCCTACGTATACTATACCATTTGCAACAGCAGGCGAGGATTCGATCACGCCGCCTATTATGGGTAACTGATAGTTCCAAAGTTTTATCCCAGTTGCAGCATTTAGAGCATAAACATTACCGTCCATTGAGCCTATAAAGACGACGCCGCCGACAACTGCAGGAGACGAGTGAATATAACTGGTGGTGGTGTAGTTCCATATCTTGTTGCCATTGGCAGCATTTAAAGCATAAACACCACCATAATTATGTGCTCCTGATCCATCAGTGAATGTTGCTGCTCCAATGTAGACTACGCCGTTGACAACCGCGGGAGACGAATAAACCATGCTTTCGGGATAGGGATTACTACCTGAACTTATGGGTCCTGCTGGGGAAACCCATAATTTTATTCCAGTTGCAGCATTTAGAGCATAAACATTCCCATCAGTACAACCTATGTAAAGGATGCCGTTGGCAACAGCAGGAGACGAATAAAGGGTTCCGCCGGTCGTGTAATTCCAGAGTTGGTTTCCGTTTGCAGCGTTCAAAGCATAAACGTTACGATCCATGGAGCCTATGTAGACGGCGCCGCCGGCTACTGCAGGAGAGGATTGGCTAATTGCTCCAAGAGTGTAATTCCAGAGTTTTTCACCGTTTGCAGCGTTCAAAGCAAAAACGCTGCCGAAATCTATAGTATTATATCTAGTAATTGCTTTCAAGTATTCTGCTCCTATGTAGACTACCCCGTTGACAACAGCAGGAGATGAGTACACTCGGCCATTACCATCGGAGAAAGAGGTGTATTTCCAGAGTAGCGTGGGAGCAAGTACTGGATTGCCTGTGCCGACGCCGTCACGGGACAGGTCGGAGTGGAACATTATCCAGTCAGAACGCGCTAAGGGAATCAAAACTGAGCCGAAAATAAAAGTTATACAAACAATGGCTGCTGCCAATCGTAACCTGTTCATGTGTTGAACACCGTTTGTTCTTGTTGTGATGAAGAACTATTAAAGCTCTGTTATAGGTTATCTAACGATTTTTGTACTAAAACGGTAGATAGGCTGGATTGTTTATTCATTTTTCGAAACGCGAGATAAAATTATCAATTTTTCAAGAATAGTGATGTGCAAAGACTTCCCTTACAACCATCCTTGAATTAACCTGACCATGACATGATTTTCACTCTCTCAGAAATCACAAATATTTCGCTTCACTTTCACTTAAGTCTCCACTGAGTTGAAAGGTCTTTTGGACTCATAGATTAAATGCTCAAAACTGCTTTTTGCTATCCTTTAACATTTAGGAGAATGTAATTTGATTCAAAATACAATTGTTAGGCCCGCGCTATCTCAACAGATTTTTCCTCTGACCTTCACGGAGGCTAACGCGTAATGGGCAAAACTGTTGAATCCTATCGCATGGCCATCGAAGATGAAATGAACCGATGGAGTGGTTTTGGCAAAGCTCTCAGAGTAGAGGACAAGACATCATTTGATGCTTTGATGGATGCTTGCAGAAGCTATACATCAGCAGGAAGCAACGCCACAAATCCACTACTTTTTGAACCGATGGTTATGTCGATTCTATTGTCCCAGCAAGTAAAGATTAGCCGATTAGAGAAGGCTTTGAATGCAATCAAGCAGCAGCCCTAAGATTCGCGGCTGGATATTTGACGTTTACCCAGATAACGTTGGAGAAATGGCCGTCTGGATCATAAGTGAAAACGGGCAAAGAATCAGATTAACAGACAAGTTTCAGCAAAAAATTTACGTTTCAGGCAAAAAAGAAGATGTCGAAAAACTCGTAGGGCACATTTATTCCAACGAAAGCATTGCCAATTGGTGTTTTGTTTACAAATATGCGAACCCGATGGATTCGGAAAAATCAAGAGTTTTAGAAATAACGCTGAAGGATTGCAGAAAGGTTTCATCCTTAACTAATCAGATCCTAAAATTAGGCGATTACCTGACTTATGAAGTTCATAACAGTGATCTGCGTGGTGACAGGACTTACTTTTTTGTTCATGATCTTTTTCCGCTTGCTTTCTTAGAAGTTGAACCCTCAAAGACTGGTCTGAAATACAATCTCCAAGATTCTGTTGAAAGCGTAAACTATTCGATTCCTCCGCTGCGAACAATGCAGTTGGAGGTTGAAATAGCTAAATCAGGGAAAATCGCAAATCTTCAAGACCCAATCGCAAGCATAATTTTGAACCAAGATGAAAAACAAATTATCATTGATTCGGGTGATGAAGGAGAAAAGCTCCTGCAGCTTAGTAAAATGGTAAAGGATCTTGACCCAGATTTAATAGTGACTAACGGAGGGGATTCGTACCTTTTCTCGTACCTGCTCCAACGTGCAATCGTTAGCGGTGTTTCGGATAAGTTTATTCTAAGCCGGGATGAGGTGCCTTTTGTTCCTAAAGCAGCGCAGGGGAAGACCTTCTTTTCCTATGGACGAACCTTTTACAAAGCTGCAACCATTCGGCTGTATGGAAGAGTCCACATCGACGCAGGCAACACTTTCATTTTGAATGAAGCCCGCTTCCAAGGCCTATTTGAAATTGCAAGAACCTGCCGAGCACCGCTCCACACCTCATCGCGTTCATCAATCGGTTCAAGCATGTCTTCGCTGCAGTTCTATCAAGCCTTTAAACAAGAAATTCTGATTCCAAGAAACAAAAGCATACCTGAAGCCTTCAAGTCGGCTTACGAACTTCTCGTTGCTGACCGAGGCGGCTTCGTCTACGAACCCAAAGTAGGCATACACGACAACACCGGAGAAGTCGATTTTTCATCAATGTATCCCAACTTAATGGTTAATAACAACATTTCAGCAGAAACGGTCCTTTGCAAATGCTGCCCAGACTCAAATCTGCGCATCCCAGAGTTAAACTACAACATATGCGAGAAGCGGGAGGGTGTTGTTCCTAGAGCGTTGAAGCTTGTTGTTTCCAAACGGTTGCTCTATAAGAGGTTAAGAGATGAAGCCAAGGATCCAAAACTTAAGGAGATGTTTGATAATAGGCAGACCGCTTTGAAGTGGATTCTTGTTACGTGTTTTGGCTATTTAGGTTACAGAAACGCAAAATTCGGAACGGTTGACGGACACATTGGGGTTTGTGCGTTTGGCCGAGACGCGTTTCTTAGGGCTGCTCGAATTTCTGAGAGTCGAGGGTTTGAGGTGCTTCATGGAATCGTGGACTCGCTCTGGCTAAAAAAGGAAAATGCCACCTTAGACGAGTACGCTAACTTGTGCAAGCACGTAAGTAAAGATCTTGGGGTTCCGTTGAATTTTGAGGGGCGTTACAAATGGATAGTGTTTTTGCCTTCCAAGATGCATCCTAGCATTGGCGTTTTGAATCGGTATTATGGGGTTATGGAGAGTGGAAAACTCAAAGTCAGAGGGTTGGAGGTGCGCAAGCATGACACGCCAAAATTTGTTTATGATGCTCAAATGGAGATGATTAATGTGTTTTCTTCGGCTAATAACTCTCGGGAGTTTATGCAAAAGATTCCTCACGCATTCGACGTGGTAAAGGCTTATAGGCAAAAGTTACTCGATGGCGACGTGCCCATCGGCGACTTAATTATTTCCAAGCACCTATCAAAAAACCCCAAACACTACAAACAACACGTGAGCCAAGTTATCGCTGCTGAGCAGCTAATCAAAGAAGGCTCAGAAATCCATGCGGGAAATAATGTAAAGTTTGTTTTCACTCGTTCAGAAGATAAGCGGTATGAGCGCAGAGTCAAAGCAGCTCAACTAATAGGAGATGGAACTAACCCAGACACAAAGAGGTACTTGTCTTTACTCTACGCCTCGGCGGCCAATTTGCTCAGCTTCAAGGGTTACACAACCCAATCAGTATATGAAACAATCTCGGGACAAAACCAAAAGAACTTATCAAACTACTGGAGCAAAGGAGAAAACTGAATGGTTAAGCTTCAGTTCCGAATAATAGAAAAAACCTACAAGAATGGCCTAAGGGTTTACAAGCACGAGGAAGTTACTTTGAATTTTCCTAAGGAACTGCATGAACTCCTAAGAGTGCTTGACGACAAGAAACTTGAGATTAGAGGGTATAAAGAAGGCAACAAAATACACCTCATATTCAGCGAAAAAGAACCAACAAAAAACATTCCACTATAATTCTTCTTGAAATTTTAATTGTAAATTTTGCCCGCGCTAAATCGAATCCTGCTCTACATCCTTGGTTTCTACTGTAGAAATGCCTCGGCAAAAACGTTTATACTGTCGAAATCACCCCCGATAAAACACCACAAAAAGCCCACTCTCTGACGATGCAACTCCATGAAACCGCGATTTTTGGTTAAATAGGGTCTACAAAAAATTTTTACCCAAGACATTTATACCTTAGAAAAATTTTGCCTCAGATAAAACTTCGAAAATCTCGTCCATCAATGTAATAAAGCACTTTGCAACAGCCTTTTTTAGGTGAAATAATTGGCAAGAATTACCTACCAAAGAAACAGAATTGATCCAACCAAAATATCAGGTCCATATTCGCTTCTTTCAGTTATGCTTCTGGTTGCGGAAGTTCTCTTTGCTATTTGGTTTTACAAATCTCAAAGCTCCATCGAAAGAACCATAGCAGGTTCAATAATGGCACTGGTTTTTATTTCTCTAATGATTCTTGTTTTGAAAATAAACCAAACTACCGACAAAAAAAGTAGTCTATTCACAAACTTTCGAGTTAAATTAAAAATGAACATTTGTGGGAGTAATACAATTGTCTTGGATGGGTAAAAAATGTTTTGTTGATGTTTGAAAAAAAGGGAAGTGCGGGTGATATCTCCATAGGGTGTTGGTTCAAATCCCAGCGACCTCACAACAATAATCATGCAAACTAAAAGTATTTGTTTACTGAGAACAATGCTGAGACGGAAATCTTTCGATGTTGCTATCGTTGCTGTTATTGGTGCAATCGCGTTTGTTCGTGTAACACAAAAAATAGTAAGTCAAAGTCAAAAAAGTTAAGAAGCGTAATAAATGACTATTTGTTTATTAATGGGGTGAAGAATGTCGTTGAGAAAAGTTTGCGCTTTATTTTTAATGGTTTGCTTGTTGTGCTCTCTCGCTGTGTTTTTTTGGCCAGTTGCTAAAGCGCAAAGCAATACGTTTTCGATAATGCAGATAACTGATACACAGTATTTAACTCATACCGACCTTCATCCTCACTTGTTTAATGATTTGACAACATGGATTGCCCAAAATTATGCAAATTACAATGGGCAGATGGTTGTTCATACCGGCGATATTGTAAATGAACCTGACAATACAACACCTGGAAATGGGTGGAACGCGGCTGAATCTGCAATGAATATTCTCACAGCAAACAACATTCCTTATACTTGGAATGCAGGAAACCATGACCAGCTTGGCTATAATAATCCAGATTCAGGGTGGATAGGAAACCAATACTCAGCGTTCAACCCCTCAACATTTGACACAAATAGCTACTGGGTTGGCAATAACAATGAAGGTAAAAACACAGCAGTAAAGTTCTCTGTAGGTAATTATGACTTTCTAATAATAAATACTGAATTTGAAGCGAACCCTGACACAATGGCTTGGGCAACAAACCTGCTTAATGTGTACTCAAAATTGAATTATAACATCATATTTTGTACCCATTGTTTCATAGCGACGCCAAGCGCGGATTTTCCTGACCCTCCAACATGGGAAGTAAACTTGCAGAATCTATTAAATAATTATCCAAAGTTTTCATGACGCTCAATGGTCATAGCAGTAGCGATGACGCAATGATAAGTGCTCATAACCAAGTTAGTGTTCAAGGCGGCGTTAGAACACAAATCCAGTTTGATTTCCAAGACTCCGATAATTATAATGGCGCAGCAGCCGTAAGAATCTACACATTTAATCTGAACACTAACACAGTTTCGGTTACAACATACTCAATTTATCATTCAGTATAGATTACAGACCCAACTAATAATTTTATTTTCACAGCAAAGTTCATACAATCAACAACTTCTCCAACTCTAACTTCTACACCAACCTCGATTGGTTATCCGACTTCTACACCAACGCCTGTTCCTGGTTCGGGTTTAAGCTTCAACTTAACTGACGTTGCTACTGTTTTAGTAATTACCGTTATCGCTGTTGTGGTTGTAGTTACCAAAACTTTTTCTCACAAAAAAACCCACAAGAAACACAATTAATATTTATTACGCCCATCATACACACACGATATGTAGTGCTTCTAAATTTGTTCCCATTCTTTCAATCACTGTTTTTCATGATAAAAGTGTTACAATGTTGTAGATGTTTGTTTTTGTTGTTATTAAAAAAAAGAGAGTTATTGTGCGGGAGATACCTTCAACATCGCTTTTTTTGGTTAAACGCGCAAATAGTTAAACTCTAAATTTGTTAACAGCTCGTTTTTAAAGCTATCATCAATAAATTTAATTAACAATGCCCCTTAAATGGTACTTTAAATCGTCGAGCCCTCTAAAATGAAAGATGCACTAAAAAAAATTCTCTCGAAACGCGCCATCGTAATTATTCTTGCAGCTTTGCTCATCCTATCAGCATTCAACACTTACCTGATTTTTGAAAGCACCCGATCATCCATGAGTACTAACGCAATAAACTACGATTATGTGCTTTCTCAAGATGGAGGCAACTACAAGTTAAAGAACATGTTAACTGGCTACGTTGCGGAGCAAGCGGCAAGTGCTTCGTCAGCTATTAATTCAGCGTTGAATGAGGGCAAATCTGTTTACTTAAACCCAGGAACCTACATCTTAACCGAAGACGTCGTTATTTCTAACAAAGTGAACGCCAAAATCGAAGGCGACGGCCAAGCGACCGTAATCGGTA
Organism: Candidatus Bathyarchaeota archaeon; assembly: GCA_003151735.1. Classification (GTDB taxonomy): domain Archaea; phylum Thermoproteota; class Bathyarchaeia; order Bathyarchaeales; family Bathycorpusculaceae; genus Bathycorpusculum. The sequence goes on along the minus strand of PLYI01000022.1, from coordinate 58,473 downwards.
ACGGACACAAAATAATCGTTCACGGCAACGATTACACAACCTCACAGAATAATCTCATTTCTGGCTTAACCCTAATCAACGCCACAGTCAGGGTTGAGAACTCTTTCGGAACAATCATCCAAAAAACCATATTTGAAAATACCTCAACAGGTATCGAGTTTGCAAACACGAACACTTGGAGCGAATACAACAAAGTAGAAGACTGCCAATTCATCAACGCCACCGAAGGCATAGCTTTCCGAACACCCATATTTAACGTCATAGAAGGCAATGCATCGCAAGCCTCAGGGCCAATCAACGCCACAGGCTCATACTCCAGCACAATAATCGAACGCTGCTCCTTCAACCTCAGAGACTTCTCGGTGGGCATTAAAGTTGAAAAATTAGCTGAATTATCGGATAGCCAAATTCAAGATGTCAGGTTCTGGATTGGCGAAAACGGAAGGTCCAACCAAACTGGACTTTACGTTGATGGCTCAATGTACCAGACGCTACTGTTTGGGGTGGTTTTTGAGTCGTTTGCATCTGATCCGATCTACTTGTTCGGCATTGATATTGGTGACCACTGCAATCCAGCGCCTATCCTTGACAGCGGCGTCAGTTTCCTGGGCAATTGGACCGCTAAAATTCATGATTCCCAAGGCATCTGGCTATCCGCAAATGGCGCGCTCTTTAAACGAGAAAACGTCAATGTCTCTGTCGGTACCAACAGCGAGTACGGCGCAAACCAGACCATTCAGGTTCGCCCCCTCACAATTACCTCTTTCAGACCAAAGATTTCAGTGGATAGCAGCTTCAGCAACAACGAAACCGTGACGGTCCGAGTAAGAATAGAATACATCGACAACATCATCTCAAACCCTGTTGAACACACATTTACCAACAGTAACTCAGTCTGGCTATCGGACGATGACCTGATGCAGTTGTTCCCATCTCAAGACATAATCTGGGGTATTCTGGTTGACGCAAAAACAAATATAGGTTCCACAGACGCCACCGTAACAGTTAGCGGCTACGGCACAGCAGGATAACACCAATCAGGCTTCAAAGGAAAGTTTGAGGCGTCTTTTAGCGGGTGTATTTGTATCCAAAAAATATGCCCTTTAGCCTGCCTCGAACAGGCAAGTTACCGCATAAAAAAAGGGCGGTGGCTTAACTGTGTTTTCTTTGTATTAACACTATGACGACAATCAGCAAACCGATTATAACAGCCATTAAAATTAATACGATTTTGTCTATGTCAAGTCCAAATAAACCGTCCGTTTGAGTATTGGGCTGGTGCATGGTAGCTGTTAGGTTCTGAGTAGGTGACGCGGCAGCTGAAGGGTTTGGATTGGCCGTTATTTGTCGGGTGTTTCCGTATTGGTCTGTTACCGTGTATGTGCCTTCATAGGATGTTGGAGGCGACGTATTAGGGGTTGGTATGGGTAGGTTTTGGTTAGGCATCGCCTCTAAGTCAGGTGAAGTTAAAAATGGTGCAAATTTAATTGTGCCTAAGTTGAAATCATCCTGGTTGTCATAAATTGTGTTGCTAATGGTGGTTTTGTCAGTTGTCCCCCACCAATTATAAGAAGCATTCACATCGGTTGAACCGGTACAATAGGTGTTATTGTTATTGTTTTCAAGGTTATTGTAGCTAAAAGTTGTTGCGCTCGTTATGTAAGCTCCCACAATATTGTCTTTAATAGTGTTATGCAAAATGATAGCGTTGCCTGCTGCAATTCCAACTTGGTTATTGGAAACCAAGTTTCTTTCAACAACTGTGCCGGCACCATCAACCGCCATTGCAGTGACACAATTTGATGCTGTGTTATCTGTGATTATAGAGTCTGGGCTTTCAGCAACGCTTACTCCGCTGTTTAAATTGGAAAAACTGTTATCGACAATTACTGGATTGCTTCCTTGTACATTAATTGCCATGGTGTACCGTTAACTTGAAGGCTATACGTACCTAAGTTAACTGTCACGCCTGGCTGTATTGTCAGCGTTACGCCACTTCTCACCTGAACAATACCAGTTAATGTGTAGGGGCTGTTAGCTTGGGTCCATGTGGTATCTGAGTTGACTTGTCCATATACGGACATTCCCGTCTGCGCACTACTAAAACGTAAAGAGCCAAGAAAAAGTAAACTGCTAACCAAAAAAATCAACAATAAACAGGCAAACGTTTTCTTCATTACAGATACCTACTAGGAATTACCGCTATGTTGCTTAACAATTTTATGCAAAAAAATGCTAATCAAATAAAGAAGAGAGAGTTATTGTTCGTTTAGCAAGTTTTTGCGGCTAAATATTTTTTCGAGGTCCGCGGGTTTTAGCAGTTTTTTTTCAAGCGCTATTTCTTTTATTGTGCGGTTTTCTGCTTGGGCTTGTTTAGCGATTTTGGCGGCTTCTAAATACCCAATTTTAGGCGCTAGCAATGTGGCTAAGGAGGGGTTTTTTTCTAAGTATTGTTCGCAGCGTTTCTCGTTAACAGTTATGCCTTTGACGCATTTTTCTGTGAAGACTGGGATGTAGTTGCTGAGGATTTGGATGGAGAATAGCATGTTGTATGCTATGGCTGGCATCATGACGTTGAGTTCCAATTGTCCAGCTTGAACAGCCATGGACGTGGCCAAATCGTTTCCGATAACTTGGAAAGCTACCATGTCAAGGCACTCGGCCATCACGGGATTCACTTTTCCAGGCATGATAGATGAGCCAGGCTGCACAGGAGGCAATGTAATCTCGTTGAACCCTGTTGTGGGGCCTGAAGCGAGAAGTCGCAGGTCGTTGGCTATGCGGATAAGCTCCAACGCCAATTCTTTGAGTCCGCTCGAAACTGACTGCGCTGGCCTGTGGCTTTGCAAAGCTTCAAAATTGTTCTTTGCTGGTTTAAGTGGGAAACCTGTCTGTTTTGCCAATTCAACGATGGCTAAGCGCTTGTAGTCTGGATGTGTGTTGGCGCCTGTTCCCGTGGCTGTTCCGCCTAGAGCAACGGCGTGGAGGTTTTCTTGCCTCTTTCGGAGCTCTGCAGATGCGTCTGCAATTGCTGAGCCGTAAGCGCTGAACTCTTGCCCAACTGTAACTGGCACCGCATCCTGCAAATGGGTTCTACCCGACTTCAAAACATGAGCATTTTTCTTTCCCAATTCCTCAAAGGCGCCTACCAACCCATCGAGCGCACCAAGTAAGGGCTGCAGAGCCATAAGGACAGAAACGTGGAGCGCCGTCGGGAACGTGTCGTTGGTGGATTGCCCCATGTTAACGTGGTCGTTGGGACCTACAAGTTTGTAGTCGCCTTTCTGTTTGCCGAAGATTTCCAGTGCCCTGTTGGCTATGACCTCGTTAACGTTCATGTTAAAGGATGTGCCTGCGCCCGCTTGGAAAACGTCAACGACGAATTGGTCAAGTAGTTTGCCAGCGAGGATTTCGTCGCATGCCTCGATAATGGCTTTGGCAACTTTTTGATCAAGCCACCCCACCTGACTGTTGGCTACTGCCGCAGATTTCTTAATTAGAACGTATGCTTTGATGAATGGCAACGGCGCTTTTATGCCGCTGACCGGAAAATTCTCGGTTGCCCTCAACGTTTGAATACCAAAGTACGCGTTTTTGGGAATCTCTCGTTCGCCTAATGGGTCGATTTCTTTTCTAGTTGCCATGTTACCACTCTTCTGCAAGCTACTTAGTTTGTTCTTGTGTTATTTTCTTTTTCGTTTTCAAAATCGCTTCTGTGACTTTAATGTTCTTTGGACAGACAACTGTGCATTTGTAGTAGCTTTTGCAGCCCCAAACGCCATGAGGCTTCTGCATAATTTGCATGCGTTCCTGTGCGTCTGCGATTCTGGAATCGAAAAGGTAGCGTTGTTCTCTTAAAATCGCGGCTGGACCGATAAATTCCCTGTCCTCTCCAATCATGACGGGGCAAGCGCCATAGCAGCAGCCGCACAGGATGCATTTTAAGGCGTCGTCGAATTGGCTACGTTCTTTGATAGTTTGGTTTCTTTCCTTTTCTATGTTATCTTTGGCTATGCTTTGGGTTTCTTGAGGGTTTATCGATTTGATCCTCTCAAAAAACGGTTTAAAATCAACAATCAAATCCTTGACCACGTCAAAGTATCTCAGCGGCTCAATCAAGATTTTCTTGGTGTAGTCGTAGTCTTTGACTAGTTTTTGGCACGCCAGTGCGGATTGGCTGTTGATTGTTAAGCCGTCTGAACCGCAGATTCCATGAGCACATGACATTCGAAAAGAAAGCGTGGTGTCCTGTTGCCAGCGAATTTTGTTTAGGCAGTCGAGTACGCGGTCGGTAGGCTCTGCTTCTACGTTGAAGGTGTCGTAGTGCGGTTCCTTGTCGGTTTCAGGGTTGAATCGGTAAACTTTCAAGGTAACCTTCATGTTAGTACCTCCGTTTTTCCGGTGCAAACCTACCAGATGCGAGAGGCTTGTAGTTTTCTTTTAGCCCCGTTGGCGTTTCATCAACGAAGGTATGCTTTAGCCATTCCTCATCATTGCGGTTGGGGTAGTCGCTGCGGAAATGGGCGCCGCGGCTTTCCCTGCGCATAAGCGCTGAATAAACAGTAACCTCAGCAACCCTGAGCATATTGTTTAGCTCCAAGGCTTCCTGCAGTTCATAATTGAAAATTCTTGATTTGCTGGTTAAACCGACGTTTGGAAGCCGCTTCTTTAGCAGGTGAATCTGAGCTAAAGCATGTTCCAGGGTTTGTCCGTTTCTGTAAACGCTGCATTCCTCCGTCATCAAACACTGCAATGATTCACGCAAAACCGCAACGCGTTCATTACCGTGGGATTCAAGTAAACTGTTGATTTTATCTATCACAATACTTTCGGCTTGCACTGGAAGCGGCTGACAAATTCTTGTTCTAATCTCCTTTAGAATGCTTAAGCCTGTTCTGCGCCCGAAGATCACGAGGTCAATCAGCGAGTTGCAGCCTAAACGGTTTGCGCCATGAACGCTTACACACGCGCATTCTCCAGCAGCGTACAATCCAGGAAGAATAGGGCCTGCCTTATCCGCTAATACGTGTCCGTCAACGTCAGTTGGGATTCCGCCCATCATGTAGTGGCATGTTGGCGCAACAGGAATCTGCGTTTCGCTTGGATCTAATCCCAAGTAGGTTTTGATGAATGAGGTGATTTCGGGAAGTTTGTGGTTTAAACTTTCCTTGCCGATGCCGCGCAGGTCAAGGTAAACGTAGTCTTTGCCGTCTACGCCTTTGCTCTCGCTTATCTCTTTTAGAATTGCCCGTGAAATAATGTCTCTGGGCGCTAAATCCTTCAAAGTCGGCGCATACCTCTCCATAAAACGTTCGCCTAAACCATTCCGCAAAACACCGCCTTCCGCCCTTGCAGCTTCACTTATGAGGATTCCAAGTCCGTAAATGCCTGTTGGGTGGAACTGCACAAACTCCATATCCTCCAAGGGCAAAAGTGCATCCAACGCCAACGCGAATCCATCGCCAGTTGACGCGAAGCCGTTGCTGGTGGTTTTGTAGATTTTGCCGCATCCGCCAGTAGCCAAAACGACTGCTTTGGCATGGAAAACCTGCGGTTTACCCGTTGCTAAATCGTATCCTGCAGCTCCACAACAATTGTTTAATGCAAAAAGAAGCTGCTGGATGAATACCTCATTGTGCATTGCCACGCCCTTCTGGAGGCATCGGTCGTAGAGTGCATCCATGATTGCGCGTCCAGTACGGTCTGAAATGTAGCATGCGCGTTTGACGGGGGCTTCGCCGAAGTTTTTGGTGTGCCCTCCGAATCGACGCTGCTCAATCTTACTCTCTGCGTTTCGGCTGAAGGGAACGCCCATGTGTTCAAGCGTGTAAATGGCGTTTGGAGCATCCTTCGCTAAAATCTCAGCGGCGTTCTGGTCGGCGAGGTAGTCGCTGCCTTTCACGGTATCGTACATGTGCCATTCCCAATGGTCCTCTTCCTCGTTGCCAAGGCTCGCTGCAATCCCGCCTTGCGCAGCAACCGAGTGCGAACGCGTCACATGCACCTTGCTAATGACGGCGACTTTGGCGTTTTCTACGGCGGTCAAAGCAGTGTATAACCCTGCGATTCCGCCTCCAATAACTACAACATCGTACTCATTAATCATGTTGCCGCCTCCAAAAGCTAGATTTCAAATTTGTCTATTATCTTGGTTTCTTTTTCACCCGTAATTTCCGCGATAACGTGGAAAAACTGTTCAAGCCCAGAGTTAACGATTCTCGGTTTCAGGAGCTCGTCAATTTGGAAGACGCCAGCGGAATTGGACATTTTAATTTCTATGTTGATTGGTTTTGTGGCGCCGCTTTCTGCTAATTCCACGTCTACTTTTTCGATGGATAAGGCTGAGATAGCGTGGATGTCCACTTTTCCAGATTGAAAGGGAATTCGGGCTCTTCCCGCCTCCATATCCAAAGCGTCAGCGATTCCCACAATACCTGCCTCTTTTGTCAATATTCTGCATGTTGGTTCATTGCTTAGGGGTTCCTCGTGGGTTACGATGGCATGGAGAACTTCGGAGGTGACTATGGCTTTTTCCTCTTCGCTGTAGGTTGGGGTTAAGAATTTGTCAAAGAACTCCATCGCAAGAAATGCGCTGTATTTTTCGTGGTCTCTCCTTTGAACAATCATGCCAAGGTCATGAAAGATTGAGCCTAAAACCACCACGACCTCAGCATCCTCGTTTTTCATTCCGTAGTCTTCTACTATGCTGGGTGTAATCAGTTTTTTTTCAACCATTATCCTCAATAGTTTGAGAGAGAGGTTGGCTACGATTTTAACATGGGTTGGTCCATGGTCAGTGTACCCCATGCGCTCGATAGCCATGACGTTAGCGCATCTCCAGTACGTTTTGAGTTTTTTGTCATCTTTCACTTTTTCCATTACGGCTTTGAGTTTAGAGTTGTTGCGGTAGGGTATGTTAAAGACGTAGGACAATTAACCATGCTCCATTGTTGACTATTATTTAAGGTAAGGTTAAGATTTAAACTTACATTAACCTCAAACTCAGGTTAAAGTGAGGAACAATGTTTTTTGAACTATTTGAGCTGGCTTGTTGGATGAACAGGCTTTTAAGTAAGCTACACATATTTTTTTTCAAGTCGAATGAGGTTTAGTGTTTGGGAAAGAAAAAAGTGTTAAGTGAAGGCGCAATCGGCGAATTAGTCTATCCTGGACAAGGCGAAGTCTTAGGTGTAGTTGTGAAACTGCTTGGCTTCGACCGCATAATGGTAAAGTGCCAGGATGGCGCGGAACGTTTATGCCGAATACGCGGAAAAATGAAGCGGCGCGTTTGGATTCGTGAAGGCGACATAGTCATCGTTTCACCTTGGGATTTCCAAACTGACAAACGCGGCGACGTGGTTTGGCGTTATACGCATTCGCAGGCGGATACGCTTAGGCGCAAAGGCATCTTAACCCTTTAATTTTTAGTTTATTTTATTATTTCCTCTGATTTTTAACATGTTAATGGCTACTGGAAATATCAATAGGACCTACCCCCTTCGGCACCTCAGATTTAAACCAAAGACACCATTTCAACCAGTCTTTCAATTCGACTGGTTTTAATACCCAAAAGTCGTTAACATGCTTGATATTATGTCAAGAAAAGCCCAAGAACGCATCGCCCACACTGAAAGAAGAATAGAACGAAGAGACAAAATGCTAACCCATGACATGTCCAAAGAACGCGCAACCGTCGAAGAAGTCTTCGACCAAGCAACACGCATGATTGTCTTCGACTTAATGAACAGCGGCTTTCTGTATGAGCTTAACGGCGTGGTGAGTTCAGGGAAGGAAGCGCGGGTTTACTGGGGCACAGACAAGGAAGGCAAAGATTTGGCAGTGAAAATTTACTTAACTTCATCTGCTGAATTCAAGCGGGGCATGCACAAGTACATTGAAGGTGATCCCAGATTCAAAGACGTTAAACACGACACACGCTCGTTGATTTCTGTTTGGGCGCAGAAGGAGTTTCGCAATTTAAGGGAAGCCGACGCGGCAAAGGTACGTGTGCCAAAACCCATTGCTGTCAAAAGCAACGTTGTAATCATGGAGTTCATTGGCAAAGAAGGCGTTAGCGCACCCTCACTAAAGGAGCAGGCGCCAGTTAACCCCGAAAAAGTCTACAAACTAATAGTAACATACCTCAAACGCCTCTACCAAAAAGCTAAAATCGTCCATGGCGACCTAAGCGAATACAACATTATGATGTGGAGGGGCAGACCCGTGGTTTTTGACGTTTCACAGTCGGTTTCTATTCAGCATCCCCTAGCTGACTTTATGATTAAACGGGATATAACAAATGTAAATAAGTTCTTTAGTCGGTTACAGGTTAAAGTTATTCCAGACGAAGAATTGTATAAGATGGTTGTTGGTAAATAATGGCTGGTCAAGAGACTTTTGTAAAAATTCCTAAAGAACGAGTCGGCATACTGATTGGTCCCGAAGGCAAAGTTAAACAGGAAATAGAAACAAAACTAAACGTGAAACTGGACATCGACAAAGAAGGCAGCGTATGCATAAAGCTGCCAGAAAACATACCTGACCCATCCGTATTCTTACGAGCCAAAGATATAGTGACAGCCATCGGTCGAGGATTCCCACCTGAAACAGCTTTCCGCCTCATCCGAAACGAAGACGACATCTTTGATATGATAGATTTACGCTTAATTTTTGGTCGCTCAGAATCAGATATCAAACGTGTCAAAGGCAGAATCATTGGCACCGAGGGCAAAACCCGCAAGCTAATTGAAGAGTTAACGGAAGCTGACGTAGTCGTTTACGGTCACACCATCGGAATAATCGGCAGTTTTGAAGAGTCAGATGCCGCACGCAATGCAGTCCAAATGGTCATTGATGGCTGCCAGCATCACACTGTATACAATTACCTGCAGAAGAAACGCACCGAACTAAAGAAGCAGAAACTTGAGTTGTGGGAAAAGCCGCCAGAATAAAAACAATTTTCAAGGCGCTTTTTTATTCATTACTCTTGTTTTTTGCGTAACTAATTAGCGAGTCAACGTCTTCCGACAGCAACATTGGCACAATCTTTTTTATTTCGGCATCAGGCCAATTCCACCAAGCAATAGACTGCAATTCGTCAATTTGTTTTTCTGTAAAGCGAACTTTATGATTTTTGCTGGGTTGCCTCCGACCAGCGCGTAGGGCGGCATATCCTTGGTTACCAATGAACCCATCGCAATCACCGCTCCGTTACCAACTCTGACGCCCTCCTTGATGGTAACGTTTGAGCCACCCAAACATCATTCTCAATAACTATCGGCTCAGCTTCAATTCCCTTTTTGTCAGGCACACCCTTATGCCAAACATAGTCTTCAAACTACCAAACATCATAAAAATCGTAGAACGGATAAATAGATACCCAATTGTAATTATGCTTGCCCAAAAAAGAAAACTTTATGCCCGAACTTAGAGCGCAAAAATTTCCAACCTCGCTGCCTCTTGCTTTCTGTGCCAGCCAAGGCATAAAACCCAAAAGCTCAGGTTGCGGACCATAACTGTGCCTACCGAAGGGAATTGTAAAGGGCGGCTTTTGGGGAACTACGATTCGTTTTATGAAGTTTAGTGGCGTAATTAGACGGTTTAATGTTTCAGAAACAACCAATAGTATTCACCAAAACATGCTGGCAAGCGCTTAATGCCGCTATATATGGGTAAGATTGTCATGGTATGAAAACTTGCCCGCTAAAGGAAGGTTAGGTGGATGGGCTCAGGCATGCACCTGAAATTCAAATGCATGATACGCACTCAAGAACGAAATAGCATAAACGTTAAATAATCAGTGCGTAACTAATCTATAGCGAGATAAGATGCCGCGACTAACAAAAAACGACAACATCTTAAGCGAAAACAATCAGTCAATCAACATATTAAAAAATAGAATGTTAATCAGGGAAGGAAAAAGCGAACAAACATTCAAACGTTACCTCGACGGCATCAAAGACTTCACCAAGTTTCTTAAAGCCAACAACCCAGACGAAGCCCTAACAATCTTCTCTAATACAAAAGATCGCACGGGTAAACTTGATGAATTCATCGATTACATGCTCAGCCAAAAAAGAAGCCCCATAGACCTAAAAGCCAAATGGTCAGGCGTCAAGAAATGGCTGGTTGCGAACCGCATAAACAACATTGACTGGGATTATATTAGCCGTCCAAAGGTTGTTAGCCAAATTCAAGATCGCATCCCAACGGTTGAAGAACTCAAACAGATTTTAGACAACAAAGTGACGCTGCGCGACAAAGCCTTCTTTATGACTGTTGCTTCAGCCGGCTTCAGAATAGGCACAGTGTTATCACTCCAAGTCAAAGACTACAAACCCATTGAAGAGTTAGGCATGATAACCGTTCAAGGCGGGGAAGGCCGCAAATTAGCAATCGGTAAAAGCTACTTTACCTTTGTAACCCCTGAAACAAGGCGGTTGCTTGAAGAATACCTAAAAACACGAAGCGATTTAACTGCTACCTCTCCATTATTCGCGAAGGAAAGCAAAGGCAAGGGTGAACAATTTGGTTACGTCGGAAATGTCTCGCGTCAATGGACTGTTTTGGTGAAAAGAGCCAGGTTACTTGAGAAAATCCCTAACAGCCGCTCTTTTACGTTGCATGGACACAGCCTCCGAAAATTCTTTCAAACACACGCTAAACTCAGCGGTTGCCGAGCCGATTTCGTTGATTTCTGGATGGGACATCATCCTTCAGGACCCAACGAATACCTAAACGATAGTTACTTCCGACCAGACCTAAAAGAACATCTATCTGAATATAGAAAAGCGGTTTTGGGCTTAACAGTATTTGATACTGGAGCCAAAAAAGACAAGGAAATAGAAGAACTCCGCGAACGTATGATGAAGCTGGAAAACGTTTCTAAACCCGCCCTCGAAACATTACTTAAGCGCCTGGATGAACTGGAGAAACAAGTCAAAAACAGCTAACTTTTCTCTTCAAGATTTTTTAGAATTTCCTTTAATGTCTCTTGAAGATTTGTTGTTTGAGCAATCATGGCAATTATCCTTTGCTTGGTTTGTAAATCACTAAGCTTTTTTTGGCCCTTTTCAGTTGCTTGATAAACAGGTTTGTTTGTTTCCTTATTGATTGCTTTTTCAATGATTTCCTCTTTCATTAATGCCTTGATGTAATCAAGAAGGGTTTGTCTTGCGATTCGATGCTTAGAAAATACGACGAATCCGCAATCTGTGCAAACAATTTCTCTCGTATCTTGGTCCACAATTATATGTGTGGACTTGCATATAGGACAAAGACTTCTTTTGTAAGCTGTTGGTCCCACAAATTGCCTTTCAAGGTCACTCCAACTTGCCATTTTCTTTTCAACAATGAAAGCTGCGATTTCAAGCGTATCAACCATAAGTCTATGCCTTTAGACCTTACTCTGTCACACAAGACTTATTAACGTTGTTGTCTCCTATAGTAGAGTATACTCTAATAAGGTAGACTGAAAAATGCAAGCCCAAACACAACAACCCATCGTAGTTATCGACGCTAAACCCCAAGTTACCCGAGAAGACTTACTCGACGTCATAGCAGAGTTACGCGGCATTATCAAAGAAGCAATCGCAGCACTCAGTTAGCTTGCAAAGTTTAAACCGATTAAATTAGGCGAAAAACGCCTACCAAAACAAGGAGAACAAGCCAAGATGACCTTTAGTACAAAACAATTAGTTGAGTCTTTAGAAAAGACTTCCATAGCCCACGGATTAGTAATAAAATCAACCCAAGCCGACTTTCTACGACTGCTTAAAACAATCGAATTCGATTTCCCCGGCATCTACGTTGTTTACAAAGCCGACAGCATCGGAAAACTCTACATCAAACACGGCCAACCCGAAACCAACCCGTAACAGAGGCGCCCAATATGACTCAAAGCATTACTGCAAAACCTAAAACAGTTCAAGAAGCAATAACTTACATCCAAAACCATTATCCAGACGCCGACATTAACGAAGCGATGATTAGACAAGCTCTCGAGTTAGACGAAGATGCACCCGACCCGCCAGGACTAACAGAAGCCTTCGAACACATACAGCAAGAATCAGAGCAGGAAGAAGACACAGAAGAAACCCCACCATCCCCACCCATTGCAAAAACAGCTCCGATTGTGCGAATGTCCGAATCACTGAATCGCTCAATCGCACCACAAAAACAAAGTCGAAGAATACCTACTAACGCCGAGAAGCTACAAGAAGAAATTGATTGGGCATCGGAACAACAAGGAGAAAGCGCTGAGTCTGCTGGAATTTTCCAATCAAAACAACTTAAAGATTTTGTTTCTGATATTTCTGACAAAAATTCGCAATTACGAGAAATAACAGGTAAAACTGGAACAGGGAAAACAACAACTCAGAAAATGATGGAGGCCATGCTTGATGATAGAGGCAAAGTTGCAATATGTTATACAGTGCATGATGATAATTTATTCAAAATCGCATTGGAACGCCTTTCTGACGACCTACCTAAAAAAACAATTGAAAAACTCATTTTAAAATTGCTTCCATTCGTGAGTAAAGATGATAAAAAAACAGACGATTTCAATTCTCCTGAATCATTGAAATATTACCTTAATTTAGTAAAAGACAGAAACATCAAACAAGCATTCGCCGCAGACTTCTTTGTTTTAGAACTAATTTGCACACATATTGATTTCTTTTTAATAGAGTTTAAGGACTACGACAGAAAAGACATGAGGCAATTTAATAGTGATATTGGCACCATCGCTGAATTTTGGAGAAATTTAAGCAAAAACAATTTCTATGCAAATATAGTTTTATTTATTCAACAAGAAATGTTTGAACAGAGTGTACATCATTTTCTTCTAAAAGACAGAATGCCGCTTACCCTGCAACCGCCCACACCAGAAGAATTAACCGCCTTCTATTGCGAACAATTCTATGGCAATCATCCTTTTACAAAAGAAGCCCTTTTCACAATAGCTTCTTGTTCTCATGGAAACTGGCGCTTGTGGAAAACAATGATGTATCAATGCTTAAATAACTACCAACGAAAAAACGACTTGAACGCGGAAATTACAGCTGAAAATGTATCTCAATGGATTCCTTCGGAATTATTGCTCCAAGATCAAGAAGCAGAACAAGAATTCGCTGAAGTATTTCCTCACTCCCCAGAATTACAGAAAAAAACAGCTTTAACGATTTCATACCTTAAACAACACCCGGAAGGAACATTTCAGCAAGATATAGCAAAAACATTCTTCGGCCCCGATGGAGACGCAAAAAAAGACTGTAGCAAATTCTGCATTAAATTACACGAAATAGGCATCATTGAAAAAGAGTGGAAAAACGGCTTAATATTTATTAAACTGAAATCCAAAAACCCTTAGTTTTTTCCTAATATAGTAGGAGAGATGGAAATGGTGACCATAATTAAAGACGATTGTATCGAAAGTTTGAACTCTTATTTTGACTATTTAGAGATCAATGATTCTCGCTCTATTGAAAGCATAGAAACAAAGCGTTAACCCCTCAAACTTTCAGCTTCCTTTTTTGTTTTTTAATGTCTTTCGCACTATCGCACAATCACACCGTTTTTTTACTTAGTATAGATAGGCGCGCCTCGGTAAGCCGTAAGCTGTCAGTTTATTCTTAATCAGAGAACATCAAGGGTTTACCACCCTCTAAAACACTCACTAAAATTATGCTGCGATTCAGCGATTGTGCGATTCCCACCGATGTTTTATCGAGACTGAGCAGGAAGCTTTGGAGGCTAATTATACTTCTGGGCAGAGGGGTACAAAGGCCAAGCATGCTATACTTCCTGCTCACTGTGAATAACAATGTTATTTTTGCCATAATACTTTTGTCCCTTACAGTTACGGGGTTATAGAAAAGTGAACATAACTGAACACCTGCAGAAAAGTAGACAAAACCCGACACCTACAGCTGGACGCTAACAAACGCTAAGTTTTTGAGAATTTAGATGCTACAAAACGTGCAAACCTGCACGTCACTAAACATCACTTTTTCACCATCATTTTAACTACTTTTTACCACTTCCAGAGAAAAACTGACAAATCCTTACACCTACAGTTTTTTGGCTGTTTAGGTTTGCTCTATTTGTTGCAGAATAAAACCAAATAGATTAAGGAAAACTGCATCAAAATGCAACATTACACAGAAATACACACTTGGAGATTTAGAGATTGACTAACTTAAACAAGCCCCGGATAGTTTCAAGAACGGAATACACCGTTCCAACCGAAAAGAAATCAGCGAGTTTTAAAGTGCAGCGTCGACGTCAAAGATTAATCGCTTTATGGAATACTGCTCAACGGTTTAGTGTTGGCAAAGTAGCTGAGAGCCTCGGTGTTAGCCGTTGGACTGTTGAACGTGACCTGGCTTTTTTGCGTAAGTATGATTTGTTGTCGCCTAAACGTGCGTGTTTGCCTCCGTTTATAGTTCTCGAAAAAGCGGCTGAATATATGAATCGATTCAATGCCGCGCATAAAGGTTTCTCAAATTCTGCCAAAAACTGAGGGATAATTTGAAATGGGAATCTCTCCCTTAATTTTGTTAGTTGTTATATACCTTGTATTTCTAATAGTGAGAAGACATAAAATGCCCAAAAGAGAAAGCCTCAAAACAATACTTGAGCTAGTTCTTGCATGGATAGTAATATTTGGAGTAGCATTAACTATTCCCGACCAAAACCTTTCTATGAATTATAAAATTCTTATTGGTGGTATTGCTGGAATTGGCTTAATTTTATATGGCATTTACTTTTTTAATCTGAAAGAGGATTCGGAGCCAAGTTTTTATTCACCTTTACATGCGATGATCGTAAAAGTAAATATAGAAACACCTCGCGAACAAGCTCTAGCGTTCAGCGGAATTGGGAAGTGGGTTAATGTAAAACAGTTAAGAATAGATTTTCAAAGTATATCTTCAATCTTTACTCAACACGCAAAAATGTTCAAAGATGAAGACTTAGTAATGTGGGATGCAATAGAAAAGCAAATTAAAGCTTATTCAAACGAAGGGGGTTTCTTCATCAACAAAGATGTTCAGGAATGGTTTGATGATTTAGAAGCCAGATATAATCACTAATCCCCGAGGTATGGAGTTTCTCAGTTCTTGGGATGTCCAAGAGAGTAGCCGTTTGAAGGGTTAGAGTCTGAGGCTGGAGTTCTCTAGCCGTTTGGGTGATTGTGGGTTTCAGTAAGACTTTTAAGAGTTTTCTTAAGAATAAGTTGTTGCTTCATTTTGATACCACATCAACTTATATTTTGTTCTTAACTAACACCTTTCAGATACACTCAACACACATGTTAGGCAGGTGTGGCGGCTAATAGAAAGATAAGGGTTACCTCATCCTCTAAGTATTTTTCCTTGTCTCTATTAGTCCAAGGCTAACCTGCTTAACACAACTTTTTGTCCAGTTTTCACTCACGCTTTACTTTTTACACCGCCTCTTTCGATTTGTCTTTTAAGCCTAAATTCTTGTGAGAGCGGCTTCTAAAAGAACATATATCAAAAAAATTAGGAGAAAAACAGCAACTTCTAAAGGCATCTCAATTGACCGCATAGAACACAACTTCAACATTGTTCTTTCGCATCTTAGGCAGGTTGGCACATACAAACAAACACTCATCAAACATAATGCCCTCGTCATATACAGTTGCGTGCGGCGCTGCCTTGAAAACTCAGAGTCAGACATGCTTGATTTAGCCGTTGAATTTGAACATCTCCGCGACTACGATAACATCGATGACTTCATAGAGCATTTAGAAAAGATGCATTCAGTTTCTAAAACCTACAGCGACGCTACACTTGAAGATATGGCTTTAACGGAGCTCCAAGAACACGCTGAAATCTTAAACAGACAAATAATTAGCAAACACGAAATAGCCGTTTCCCGCCAAGAATACGCCTGGCTAAAGATATGTGAACGTACCTATAAAAAACACCTCAACGGCTGGCCGCTAAGTCTCAGTTAAAAACCAAAATCTTTGATGGTTATGAGGCAGACCTATCTTTCCAATATTTCACTTTCAAGCGTTCCAATCAAGTATAATTCAGCTGGCAAACCAAGAACAAAGCAAGGACGCGCACCCACATACTTAACAGGGCCAGAGCTCAAAGACGCAATGCAATACTATTTATCAATCAACCCAGACGAGAAACAGTGGATTCTTCAAAGATTCGGAAAAAAGAAAATCCGGCACGCTAGGGCAATCTGTAAATTAGATGTTGGGAAGCAGGGAAAAATAGGACGCCACATTTGCATTTTCCACGGCAACCGATACCTCGTATATAATTGGTGCGGAGCATCAGGAGTCAGAATTCGTTGCTTTCCGCCTGGGGGCTGTTCATTTAACACTCACTACGATCAATATTTATTTCAAGGCACAGAAAAACAGTTTGACGAATCCGCTGAAATGTAAATATAGCTCTTTTTTAGACACGTTTTCTTCAATTAAAAAACACCGATTTAATTAGATGAAACCTATGAGTGAAAATGATATTTATTGCCAAAGCAGAAAACAAACCCTAATCGAAGAATTAATCGCGGGCACAAACGAATCCCCAGACGCCTACAAAGACTTTTCATTACATCAATTAGACCAATTCAAAGCTAGAATCGCAGCGAACAAACAAAGCCCAACAATAGTGCAACAAACACGATCCACATTAGATAACAAAAACTTAACCATCGGAAATTCATTACTGGGTCGGAAAATGGGAGATACAGGCGAACCAAACAAATTTAATCCAAGCGCACCAATCGGCAATCAATTATTTGGTTTGACTGTCGCTGAGGTTTTGGCTAAAAAACTGAGCGATGTCTAAATGACTACCCAAAAAGAAGCCTATCAATGGGACGAAAAAGACCAAGTATGGCGACGCTCCGGCGGCCCAAAAGTTGTCCCTCAATACTCTATGAAAGATACAAAAAGAAAGTAGGTGAAAACAAAGAAATGACAGAAAACCAAAATATTGATTTACCAATCATAAAGACCGGCATAGGATTCAATTCTAGCCCAGACTACACATTAACTTTCAAGAACACAGAATCTATAGAGCAATGGAGTAAAAAAGTTCACGCTATACCTTTCGCAGAAAACCATTTCCTAGTTGAAGGTTATGTTTGTCTATGCCAAATTGAGCAGCCAGAACCATCAGTAGCAGAAAAGCCCAAAAAAGCCCCCCGCGTAGCTGGATCAGTTGGAAAAGCACAGTCTTTCACTGTGGATGCTTCAGGCAGAATAACAAGGCCCTTCTAAAAATCAACAAGTTTTTTCTTTTTTTCTTTAACTTTTTTTTCTTTCGGATGTAACTTTTTACTTAGCGTTAAAATTTTAGTGTGGACTGCCGCCGAAACCAAGAGGGTGATTGTCAGAAAAGAAAACAGCGACAATCCACAAGACATTCGGAGTTTTTGAATACACCAAAATTATTGGTGAAGTCAGATGTCAATTTTTTCTAAAGAAGCTCCATTTTACAATAAACTCTCAGAATCCAGAGTGCAATGTGGAATTTGCCCTCGTTTTTGCTTGCTTAATCCGGGGGAACGTAGCTACTGCGGGTTATACGTCAACGTTGACGGTAAACTGTTTATCGAACAATACGGCGCTTTAATTAGTTGCTTTCCCACGAATTACGGAAACATTTTATTCCATCCCCAAGAAACTTTTTTAACCGTACAGTTACCTGGATGCAATTCCGGATGCGGCTTCTGTTGGTATGGCAAAAACTACACTGGACATCCAATCGAGAACGTTAAACCATATTTCAAAGACAAACCTTTCGCCGTTCTCGCAAACAAAAATAATAGTGGCGAATTATCAATGCCCTCGTCGTTTAGGCGGGTATCCCCAGCGCAAACAGTCGATATTATGACGAAAACAAATTCAAACGGTTTACACTTTGCTGTGGTAGAGCCTTCGATAAGCTTAAGTTGGGTCCATGAAGCCGCTCGTCTTTGTCATGAAGTAGGGGGGGTTAATCTTCTTTCTACAAGCGGTTTTCTATCTGTTCAAACAACAGAATTACTTTCGCAATATATCGATTCAGTCAGGTTGTCTTTTAAATCGAATGGAGATAAAGACTTTTATCGAAAGCATGTTTGTGCAGATAGTAAATATGTTTTTGACTGTGCTAAAACCTTCCGGGATAACGGCGTTTTCGTGCAGATTTGTAACTCTTTTGAAGTTGGCGCGGGTTTAGATAAATTCAGAGACTGGGCACGCTGGGTAATAGAAAACTTAGGGTCTAACACTCCTGTAGCTGCTAATCCGCTGCAACCTATAACATTTCAAAATGCAGATGAATATTTTTTGTCGATGGAGCAAATTGCGAAGGAAGAAGGACTACGTTTTTTTCAACTGGATGAACGACCAGAAGGGGATCCTATAGTTTGGAAGTGTCCTGACTGCCAAAATTCAATTTTAACTGAACACATCAGAATTGCTCCTTCCTCTTATTTTGGCGTTAATATACTTGAAATTTCTCAAGACATGTTCCAAGAAATTCCTATTCCGGTGCTTTCTATTGAGTTAGGCGTTGATTTTATGGGTAAATGCTTAAGTTGTGGCTGTCAAACTCCAATTAAACCCTAAAAACGCTAAACTTTTTTCTCTATCGGTCTATAAATAACAAGCAATTGTTTTTCAGGTTCATAGTTCATTTTTAGCTTGTATTTTCGCACTAACGGCTTAACACATTCTAAATATTCATTTCCAAGACAAGCCTTGATATGCAGTTGATAGCCATGAGATAGCACATCATCGGCATCTGGTGGCATCAACATTACGCCTTGTTCGCCTAAACTACCACATACCTGATAAACTTCTTTAAGTAAACTTGTTGCTTCTTTCCTATTCAACAGTACTTTCCCCTAAAGCAACCAAGCTGTAACTCAAACTATTTATGACTTTTCCAAAAGCACAATATATAAGGCAAAAAAGCAAGGGCAAAAACAATGCCCTATTCCGTGACAACAAGGCTTCTTATAGTCGTCCCGTTATTGTAAGGTAGCTAACTTTTCAAAGTGTTTCTTACATGGTTAAATGCCCTAAATGCGGAAATATGGTTTTATCGCATGATAAAAAAATAGAGAATTTTATGTTCTATTTGGCTTCTTTTACTTGCTCTAAATGCGGAAATACTTTCAAAAAAGGGTACTAAAGGTTACTTTGAGGTTTTAAAAAAGAAAGTAGGCTGTGAAAAACCCTCTTAAGGCGTATTAGGAATCTTTGAAAGTGCCGCTTTTTCTTTATAGTTTAGGTCTCTGCCTTCTTTTGCATGTCTGTTTCAACGGCTGCAACTGCCTCTATGAGGGTTCTTATGTCGTTTAATCTGTTTTTGAATCCTTCGAGGGTTTTGCTTTCTTTCAGTTCGGCTTCGATCATGTTTAGCATAATTAAATCACTGTTTTCTGTTTGGGTTGCTTGTTGAGTCATTGTTTTAGCCTCTTCTACTCTATTTTAATATCCCAGCAATCAATTGAATAGTCAAGTTCAGCTGCGCGGCGGCCATTGCTGCTAAAATATCGGCTCTTAAGTTCATCTGTCACTAAATCAGTCAAAAAGTCTTCAAGTGACTTATGCCTCATCAGCCCGGCGAGTGCTGTTAAATAGCCTTTTTCTTTTGGGTCCATTAAAAATTCAATTTTCACTAATTCTTTTTTTGTTTGTTCTATGGTTGGTTGTTTCAACATATCTTTCTCACTCTCTTTCAATCAAGGTTAACGTTTGCTATGTAACGATATTATATCGAACCGTTTATAAGACTTGTGGTGTAGTTGTATGAGTATNNGCAATGACTACAGAATCAAAAGCTATGCCAAAAATCAGGCGAACGGTAACCATCTCAAAAGACGTTTACGATTGGATCCAAGAACAAATAAAAGAGCGTAAATTTAAGGACGTAAGTCATGCTATAGACTATTCACTTTATCATCTTAAACAAGAAACAGAAAAACAGAAAACTTAGCGCTTATTTTGCGTGACATCTAAAAAGAGATATACTAGAAGCATCCACAAATGAATTAGGGATAATTTTGAGAATTGGGAAAGACGAGATAGGACCTATATACATAATTGGCTTGGTTATAGTATTATTTGGTGTCTTTTTTGCAGGCTATGGATTCCTTAATAGTAATCTAACTGTCTTCATGATCGGAGTGCCATTGGGGATAATTGGAGCACTTTCTTCTTATTATGACCTGTATAGTTACCGCAAGGAAAACCAAGAACGAATAGAGGCGGCATTAGAGTCACAGCGAGACGCCAAAGCTCATTCAGACTTAACTCAAATAGCAATGGGCGAACTCAAAAAACTTAAAGAACTGCTTGATATGGAAGCGATCACAAAAGAAGAGTTTGAACAGAAAAAAAAGATTCTAATGGAAAAGATTTAGACATTTTAAAGGGTCATTTTATCCGTAGTTTTAGCTTGTTCTCATTGTGAATCTTCTTAACGCGAGGCCGCCTTCTGAAACAGTTTTTTCAATGGATAAGTGCCTGATGAAAGCGTTTTATGTGTTATCAGATTAATGGAGTCGGGATTCACAAATCTTTTATGCTTTTTTGGTTGAGTACAAAACGGTTAAGGGTCACTCATAGAATCGCCCTTTCTCCCGAAAGTCTGTGAAGAAAACCCTTAATCATGGCCCGCCGTCTGTAAACGACGACCATCACCCTTCTATTTTGCGGGGCCAACCTTCGATAAGAACTGCTTGATTAATTCCTCGTCATTCGTTATTTTTTCAGGACTATGTTTTCGTATTCTGCAGAGTAGGACGCGGAAGCCTTCGAGTTTGTCGCCTGTTTCTATATAACGTTTTATGATTTGTCTTTCACCTGGGGTTAAGATGTAGTCTCGAATATTGATTCCTCTTTGCTTGTTTCATTGGTTGATATACTATTTTAATGTTTCTTTGTGTGCTACAGTGATTTATTTCAGTAATAGTAACGTTTAAAAGACTGCTCTGTGTTACAGTGATTGTAACAAGGAAATGAAGCAAAATGGAAACAACTGAAATAATCTGCGAAAACCTCGTCAAACAAGACGAAAACTCTGTTTTCTGCCGACGAGTAGACCGCTGGATAAACGCCAGCTACTGCCACACAAAATGCCCCCCAGAACGCAAACAAAGAGAAGAATACGAGTGGTGAATGGCATGAAGGTTTCAATGAATCTCTATGGCGAACAAGCCAAAACCCTCGCTAAAGAGTTAGGCTTACAATGCACCCGCAAAAGCGCCGACGTACCAATGACCGCTCACTTCACTTATCGGGATGTTGAAGGTCACACCGTAATCGCAGTGGAGTTTACAAGCACCGAAACCGCTCAGAAAATCGAGAAGACACCCGAGCAAACAAAGAAAGAATCATTAGAGCTTGAAGCGGAAGCGGCACAGTTACGCGCTGAACTAAAAGCCTTCATGGAGGTGCAAGCTTAAATGACAAAATACACTAAAGAACAAATCAACGATATTCTAAACCTCAAAGGTTGGCTCAACATAACAATCGACGTCTTCAATCTCTACGGCGTCTTAACCGTCGGCGTCTCAAACGATCCGGGCGAGTGGGAAGTTAAACAAATGACTTTCTCAGAAAACAAACTTGAGATCGCCTTAGAAGACTTCGAAAACTGCCAAACCGAGACTGACGTTAAGCAAGCGTTCAATGAAGCAATGAAGAAAGCAGTTTCCGCAACTATGTTCAAATACCTAAAAAACTACGAAGCGATCTAAAATGACCTGCCGTTTTTGGGAGCGTTGTCTCTCCCGGTCAGGCGTTAAGGCCCTCTGCAGCACCGACGGCTCAACCTACAAAATACACACAGAAATTGAACGCATAGAAAAAATAGATAAGCCAAGACCCGCCTTAACGTGTAATCTATAGGTGAATGTTTTGATTACTCAAATAACAACAAAAGAACATCTCAAGGCAGTTGTCGAAAGCCCCGAATTCAAGGAATTCTGTTCTAATAAGTGTCCAGTCACTGAAAATGGCTGCAAAGGCTACTGTCCTTTTACTTTCTTTCAGGAAGCCTTGAAATAAATAAGTGCTCTATAGGGAGAATGATTTGTTTGACTGAAAAACAAAAACGTGAACTACTACACTTAATCTTTTGTGAGCTTACAGAACAAACTCGCCTCTTTAAAGACGAACCAAAAAACAGTTAATTGTTTAGGTGGGCTCCTAGAATGGCAAACATTCAAACTATAAAGTTATCATTTTTGCCTTCGCGCACTCAAGATCCTCATCATCCTTACGTCTTCGGGGCCAGAGTCGTCATCGCCCACCCGAAACAAAAGCAGCTTAAACACACATTAAAACATTGGCGCCTGCTTTCGGGGTTTTTTTAGCCGAAGAATATGGCTGCTTCATCGTAGAGCTTTAAATCCACGACCTTGCGTTTGCCAATAACATCTTTCAAAGGTACAGGCACCATTTCATTTCCCTGTAGACCAACCATGTTGCCGTATTTGCCATCGTGCACCATGTCGATTGCAGCAACTCCAAAACGTGTAGCCAATACTCTGTCAAACGCGATGGGGGAGCCTCCGCGTTGAAGGTGACCCAGAACCATCGTTCTTGTATCGATATCTTCGAATCTTTTCTCTATTTCTCTGCTTATGTAGTCAGCTATACCGCCGAGTCGTTCGTGGCCAAACTCGTCTAGTTTGCTGTTGTAAACGAATTCTTTGCTTTCTTTTGGTTTGGCGCCTTCAGCAGCAACGATTAAACTGAAGTTTCTGCCGCGGGCGTGGCGTTTTCGGATGAATTCGCATACTTCGTCGATGTCGAAGGGTTTTTCAGGAATCAGAATGGCGTTTGCTCCTCCGGCAATGCCTGCTTCCAGAGCGATCCAGCCCGCGTTTCTACCCATAACCTCAAGAATCATGACTCGGTGATGTGATTCTGCTGTTGTGCGAAGTCGGTCAAGGGCTTCACAGGCAATTGAAACTGCAGTTTGAAAACCAAAAGTGTAGTCGGTTCCGACCAGGTCGTTGTCAATTGTTTTAGGGACTCCGACAACTTTAAGCCCCATGTCATACAGTTTGGCAGCTACTCCAAGCGTATCGTCTCCGCCTATCGCGACGATTGCGTCAAAGCCCTGGTCAGCAACATTTTTTAGAATTCTGCCAGGTCCATCGGCACTTTTGAAGGGGTTAGTTCTTGATGTGCCAAGCACAGTTCCACCCTTAGAAAGCAGACCTGACAGGCTCTTCATGTCCATGCGGGTGTAATCGCCCTGTACCAAGCCAAGCCAGCCATCTTTAATTCCAAAAGCTTCATACCCATAACATTGAATTGATTTTCTAACTATCGCCCTTACAACAGCGTTGATTCCAGGGGCGTCTCCTCCACCTGTTAGGATACCGATTTTCATAGGTTTACAAATACTGGTAAAATAAATAAAGCTTATCCATATACGTGATTTTTTTAAAGTTTAACACTTATTTCTACGCCGTCTCCGCCCACTTGGATGTAGCGGCTGCGGTATTTGCCTGAGTTGCGCACGTAATCTAAGTAGTCGCCCATTTGGTCAGCGAAGACTCCAGCGTTGTCAGCGAAAACAATTGCACCCTTTGCCAATTTGTCCTCAGCTAAATTGAGGTACTGGAGGTACTCGGTTTTCTCTGCGTCTATGAAGGCAAAATCAAACGGTCCCTTCAAAGTTGGAATCACCTGCAATGCGTCGCCAACGATAATTTGGATTTTCGCCGGAATGTTTGCTCTAACAATGTTTTTTCCCGCCAGTTCCGCCTCGTCACGATGAAGCTCAATGGTTAAGATTTCGGATTTGTGATCCATTTCTTTGCCCATAAGAATCGCTGAGTAACCAATCAGCGTCCCAACCTCCAGAACACGCCGAGGCTCCGCTTTCCTAATTTCCTCAGCCAAAAACTTACCTTTTTCGGGGCCAATGATCGGCAGAAAATTCTTCTCCGACGCCTGCTCAATTAGGCGCAAAACCTCGTCAGCGTTGCTTACAGATATTTGGGCATTCATAAGGGTACCTTTATTTTGTCGATAAAATGCTGCTGTAACTTCGAGATTTTTGGGGCGATGACAGCTTGGCAGTAGGGTTCTTTGGGGTGCTTTTTGTAGTAGTCTTTATGGTAGGTTTCTGCTTTATAGAAGACTTTCAGGGGCTCCTCGGCTGTAACGATTGGTTTGTTCCAGATGCCTTCCTTGTTAAGTTCATCAATCAGTTTCTCCGCTGTGGCTTTTTGCTCCGGGGTACTGTAGAAGATTACTGAGCGGTACTGTGTGCCAACGTCTGCTCCTTGGCGGTTAAGCGATGTGGGGTCGTGAATGGTGAAGAAAATCTCTAAAATCTCGCGGAAACTGATCACTTTTGGGTCAAAATATATCTGGGCTGCCTCCGCGTGTCCACTTGTGCCTGTGGAAACCTCTTCGTAGGATGGATTAGGCACTGTGCCGCCTGTGTAGCCTGGCTCAATTCGCTCCACGCCCTTAATTATGCTGAACGCTGCTTCAGTGCACCAGAAGCAGCCTGCCGCAAGCGTTGCTTTCTCCAAGTTTTTGTTTTCGCTGGGTGGTTGACTCATAAAAAACAGCTCTATCTGTCTATTGCTGGGTGGCTTTGAGAACTTAAAGGGTTGTGGCTGTCACGACACAATAACTAATTTTCAGCCAAAAAGGTGCTTTGTGATTTCAAAAGAAGGCTCCTGCCGCGTTAGGGGCATTCTCAGGCACCATCTCCGTAATATCCCAGTATTCAACGATTTTGTCTCCGATGAAACGGAAAAGATGCACTTGCCGCAGTCCTCCATCGCTTGGTTTGGACCCCGCAATTTGAGTATGCACCGCAACCATGTCTCCGTCCGCTAGAACCTGACTGATTGTAAGCTTAAAGTCCGCTTTCGACCCCTTCAATATTCCCTCTGGCCCTTGCTTTTGCACCGCAATCATCGCGTCGATTAACTCGTTCATTCCGCCTCCTACATACGGGTTATGGGTTTTGCAGTCTGGATCAAAGAAAAGCAATCCATCCTTCGGTTTTCCTGCAGCAATTAGATTCAAAAATTCTACAGCAATAATTTTACGAGCCTTATTTGGGTCGTTTTGTGGTACATCAAAAACAGACTTACCTATCATAAAATATTTTCTCCTAAAAAGTGTGAGTATTAAAAATATTTAAACATGTTGACAAGCCATTTATCCTCAGCCAAATAACGCAGTTTTCTATTGTGAATATCATGGAAAAAGTTGAAGTCAAGAATCCATCGAGCAAAATTAAGATTACTCCGCTGGCAGCGGAAAGCTTCGGCGTCCGCTCCATGTGCACCCTAGTTGAAACACCTGATGTGAAGGTGCTTTTGGACGGGGGAATCTCGCTGGCTCCCTTCCGCTTCAGCCTCCCGCCACACCCCAACGAATTCCAAACCATCGCACGCCTACGCAAAACCATCGCAGAAGCCGCCGACAAAGCCCAAGTAACCACCATTAGCCACTACCACTTCGACCATCACACCCCATCCTTTGAAGATTGGGTAGTAAACTGGACACAAGATGGCGAAACCGCACGCCAAATCTACCAAAACAAAACCGTCCTCGCCAAGAACACCAAAGAAAAAATCAACGCCAGCCAACGGCAACGCGCCTGGATGTTCCAGAAAACAGGCGGCAAACACGCCAAAACGCTGGAAGCCGCAGACGGCAAAACCTTCACTTATGGAAACACCTCCCTGAGGTTTTCTGAAGCTGTCGCACATGGTTCTGAGGATTCGATGCTTGGCTGGGTGATAATGGCGGTTGTTGAGTATGAGGGTGAGCGGTTCATGTTTGCTCCTGACATCCAAGGACCAATGTCTTCGCGTACTTTGGAGTTGATTTTGGATGCGAAGCCATCGTTGATTATGTTGGGTGGTCCGCCGCTGTATCTTGGAGGTTTCCGCGTTGAGTTGGCGCAGTTAGAGCTGGGTTTGAGGAATTTGGAGCGTATTGTGGAAGCGGTGCCCTTGGTTATTTTGGAGCATCACGCGTTGAGGGATGAATTCTGGAAGTCTAAGATGGAGACGGTTTTTCAGAAAGCCGCCCAGTCAGGGCACAGCATCTTAACTGCCGCAGAGTACGCTGGCAAAGAAAACCTGTTCCTGGAATCCAAACGAAAGCAGCTCTACAACGAAAATCCACCCTCATCAGAATTTAAAGCTTGGATAAAAACATTAAATAACAAAACAATCGCCAAACCTCCACTATGAGAGGATTAAATTGATTGAACTGAGTTTAGCCGCCTTCTCCGCAGCCTTCCTCCTAGTTGTTTTGGCGGAGATGGGTGACAAAACTCAGTTTGTAGCCATGACATTCGCGACAAAATTCAATCCCTTCAAAGTCCTCTTCGCCATTTTCTTAGCAACTATAGCCAACTTTGCTATTGTCATAGTTATTGGTCAACTTTTGACTGAAATCGTGCCTTTAGATGTAATTTCTTTAGCTGCATCAATTTCTTTCATCGGCTTTGGCTTGTGGACTCTGCGAGAAGAAAAAATTGTAGACAAAAAAACTAAAGTTTCACGCTTTGGAGTAGTTGCAACCGTTGCCGTAGCTTTTTTTGTTGCAGAGTTTGGAGATAAGACGCAGCTTGCAACCTTAAGTTTAGCTGCCCAATACCACAGTCCTGTCAGCGTTCTAGTCGGCGCAACTTTGGCAATGCTTGTCGCAGACGGCGTCGGCATAGTCATCGGTGTTATCCTTTGTAAGCGGATTCCACAGCACAAATTAAAGTGGTTGTCGGCAGTCATCTTTGTGTTGTTTGGGTTGGTTGGCGTGTACGAGGTTTTATTGGGCAAAGTTGGGGTAGGTTACACAGTGCTAGTTTTGGGGTTGCTGGCGACTGTTTCATCAGTTTTAATGTTCATTATTTCTAAAGAACAAAAACCGATCGAAGATCCAAAAATATGCAAACCGCAGCCATGAAGTTCATTTGTATCTGCGGAGGGTTTGACTGTTAACTGCAACCGGAACGGTGCTAAGAGACATCAAAATCGCTCCAACGGCAGGATCAACCACAATTCCCAAGCCAGCGAAGAGGCCTGCCGCCAGCGGAATCGCAAAAACGTTGTAGCCAGCTGCCCACCAAAGGTTCTGAACCATCTTTGAATACGTTCGCTTCGAAAAATCAATCACCTTCGGCACATCTTGCGGATCGTTTTTTACAAGAATTATATCTGCACTTTCAATCGCAACATCTGTTCCAGCTCCAATTGCGACTCCAACATCAGCCGTAAGCAACGCAGGAGCATCATTAATGCCGTCTTCAACCATCGCCACTCTGTAACCCTGAGTTTTCAACAACTTTATTTTCTCCGCCTTCTGGTCAGGCAACACCTCAGCAAAATAATCATCAATACCAAGTTCCTCTGCAACAGCCTTTGCAACCTTCTCGCTATCGCCCGTCAACATGTAAACCTTAATGCCTCTCGCCTCCAACTCCGAAACTGCCATACGCGATTCCTCACGAACCTTGTCAGCAAGGGCAAAAACTCCTGCAAGTATTCCATCAATTACAGTGAAAACTACAGTCTTTCCTGTTTTCTGAAGCTTCAAAATTCTTTCATCCGCTGTTTGGATGTTTAATTCTTTTAGTAGGCTTGGGCTTCCGACATAGACTTCTTTGCCGTTAACTTTCGCCTTGGCACCTTGCCCGGGATAGCTTCAAAACTTTGGCTTTTAGGAATAGCGATGCCTTTGGTTTCTACCTGTTTGACTATGGCTTTGGAGATGATGTGTTCGGAATTCTGCTCCACAGCCGCTGTCGAACTCAAAAGATCCTCCTCAGAAATGAAGGAAACAACATCTTTAACGCCGAATTGCCCCGTTGTTAAGGTGCCGGTTTTATCAAAAACCACCGCGTTCACCCCTTTTGCATCCTCGAAGGCTTTTCTATCCTTGATTAAAATCCCGTTCCTCGCAGTTATCGACGTTGAGATTGCAACTACAAGCGGTATCGCTAAGCCCAGTGCATGGGGGCAAGCTATCACGAGAACCGTAACTGTTCTGGTTAAGGCAAACTGGACGTTTCCGATTAAAGCCCACACAGCAAAGGTCAATGCTCCAACGACCACTGCTACATAGAAGAGGAGTGCCGCCGCCCTGTTCGCGAGGTCTTGTGTTCGAGATTTACTTTCCTGAGATTGCCTAACAAGCCTAACTACTTGTGACAGATAAGTTTCTTCGCCATTACGCTCAATTCTAACCGTTAATGCGCCCTCGTCATTTACTGCTCCGCCAATCACCCTATCCATAAGCCGTTTATGCACTGGCTTTGATTCACCCGTCAACAATGCCTCGTTAAGAAACGATTCCCCTTCAACCACAACGCCATCAGACGGAACCTTCTCGCCGGGACGAACCAACACAACATCGCCAACCTTCAGTTCTGAAGCCGGCATATCCATAATCCCGCCGTCTTCCACCATATGAGCCGTTGTAGGGATAATCCGCACGATTTCTTCAAGAGCCCTAGAAGCTCCAAGAACACTTCTGGCTTCAAGCCAATGCCCCAAAAGCATCACGTCAATTAGCGTGGCAAGTTCCCAAAAAAAATCATTCCCAACTGGGAAAAAAACTGTTGCTGCTGAAAAGAAGAAAGCAACTGAGATTGCGGTACCTATCAGAGTCATCATTCCAGGCAGCAGTGCTCTAAGCTCCTGCACTAGTCCCTTAAGAAATGGCCATCCACCGTAAACGTAGATGATTAACGCTAAAACCAGAAGAATATACGTTTGGTATGGCAGAGTTAGGGTGTAGTGAAACCATGTTTGTATGGCGCCTGAAAGAAGCAGAACAGGGATGGTGAGGGCAAGGCAGACAAAAAATTTCTTTTTTAGGGATTCGGTGTGCATGCTATGCATCGGAGCTGGATGCTTCATTCCTTGCATGCTGTGATTTTCATGGTCCGTATTCTTCTCAGGTTAGCCTTTGTTAACCTAAAACTAATTTGATTTCCTTCGATTCATCAATAAAGAAAATAGTCTAATTAAAGATAGATTAAAAAAAAGTTGCAATAAACTGTTTAGTTTTATGTGTATTCTCTGTGGGTAAAACCGCATTTTAAGCATCGTAGGAACTGTGTTGAAGACTCATCCAAGCCCCTTGTCTGCACTTGCCAAACATTAGCGGTGTTGTTTCCGCAGTTTGGGCACTCAATTTTTATGGTCGGCAACGTAGTGAGTTCTTGCTCTTCTTTTCCTATGATGGCGACTAATTGTTTGGGACTGTGCTCTATAAATTTGCTTTTTAATTTGTTGCCGACTTCTAATCCGCGGGTTTTCTGTCCACATTTAGTACAAGCCATCATTATCATAGCTTGTTTACCTGAATTTACCTTAACTGGTTTTAGACGGGAACCGCATTCTGCACAAAATTCCATACGACTCATCTCCATTTTTTCCAGCGCTTGGATTCTTGCTTCCCTCACGCGTGATTCCCAATAATGCTGCTTTGGTAATAAAAAATAATGTGATTGTAGCCACACTACAACAAGTTTACGATAGTTCGCCAACTATTTGACGGGCATATTTGGATCCTGATAGAGGTTCTATGTTGAAGCCTATAGGGGAGGTAGATATTGGCGTTTTTATGCTCTTTAGTATGTTGAAATTCTACAGAAAAAAGAGCAGCTACAAAGCAAGAAGCCTATAATAGGCGAAAAAACAAGGAAAAGAGCTTAAATTTCATTTCCAATAGACACAAAAAAATGCAAAATTAAAGGTAAAAAATTAAAATGTTTAGGTTGACTCGCATTTCTTCAGGAGTTGTTGCCAGCGTTCGTCGGTTGCGAGTTGTATTTCGTCGATTACATGTTGGTTTTGTGGGGTGAATAGGTGTCGGAATCTGCCTTGTCCAGCTAGGTAGTCTTTTACTGGCTTCTTTTTCTGCGGTGCTAATGCGATTAGTTTGCTGGGTGTTGAGAGTTGTCGTTTGCCGTTTACTGCTTCCCAGATTGGAAACACACATGATTCAACGGAGAGTTTGCTGTAATCCATGGTTTTTGCTGGTTCACTTCTCCAGCCTCTTGGGCATGGAGCAAACACATGCAGAAAGGCTGGTCCCTCAACTTCTAAGCCCTTGCGCACTTTTGTAAGCATGTCTTTCCAGTAGTAGGGTGTTGCTGTGGCTACGTACTGCATTTCGTGTGCTAACATGATTTCGGTGATGGGTTTTTTCTTTTCCAGTTTTCCTGGTATAACTGAGCCTGCTGGTGTCGTGGTTGTTGCTGCGCCGATTGGTGTTGAGCTGCTTCGTTGGATTCCCGTGTTCATGTAGCCTTCGTTGTCGTAGAGGATAAAGAGGAAGTCGTGTCCACGTTCCACCGCGCCCGACAAGGCTTGCAAGCCAATGTCGCAGGTTCCGCCGTCGCCAGCTATGGCGATAACGTCAACGTGTTCCTGTTTGACTTTGCCTTTCTTGCGCATAACCTTGAGAGCAGCCTCAATGCCTGAAGCATTTGCAGCAGCATTCTCAAAAGCAGTGTGAAGCCAGGGCACCGCCCAGGACGAGTACGGGTAAATTGATCCGACTATTTCCATGCAGCCTGTTGCTTGAGTTACAATTGTTGGTCCACGCGTAGCTTTCATAATCATGCGTAGTGCTGATGCTGGTCCGCATCCTGCGCATGCTCGGTGGCCTGAAAGGAACAGGTCAGGTTTTGACGCAATGTCTTTGGCTGTGAATTTCCATTCTTGTGTCTGTGTCATTTTGTTTTCTCCTACTCCCTTAACCCTAAATAATGCACTTGTTTGTCTACCTGCCCAGTTTTAGCTATCCGTATTAAATCTTCGAAGATTCTTCGCAGGTCACGGGGGCTGCTGTCTCTGCCGCCTAAACCGAAAATGTAGTTCACCATAATTGGTCGCTGTTTTAGATCGTAGAGTGCATTTCGAACTTCATTGAAGACAGCGGCGCCTAAACCGCCTGGACTCATGCTTTTATCCATAACTGCAACAACCTTAATGTTTTTTAATGCATTTCGAAGCTCTTCAAAGGGCAGTGGCCTAAAAGTACGCAACCTTAGAACTCCAGCTTTCACGCCTTCTTTCCGCAATTGGTCAACTATTACTTTTAGTGTGCCAGCCGTTGAGCCGATGCATACGATTGCAATTTCAGCGTCTTCAAGACTGTATGCGTCGATGAGTCCGTTACCGTAGCTTCTGCCGCTGATTTTGGCGTATTCACTGTTAACCTCTTGAATCTTAAGTAGCGCATTTCGCATGCCTTCTTCCTGTTGCCGCTTAAACTCAAAATAATAGTTCTGCAACGCATTTGGCCCCATAGTCATTGGGTTTGCTGGGTCAAGTTTGAAAGGCACTGTTTTTCCCTCGTGGGTGAGCACCATTGGGAATTGACGTTCTCCAACGAACTTTCTAACGGCATCTTCTGATAGCACATCTACCCTTTCAAGCGTGTGACTGATAGTAAAGCCGTCTAAACCTACAATTATCGGCAACGAAACCCCAACGTCCTCCGCTATCTTAAAGGCTTGAACAATGGAGTCGTATGCTTCCTGCGCGTTTTCAACGTAAATGTGTATCCATCCGCTGTCCCGCTCAGCCATGCTATCAGAGTGGTCACCGTGAATGTTCAGCGGCGAAGATAATGCACGGTTAGCGACAGCCATGACAACTGGAGCGCGAGAACCAGATGTAACAAAAAGCATTTCATGCATTAGCGCTAAACCTGCCGAAGCGCTTGCAGTGAAAGTTCGTGCTCCTGTCAGTGACGCCGCTAGGCTCGCTGTCATAGCACTATGTTCTGATTCTGTGCAGATGAATTCTGTTTGAACTTCCCCGTTTGCAACGTATTCACTGAATTTTTCAACAATGATTGTTTGCGGCGTAATAGGGTAAGCAGCAACCACGTCAACGTCGCATTGTTTAACTGCGAAGGCAACTGCTTCGTCACCGTTCATACCTGTAGTTTCCTGTTTATTTTTTTGTGCCATTTTTTATTCCTCAGGCAGCTTCATTGCTATTGCTTTAGTTGGGCACTCGTTAGCGCATATTCCGCAGCCCTTGCAGAAGCTAAAGTCGAACTGGATTTTGCCCAGTTCTGGACGCCATTTTATTGCTCCTTCAGGACACAGCATAACGCATGTTAAGCATGTAGTGCACTTTTCTAAGTTGAGTATTGGCATGTAGGTTTTCCAGTCACCAGTCATGAATCCGATGCTGGATTTCGGGGGAATTCCCGCTATAGATATTTCTTTCCATGTTTTCTCCTTGCTGCTCACTCCACCTTTGCCTCCTTGAACGCTTCCTTTATGACAACGAAGTTTTTCTCAGCCAAGTCAAGTCTGAAACGTCCCTTCAAAGTTTTCTCAATGCCTTCTAAAGTTACTATTTGTGTAGCCTTAGCGACAACACCCAACAACGCCGTGTTTGTAATTGGAGCACCCAGGATTCTAAGGGCTATTTCGGTTGCTGGAACCGTCCAAACTTTGCCTTTAGTAATTGCGAGGTTTTTCTTCAAAACCGAAGGTTCTTCACTTGAATTAATTATTAACGAATCTTCGTCGCGATTTAATCCAGCGGTAACTGGTACGGACTTGAGTAAAGTGTTGTCCAAGACCACCACAACGTCTGGGTCATAGACTGCACAATGCAACCTTATTGGTTCAGTGCTGATTCTTGTAAAAGCAGTTACGGGCGCACCCATTCTTTCTGGACCAAACTCTGGGAAAGATTGAATGTACTTGCCCTCATCAAGAGCTGTCCTAGCCAAAAGTTCGCTGGCTGTCCAAGCGCCTTGCCCGCCTCTACCATGCCATCTAAACTCTACCATACTTTTCAAAGCAATCCCTTCAATAATGTTCTTTCCCACTAAATTGACGAATACCTTGATGTACATAGCTCTGAGCTTACTAAATCCCGTATAGTTTATTTTGTTGTATTCACGGAGATAGCAAAGCAACAGTTTGCATTTGTACTCTCAATGTATTCTCTAATTTGCTTTAAGATGTTTATTATTGTCGTTCTAATAAATTAACCTCTTATTTCTGTTACAATTACTCGGTATAGTTCATCATCAGCTGTATTTTTGGGAATAAGGCTTTTATGCTTTGTTGGTTGAGTATCAAGTGGTTAAGGGTTCACAAACAAAAAAATGCAGGCATACCCCTTTCATCCATCCAAAAAGTGAAGGAAGCCTTAATCATGGCCGCCGTCTGTAAACGACGCGCCATCACCCTTCTATTTACTATAAGAAAAAAATGCCTGTTCCTCAGTGAATAAAAGTTAAGAAAATGGGGCTTACTCACCCAAAAGAGCGTCTAATTCTTTACTTGACAAGTTCTTCTCTTGGAACAAGAAATGTGGGGTACTCTAGTGAATCACCTGATTTGCCACCTGTTTTTTTGTGGCCCTTCGTGCATCTCATTCCATATCTTGTTTTGATTGCATTTTCCCAAATCTTTTCCGTTGGTCCACCACATATGGGGCATTTAAAATCTTTCATATATTTTCACCTAAAACCACTGCTTCTTTAATTTCTTTGTATAGGTTGCCTTGGGTTATGCTTTTTCGCCTGTTTTGGCTAAGAATTGTTTGATTAATTCGAGATCATCGTTTACTGATTCGATGCTTCGGCAGCGGCTTAGTAGCATTCTGAAGCCTTCAAGCTTTTCCCCATTTTCAAGATATTTTTTGATTATTAGTTTTTCTTGGTCGGTCAGAATGTATTCCCGCATGTGTTTCAGCCTCTTTTAGTACTGTTTGATGTCTTATTTAAGTGTAACTAAAGGTTTGTAACTATAATAGTTACATTTATAAGTTTGTTTTGTAACAACAGCAGTTACAAGAGGTCAGAACTAAATGAGCGCACAAACAACTCAAACTAAAAAATGTTCTATTGCCCTACAGCAGGCAAAGAGATTCCTGAGGAATATTGCCCCGGCGCCTGCTATATCTGCGGACTAAAGAACCGCAGCGGCGAAGAAACCTTCAGTTGGAGCGGCTAAACATGCAAAGTGAACATAAGAATCAATGTGATTACTGGGGCAAAAACCAAACAGGCGTTGATACTGGTTGCTCTCTCGGTCACAGCCAATGCCTTGAACATGGTTGTCCAAACTACTGACACGCCTGCAAAATCAACCGACCAATAACCGCGAGGATGTTCTAAATTGAAGTGCACTCTCGAATTTTTGACGGGCGAAAAGACCTGGCGAAACGTCCAAGTTCCAGTAAGCTTAAGCCGCAACGGAAACAACGTCGCCAAATACGACGGCAAAATCTACGTTTGGAAAAACATGAAAGAAGGCGAACAGGTACTATCTCTCGTTGGCAAGAAATGGGTTAAAGCAGGCCGCATCACACATGGAACAGTCTTTATCGGTTCACCCTACGAAATGAGTTATTCTGAGTATTTGTACAGCGACGAGGGCATGAAAGAGAGCAAACGCATGCTTGACGGCTTGATTAATCGTGCTCGGGAACTAAACGCCGGCAGACCTGCCGTTACTTTAGATCAAGCCATGCAACGGTGACACTGTATGACTTGTCCGTTTTGGAGCCGTTGTTTGGCGCGGTCAACTCTTAAGGCCCTGTGTAGCACGGACGGCTCAACCTGCAAAATCCACGCAGAAATTCAGAGAATAGAACACATAGACAAATCATGTGTCCTTGATATTCAAAGAACTTAAAAAGGAACTATGTTAAAGAAGTAAAAGTAAGCGATTAATTTGAGTAAAAACAAATTATGCCCAAACTGCAACTCAACAGTTGAACGTCATGGTAAAGATTACTATTGCCAAAAATGCAATCTTTTATTTTTTAACCAGCTGACAAAAAAGACCCAGGAAGACTTAAACGAGGACGTTGAAACGTCTACAGGCGAAATTAGCAAACTAAAAATAAAGTTCAAAGTTTTAGGCGCCTTAATGGTGATTTCAGGCATTATTTTTTTGTTTGAGTCTGCGCTTAGTGTTTTGTTTGTTCCATTGGCAATATTTTATTTGTTGTTGGGTGCTTACTTATTCTTGTAAGGGCCGTCTTCTGCTGGAAGACGATGAAACTAACCCAAATAAGTAAGAAGGTAATATACGTGTTGGGCTTCCCAAAAACCCGTTTTTACTCAAAAGAACAAATTAACAATGCTTTAGATATCAAAGACGACATTTCAGGCGAAAACATTGACGTTTTCAACCTTGGTCTAATTTTAGACGATTTCGACGGTTGCGCGAACAAAAGAGACATAAAAATACGTTTCAATCAACTTTGTCCCAGTCGAGCACGCGAAATCAAAGGAAGCTTAAGTTTTCTGTATCTCTATGGTTTGAAAACAATTAAGTAATCGTTGCTCATTTCGGATGACAAGTGTTTTTTCCTTAGACATGCTACGATTGATTGACGGTTATAATCGCCTCTAATCTGTAATCTGTATCTATCTGGTTCTCTTTTTTCAAGAAGAACTAGATTGGGGTTTAGAAATTGGTTAGCGCTAAATTCGCTCAATAGGGCTATCGCCTCTCTCCTATTCATATGTTCTCTCTTCAAGCCCATTGTGAATGTACAACACTAATATGCTTTTGCCATTCTGTTCTGGTAACTTCATCGGTTTGTCTGATTATATCTGATTTTCCCACTTTCAAAAATAGCAATAGAGACGATTAATACTACTAAGTTTTCTGTTTTTCCAGTTCAGCCTTCAATTTCACAACTGCTTTTTCCAACCCATCGCTTCGATTTTGAAAAGTAAACTTGTCAACTTCCTTATCTATCCAATCGACAAGACCCGAGTCTAAGGAAATGCTGATTTTAACTTTTTTCGCTCGCACGGTATTTAATTCAGAGGTATTATCTTTTAAGGTTATTTCCCACCTTATGCTAATGCCAAATCTTATATATTACTTAGTATGCCAAAGTAAGATAAATAGCTACCTTAAAATGATTGGAGCGAGAAAGAAAATGTTGAATCAAACCGAAAAAAAATTAGCCCCCACGCAGTTTGTTGAAAACGAAATAGTCTATGAAAAAGTAACCCTCAACCTCCCCAAAAACATCGTTGACTACTACAGCGCTATGGCCCCTTTTCAAAACACAAACGAGTTAACTTTGATAGAAAACGACATTGTAGAAAAACTGAATGCTGACTTCGAAGGACGAGAAGGTCCAGACTGGAAAAAAATATTTAATCTTTACCCAGCCCTTGAATAATTAGCAAGCCAATAAGGAACGGGATACCCCCCCTTTTCTTTTTTAAAACCTCAAAGTAACCTTTAATACCCAATCTTGAAAGTATTTCCGCATTTAGAGCAAGTAAAAGAAGCCAAATAGAACATAAAATTCTCCATTTTTTTATCGGGTATAGCAACCATATTTCCACATTTTGGACAAACAGCCATGCAAGAGACCTTTTAAAAGTTAGCTACACTTCCACAACGGGGCAACTATAAGAAGTTTAGTTGTCACAACATAGGACATTTTTTTGCATTTCAGCTAAATCCAGTTTTCAAGTAGTTTATAGAAAAAATCCAAAAGAGTTTTAAATTATGTACGCTCAAAAATAGTGGGGGGAACCTGTTGGATAGACTTCAAGCTATGGCTATGTTAAAAGAGTTAGTTGCTAATAATTTAGTTGACCCGTCTTATGTGTCCATTGGAAAAAGAAGCCCTACTAATTTCCAGATTCAAATCAAGTGTGATTATAACAAAAAAGAAATAGATGTATACGCAAAAAAGCACGGCTTGACCATTGAAGAGGACAGAGAGAAGAGTTACTTATTTATTTTCAGGTACTTTTAAGCTGAGTATATAATCGTTTACTTTTTTGATTGCTTCGGGCGTTGTGTCTCCAAGATGGATTAAATGAGCTTGTCTGTGTGGTCTTTGTTCTGTTGGGTTTCCTTTTAGGCTCCAAACGCCGGGAACTTTAATTATTCTTGGCAAGTCGCTTATGTTGTCGAAGTCTGGTAGCTTGAGTTTTTCTTTGTACTCTGCAAAAAACAGCTTTAGCTTTACATCTACCTCTTTTTGGTCGGTAACTTGGATATCGCAGGGTAAACAAACGCGATAGCCGTTTCCAGAGAAATCTACGTAAAGGTCTAGTCCAAAATTTTGTTTTATTGCGCTTACTAAATTGTCTTTCCAGTTTTCAGCCACTTTGACCTCTAAGTCTGTTGCTGCTTGGTGTCGCTTATCAGGTGTTGGGCCATCAATGTCAAAGGGAAAACCAGTAACTCTTTTGACATGTTCCGCTTTAGTGCCGTTTTCTATATATCTGGGGTTTATTCCAGCGTAAACTTGGCGTTTGCCGTTCCATTCTTCGCAAACTTTGATAAAATCCTCTTCGTTGTTAACGTGTAAAGCTGTTGATAAAGAGTCTTTTTTATCAGTGTTCCACTCAATAACTCTTATCTCAGTCAATTCGTTGGGTTCATGGCTTAACCACTTGTAGAACAGTCGTGCGTCTTCTTCGTTGAAAGTGTTTTCAATGGTTGGTGTGGCTGTGCTGTTAGTTACGGCTTGTTGTATTTGTTCTGTCTCGGTCATGGTTGCATCCCTTAGATACCTGTGTTTTCAGCATTACCAGGAACGATTCTTAGGTAACGTTCGCTGCGTGTTTGAAAGACTAACCGGACATTTGTTTCTTCAAGAATGAATTTTTTGATGCGGTCGAGTTCGTCGGTTTATCCTTTCAATACATGTGCTTCAAACAAGAGAGGTTCAAGGAGGTTTAATTTTTTAGAATCTACGAAATTGAAACTTCCGTTTTTTTGATTAATCATTTATTTTTTTCTCGCTAAGTAGCTATCCTAAAGGTATAGATTGCCCAATACATTCGGAATTTTAATGGAAAAAGTGAACTACCCATTTAACCATGCTGTAATATTCTTATCCTTCAAAACAGGCTTAAACCATAACGGCCAACTACGCAATCTGAAAAAAATGTCTTGATTACAATTATCTTTATCACATCTGACAGCAACGCCAAAATCAGAAAGCCTATAGTACAAACATTGTTTTTGATGGTTTGGACATTGCCACTTAAAAATTTCTCCTTTCCATACAAAATTTTGAGCAATGATCGCCGAACCTCGATCCAATTGTTGTTGAGTAAAATAGGTAGCTTGCTTTCTGGTGGCTTTATTCAGAAAAATAAGTCCTTTGTCAGTAGAAGAATATAGGCTTTTTATGCCTTGTTTTTTCATGGAAATACGATTATCATCTTGCAAACGTTTTAGGACATTAGTGAGCGTATTGGGTCTTAGTCCTGTTTTCTTTTTCAACTCATTAAACCAAATATCAGGATTACCTCTAAGAACACCTAAACTAATAACTCGTTTCGCATAGGTAACGTCGTCTTCATGGTTTAAGCCTGTTTTTGTTTTTTGTTGAGTATTTGTTTTGCTTGCGCGAGTTGTTTTTCGAGTTTATCGGCTTCCGCTGCCATGTTTTGTTCGGCTTCCCTGGATTCCTTTGCAAGCGGCGAACCTTTAGCTTCAAGTTTCGGCGCCGTCTCTGCGTGCAGATCCCGAGCGCGTGTATAAACTCTAAGTTGCTTTTCAGCTATGCCTATTAATGGAGTAACAACCGTTCTTAAATCAGATAATTCTTCTTTAAGCGTTTCAAGTTCTTGTTTTAGTTCATCGACGTTTTCGTTAACCGTTATAATCTGGGATTTGTCTACGCCGTAAACCGTAACGTATGGTTCAACTTTGATGTATTCTTTCAGAAAAAGCCCATCTGATTTTTCGAGGTAAGTAGCTGACATATCGCTTGCGTGGCCCATAAAAGCTTGTACGAATCCCGCGTCAACGTTTACGATTCCGCAAGCAGTACGGAATAGAGAGCGGAATCTTTTAGGGCGGAACGGGTTAGTTTCCTCATTTACAATGTAGCCCATTTTCTCGGCGGCTGTGCGAAAATTCATTGTTAAAGCGTGAACGGGGATCTGTTTGCCGTCTTCTTTTACAAATAGGTATTCGTCATTCTTTACGTTGCTTCGTTCTTGCTGAACGTATCGTCTAATATATTCTGTGGCTTCGGTACTGAAAAAAGTCTTAAACGCAATACCGTCTTTCAGTCGGTTATCGTGTAGAAAGAAGCGTTTTGCAGTTGATAAGTTGCCCCTGGCGTCTTTCACGAACCCGATTTTTAAATTCAAAATGTCGGCTGCGTCTGCCCCTGATGAAAAGATGCTTAGGCCAATGGTTTGGTCCCGGAAGTTGAGGTTGTCAAAGAAGTGCTGTAGTAAGCCGTTTCGAAATATGGTTTCGTCTGATTCTTCATTGTAACCATAAATCTCTATTTTACCATCGGTCTTTTTCACTGTTGAGATATGGCGTTTTGGCACCCTCATCCATTTCGGAAATAAAATGTCGTTATGTGAATAGAATCCTCTTAAGAAACAAAGGGCTGTTACGCTTGAGTTCCATTCGACGCCGCCTTTTAGTTTTGCTTGAAAATAATCTTGAAGTCTGGTCCCTGCGTCTTCGATGTTGTTTTTTGCTTCTTGAAGTAGGAAGTCAGGGTTTATTTCGCCGTCTTTAGTCTACTCCATCATTCGTCCTAGTTTTTGTGTTTTTGCTTTGGCAGTGAATAGTTTTCCTTTGCTTACAGCTGACTTTTCGAGGCTGCTAATCCATTTCTTGACGGATTCATAAACTAAGAGCTCTGAGCCTACTAAGTTGCCTTGTTTGCCCCGTTCCCCTTGCCGTCTCGTCACATTATCGCCTATGTTGTAGATGTGTTTGGAACTAATTAATATTTGGTATTCCAGTAAGCTTACGCTGACCTATACCTCGATATACATTTTTCTAGTAAAACGAAAAAACACTCAAACTTGATGTAAAAACAACCTCAGGTAACATTGACATAAAACAGTTGACACCGCCTTTTTCACCAAAAAGCCGACTGGGTCAGGGGTCTGCTTATCAAGCAAACAAGCAATCAATAAAGTTATATCGTGCTTTGACTGACTGGATTACTAGTGAAAAAGCCGTTTTAAAGGGCGGGCTTAAGGAGGAAAGTAAATGGCAGATGTGCTTTTGACCGCAGACCGGACATTAATGAGCAATTATCATCGTAACGAATTTCTAGGTTTCGGCACGTGTGCCCCCCCAAACTTTATTCCAGAATGGCTCTACAGCTATCTCTTTTTTCCGCCACTAAAAACAAGCAAAGGACAACCGTGGACCGCTCCCTATGGATTGAGAAAAACTGAGGCTCAACTTCTAAAAGAAGGATTCAAGGTGGAGACAGTAAGCCCAAACCATCTTGGAAATGCCCTGAAAGATGCAAAAGTTTTAGGCATTCATGCTATGGACCCGTTTGGTTTAGGTCCAGCATCCACAACTCTTGCATCTATCTTCAAAAAAGAGCCATACCTTGCAAAGCATTTTCGAGCTTTACTGAAAAGTCCAGCAATCAAGAAAGCAAAACAGAACGGGTTAAAAGTCATTGTGGGCGGTCCGGGAGCATGGCAGTTTAAGTATCGTGAAAAATCAGTTAAGGACTTGGACATTGACTGCGTTCTGGAAGGTGAGGGAGAAAACGTGGTTGGGAAACTCTTCAAG
Organism: Candidatus Bathyarchaeota archaeon; assembly: GCA_003151735.1. Lineage (GTDB taxonomy): Archaea > Thermoproteota > Bathyarchaeia > Bathyarchaeales > Bathycorpusculaceae > Bathycorpusculum. The sequence goes on along the minus strand of PLYI01000022.1, from coordinate 17,926 downwards.
GCAGCCATTGAAGGTCAAGAAATTCCCCGTCATTATGAAGTCGGCGTCGGCGAAGTTCCCAGTTTAGAAGAAATCCCCGACATCGTTCAACCCTCTATTAACGGTTTAATTGAGATTGGGAGAGGTTGCTGCCGTGGCTGCCAATTCTGCAATGTTACTTTGAGACCGCTTCGATGGTATCCAATTGATAAGGTTAACCGCGAATTGGATGTTAATTTGTCTTCAGGCAAGGTACCTGGTACCTGCCTTCATTCGGAAGACGTCATGCTGTATGGTTCAAAGAACACTATACCAAATGACGAGAAACTTCTAGCGTTGCATGAGTTGGTTATGAAAAAGGTTGACGGTTTAAGTTGGAGTCACTGTTCTTTGGCTGCGGTGGCTTCGTCGCCGAAGTTGTTCTCGAAGGTTTCGGAGCTTATTTTGCAGAAGCAGACTTGGTGGGGTGCCGAGGTGGGCATAGAGACAGGTTCGGGTGAGATAGCGAAAAAAATTATGCCAGCAAAAGCTCATCCTTTTCGGGCTGAGGATTGGCATGACGTTGTTGTAGAAGGAATGGGTTTGATGCATGATAACAAGCTGGTTCCTGCGTGCACATTGATTGTTGGGCTGCCGGATGAACGCGAGGAAGACGTCATTAAAACAATGGATTTGGTCGATGACCTCAAAGACATGCGGAGCTTGATTGTACCGTTGTTTTTTGTTCCTTTGGGAAAGCTTCAAAACGAAGGCTGGTTTGAAGAAACCACACTTAGTGCGCTGCATAAGCAGCTGCTTGTCCGGTGTGCTGAACACGACTTTTACTGGGTTGACAACCTGCTCGACTGGTCTTTCTCGGGCAAATGGTACAGCCTCATCATGAAGGAATTCTACAAAGGCTTCTCCGCGTTGGCAAAGTATAAAGTGCGGCAAATAGAATAAACCCGTTTTGAAACGACTAAACTTAAATAGTTTAATGAAACTGAAAGAGGCAGAAGAACAAACGGTTTGCCGCCGTTGCATAGCCCGGTAGTGCGACTGACTGTTAATCAGTAGGTCAAAGGTTCGAGTCCTTTCGGCGGCGCCAACCTCCATCCACTTTTATACTGAAAAAAATACTTTCCCTTTTTCTTTTTTTGGAGGCCCTTACCCTGGTTGACGCTGATAGGGTTAAGCGTAAAATTGCGTCCTTGCTTGTTGGTAACTGCAGCAATCGGAACAAGAATAAGAAAGGCTGGAACGCTTTTATGCGGTCTCGTTATCGACTGGAACAGTTTAAGAAAAGGAACCCTGCGCAATTTAATACATTAACGAATAAGGTTATTTCGGATCTTGTGAGTTAGAAAGAGCAATTTTAAACAATATTTAGTCTAAGATCCTTAATTTTACCTTATTATAATTATATGGTATTTTTAAGCTAATTTCTAAAACTATTCAATCATGGACAACGCTAAGCGCACGGGAAGCGGATGCGAGAAGCAAATGAGCCCAAGCACCATAGCAAAAAGAAACGGCAACTCGTGCTAACAAAAAAACGCATTGTGGACTCTACATTGACAGCAGAAAACGTTGAAAAGTTTATTCGAGAACAATACAAAGTCAAAGGAAAAGACAACATCCTTTTAGTTTGGAGGATACTTCAAACTGTGAAGGGCTATTCTCGTTTAACAGTTAGGCAACTGTTTTACGTTTTGGTTTCACGATTTCCACAAGATTATCCTGCAACACGCACCTTCTATAAACGCATGAACCGATATCTCTCAAAGATTAGACGAAAAAACTTTGGGGCCCACAAAAAATTCATCGACCCAACTAGGCAATTCACTGCTCCATCTCTGCCTTACTCACGTATTGAGATCTGGGTTGAAAAGGACTCCATCCGCAACTTCATCGAGAAACTTGCAGCAAAATATCGCCTAAGCATCCAGGTCTTACGGGGATTTGCAAGCCTCAGTATGTACCGCAAAGCATTGGACCGCGCTCGCGTAAGAGGGGTTACACTAGTGATTTACATTGGTGACTTTGACCCCTCTGGACTCTTAATCGAAAAAGTGGCCGAAGAGGAAATGAACCTAAAAACAGGAATCAGGTTCGTGAGACTAGCTTTGACCATAGAGCAGATCAAATATTTCAGGCCCCCAAGTCGCCCGGTCAACATGAAAGATTCTAGGGCAAAAGACTATATTAAAAAATACGGCGAAAGATGTTGGGAAATCGAAGCGATCAGACCCCGCACTCTATACCGGTTAATAGAACTAGGGCTAAGAAAAGCTGTACCTCCAGAATTTTTGGCTAAAGCTGAAAAAGGAGAGAAGCCCACCGAATAGCAAGACCGGTCGTAGAGCGACTGCGAAAAAACATGGAAAAAGAAGTTTCCGTTCTTTTGGAAGCGGGTGTACCTGAAGAGCAAATCACAGCTCGAATTTCAAAAAAATACACGCGCACAAGATAGACGGGCCATTCTCATAATTTACCCTAATAAAAATATAAAAGGATAACACGCATAAAGGATAATAGAGGAATTTAATGGAAATAAAATTGAAAAACGTTAAAGTGACGCAAGAGTCTTGGAGGTCAGTTAAGGTATTTGCGGCTATGCATGACTGTAACATCCGAGCCTTTGTTGAAGAAGCTATTCGAGAAAAGATTCAACGCGAATCTTTAAAAATAGAAACAGAACCAAAAGAAAAACAAGAATCTGCACCAGAGCACAGTTCTGAACCTGAGAAAAACGAGTTTGCTGAATTAATAATATTCAAAAAACAAAGTGCATAATGCAAGGCACTTAAATCTTGTTCAGCCGTTGTCAAGCTCTTCGCACTCGCGCACTACAAGTTTGGTCTAGACCAAACTTTTGTAGGCGTTGGCGTTTGTTTGGCTCAGTGTGTATTAACCTTTCCTGACGTGTCTTGTCGTGCGTTTGAAGGCTTAAAGGTGGCTCAAAGTGTCTTAACGTCCGATTATATGATTGGTATATTTGTTTACTAATGTTCAGTGAACAGAACAACACATCAATCAGTTTCCTTTAAAGTGAAACTAATCGTTAAGAAAATTTACTTAATCAGGATAGCAATAGTTCTTAGTGGTTGGTTCAAAGATTAGATTCCCTTACCTATGTCTAAGCTTGGGAGGGGTTATTTAGTTAAAATAGGATCGATTTCTCCTCTCGTGAGAGCCACCTTTTGGTTTCGAGTTTAGTGCGTTGGTTCGTTTGGATAAGGCTGTTGGTAGTCGAGCTCGGCTTTGATCGTCGAGCAGGTGCACTTAATTTAATAATATATGAAAAAAATGAAAAAAGTAAAGATGGATGAGAATGAAAAAGGAAGGACTAATAGCCAGACTTCACACCAGCGCTACTTTAACTGCGCGCTGTCGATGGATTATTGTTGGGTATAATGTGTTCATAGTTTTTTTGACCTTTCAGAACGTTTTCAAGTTCTTTGAACTCTTGCGGGTAAATTTGTTTAAGCAGGTTCTTGAACTCTGCAACATCGTTGTTATCCACTCTTGTCAAGTTCCAGTCAATTTTCCCTGAATTTTGTTCTTTAACTGCTTTTTGGGGTGGAAAAGGGCTGGCTTTGTTCTCCGATAGGCTTAATGCAATCCAAACAAACGCGTTATAATCAACGTTATTTAGTAGACTGCCTGCTTCTTTTATCCAATCCGAGTTATTTTCTTCAAGTGTTTTCATAAAAGCAAAAAGATAGAATACACCCAATCTTTTTCCAATAAGTTCTATCATGGTTTTCATATCTTTTTGTTTCGTTTTTTGTCAGATAGGAGACGACACCGTTAAAAAAAGTTGCAGAAATAAACTATAAACGGAAATGGGGTAGATATGACCTCACACCCTTGCATATAAGGGAAAATCTATAAGTCTTTCGGTTGAGATGTTAAACTAATTCAGTGGTCACAATGAATAAGAAGACAATATACATCATTGCTGCGGTTTTAGTAGTTGTCATCGTAGCTACAGGCGCAGGAATACTCTTACTTAACAATAACACAAAAAGCCCAAGCAACAATACTGCACCAATCAATATTGCAAATGCATCTAGTTTACAGTTCAACGTTAACGACACAACACAAGGTACAACAACAACCTACCAGTTTGCGGGACAAAATATCGGAACAGCCAACCTGACTATAAGAGTTGACATCCCTTCATGCACGGGTGGCAGTAACTACACCTATGTTTTGACGGAGAATACCGGAAGCGCTTGGTATACCATCAACAACGGCGCATGGGTAACCGACAATTTCACTACTGCATGGCCTCTATGGGGTAACATGTGGACAGGCTATGTACAGAAGCTTGATACTTGGAACAGCACAGCAACGTACTCTTACACTGGCTCAAGCGGAGATTCCGTTGTCATATTCAACATCCATGTGAATCCTCCCCTGCCAAGCTCAGAATTCAAAACCAGCTAAACCTTAGTGCTAAAAGCAATTGAAAGTTAAAACTCACGCTTCCCAATTTTTTGAGACCGCAAAAACATATCCTATTCAACAAAACTTGCGCTTTTTTGCCCTTAACCTAAAAAACATTAAAAGAAAAAGAATTATGAGCTGTTTATAATTTTAACGTTAGCTGTACCGTTGTATGCTAGTTGGAAGCTGGTTACATTTCCTCTTACTGTAAACTCTAACGAGTACAAAGCTGCAACTCCAGTTGCGCTGATTACTGGATGACCGCCATTTAAGGTTGCGATGTATGTTCAAGGATTGGATTTTTGAGATAAAGTGGGGTGGTTTTCGTGCGATAGCTTACGTGGACGACTTCTTCACGATCCAGAGCCGCAACGCAAAGGAATTGAAAAACTTCTTTCCCGAATTGGAGGAACTTAGGCAGCTGGCAAAGAATGTGGTTGTTGATAGCGAAATCGTTACCATGAAAGAAGGAAAAGTTGATTTTCACTCTCTGCAGGAGAGAGGCCACCTCACTTCAGCCAGAGACATCGAGCGTTTGCGAACCAAGTCACCAGCCACTTTTGTGGTTTTTGACATTTTAGAAAAGGATGGACAGTCCCTTGTTGATTTGCCTTTGATTGAAAGAAAGGCAATTCTGAAAGAATCGGTTAAGGAAGGCTCCCATATAATCGTCAACGATTATGTTGAGGAGAAGGGCGAACAATTCTACAAGGCAGTTTTGCAGCAAGACCTGGAAGGCATGGTTGCCAAACGCAAGGACAGCAGCTATGAGCAAGGGCTTAGAACGGGCAGTTGGCTGAAAGTTAAGAATCTCAAGAGCTGTGACTGCGTCATCTTTGGCTACTCAAAAGGCACAGGTGCTAGAGAATCAACCTTCGGAGCTTTAGTCGTAGGCTTATATGACACAGAAGGAAAACCAGTCTACGTTGCCCATGTAGGAACAGGCTAAGTTGTTGTGCAAAGACCGGGCAGAAACTTGTCCTAATTAGTCTTTTTCTAGCAAACATTAAATTCGTTCTTGTTTAATTACGGTTGGCGATTTGATGCCAAATGCCAAAGGTGCTCTTCGTTACAGGAGTTACAAATGAGTGAAGAAGAAACTCAGCGTAGAAGTAAGTGAATCCGAAACTTTTGAGTCTTACAATAAAAAGCTAAGAGAGAAATACGGTGACAACTGCATAGGGAAAGGAAAGTGTACTGGATTAGAGTTTAAGCGTTGGTTAGCTTTACGTGACAATAAAACGGAAATTCCGTGACAATTATTCGCTCTTTATTCATCTTCTTTTAGAAAATTCATAAGGGAAAAAAAGCTGGTGGGGCTCTTTACCATCCACCCATGCATGGTCCATAGCCATATCCGTATCCATAGCCGCCTTGATAAGGAGCAGGGGCAGAAGTTGAGCCGTCTGTTGGCGCTTGAGGCGCTACATGCTGGCTACCGTAACCTTGGTTTGCTCCATAGCCAAAGCAGTTGCCAATCCAACCAAAGAACCCGTTGTTAGGAGCTGAGTTGGGGCTTGTGGTTGTGTATGGTTGGTTAGCGGCTAATTGGGCTGAAGCTAACCCAAACGCGACCAAGGCCAGCGTCGCAACAGCGACCAAGGCAATTATGATTTTAGTTTTTTGCATGTGTTTATCACCATATTACCATATGGTCATGGAGGCTTATGGTAGTTGGCTGAAACAAAAATGAAACAGTTAACGAAACGGTTTTGATCAAGAATAATGTCCTTATAGGTGAAACATTAACTCCGTTAACGATGTATCATTCTTGCAAGCGTCTGACCGTTTATATAACGTTAAAATCCAAACCTCACTTCTATTTTTGATAATTCTTTATGTTTTCCATCAATTCGTCTCAAAAGGTAAATCATATATAATAACTACATTCTTCTTCTTAATTAGATTGCGTAGATAGCATTATCATTTTTTTATGCCCTAAAAAGGGGTTTTAAGATTACTTGATGAATCGGCTAATAAATTGAGGGAAAATGCGTATAACACAAGTTAATATAACCAAAGAAGTCTCTAAACCGCATCAGCGTTTAGCAGATAAGTGCCCCGAATGTGCAAGCAAAAATCTAGTTCACGATTATGACTCAGGGGAAACTATATGTGGCGACTGTGGTCTTGTTTTATATGAGCAAATGTTAGATAAAGGTCCCGAGTGGCGAGCTTTTACCCTCCAAGAAAAAGCCTCAAGAAGCCGCGTTGGAATGCCAACATCATATTCAATTCATGATAAAGGATTATCCACAACCATCAGCCAGATTGACAGAGATGCATATGGACGAAAGCTTCCGTTATCCACCCGCTTGCAGATGTGGCGTCTTAGAAAATGGCAAATCAGAAGCCGCGTCCACTCATCCGTAGATCGTAACCTTGCCCAAGCTATGGCTGAACTTGAGCGTTTATCAAGCAAAGTAAACATTTCACTGCCGATAAAAGAAAAAGCAGCCGTCGCTTACAGAAAAGCACTCGACAAAGGGCTAGTCCGGGGAAGATCAATCAACTCCATCGTCGCAGCAGCAATCTATGCTGCTTGCCGCAAAAGCGGATCACCGAAAACCCTTCGCGAAATCTCTGAAGCAAGTTTAGTGAACAAAAAAGATGTTGCACGCTGTTATAGACTGATGCTACAAGAGCTTGATTTTCACATGCCAGTTTCAGACCCATTAACATTTATCTCAAAAATTGCAGAAAAAAATGGCATATCAGGGAAAACGCAAGGAGCTGCAATAGAGATACTTAGGGATGCTAGACAAAAAAGGTTTTCATCAGGGAAAGACCCTATGGGCATGGCTGCAGCTGCGCTATATATTGCTTGTATCCAGCACAATGAGAAGATAACGCAAAAAGACATTGCCGAAGCCGCTGGAGTCACCGAGGTTACGGTTAGAAATAGATACAAGGCACTAAAGAAACAACTAAAAATAGAATTACCAGATCAAAAAATTCGTCTAATTTCTTGATTCCCTGTTTCTCTCCGCAAATTTATAAGAACTCTCTTGACCTATGGGTGAATGTAAGGAACCAACTCTAAAGAGAGAATGAGCCGTTTCTTTTGTTATGAGGCGATATTGAAATGAGTAAGAAATGAGAAACACGCGAACAAGATAGGGGAAAACCTCAGCCTCAGAAAAAGAAGGAAAGGGAAGACGTCCGCAAGAAGAAAAAACTTGATAGGTCTGAAAGACAACAATCAAGACAAGCTTAGATAGATTAATTTCAGCGCAAACTCATTATTTCAATTGTTTATTTCTTCCTCTGAATCTGCACTGTTTCGTAGCACAGATATGCATTTTATTGAATCGCACTCCAACATGTAGCGTTTCGTTACTTAAGGAACACATTCAAAGAATTTTCTTTGTCCTCTAGTCTAAGTCCCATCAATTCCTGAAGATTCTGGTAAAGCTATTTCTACCTTTTTTCCTTAATGCATATTAAATCTACTAAGAGGTTTATTAATAATAGTAAGATTGATCTAGACTCACCTGACTAAGTTTTAAGTTAATTTCTTTTCCGAACCCCTTTTTGCCTAATCGATTAACTGCTTCTCTTTGGTGTGGAATGTTGCAGAGTTCTTTTACATTGGCAATCCAACATGTCTGTAGTATGAAGCCAAACATGCTTTCAGGATGTATTCTTCTGGTTTTTTGAAAATTATTCTGAATCACGTTTTGCAATAATAAGGCCTAAAGTTATGAGTGTAAAAGCAACTGTGTAAAGAAGCCCAATGACGAAAAATCTTAGAATGGTGCTGAACCAAGGTGTATCTGGAAAGAATGTTGGGAAAACTATTGAAATTATGGTTAGAATAATAACGGGCACTAAAGGAATTAATCCAATAACAATAAATGCCTTCGATACTTTGCCCATACAGACGCAATATATTTGAAAATCATTTATTCATTTGCATACTTAACTTCAATTCCCTTTGCTTGAGTGCTCAAAATAAATGATCTAATTTATTGGTCAAGGCACGCTTAGATAAGCATATATGGGGTTAGAATGATAAGGGGTACCTCGGAGTGTATTTTGAAAGGGAATTATCCTTAGAAGAAGCAAAGAAAATTGTGCAGGATGCTGAAGCAAAAGCAAAAGAAATCGGAGTTAAGATGAACATCGCAGTAGCAGATGTAGGCGGAAACCTAGTAGCTTTTGAAAGAATGGATAACGCATGGCTCGGTAGCATAAACATCGCCATAAGCAAAGCTTACACAGCAGTCGCCTTCAACATGACAACTGAAGACTTAGGCAAAGAATCTCAAGCTGGTAAATCATTATTCGGCATACACACAACAAACCACGGAAAAATAGTGATTTTTGGCGGCGGCATTCCTCTAACAAGAAAAGGCGTGTTGGTTGGTGCCATTGGCGTTAGCGGAGGAGCTGTAACTCAAGATATGGAAGTTGCAAAGGCAGGCGCAAAAAACTTCAAGTAAGAGGAAAAACCTAAAAAATTTTTTTTTATTTAAGGATGATTTCAGTTTTGTCAGAACCCAGTTTGCCCAGAAAGTGCGTAGCAGAGCTCATTGGGACATTCATTCTGGTTTATGTTGGAGCAGGAGCAGCTGCAATAACTATTCTATTGGCAAACGGGGAATCTTCAAAATCCAGTTTTTTGTCCAGCGGCATAGGCGCTCTTGGTGGTTTAGCAGATTGGCTCTCTATTGGACTTGCTTTTGCCTTTGCAATCACAGGAGCATTTTACATTTTTGGACATATTTCAGGGTGCCACATTAATCCAGCTGTAACCATTGCCTTGTGGACAGTGAAGAGATTTCCAGGAAGGGATGTCGCTCCCTACATTATTTCACAGTTATCAGGCGCTATTGTAGCAAGTATATCCTTTGTTGGCATAGTTGGTACACGGGCAGCAACTATTGGAGGTAGTGGAGCAACCGCTTTGTTCCCAGGTATAAGTTATTTGCAGGGAATTTTAAATGAAATTGTAATTTCGTTTATTCTGATGCTTGTTATCATGGCGTTGGCAATTTATGGGCGGGGCTCTAAACCTTTTTCTGGGTTAATAATTGGGTTAGTTGTTGCTGGGGGAATTACGACCACGGGCAATATTTCAGGTGCGTCGTTTAATCCTGCAAGAACTTTGGGTCCTTATGTTGCTAATTCCTTGTTTGGAGGACCCGATCTTTGGAGTCAGTTCCCAATCTATGTGATTGGTCCATTGATTGGAACAATCATTGCGGCCTTTGTATATACCTATTTGGCTGAATCTAAAACTGGTTGAAAACCTCTTTCTACTTTTGATAATTATTGCTCTGGTATGCTGGATTTTCATATGCATCGAAACAGTTATACGTTTTCGGCTAAGGCTACTTCTAATTTCGCGTTTATCCTTGTGTTTCCTTTTCCTTTGTTTGCGTGCCCAAAACGGCTATTTTCCAACTTTTCATATTACCTCTAATAATTTGAGGATTACTAGTTAAAATGTAGAAGGGCATTTTTGTTTGTGAAGTATTTAGATTGGCTACGAATGTATAGCAGCTACCAGAATTTTCCACCGCACATAGGACATTCCAACTCAGTTTTCTCTTTTTTTGCTCGTACACAATAAAAACAGAAGTATATCTGACATTTTGGGCAGCAATAGAACCCGCCGCCTATGATTTGCCGCAAGCGTTGCAAGGCATAGATAAATCAACCATAAACTCACATGGCTATTTCTCTATTAACTTTAAAAAACAAGGTGTTGAAACGACTAACACCCGTAATGTAGAGATAGTTAAAAGTGGAGGGCTGAGGGGCTGGGGTTTCTTTAGGATATGTGTTAGTTAGCGAGATCATCTAAAAGAGAAGCACCATAACGAACAATTTGAGTTATTGCTCAAATCCTACATGCCTCAATGGGAACAAAGCAAACAAGAACTCAACAACGGCATTCTTAGTTATTCAGAATGGGCAGAGTAGAATTAGACTCTTTGTTCCACAATGGGGACACTTATCTGCCTTCTCATTGTCAATATTCTTGCAGTAGGATCAGCTATTTTTAGTTAAATATTGGCAGTTATTAAATAAAGCAAAACTCAAAATTACACGTTTCGGGCACTCAATGTAAGACAAAATAAGAACAAAGTGCTATATAATTTAGGTGAATGTTTTTTTGCGTAAACAACACAGACCAGAAGGAATGACACCCTCCCCAAACAAGAGCAGTATAGCAAGAAAAGCAAATGCTGCCAATAGTTCGAGACAGACCCAAGCCGACAATTCAAAGAAGTAAAACAGTATTTTATACTTCTAAATTAAATTTTAATCCAACCAAACCAAAATTTTTCAGGTAATTATGTATATATATATTGGATAAGGGTATTATTTATTATATAAAGTTTATTTTTTTAAGGTTAAAGTTATGCCCGTTAACCCAGATAATTCTAAAGTTACAGAAAAGCTCATCAAAACAGCCATTGTGCATAAAAGCTTGATAGGAATTAGAAAAAAGTATGATGCTCTTTTTAATCAAAGCATTAACGGATTGGCGTACTGCAAAATAGTATTCGATGACAACAATCAGCCCATTGATTATGTTTTTCTTGAAGTTAACGCTGCATTTGAGAAGCAAACGGGTCTAAAAAAAGAAAACGTTGTGGGTAAACACGCAACCCAAATAATTCCAAACATTAAAAATTCAGCTTTCGATTTTATAAACATCTACAGTAAAGTTGCACTTACTGGAGAACCAGTTGAAACCTACCAAGAAGACCTAAAACGTTGGCACGCTGTCTATGTTGTCAGCCCAAAAAAGACCTTTTTCCTCTCGCTGTTTACAGATATAACAAAGCGCAAGCAAGCTGAAGAAACATTAGCTTATCATGCTGATTTATTGTCAAAGGTTCATGAAGCGCTTGTTGGTATTGATTCAAACTACATAATTACGTATTGGAATAAAGCTGCTGAAGAAATATTTGGCTGGACAAAAGAAGAAGCACTTGGAAAAAACTCTGAAGAATTACTGCAAACAAAAATTGAAGGCTCCTCAAGCGTTGAAGGAATAGCTAAGTTGCTGGCGGAGGGTCATTATGAAGGCGAAGTGCAATATTTACGCAAGGATGGTGAATACTTTTTTGCTGATGTTAATGCCGTCACCATAAAAGACGCTAATGGGAAACTGCAGGGCATTATGACTGTTGCTCGAGACATTACTGAACGTAAGCACATGGAAGCTAAACTTGAAGGATATAGCAAGCACTTGGAGGATTTGGTTGAGGACCGAACTAAGCAACTTAGGGATGCTGAACGGTTAGCTGCTATCGGTCAAACTGCGGCCATGGTTGGACATGATATTCGTAATCCACTGCAAGCTATTGCAGGAGATTTGTATTTGCTAGACTGTGATATCGCTTCTTTGCCTAAAGACCGCCCAAAGAAAAGCTTGCTGGAAAGTGTGAAGAACATTCAAGATAATTTAATGTATATTGCGAAAATTATTGAGGATTTGCAAGATTACTCTAGGGTTATACAGCCATGCATTGAGAAAATTAGTTTTGAGAAGGTAATTGCAGAGGTTATGCTTATTGTGCCGATTGCGGATAACCTTCAAGTTGTTATTGATGTAGCGAAGGGCTTTCCAGAATTTACTTCTGATTACTCAATGTTGAAACGTGCATTGTCAAATTTAGTGCATAACGCGGTGCAAGCTATGCCTAAAGGCGGAAAATTAACTATTAGTGCTTATAAGAAAAATGGGAATGTGTTTTTTTCTGTCGAGGACACTGGTGTTGGCATTCCTGAAGAAATTAAGCCTAAACTGTTCCAGCCTATGGTTACAACTAAATCTAGAGGGCAAGGCTTAGGCTTAGCTGTTGTCAAGCGTCTCGTTGAAGCGTTAAACGGCAAAATCAGTTTTGAGAGTCAAGAGGGCAAAGGAACAACTTTCATAGTGCGTTTGCCCCCCTCCCCCAAAAAAATAGACAGTAAATGGATGTTTAAGTAAGAAAGAATTTGTAGGAATGACTTGTTATACTGCCGGCAATTCGTTCTCCTGTGTGCTAATCTTGAAGAATAAAGCTTCAAAATGTAGCTCCGCATATTCGTTTCTCGACCTTTTTGTTTGCCAAACAAAAAGCAATTGTTGAAATATTCTCTTTTTCAAAAAATAATGTATGTCTTAATGAAATGTACGTCGGTTATTTCTATTTAGCGCATACATTATCTTACCTACCTACCATACCATAGAAAAAAGTAAAATTATTTTTTATAGCCTACACCTGTAGCCTCTACAAGTTTCGCTAATTCGCATCATAAGAAGGAAGAACAAGAAAAACGGAAAACAAGCTATTTTCCTATTTCTAACTTCCCGCTCACCAAATTCTTCATTACATAAATAAAGGGAAAAGTGGCGCTCAAAGCAAACGCGTTATAGAATTTTCCTATTTCTCCATCATATCTTTCAGTTTTTTCAAGCCTACTTCAAAGCTCTTCTCCATTGTTCTGTGAAAACTCAATTTGTAGATTAGCTTGCCGAGAACCGAATAGGGCAATTCATAGTCTGCAAAGATTGTTACTTTAGTTCCAGTTTTTGTGGGAGTAAGACTATGAAACCCAGTAGCTTTGAAGTTTTTACGAGTGGTTTAAAAATTAAAGTTTAATGCTTAATTGTTCTGTGATTGTGTGGTGCCTACAACGCACTTTTAATAGTGAGTCGCAAGTATTAATATATTGAGAGTAGAAGGAAACAATGAAGAAGGCTTCTTCGTCTATCAAGAATCTTCTGAGTAAAAACGGATATTCTGAAAATGTAATCGAAGAAATCTACAGATGGTATAGTTGCTCAGGCACCAACAACTAACCATCAAGCATGGGCTCTTTTTGAAAGGTTATTTTACGAAAAAGTAGTAGTGGTTTCCTAAACATAGCTAACCTAAAAACACCCTTATAATCGTTTCAGACTATAATTTTTTGCGAGGGGTAATATTTCTATTGTTTTTTACCCCTCAACCGTAAGTCAACTATCCTAACCAACTGCAACCATCCAAGACTCTTTTTATCTTTTTTTAAAATGGATTAAGGTCAGTCGTGGTCGTCGTCGTGGTTGGTTGGATTAAATTTTAATGCGTAGCTTGAATATACTGTAATGAGACGGTTATGCGTTTTCTGCTAAGGCTGCTTTTGATTTCAGAGTTTATTCTTGTGTTCTCTTTTGTCTTGCTGGCGTGTCCAAATCTGGTTATTTTCCAGTTATTCATGTTTCCCCGTATAATCTGAGGGTTACTGGTCAGGATGTAAAAGGGAACTTTGGTTTGTGACGTGTAGAGTTCGGCCATGAAATTTAGGAGTCGTTTTCCTACACCGATTCCTTGGTAGTCTGGTAGCACGACTAACCGGCTGACTCGATAATATTTTGCTTTCATTCTAATGCAGGCAACGGCCATGAACGCGACAGGTTTTTCATTGTAGATAGCTGTGTAACATCGAACTCCTGCGCCGAGTTGTCCGTTTAGATAGTGATAGTTCCGAAACATCTTCCATAGGTTATTGCCGCACCGATGGATTTGGAGTTCAACGGGCGGCCGACTTCTTTTTTTCGACTAAATTCCATTGTGTCTGTGCAAAAGACCCAATCGGGATCCAACCAATCGACCACATCATAGTGGCAGGTAACAGCGATGAATTTCTTGGAACTTCTTCGAACTGCTTTGCTTATTGCGAAGGCGCTAACTTTGGCAATCTCTCTATCTACAACTGAGGTAAACTCATGGAAAACCACCAATGGTTTATCTAAGCATAGTGCGCGGGCGATGTCCACCCGCATCTTTTCCCTTTGACTGAGGCAATCATAAGCTTTTAACCAGTCGGGTGGTGAAGCGAAGCCAACGCTGCAAAGCATCTTTGTGATTTCGCTTGTTTCTAGTTCTTGGGGAAAGTCGTCTAAGACGCATTTGTTTGTGTATTCAAAACCTCGAATGTAAGAATCTGGGAAAAGGTGCTTGGCTATGCTTGTTTTGCCCGACCCACTGCGACCAACGAAAATGCCAACTTGCCAATCATCATCTTCTATAGGAATTGAGCCCTTGAAATGCTTCTCCAACTTGACATCAGAAAGGGTGTAGCTTCCGACTACGCTTTGTGATCTAAAGCTGTCTGCTTCGTCCCAGCGTTTTACAATGTCAAAATCCGTAGCTTGTACCCCTCCGATTTCAGCTTCTCAAAGATACTCTTCTGATGCGATTCGTCTTTACATTCCACGATTATTTCATAAGTTGCGGGAATGGTGACTGAAAACTCATGTTCATCTAAATCGTCTGGCAATCTTTCTCCGACTGATGCGAGAAGTGCTTTTAGTGGCTCCTTTTCGCCCTGCTCTATTATGCGTAAGTATTCAGCGCTGTCAAGTTCCTTGTTGTGTTTGCCTCTGAGTTTGTTTAGAATCTGTCGTAGCATACGTCGATCCACGTCGGTAAGAGGTAAACGGAGCACAGGAGCAAAATATTCGCCATGTTGCTTACAAACATCTGTCCTCTGCTCACCATCGAGCAGGGTTCCGTCTTTGTTGGTCAGTATTGGGTAGGTCCAACCGTACTTTTGCAAACTATCCCAGATTTGTTCCTTTTGTCTAATCGTAGTTACATTTGGGTTATTTTCGTCTGACAGTAGAAGGCGAATATCCTCCAGCAGCAGCAAATATGCCTCTGGAACTTTAATTGATGTTTTATTTTCATTCATCAGTGCATACCCTCTCTTGGACAACAGGATTATGTTCTCGAATGATTTTGTAAGCATCAAGGATCGATGATTTCTCTTGCTCAGAATACCCATCAATACCGGCGGTCAGCAAGTTAGCTTCGTTGGCTCTGTTAAGGGATTCCTCATAATCCTTGAGGAGGTCACTTGTATTTTTATCACAGTGATTTTCAACTTTAAGAGTTACAAATTCTTTTTCGAAAGGAGCGGCCGGCATGTTCTCGTTGAACTCAACAATTATTACCTGCGTATCATTGTCTTGCTGCTTAACCCAAACATCAAACTGCATTTGCGACAAGCCATCACCGCATTCGCCCCGGTACGACCCATCAAAATCTTTAACCACCACTCGCCATCTTGGCTGGAACGTGTGCTGTTCCAGCTTTGTTACTCTCTTAAAGATTGATTTTCTCAAAGCCCACGTCTCTTTTTCAGCTGCTCCTTTTCTTTTTCTTCCTCAAGAAACGAGAGGCGCTCTTCAATTCCCTCAAGCTCTGCATCCTTGATTAGATTGCCATAGGTTCCTATTGCCGCAACCATCAACCGACCCCACCCTTGCTTAGCGCTGTCGCTGTTTCCTTTTGAACTCATTTTTTCGTGACTAAGCCGAATAGCATGCCCCAAATATGCAAAGAGGCTGTTTCTGCGCTCCGCTGGATTAGAGTTTGATGTTGGTTTCTGCCCGGTTTCCTCTTCTGGTTCACTCAACTCAAAGCGCCTATTTGCCACTTCTCCAACAATTCGGAGAAAAAGACAACACAAAGAGAGAGTTAGCTCCAAGACAACACAAAACAAGACAACGATTGCTTATTATCAATTTGGAGATTAAAACTTTTTGGCATAGCAATCAACAACTGACGCAATCGGCATGTCCACTCTCACATGGAGAACGGATATTCAGACGTTTTCAAAGTTATTGCTACCCAGTTCACTATAAAAATTGGCTTTTGCCATAGAGAGTAAAATTTTATTTTAGTTCAGGCATTTTGGCAGTGAGTTCATTCCACTCTGCAGGGGATACGACTTGTTTGACCCAACCTATGATGGCTTTGAACGTTTCCGGAGGCGCACCCTGTTTAATCACTTTGAGAAAGCCTATACGCTCTGGCTGACTTAGTCGTTTGATAAGGAATTTTTCGACCTCTTCAACGGATGATGGCGGAAACTTGCTCATGGCTGCACCTATCACCTTGCCTTGCTCTGGCGGAGTCAGTTCAGCATCCAGTAGGGGAAGCAGAATTTCATCTTCTTTAACTTCATGCGCTGCGAGATAAGCCCTTAAAGCCGCTGTGGCTTGAGCTATCTTCACCGCTGCTGTTTGCAGGTTTTTGCTTGTTTTATATTCAGCAATCGCCGCATAGACGGCTTGGAAGTTCTGTTCGTTTATGTGGCGGTCCCATTCGAAAGATTTGCCTAAGCCTTTTCTTAGGCCTTCAGCTGCAGGGTAGAGGGATACTTCTTCACCGTCTTCATGGGCAGTGAAAAAAAGTTTCATGAAGTTGATTCTTTCATTAAATTCCTGGATCACGTCGCTTTTGGTGAGCAGGGCGGCGCTTAGTTTTTCCAAGTTTTCCAGTTCTACTAATATTGCTTTGTGGGGGTAGAAATAGCCGCTAATGGGACCTTTTATTTCAACCATAGAATATACCTTCAAGAAAACAGGCAACGTTCAGTTAGTTAAAGGTAGCGAAAGCTCTGCAGGCGCGCTAGTATTTTGATCAATTAATTATTTTCTAACAGCGAAACAGACTCAACTCAATAAGGTAATCAAGTTTTTCGTCAAAATCTTCCCAATCCTCCTTGCGCAAAGCTCTAGCGAAGCCGTTCCACCGGTTAATTTCCGATTCCAAAGCCATTCTATAGGATTCAGGTACTTCGATTACCACACGAAAATCATTTAGATATTATTAATCTTCTTAACTCGTTTAATCTCTATGAGATTATATTGGAAGAGTCATTAAAGATGTGATTTATGATGGATTGGATAGATGAATGGATAGCTGTTGGCAGTTTACTAGATTCAGAGAATGTTGATGAACTTAAAGAAGACAATATTGACATCATAATAGATGCTAGGGTATTATTTGACCGTCACGGACTCGGATATACTCCGATAATTGAAAAGGTTCTAAAGGTAGGAGAAGTTTTAACATGTATCTCAAATATGAAAGTCAAAGTCCTAATTCATTGTCTGTGGGGATCGATAGAACACCTTTCATAGCTATGGTATATGTAGCTAGAAAGTATAATAAAAAAAGCACGGATGCTTATGCATATGTAAAGGAAAAACGTCCTGGAACAGTCTATCATTGGGATTGGATTAAAATGTTAAAGTGATAAATATGAGTGAAGAACGCGCCAGTTAGTTGCCAAATTCAGATTTTGATGGACTTTATTAGGTTTCATGAGTTAGAGGACAGTTTTGGTTTTCGCATCTGTCTTTTACAAGTTTGTAGTAACCACCTTTCCCGTATCTGCACGCCTTTTTGCGCCGCCCTGCAAAAAAATTTTACGCTGGAAAAAAAGTGGAGACCTGAAGTTTTCCGCAGATCATTATGTTTGATGGGTTAAAGCTACAATCAGCCCAATTATTGCGCCGAGTAAAATCAGCAAACCGCCGAGTCCACCGCCGATGAGCCCCACAATTATCAGCACTATAGCCCAGACAAGAGTAGTAACGCTTCTTGCACCAACGATCGCTATGACGCCGCAGATTAACATTACAATTCCACTGTACGCAAACGAGTAGACACTCCAATAGAAGAATGATGGTCCTCCGAATCCTAATGAAAGTAAACTCAGCAACCCAAAG